>NZ_JANZYP010000127.1 GCF_025506355.1 Sphaerisporangium corydalis
CGCCAACCCCCTCCCCGCCAACCCGAACACTCCTTCCCCGATGGACCGCCCATCCTCCGCCGAGAATCGACCAGCGATCTCCAAGGACCGACCAGCGACCACTCCAGAAGACCCTCCAACCACAGAAGGACAAATCAGAGAAGCACCTATGCCACCACTCCCGGCCGCCGAGGCACCGTCCGAACCTTCACCGGGATCACCCCGCGACCTGATCGACCCCCACGGCACACCAGCCGCCCGCATGTGGACCTGGCCCACCCAGCCTCCCGCCCCCAACGCGACCAGCTCCACAGACCACGACAGAACCCCGACCAAAATCCACCAGCCGTCCATCACCACCGCCCGCGTCCCCCCAACCCACCAACAATCAGTGGAGACCCGGCAACACCACAACCTTGATCAGCACCACCCCAAGCAGAACCAGCAACCTCCCAAGAACCAGCCACCCCCCAACCAAGATCGTCCACACCCCGACCAGAACCACCCAACCCCCGACCACGACCAGCCACATCCCGGCCAGAACCAGCCACACATCGACCGGAACCGGCCACGCCCCCACCAAGATCGGTCACACCTCGACCAAGGCCGACCGCAGGCCGCCCCCACCCCCGCCGACCACATGGACGCACGCGCTGACCCTGGCCACACCGGCCACGACAGAACTGTCGCCGCCGATCGAGCCACCAACCGCCCAGGGACCGCACCAGCTCCTACCACCGGTCGAGCCCGTGTCGCCGCCAGCACCACCCGCCCGTCCAAGAGTCCAGCGAACGACGTCGTCGACAAGGCCGGTTCGCGACTTACGGCCGGCTCGCGACCTACGGCCGGCTCGCGACCTACGGCCGGCTCGCGACCTACGGCCGCTGGAGCCGCCGCCGCCATCGCGGCCATCGACAAGATCGGGACGCCGTACGTCTGGGGCGGGGGATCCAAGGGCGGAGCCACACGTGGCGGCTTCGACTGCTCAGGCCTGGCCCTATACGCCTGGGGACAGGCTGGCGTCTCCCTTCCGCACTACACCGGCAGCCAGTTCACCAAGGGAGACAGGATCCCGTTCTCCCAACTCAAGGCAGGCGACCTCGTCTTCTTCGGAGGCGGCAACGGAGACCCCACGCACGTAGGCATCTACCTCAAGGACGGCGTGATGGTCCACGCCCCCAAATCCGGCGACGTAGTCCAAAAGATCGACTTCGCCCACTCCGCCTACTACCGCCCGCGCTACCGAGGCGCCATCCGCCCCAACAAATAACCCGCCCCACTAAGTACCTGTACCGAGCTCCTCGCCAAGACCAGGTGCGCGACACCTAGTACCCGTCGGTTGCGTCCACGGTGGCGGCCCATAAGTCTCTGCTGATCGCACCTGGGGCTGCCGCTCGGCCCACTCCCCGGGCCGGGCCTCACCACCTGCTCTGTCCCTCACAGCCGTGGGGGCAGAGCACGCGAGCGGTACCCAGAGAGCCCAGCGGCCCGCGGCGGATCTAGAGTCAGAAGCCTGGTGCGGTAGCGCCTACACGTAGCCGCTACTGGTGGCGGGCCGCCGAGGTCAGGGGCCCCAAGATCCACCTGCACATCAGCCAGGTGCTCCACTGGTAGCGCCTACACGTGGGCGTTGACGCGTGGCGCTGCAGAGGGGTGGATCGGCATGCCGGATCAAGGGGCGGACGTCGGCATACCGGATCAGGAAGACTTCGCGCTCAGGGTCGGACCTGATCGGTCCCGGACCTGGCGGGTACTTGATCGCGAACCGGCTTATGGGTAACCGAAGGCCTCCAGATGCTGGTAGCCTTACCACTCGTTGAGCCCCCTTAGCTCAGGGGATAGAGCACCGGCCTCCGGAGCCGGGTGCGTAGGTTCGAATCCTACAGGGGGCACCTCATCACGATCAGCGGAAGTAGCCGCTGACCTGGGTGAACGACATAGAAACGGGCGGGTCTCCAGTCTTACGGAGACCCGCCCGTTCTTGACTCTGCGGCAGGAATTGTCTCGCCGACCTACTCCGAACCGTTCAGACTGGCGCGATGCCCGACATTCAGCCATCTGCAGCAGCACTCGCGTGGGCCGCGCGTGTAGCCGGTACCAGGGCGACAGTGCGAGAGGTGCAAGCGCTCGCAGGCGGTACTCATGCCCGTACCCATCTGGTCCGGACGGCCGACCCGGACTGCGAGCTGGTGCTGAGACGGTACGACGTCGCGGACGATGCGGCGTGTCGCGAGACTCACGTGCTGGCCGCGCTCGATGGGCTGGGCGGTCTCGCGCCACGTCTGCTCGACGCCGATCCGGCGGGGGAACGATTCGGCGAGCCTGCCGTTTTGATCTCGCGGCTGCCAGGGCGAGCGGACATCATGCCTGCCGATCCGCTTCCATGGGCCGCGCGGCTGGGGTACGCGCTTGCCCGTATCCACGCTGCACCTCTTATAGGGATGACAGGGTTCCGCGACGTTATCGGTGATATTCCCGGCATCGTCGGCCGGGCCGATGGGCCGGTGCGGAAACGATGGGGCGAGCTTGCCGCCGAACCGAGGGTGCTCACACATTTCGACTACTGGTCGGGCAATGTCCTGTGGGAAAACGGTGAGCTCACGGGGGTCGTCGACTGGTCGGGGGCCTCGTTCGCGCCCCGCGGATTCGATGTCGGCTGGTGCCGCCTGGACCTGGTGTTGCTTCACGGCACGCGCGTCGCCGACGCTTTCCTTCGTGCCTACGAGGACGCCGCCGGTGTGCGCGTGCCACACCGGGAACTTTGGGATTTGTTCGCCGTCCAACGCTCCCACGGCGAAGTGGAGGGTTGGCTGCCGAACTACCACGACCTCGGCCGTACCGACCTCACCGGTCGAGAACTCAGTCATCGGCACCGTGCCTGGCTCACCGCCACGTGAGGAGGCGGGGGCCGGACAGCCTTGATCTTTTGTGGGGGGTGTGCCGGTTGGGCTGGGGGTGGGGGGGTTCTGGTTGTATGGCGGTGATGAAAGGGCGAATGATGGTGGCGGCTGTTGCCGTGCTGGCGGTTGTGACTCCTCCCGCCGAGGCGCGCACGGAGCTGTCGGTGATGACGTGGAACGTCTGCGCCGGTACGAATCCCCGTTGTGGCCTCTATCGTGCCGACGCCGAGCAGTTGGCGCGGAGTATCGGGCAGTATGCCGTCGACCGGCCGATCAAGCCTGATGTGATCTTCCTAGAGGAGTTCTGCACCGGAGCAGAGGGGACGCTGGAACGCTGGTTGGAGCAGCGGACCGGTCGGAGGTGGAGCATCCGGTCGTGGAGCATTCTCTCCAACGCCGGCGTTCCGTACGCCTGTCAGCCTGATCGTCTTGGCCGCTCGCGGGGTGCGCAGAGCATCACGGTCGCGGTCGCCGACGACGCGGTCACCTTCCAGACCCTCCTGCTGGACGCACCGCCCTGGTACGTCAAGCGGGCTGTCGTCTGTGCCACGATCCCCCTGAAGCGCGTCCGGGCCTGCGGCACCCATCTGTCGTCGGGCGAGACCTACGACGACAGGGAGCCGGGCGCGCCGTACCGGACCAAGCAGGTCAAGGACCTGATGGCGTTCGCCACCCAGCCTGGTTACTGGACCGTTTTCGGGGGCGATCTCAACGTGACCCCGCCTGACAGCGGCGCCGGCAGTGCCGCTGGGCGCCGGGCCATGGCGCCCGCCTATCAGGCGTACGGGGAGTGCGATCAGCGCGGCACCAGTCGTAATGGGCAGTGGACCCACAGCAGTGGGGGGGTGCGGAAGAAGCTCGACTATCTGTTCGTGCCTAAGGGCAGTATGTGGCGGTGCGATATCGCCCCGCTTACAGCCCTCTCCGACCACAGACCCCTCTATATTCAGATCGCCCTTTAGGGGACGTCCGGCCGTCAAATTCATTTGTTCAATGGCCGGGTTTTTTTACGTCAGTTACGGCTGTGGAACGCCTGGTGTTGAAATGTGCCGGCAGCGGTTTATGGGGGTTAGGCGGAAAGCGGTGGGTTCGCCGTTCATTCTGTTCGGTGGGCTGGCTGACCCGGTGGGTTCGGTATTTAGTGGGCCGTGTGCTGTGTGTCGGCAATAAGGTTGGTGGTTGGGGTATTCGGATGGTTGAGGGGATTTGTGGAGTGGGTTGAATGCAGGGATTTCGGGTGGGAGGGCTGCGGGTTCGGTGATCCGGTGCTGATGGCTTGGCGTGTCTGAAGAGGTATTTGTAGTTACTTCCGCTAGCGTCTCCAGGTGTGGTGTCGACTCGGTGTGCTCCATGGTTCGGGTCGATTCTTCATAAACCCGGGCGGAATGTCGGGGTAGGCCAGGAGATACGGAGTGATTTCATGTTCAAGCGTGCGCTTGCCGTCGGCACACTGGTGGCGTCCGGCCTTTTCGCCTTTGTGGCGATCTCGGCCCTGCCGTCCAATGCGAGTGCGATGAATCAGGAGTCCGTCCCGATATCCGGGATTCTGAGTGGGGATGGCCATCCCTGCTACTACTACCACCAGGGTCGCCATCACTACCGCAACTGTCAGCACCGGCCGTATAATCCCCATGGGCATCATCACCACCCATATGGCCACCACCACTATCCCTATAACCATCCGCGTCCGTACGGGCATCAGCGTCCGTCGATCCACCAGCACCCGTCCATTCAGCAGCATCCGTCCGGACGGCAGATTCACCAGGTGCCGCAGAGTCCCATCGGGCAGCAGGGGCCGTACGGGCAGCAGGTTCCGCAAGGTCAGCCGGTTCCGCTGGGGCATTAAGGCCGGGCGGTGTTCCGGTGCGGGCCGGCGAGACGTGTCCGCGCTGATGGTGATCGACCCCACACGCCCGGCGGGTGTCCAGTTCGTCCAGAGAAGTCCTAGGGTCTCCACAGGAGAGTCGTTGGACGACCTGGAGGCGCCGCGCCGGGCTGGATGACGGGGTCGGCTGCCCGGGCCTGGGCAGTGGAGGGCCGTCGATGACCCGAGAGCCGGGCGGGGACAGCGCGCGGACGTTGCTGCGAAATGTCCATCTTGAGCCGGGCGGGCCTGTGTGCGACGTGGGCATGGCCGACGGGCGAGTGGTGTCTATCCGCCCGGCCGGTGGGGTGGTCCGGGACATTCTGGACGTTCCTCGGGGTGGCGGCGGTGGTGGACAGGGCGGTAGCGGCGACGGCTTACCGATCGTTGACGGGCGGGATGTTGACGGGCGGGGTATTGACGGGCGGGGTGTTGACGGGCGGGACGGCGATGGGGTGCGGATCGTCGAGGGGAGGGGCGGCACGCTCCTGCCGGGACTCGTGGACGCGCACGTGCACATGCTCCAGTGGGCCGCCGCCCGGCGCAGGGTCTCGCTGGCGGGAGCGGGTTCCGCCGTTGAGGCCGTGGATCGGCTGGTGGCCGGGCTCGGCGAGGTGGCGGGCCCGGCCGATCCGGCCGATCCGGATGAGATGATCTTCGGTGCCCATTTCAGCGATGGGCTGTGGCCGGACCGTCCGCACAAGGATCTGCTTGAGCGGGCGCTGCCCGGCCGTGCCGTCACGCTGTTCAGCAATGATCTGCACACCTGCTGGCTCAGTCCCGCGGCACTGGTTCTGATCGGCCGGGATCATCCGAGCGGGGTGTTCACCGAGACCGCGTGCATGGAGATCACCGCCGCGTTGCCTTCGGCATCCGTCGCGGTCCAGGACCGGTGGGTGCTGGAGGCCGCCGATGCGGCCGCGGCGCGCGGGGTGACCGGGGTCATCGATTTCGAGTACGCCGATACCGTCGCGGACTGGTCGCGACGTCTGCTGTCGCGAGCCTCCAGCGTGCGGGTTTCCTGCACGATTGCCCGGTTCGTTCTCGACGAGACGATTGAGCGCGGGTATCGGACCGGTGACCTGGTCCCGGGGTCGGGAGGGCTTCTGCGGGTTGGGCCCTGCAAGCTCTTCGTGGACGGCTCGCTCAACACCCGGACCGCGTACTGCCACGAGGGGTACCCGGGGCGGACCGGGCCGGAGGCGAACGGGTTGCTGGTGCTGCCGCCGGACGAACTGACCGCTTTGATGCGGCGCGCCGCGAGCCACGGCATTTCCCCGGCGGTGCACGCCATCGGCGACCGGGCCACGGCCATCGCCCTGGACGCGTTCGCGGAGGTCGGTTGCCGGGGGCGGATCGAGCATGCTCAGCTTGTGGATCCTGGGGACATGCGACGTTTCGCGGAGCTTGGGGTGACGGTCGGGGTTCAGCCCGCGCACGCGCCGGATGACCGGGATGTGGCGGATCAGTACTGGCGGGGGCGGACAGGGCGGGCGTTCGCGTACGCCTCGATGCTCGCCGCGGGAGCACGGCTGGAGATCGGCTCGGACGCGCCGGTGTCGCCGCTGGACCCATGGAACGGTATCGCCGGCGCGGTGGCGCGCACGGACGACGACCGGCCGCCGTGGCACGCTGAGCAGGCGATTCCGCTGGAGGTCGCGCTGGCCTCGGCCTGTGGTGGGCGCGGGCGGGTACGGGTCGGGGATGTCGCCGATCTGATGGTGACCGCTTGCGATCCGCGTGAGGTGCCGGTCGGGGACCTTGCTGAGTTGCCGATCACGGCCACGTTGGTCGGCGGGCGTGTGACGTATCTGGCGTGAGCCGCGGATGGAACCTGGTGTGCTCAATGTTCGCCGGTCGGGTGTCGCGTCGGCTTTGCCGTACCCCATTCCGGCGGCGCCCGCGATGCTGGAACATCGAAATGGCGCGGGTGTCCTGTCCTACGGTCCTCGCCTTCGGCTCGGGCGTGTTTCCGGCCTGGCGGCCTGCCTCGGCCCTCCACCATGCGTCCGTCGGGTTCCTCGCCGTAAGAGGCGCCGATTTCGCCGTACCTATTCTCGCCGCGTCGGCGCCCTGATGAACGACATCGTTGTGGTGGGAGGGGTGGGAGTGG
>NZ_JANZYP010000128.1 GCF_025506355.1 Sphaerisporangium corydalis
CCCTGGCCACCGGTGAGGGCACGATCTGACCCCAGGACTCCTAGGTCCGGTGGACGAGAGTGCTCACCCACCAGCGGCTACAGGCACCGAGTCTGCCCGAACAGCCGACCCGGTAGCTCCCATTAGTCGACGAGCAGCCGGTCAGCCGGAGCTGTCCCTCAAGGGGCCGCTTCTTCCGAGTGGCTCGGCTGGAGTGTGGATCCTTGGCGCGCCGAATCGGTTCGCGAGAGCGTCGAAGACGGGCTTGGGCTCCCAAGTCATGTCGGGATAGCGCCTGCCCTGCTGTCCCTTGAGCACCTTGACGACACCGTAGCTCGCCATGTCGAGATCGCGCCTCGGGTCGGGGTCGAACGGGGCTTCGTACAGGGCGAAGCTGAACCAGAAAGCGCCGTGCACGTCCTCGGCCTCGAAGACGTCCATCACCTCGTGGAAGTACGACACCTGCACGGATTCGTCGCGGACGTGGTCGCCGTTCAGCACCCGGGGTGTCGCCGACTGGTCGACGATGGTCCAGCCCGTTCCACCGGCCTCCGCCGCGCCGCGGTAGGTACAGCAACCGAACTCCGTGATCACCAAGGGCTTCCCGTGCGTGCCGAAGTTCCGCACGATCTGGGGGAATTCGGCGGCGTTGTCCGCATCGCGGTACAGGTTGACCGCGGCGAAGTCGAATCCCGACCAGTCGATGTCCTCCCATTCCCCTGAGGCATAAGTGACCTTCCCGCCGAAGCGCTCCCGTGCGACCCCGGCAAGGCCGCGCAGCATCTCGTTGAAGTCCAGCTCGGGCGTGTGACCAGCCCAGGCTTGCGGGTTCATCGCGTTCTGGAGGCGTTCCATCAGGTACGCGCCGGGCACGAAACCGGTGCAGAACAGCGACATCTCACAGCCCAGCACGAGCACGGTCCTCGGGTCGCGCGCCCGGATCTCCTCCGCTCGCTCGGCGCAGTTTTTGAAGTACGGCAGCAGTTGTGCCGGCGTCAGATCCATCGGGAACGGCGCGAACCACACCAGCAGCCCCGCGTCGACGGCGGCATGCGCGGCCAGCGCGAGGCGGTCCGGGTCGTCCCCGCTGATCCGGACCGCATCGCAGTGCAGGTCCGCCGCGATGATCTCCAGCTCTCGCCGCACCACATCCGGGTCGAAGTCGATCCGCGACCGGTCACCGACCGCGCCGCCGAACCCCGTGTCGTAATTGATTCCCCTGAGCTGCATCGACCCTCCTAAAATGTACGTTGTACACTAAACAGTACGTTATACACTCTGTTCATGCCGATGCCAAGCGTGGAACAACTGGTCTGGCACTTCCCTGAGCCACCCGGACGCAAGCACGCCCTGACGCGGGCGAAGGTCGTACACACGGGGATCGCCGTCGCCGATGCCGAAGGGGTGGCGGGGCTGACCATGCGCGCCGTCGCCGACGCGCTCGGCGTGTCGACCCCGATGTCGCTGTACCGCTACGTCCTCAACAAGGACGGCCTGATCGACCTGATGCTCGACGAGGTGTCGGCCGAGGTCGACCTACCGGCCGAACCGAGCGACGACTGGCACGCCGACCTGCGCGGCGTCGCGTCCAGCCTCTGGTGGATGATCGGCCGGCACCGCTGGTACGCCGAACTGGTCGACAGCCGCCCGCCGTTCGGCCCCCACACCTTGCGCCGAGCCGCCTTCATGCTGGCAGCACTCGACAAGGCCGGATTCACCCCTGCCCTCACCTACGTCTCGCTCCTGGACAACTACGTGACCGGCACCGCGATGAGCGTCAGCAGGGAGATCGCCATGCTCGAGCGGTTCGGCATCGGCGCGACCCAAGAGCTGCAGGCCTACGCGGGCGAGATGGCCGACGACTCACTCGAGTCCTGGCTCGAGGACATGCCCGCCATCACCGCGGACGAACGGTTCGACCTTGGCCTGGACTGCCTGCTCGACGGCATCGCCGCCAGGCGCCCCGCCAGCCGGTGATGCGCCCGATCCGCGCGACCAACATGTCCCTGCGGACGCAACCCGGCCCTGAACCTCTTCTGCGTCGCGGGAGTCTGAGGACCGGCAGACGCCCTCATGGACGTCACCCGCCTTGCACGGGGATCGTCAACATGGGGCCGAGGCCCACGACACCAGCACACTCCGTCGCGACGTGCTTGCCTTCCTGCTTCCTGAGGGTCACTGACCATGCCTTGCCCTTTCCACCTTCAGAAACGCAGCAGATGGCGGCTGGCGGGGCCAGCCTTACCAACAGGCCGACTCGCTCGCCCCGTTCACGTACGCGCCATGCGACTTCGGCTGCCAGAGCCTCCGCTGTGGCCACCTGCGGCCAGCCCAGACGTACACGCCCGCCCCCTGGTGACCGAACGACGGCCGGGCTGAGCAGCGAACCTGTACGGCGCCCCGGTCAGATGTCGGCACCGTCGGGATCCGGCGGCCTGCCGCCGGCCGTAAGCGAGCTCACGTCATTACTCCGTACCCAGGTCGTCGACGAGCCGGAGTGAGTCGTCGGTGCGCCGTCGGCTACTGCGGCGCACGGCGAAACGCCTTCCCCGCGGGGCCGACGAACCCGACCTGCCCCTTTCAGGGGCGCGGCTGCTTCATCAGCGGCGGCTCGGCTGGCGCGCCGAGCCGCTGCAGCCGTCCGCCGACGAAGTGCATCGCGGTGTTGCTGCCCAGCCCGTCCAGCACCCGCGTGTAGGCGCCCTCCAATGCTCCGCCAGCTCGGCCAGGTGCCCGGCCGGTTCGATCTCCTGTTCCAGGGAGGTCAGCACGCGGGGCCGGACCTGCTCCCAGGCTGCCCCCGCAGCAGGCGGGCTCGCGGGTGAGGGCGCCGGTCAGGCCGAGATTCGGCTCGCGGTGTCGGGCTGGTGGCGGTCGCGGTGGTGTCGGAGTTCGGTGTTGATGCGCTGGGCTTCGGCGAGCTGGTCTTCCAGGAGCGCAGCGGGCGAGAACCGGGTCGTCCGGTCAGGTCCCGTTCAGTTGCCACTGCTGGTTGGCCCCGCCGTTGGCGGCCCACTGCACGACCTGCGCCCCGTCGCTCGTCGCCGCACCGGAGACGTCCGCCACCAGTCCGCTGTCGTGGCTGGCGATGGTGTAGTAGCCGTTGCCGGTGGATCGCAGGTACCACATCTGGTTGGTGCCGCCGTTGGCCGTCCACTGCTGCAGTTGCAGCCCGGCCGTGCTGCTGCCGGCGTTGACGTCGAGCATCTTTCCACTCGGGACGTACTTGAGGGTGTAGGAGCCGTCGGAGGTCGTGGCGATGGTCCAGGTGGCGGTGCCGCTCTGCTGGACCACCTTGGCACCGTCCGCGGTGGAGTCGCCCGCGACAGCGAGCGGCTTGCCGCTGTTGCGGTTGACGATGCGGTAGGTGCCCGGTGCGGGTCCGCTTCCGCCGCTTCCGAGGTTGAAGTACTCCACCGCGTCGGTGAAGACGGGGCTACCGGACTTCGTGGTCGACAGTTGCAGGTACACGCGGTTGCCGGTGGCCGGGGTGGTGAAGGACACCGGCTGGGTGACCCGCGAGCCGAGCGGGACGGTCAGGGTCGTGCTTCCGGACGCGACGACCGCGCCGTCCGGCGCGTCGAGCCGCGCCGTCCAGGTGAAGCCCACCGATGTGTCGGCGAGGTCGTCGTTGAAGACGGTGATGTTGCGGGTGACCGTGGCGTTGCGGGCGTAGGTGGGCACGGCCTGCGGCAGAGGGAAGGTGCCGTTGGAGTCCGAGGCGCCGGAGGCGGACCAGTACGGGAGGTCGACCGCTGCCACCGGGTTGAACGCCGCCTGCACCCGCTGGATCTGCGGGTTGCTCCAGGGGTCCGGGAGGTTGTCCGCGCCGTAGAGCGGATGACCGCCCTCCTCCGGGGTGAAGTCGGTGGAACGCACGCCGGGCACGAAACCGGCCCACGCGGACAGCAGCGTGTACGGACGCAGGTCGGTGGCGTTCTTGCCGCGCTTGGCCAGAGTTGCCGTGGCGAACCACTCGAAGCCCTGCTTGGTGTTGCATGCCGGCCAGATGTACTCGCCCTCGCCGTCGGGCCGCCCATTCACGGTGATCAGGCCCTCCCCGTACCTGCCGAAGCCGTCGACGTAGTGCGAGATCACCGCGAAGTTGGCGTACGTCATCCCGGGATACGCGTTGAGATTCGCGCCGACGCCCAGCTCGGCAATGATCGGCCGGGTGCCGTCGGCGCCGTTCATCGCCGCGTACAGGTCCTTCTCGAACTGTTCGGAATCCTGGCCGCTCTGGTTCGGCTCGTTGTTCTGACTCCAGCGGATGACCGCGGGGTGGTTGCGGTCGCGCAGGACCAGCGCACGGGCGTGGTTGACCATGTTGTCGTGCCCGGTGATCCAATCCTGCCCGGACTGGGAGCCGCGGATCGCGACCTCGTCGATGATCATCAGACCCATCTCGTCGGCGACATCCAACATGTACGGGCTGGCCGGCTCCTGGTGAACGCGCACCACGTTGTAGTTCAGCCGCTGGTAGTTGTCCACGGCCTGCGGCCAGCCGCCGTTGCCCGACGAAGGCGGAAGGAATCCGGGCAGGGTGTCGAAGGCGTCGCCCTTGCCGCCTTTGTTGATCCGGTCGTAGTCGGCACCCTGAAGGTTGTCGCCGCGGAAGTTCACGCGCACGCCGTTGAGGTAGTAGTACTCGCCGTTCTGGGTGGCCTCCCGGAACCCGAACCGGTACGTGGCGTCGCTGGTGTGCCCGTCATCGGTGGCGGCATGCACCGTCAGCCGGTGCAGCTGGGCCCGGTATCCCGAGTGGTACGGCACGTTGGGCCACCAGTACGAGGTGCTGTCGAGGTTCCATGCGACCGCCCCGACGGTCACGGTCCCGGTCGAGTGGGCCGCCACGGTGACCGTACGGCTGGGCAGTGCCGGGTAGCTGAAAGCCGTTCCGTTGTCAGACGACAGCGACCCGGTCAACGTCACCGACCGGGAACTGCCCGACGTGTTACGCACCGACACGTCGTAGCTCAACGTCTTGTTCGCCACCGACGTACGCACGAATGTGTCGCTGACGTACACCGCCGGGTACACCCGCAGGAACGCCGAACGGTAGATCCCCTGGGGGACCGCCTCGGACCACTCGGCGGCGTCGGGCACCAGGTACCGGCCGTTGGATGCCTTCAACGCGCCGCGGCCCTTCACGTCGACGCTGATCGTATGAGTGGTGCCCGGGGCGGCGTAGGCGCTGATGTCGAACTTCGAGGGAGTGAAGGCCGTGGTCTGCGTCGCGACCACCCGGCCGTCCACCGACAACGTCGCCTGGTGGTTCACGGCGCCGAACTCGATCCACGCCGACTGCGGCTGCCCCGAGTCCGGCACCGTCACCGTACGCGAGTACACCGCCTGGGACACATCGGTGAACCCCTGCTTGTACCAGCCACCTCCGGGCACCTTGATCGAGGTCGTCGACCGGCCCGCCGGCGTGAAACTCCACGTCCCGGCGAGATCGACCGAAGCGACCGCGGCATTGCCCGCGGTGAATCCATCGATGTCCCCAGCGGCGGCGGCCGTCGCGGTGGACTCGGTCGCGGTGGACTCCGACGGCGCGGACCGCTGTGCCGCGACAGCCGGCTGAGCTCCGATCGTCGCGACCAGCAGGGCCGCCACCGCAGCCGGCCACCTGCTCGCCGTACGTCGAGGACGGGAGGAGGGGTCGCTCCGCTTCATCGGTAGTCCTTTCGGGTGAATCCCGTTTGTGAGGCACTTCCCGGATCCGGCCGCCCCTCCGCGGGCGCCACCGCCCGGCCGTTCAGGCCGTCGCCGTTCGTCGGCGAAAGCCGACGGCTTGAGGGGGGCATCCTGTCTCCTCGTTATGGGATCGTCGTATCGGTTCGACGGCATGGCCGGACATCACACATAAGGCCCAGGCTCCCACCCGTCAATGCTCAGGGTTCCCAGAGATCGGATCACTTCGGCCGTCTGGCTCCCATCACGCCCGATGAGATCACGTGGTCCTAGACGTCATGTAATTTTCAGGCTGCGTTGGACGCCTCGAACACGGGTCCAAGATCGAATCGGCATGCTCAGGACCATCCAGACCTGTGTCGAACTCTCACAGTTAAACGAATCGATTCGATGCCGTCGGGCGCCTGGTGGAGGAGTGGGCCACCTACGGCCCTACGCCAGCAATGACGCGCACCGATCCCTCGGAGACCTCCGAGACCTCCTGCACCGCTACAACAGCGGAGACAGCGGTTGCGTCTTCACCGCCGAACTCGGGCGACCGTTGCGTCCACAACACGTCGGCGACCAGTTTTCCTGCTCGCCTGCCAGGCAGGGCTCCCGCCTACGGCATGCGGAGTTCGACCGCACGCCGGGCTATGCCGGTGAGGGATCACCGAAGACGAGTTCGCCACCAAGCTGGCTGTACAGCTCCGCCCGCTCCCGGCACGCCTCGGCCCGCCGGTCAGCCACACCTCATGGCGGATTTCCGGCGTACAGGTCAGAGGCGCTGTAAGTATCCGAAGGGCGACCCGGATGGTGGACTGGCGGCTCAGTTGCTTGTGGAGGCCGTGCTCGTGGATGCACCGGTCGCGGCGTCGCGGGGTGCGCGAGAGTTGCCCCGGCTGCGCAGGAGCGCGGCGGCGACGGCGAGTTGCCAGATGACGATGGTGTAGACGGAGCCGCGTTCGATCGCACCCGAGGGCAGGCCGGCATCGAAGGTGAGAAAGAGAGCGACTACGGAGGCCAGGCCG
>NZ_JANZYP010000129.1 GCF_025506355.1 Sphaerisporangium corydalis
CACAACCGCCCTACCCGACCCCCCCTGCGGCCCTGCCGTCCCCCCGATCATCGTCGCGAAGGTGGCGGTCGCCCGCGTTATGGCGGACCGAAGCCACTCAGCGCAGTACGGCCGTCAGCAGGTCGGCGCCCAGCGCCGTCAGATCGGGCAGATTCACGGTGTAACGGACGTAACGGCCCTGCCGCCGGGCCGTGAGCAGGCCCGCGCGGCGCAGGACAGCGAGGTGGCGGGAGACCTCCGGGGCTGAGAGTTCCCAGGCGTTGGCCAGCTCACCGGTGGTGTGCGGGCCGCGGGCGAGGGTGCGCAGCAGCCGCAGCCGTACCGGATGCGCGAGTGCCTCCAGCCGTAGCGTGACCGTTTCCAGCGATACCGGCTCCGATGGACTCGGCTCGGCAACGGGGTACTGCACCACCGGCTGCCATCCGGGCGCGTGGACCGCCACCAGGTGCGGGCGGCCGAAGACGCTGGGGAGGAAGGTGACGCCGGTGCCGTGGGCGGTGGTCGAATTGTCCTGCAGCTTGTCCACGATGATGCGGTTGCCGTCCGGCGCCAGGGTGACGGCGCCGGAGACCGACGCGAGTGCCGCCTCGATGCCCTGGCGCTTCAGCAGGTCGTTCTTCAGGCGCAGGTCGGTGGCGAGTCGCACGGCGACACCCGTCCAGGCGGCGTCGAAGAAGGCCTCGGCGCACTGTTCGAGGGTGTGACGCACCCGCGCCCGCACGGCGGCCGGGTCGGCGAGCAGCCGTTCCGCGAAGGCCTCTTGGAGCGCGCCGCGCGCCTGGGCGAGGTCCAGGGCCCGCTCGCGCGCCGTCGCGTCGGCGAGCGGTGACGGCGCGCCGAAGTGGACCCGGTTGCTGCCGCACGTGGTGATGAGCGCGGCGCTCACATAGGTTTCGTCGTCGATCCGGTCCACGTCGTCCAGTTCCTCGGCGAGGGTGAGCCGGGGACGAGCGGGGACCAGGAAGTCGGCCCGTGAGGAACGCCAGAGGAACTCCGCCTCCCTGAGCCGCTCGGCCAGCTCCGGCCGCAGCCCGGCCCAGACGTCCCCGGCCCAGCCGGCGAGCTGCGGGTGATGCCCGGGTTCGGCCAGCACGTGCAGCATCGCGGTCAGCTCGGCGAGCGGGGAGGCAGCGAACCGCAGTCGCCCCGACGGCAGGCCGCTGATGTCGATCCTCAACGTCATGCCCTCATTCTCGCTGGTCGGATGGCCGGCGACCGCGTCGGTTGACGGTGTTCGTCAACCGACGCGGCAGACCCGGCGGCCGAACGCATCGTTGACGCCATGGCAACCATCACCAAGATCCAGCCGCGCGGCCTCGTCCGTGCCTCCGGAGGCCCCCGCTATGCCGTCGCCCTGGCCGTGGACGCGCTCGGCACCGGCATGCTGCGGCCCTTTCTGCTGCTCTACGGGGTGACCGTGCTGAGGCTGTCCGCGTCGGCCACCGGCATCGCCATGACGGCCGGCGCCGTCGTGGGTCTGGGGTGCATGCCCGCGGTGGGCCGATGGCTGGACCGGGGCGCACGCAGCACGGTCGTGGCGGCGTCGATGCTGGTGCGGGTGCTGGGCGTGGCGCTGCTGCTGGCCGCCCCGACGGGGCACGTCTGGCTGTTCGCGACGGCGGCGCTCTTCCTCGGCATCGGCAACCAGGCATGGCCGGCCGCCCACGCCGCTCTCGTGTCCACGGTCGCCCACGGCCGTGAACGCGACGCCGCCCTCGCGGGAGGCCGCGCCCTGCGCAACGCCGGCCTGGGCGTTGGTGCGCTCCTCGCCACCGCGTGCCTGGCGGGCGGCAGCACCGCATTGCAGGCGCTGGCGGCCGTCACCGGGTTCGCCTATCTCGCCGCGGCGGCCTTGGCGTGGTCGGTCCACGTGCACGCCCATCCGGTCGCCGCCGCGACCAAGGACAGGGCCGGCGGGCCCGCACCCCGGATGCGCGCGCTGCTGGCCGCCAACGTGATCTACGTCTTCTGCCTGAACCTCTTCGAGGTCGCGCTCCCCCTGGTCCTGGTGACACAGTTGCACGCCTCCCCGGTGTGGTCGGCGGCCATCTTCGTGGCCAACACGGTGCTGGTGGTCACCCTGCAGGTTCCGGTCACCGTCCTGCTGTCCCGCTTTCCCCGCCGGTCCGTGCTGGTTCTCGCCGGCGTGGTGCTCACCGCGTCCTACCTCGGCTTCCTCGCGGCCACCTCCCTGGGACACGGCTGGGGTGCCCCGGCCGTCGCCGCGGTGTCCGTGGTCTGCACCCTCGGCGAGATCATCTACGCGGGCAGCGCCACCGCGCTCGTCACCGCCCTCGCCCCGGCGCATCTCCTGGGACGCGCCCTGGCCCGCTTCCAGCTCTCCACAGGCTTCGGCCTCGCCGCCTCCCCGGCGATCATCACCGCTCTCGCGCCCCACGGCCCGGCCGCACTCTGGGGCGGCCTCGCCGCCGCGACGCTCCTCTCCACCTCCGCCGTCGCCACCGAGAAGGATGTCGAGGCAGGGTCAGCGGGACGTAGAGCATGATCGCGTGGGCGGGCGCCGAAGCTCTCGGCCCCTCGGTTGGGCATAGCGCGGAGCGGTAGATGTGACCCCACACGAAGAAACCCGCGTTACACACCGATTGCGGGAAAGCAGCCCCTGCGCGGCGGCCGTACCGGTGAGCGTCTCTGGGCGCTGGGCTAACCGCGGCGATGTCGCGTGTGCAGCTCTCGGCACTGGGCTAACCGCGGCGACGTCGCATGTGCAGGGCCCAAGCCCAGGCGGAGGCGGCGGCCAGCCCGGCGGCTGACAGGTTCACGGCCCGCGCCAGCCGTACAGATCGCGAAATGTCCCCCACGACCGGCCGCCGTCCGTCGCCGAGCTCAGGACGGTACTCAACCCGGCCGCCGTAATTGTTCCTGCCCCCCAGCCGCACCCCCAGCGCCCCCGCGAAGGCCGCCTCGCACCGTCCCGAGTTGGGGCTCGGATGCCGGTGGCCGTCCCGCCGCAGCATGGCCGCCGCCTCGCCGGCCGTCCCGCCGACGAGCGGCGCAAGCACGCAGGCCAGGACCCCGGTGACCCGGGCGGGAACATAGTTCGCCACATCGTCCAACCGGGCGGCGGCCCACCCGAACCTCTCGTACCGATCCGAACGGTGACCGACCATCGCGTCCAGCGTGTTGATCGCCCGGTAGGCCAGCAGCCCCGGCACCCCCGCCACCGCGCCCCAGGCCAGCGGGGCGACGACGGCGTCCGAGGTGTTCTCGGCGATCGACTCGACGGTCGCCCGGGCCAGCTCGTCCTCGGACAGGCCGGACGGGTCGCGCCCGCACAGATGCGGCAGCCTCGCACGCGCGGCGGCCAGATCGCCCGATTCCAGCGCCCCGGCCATGTAGGCGCCCTCCCGCCCGAGCGTCGTACCACCGAGCACCGCCCAGGTAGCCACCGCTGTCACCGCCACCCCGACCGGCCGCCACCGCCGCCCCAGCCGCTCGGCCGCCACCCCGAGCCCCAGTGCCCCGCCCACGCACACCCCCACGTGAACCACACCCCGCGCCCGAGTCCGCCCGTACAACCGCCGCTCAACGGCCCCAGCCGCCCGCCCGAACACCGCGACCGGATGGCCACTATTACGCGGATCTGCAAAAACCGCGTCCAAAGCCACCCCCGCGAGCAACCCGAGAGCCCGATCGCTCATCAAGGGGGCACGCCGGTACGGCCTCGTGGTACGCCGGGAACGGATTGCGACTGCGAACTTCTCGGTGCGTGTGATCTTTCGAACTCTCTGGACAAGGGGCCAGGCGGACGGGCCACCCGGTCACCGGCGGTTCAAACGGACAGGCGAGAACGCTAGCGGAGGTGGGCGTCCAGCTCGTCCCAGTGGGCGTCCAGCCAGGCGGCGGCCCTGCGGATACGTTCGCCCGCGCCGCCTTCCCACATGCGCGCCCACCCCCCGCCGTCCGTCACGGCCCGGGACCGCATCGCGACGTACGAGCGGTCGAACCGGAGCCTGCTCAGCTCCAGGATCCTGCGCCGGTCGCGCGCCGGGAGGCCGTACGCGTCGCAGAACAGCCGGAGCCGCGCGCCGACGTCGAGATGGCACTGCAGGGGGTCGCGGTCGATCGGGTCCGCGATCGGAGCCCAGTGGCGCAGGGCGGTCACGATGTCGAACAGCCGGGTCGTCGGGCGGGCCATGTCGAAGTCGATCAGCGCCCAGGGCTTCTTGCCCCGAAAAATCACGTTCTCCGGAGTGATATCGCAATGACCGACCAGCTCGGGGGCGGCGTCCTCCATGGACCCTTCCTCCCACACCGCGTCCGGCGGCGGCACGAAGCTCTCCGTGGCGTCATGGAACCGGCGGACCAGAGCGGCGAGGCCGGCGAGCGCCTCCTCGCCGACCGCGTACGGGTGGAGGGGGCGGATCGCGGCCTGGCCGGACACGTACGTCAGGATCTGCCTGCCCCGCTCGTCCACACCGAGCACGCGCGGCGCGCCGTCGAAGCCCACCGCCTCAAGGTGGCTGAGCAGTGCGTGCACGGCAGGGCTGGACGGGCGCATCGGGCGCCGAACGGTGTCACCGACGCGCACGACCCCCTCCGTCACATCACCCCCGCGAAGGGTGATTTCCGGCGAAGCAGTACTGACGAACATGACGTAAAACTTTAGTCCGCCCCCGACTCCCAGGCCACACACCCACGAGAAGCCCCACGCCGCTGGGGCCCAGGTAGGGGGTGCGGCCGCCGACGCCCCGATCCCGGCCTTTTCTGACATCATGTGATCATGAGAATCGGGACTCTCGGAGCAGCCCGGATCACCCCCTCCGCACTCATCAGGCCGGCCCGGGCCGTGGACGGTGTGCAGGTGACCGCCGTCGCCGCCCGGGACCCCTCACGCGCGGAGGCCTTCGCCGCCAAGCACGGCATCCCCGTGGTGCACACGAGCTACGAGGACCTGCTCGCCGACCCCACCCTCGACGCCGTCTACAACCCGCTGCCGAACGCGCTGCACGCAGAGTGGACGCTGCGCGCGCTCGAAGCCGGCAAGCACGTCCTGTGCGAGAAGCCCTTCACCTCCAACGCGGCCGAGGCCAGGACCGTCGCCGACGCCGCCGCGACTTCCGGCCTCGTCGTGATGGAGGCGTTCCACTACCGGTACCACCCGCTGATGGAACGCGCCCTGGAGATCGTGCGCACCGAGCTCGGTGAGGTACGGCACGTCGAGACCTGGATGTGCTTCCCGCTCCCCCGATTCTCCGACATCCGCTACTCGCTGAAACTCGGCGGCGGCTCCCTGATGGACGCGGGCTGCTACGCGGTCCACTGCCTGCGCACACTGGGCCCCGGCGAACCGTCCGTCCTCGCCGCGGCCGCCCTGCTGCGCTCCCCGGGGGTCGACCGGGCCATGGCCGCCGACCTCCGCTTCCCCACAGGCGCCACGGGCCGCGTCCACGCCTCGATGTGGTCGGGAGACCTGTTCAAGATCGCCGCCCGCGTCGAGGGCGACCGGGGCACCCTGCGCATCACCAACTACGCCGCCCCACAGCTCTTCAACCGCCTCACCGTCACCCTGCCCGGAATGCGCCGCACCATCACCGCGTCCGAAATGCGCCGCACCGTCACCGTATTCGGAATGCGCCGCCGCACCGTCACCGCGTCCGGAATGCGCCGCCGCACCGTCACCGCGTCCGGAATGCGCCGCCGCGAACGCGTCCCCGGCGAGCCCACGTACAACTACCAACTCCGCGCCTTCACCGCCGCCGTCCAGCACGGCACCCCAACGCTGACCCCACCCCAAGACTCGATCGCCAACATGACCGTGATCGACGCCATCTACCAAAAAGCCAACCTCCCCCTCCGCGGCACCCCCTGACCTCCCTCGCTACGGCAGCCCCGGCCGTCCGCCCCACTCTCCCCACGGTCGGTACGGTCGTCCGCCCCACTCTCCCCACGGTCGGTACGGTCGTCCATCCCACTCTCTCCACGGTCGGTACGGTCGTCCGCCCCACTCTCTCCACGGTGCGGTCGGGCCACTCGCGCGTAACCATCCCTCCGAGGCACCCCTGACCTCCCTCTCCCCTGCCACCACGCCCTGATCTCCCACCCCACCCCTACCGGGCCATAGACTCCCGTAGAGGGATCCCGCCGACCGCCCGCACCACCAAACCGGTGCACGCCCGCTCGACGGATCATGCACAATTATGCGAGAGCGCCCTTAGCTCAGCCGGATAGAGCATCGGACTTCTAATCCGACGGTCGCAGGTTCGAATCCTGCAGGGCGCGCCCTCTAGGCCCGGCCATCTAGCCTCCGACCTGGTCTTTTACGTTGATCGGCGATCATGGCCACCCGCAGCCAGGGTCACGTCCAGCGAAGTGGTGTATGAGTTGACCTTCGTGTGATCCTGTTCTGCAGGTTAAGCGGTGAGTGTCTGCGGGATGGGGGTCTGCTGCGGTGTGTCGCCCATAATGAGGTGCATCCGGGTC
>NZ_JANZYP010000013.1 GCF_025506355.1 Sphaerisporangium corydalis
CCCGCGGGGCGGGGAGAGCCCGCGGGGCGGGGAGAGCCCGCGGGCGGGGAGAGGCTGCGGGCGGTCAGGGAGGGGTGGGTCAGGGAGGGGTGGTCAGGGAAGGGCGGGTTAGGGGGTGGGTGGGGGGAGGAAGGTGCCGTCGTGGAGTTCTAGGACGCGGTCGGCGAGGGTGATGAGGCTGGGGTCGTGGGTGGCGACCAGGGCTGTGACGCCCTCGCTGCGGACCACCGCGCGCAGGAGTTGCATGATCTGCCGCCCGGTCTGCGAGTCCAGCTGCCCGGTCGGTTCGTCGGCTACCAGGAGCCGGGGACGGTTGGCGAGGGCGCGGGCCACCGCGACGCGCTGCTGCTGCCCGCCGGACAGCTCGTACGGCCGCTGGTTGGCGTGCTTTTCGAGCCCGACCATCGACAGCAGCATCGAGACGCGTTCTTCGCGTTCGGCGACGGGCGTGCGCGCCAGGCGCAGCGGAATGCCGACGTTCTCCGCCGCCGACAGCACCGGGACCAGCCCGAACGACTGGAAGATGAACCCGATGACGTCCCGCCGGAGCTCCAGCAGCGCCGTTTCCGGCATTTCGGTGACGGGGTGCCCGGCGACGACGACGTGCCCGCCATCGGGCCGATCGAGGCCGCCGACCAGGTTGAGCAGCGTCGTCTTGCCCGAGCCGGACCGCCCTCGGACCGCGATCAGTTCGCCCGGGTACGCCGCGAAGGACACGTCGTGGAGGGCGACGACCTCTTTGGGGCCGGTCCTGTACACCTTGCGCAGCCCGTCGACGGTGACCAGCGGCCCTCCCTCGCCGGGCGCGCGCTCGGTCCCGTTGTCGGTCACCTGCTGCTTCACTCCGCGCCCTCCGGTCGGGGTTTGTCCGGCCATACGCCGATGTGGTCGCGCTCGAGTTCCAGCCGTACCCGGCGTTCCATGTCCAGCGCGTTGGTGAAGTCCCTGGGAAGCTGTAGCCGGCCCACGCGGTCCAGGACGGCGTACTCCTCGGCGATGATCTCCCCGTCCGAGGACGCACGGCGGAGCGTCTCGCTGCTGGTGCGCCCGTCGCGGATGCCCACGGTGCGGTCGACGTGCTCCGACACGAGCGCGTCGTGGGTGACCACCACGGCGGTGACCCCGAGCTCCCTGTTGGCCTGGCGCAGCGCGGCGAAGACCTGTTCGGAGCTCTCGCTGTCCAGTTCGCCGGTCGGTTCGTCGGCGAGGATGACCTCGGGCGAGTTGGACAGGGCGACGGCGATGGCGACGCGCTGCTGCTCTCCGCCGGACAGTTCGCCGGGCCTGCGGTCGGCGCAGTAGCCGATGCCGAGCAGGTCGAGCAGTTCGTCGGCGTGCGCGGTGCGCGCCCTCTTGCCGGCGAGCCGCGACGGCAGTTTCACGTTCTCCCTGGCGGTGAGGTACGGCAGCAGGTTGCGGGCGGTCTGCTGCCAGATGAAGCCGACGATCTCGCGGCGGTAGCGCAGCCGGTCCTTGCCCGTCATGCTCAGCAGGTCGGTCCCGGCGACCCGGGCGAGGCCCGCCGTCGGGACGTCCAGGCCGGACAGCACGTTGAGCAGGGTCGACTTGCCCGAGCCCGAGGCGCCGACGATGGCGATCAGCTCGCCCTCCTCGATGAGCAGGTCGAGGCCCTGGAGCGCGACGACCTCGACGCCTTCGGTCTTGTAGATGCGCACGAGGTTGTCGCACAGGATGTGCGCGTGCTCGCCGAAGGCGGGCCGCGTGTGCACGGCCTCGGCCTCCAGTTCGGACAGGGTAGGCGTGCCCAGATCGGCCGGGGTGTCCAACTCATTCACCTGCTCGGGACTCGGTCGGTGTGGCCATTTCACTCACCCACTCGGAGGATGGAGCCGAGTGACCGGTTGCGGCCGATCACGGCATGGAGGAACGCCCCGGCCACGGCGACGGCGGCGAGGCCCGCGGCGAGCAGGATCGGCGTGGTGAGGCTGAGTTCGTACGCCTGGATGGACAGGTCGCCCGCGTAGATGCCCAGGTCCAGGCCGGGGCCGAGCGTCGGCGGCAGTGCCAGGCCGAGCAGGAGCCCCGCGCAGGCGGTGAGGACGATCAGAGGGGTGATCTCCAGCACGGTGAGGCTCGCCGCCTGCCGTTCCGACAGCCCGAGGGTGCGCAGGAACGACAGCGCCCGCGCGCGCTCGGCGGCGCCGACGACCAGGGCGATGATGACGGTGAGCAGCGCGTACACGGCCAGCGCGATGGTCACGACCACGAAGCTGCTGGTGATGGTGGAGGTGAGCGGTGACTTGTCCACCTTCGCGAGGGCCTCGTCGAAGGTGGAGACCAGGATGTCGGGCCGGTTGCCCGCCGCCGCCCGCAGCGCGGCCCCGTCGATGCCGTCGCCCTCGATGAGCAGCGTGTTGGTGTACGGCCGCGCCCCGGCCCGCTTGGACGCGTCGTACGGCATCACGATCAGGTTGTTCTCGGCGAAGGAGAGGCCGGCCAGCCCTCCGGTGATGACGCCGCGCTTGACGAGGTTCATGCGGACGTGCCAGCCGACCTCGAAGGAGGTGAGGCCCGCCAGGTCGGGGGAGACCAGGACGGGGACCGCGGGAGGGGGCACGTCGGGCGCGGCGGGCGGCACGGCGAGCGGGGTGTCGGCGACGATCCGGCGGTAGGCGTCGAGGTCGACGGCGAAGCCGATCGCGGTCTTGCCGCCCCAGCCGATCTGCAGGACGCCCCGGTCCGCGGGCACGACGGTGCGGACGCCCGGTACGTGGCGGATCCTCTCGATGACGTCGGCCGGCAGTTCCGCCCCCCGGTCCACGCGCGCGTCGGCCCCGGTGGCCATCCAGGCGGCACGGCGCTGCGTGGAGTCCAGGGTCGCTCCGACGACGGACCCGTACACCGAGACGGCCAGCGCGGGCAGCAGGATCAGCACCGGCAGCGCGGTGACCGACCGGGCGCGGGCCGCCAGCGTCAGCCCGACGAACGGCACGGCGGGCCGTGCCCGGGCGGCGAGCCACACGATCAGCCGCAGCGGGTACGGGTAGCAGCGCAGGGTGATCAGCGCGACGGCCACCGTCAGCGCGGCGGGGACCATCATCAGGAACGGGTCGGCCCCCAGGGCGGCGACGCCGGTGGTGAGCCCCCGGTCACGGAGCAGGTAGGCGCCGCCCAGCGCGATCGCGACGACCAGGATCTCCAGCGTCATCCTGCGGGGGGACGGCCGCCGGGCCGCGATGTCGTCGCGGCGTTCCTGGAGCGGTTTGCGGTGGACGACGGCGACCCGGCCGCCGGCGTACGCCAGCGTGATCAGCGTGATGACGAGGGGGGCCATGTGGACGATCGGCGTCACGGGGCCGGGCAGCAGGTAGGACAGCCCGTAGCCCGCGAGGACGGCGGGGACGGCGGCCAGCCCGACCGTGCCGACCACGGCCCGGACGAGTTCCTCGATGGACGCGCCCCGTGCTCGGGCCAGGGACAGGGCGGACCGCATGCGCTCGGTCATGAGCTGCACGGCCAGCGCGAGGACGCCGGCCGCCACGACCACCAGGCCGCCGAGGATGAGGAACAGCAGCGCCTGGGCGGTCGCGAGCCGTTTCAGGAAGTCGCCGAGGATCAGGCCGAGTGCCGTGTCCAGATCGAACCCGGCGAACCCGGCGACCTGCTGGTAGTTGGTGATGGAGCCGGCGTTCGTCCGGGTCAGGAAGGACTGGAACTCGGTCAGGCCCTGGATGACGGCGGGCGCGTTGCGCGCGTCCACGGCGGCGGAGTCGACGGCGATGACCCAGCTGTAGTTCAGGTCCCGGGCGTCGTTGTCGAGCTGCCGCAGGGACGCCTCGCTGGTCAGCGCGGTGACGTGCTGTTCTTCGGTGTCGGCGTCGGTGCGCCTGACGGTGATCTGGATGGAGTTGAGTTCGTGCGCCCAGAACCGGTCCGCGGGGGCGACCGGTTCGAACAGCCCGGTGACGCGCGCGAGCGCGGGGCGGCTGTTGCCGAGCACCACGGTGGTGCCGACGGGCAGCTTCATCTTGTCCGACGCGCTCTTGGCCAGGGCGATGTCGAACCGCTTGACGTCCTTCAGGTTCGGGTAGCCGGGCACGCTCTTGACGATGGCCGGCGGTCCGGGCGGGCCGCCGGCGACGTAGCGCACGCGCTTGTCGACCCCCGAGAGCCAGCCCAGTTCGACGTACTGCGCCGCGGGCGCGTCGGGCCCGCTGACGCGGCCGCCCACCGGGGTGCCGAACGTCTTGGCGGCGAAGTGGCTGTCGTTGCCCGGCCCGGTGTCCAGCACGGAGGTCAGGGCGGGCGGCAGGCCGGCCCGGAAGATGCGGTCCTTGCCGGTGAACTCCGCCTCGGACTTGAGGTTCTGCTGGAACATCATCGGCTGCAACCGCACGACCACGTCGGTGAGGCTCGCGGGGGAGCCACGCATGATGTCGTGCAGTGCGGCGTCGTAGGAGGCCTCGAACCCGCGGGGCAGCCCGGCGACCAGCAGCGACGCGCTCAGGGCCAGCAGCGCGAGCAGGGTCGCCGCCCCCCGGTGGACCCGGAGCAGCAGAAAGGGGTTCATCGGTGCTCCCCGGTGCGGGCCGATCGGACGGTGCCGGTGCGGCTCATCGGTCCTCCCCGATGCGCAGGGCGCGGCCGAGACCGTGCCGCCGCAGCGAGCGGGCGAGGCCGGCGATGATCGCGAACAGCAGGACCGCGATCCCCGCGAGCATCCCGAGCGTGGCAGGCCAGGGCACGTCGAGGAGCACGGCCGGGGTCACCGACGCCGCCTGGCCGGTCAGGACGATGTGCGGGACGACCAGCGTCGCGACGCCCACGGCCAGCAGCGTGCCGCCGACCAGCGACAGCCCGATCAGGAACGCCTGCTCGACGGCGAGCATGCCGAAGATCTGCCGGAAGCTGACCCCGAGGGCGCGCAGGATCGCGAACTCCGAGATGCGCTCGCGCGCCGCCACGGCCGCGTTGACCAGGAAGCCGAGCAACGCGAAGATCAGCGCCGCGACGAAGCCGAGGATGAGCGCCCCCTGGAGCCCGCTGGCCAGCGGGTCGTCCCGCAGCCGTTTGGTCAGTGAGCCGAGGTCGACGACGACCTGGTCCCATTCGGGGTGGCGGCTCAGCACGGCGGCCGCGGGCGCGGGGTCGCCGTCGCGTGCGGACATCCACCATTCACCGGCGACCCTCGGGTCGCGGGCCAGCGCGACGTCCTGGGCCTGCAGGCTGGGCAGGTCGGCGAGCACGGCCGAGGTGCCGGCCGAGGTCCCGGGCATGGCCTGGATGATCCCGGCGACGGTCACCCTGATCGGCTCGCCGTCCAGTGTCAGCACCCCGGACTTGCCTTCGGTGAGCTTCTCCCGTGCCGCGACGTCCGCGGTGACCACCACGGGCAGCGGCTTGAAGATCGCCGCCTTCTCGGCCGGGGTCGAGGGCGCCGCGCCTCCCGGCGGCCCGTCGGACGGCAGGAACATGTCGGTGCTCTGAACGCCGGCGGGCGCGGCGACCAGGGCGACGTCCTCGGGGGCGAGCGGGTCGTCGGCGGAGGTGCCCGCCGGCGCGGGGACGGTCAGGGTGAACAGCGCGGGGCCGGTGGTGACCTCCTCGCCGGGGATGTGGACGGTCCCCCGGGCGATGTGCGCCCACTGCACGCCGCCGGGCATGGTGACCTCGGCGCCGGTGTCGGTCCTGACCGCGCCGGTCGCCAGCTCCAGGGCGGTCCCCACCGGCGGGAGCGGGACGCTGGCGAAGAACCCCCGGATGCCGAGCGGGTAGCTCAGCCGCCCCGACACCCCGGCGAGCGCGGACAGGTTCACGCTGACCCGATGCGGCTTCCCGTCGGCGGGGGGCGGGGTCAGCGGGATCGACCACTGCGTCCCCAGGGAGTCGGAGAGGACCATCCGGAGCTCCAGGGAGGTGTACGCGGCGCTCAGGGACGGCTGGCCGAGGCGGAGCCGCAGGTCCATGGTGAGCGCCTTCGGCGTGCCGGGCAGGGGGACCACGGGGATGTCGGGCCGTCCGGCGGTGAGCCGGCCGGCCAGCGCGCCCGCCGTGTGGCCCGCCAGGTCGGGCCGGAGCATCAGCATCGGGCCCAGTTGGGCCATGTCGGCGGCCAGGAGCGTACCGGCGTTCTCCGAGACGGTGGCGGTGCCCCTGTACACCGGGCTGACGGCGGTGACCCCGGGCAGGGCCGCGAAGGTGCCCCCTCTGCCGAGCGGGCCGAGCTCGGGAGTCTCCACCGGGCCCGACACGCGCAGGTCGGCGCCGGCCTGGTGCCTGGCCTGGTCCACCTGCGAGGTGCGCCAGGTCGCCGAGGTCGCCATGGAGACGACCCCGATGGCGACGGCCATGGTGAGCAGCAGCGCGGGCCCGGAGTACCGGGTGGGCCTGCGGCTCACCTGCCAGGCGCCCAGCGCGGGCGCGAGGCCCGGCCGCCGCGAGGTGTACCGCTCGACGAGCCGCGAGACGCGCGGGACGAGCCGCAGGCCGAGCATGCCCCCGCAGAGCAGCGCCAGCGCGGGGCCGGTCACGATCAGCGGGTCGATGCCGAGGTCGCCGCCTGACGTGGCGGTGACCGGGGCGCCGTAGTGCTGGAGCTGCCAGATGGCCAGCGCCGCCACCACCAGGAGCGCGACGTCGCCGCCCGTCCGCTGCAGTAGCCCCTGGGAGTCGCCCCGGCCGCGCGCGGCCTGCTCCTCCACGTACGTGCGGCGCCCGCCGCGCAGCGCGGGCAGCATGAGCAGGACGGCGCAGGCCAGGGCCACCGCGCCGGACACCGCGAACGTGGTGGCACCGGGCTCGGGGGCGATGCGCACCCCCGCCGCGCGGATCCACGGGATCGCGTTCACCAGCCGCAGCACCAAAGGAGCCAGGAACGGGGCGATGACCGCGCACGGGATGGCCACCAGCAGGGCCTCGGTGCCGGTCAGCACCGCCAGCCGCACGCTGCCCGCCCCCCGCGAGCGCAGCAGCGCCACCTCCATCCGCCGGTGGTCGACCAGCAGCCGCGCGGTCAGGACCAGCGCGTACGCGGCGAGCAGCAGCAGTTGCAGTACGGGGACCAGCATCGTGGACCTGGCGACCAGCGCGGCCTGGTCGAGCTGGGTGAGCATGTCCGGCAGCCGGCTGAAGGTCGTGCACGCGGAGCAGTCGCGGCTGAGCTCCTTGCCCATCTGCGCCATCGAGGACGCGAAGGGCCGCAGCCGGTCCTGGGTGAGGTTGCGCAGGTCGGGCACCGCGGTCCAGGTGACCGTGACGCTGGTGGTGGTGAACCGGGTGAGGAAGGTCTCGCGCGGCACCATCAGGGGGCCGTGGGTGGTGTACCCGCCGTGCTCCACCCCCTTGCGCAGCAGCTCCTCGCGGCTCCAGCGGTCGGCGAAGGGGTCGTTGAGCTGGAAGATCCCCGTCAGCCTGGCCTTGATGGCCTTGTGGTCCAGGCGGCCCACCATGCTGAACTCCTGGCCGGGGGTCAGGCGCATCGCCTGCGCGGCCTGCTGGCCCAGCGCGACCTCGACGGTGCCGGTGGTCCTCGGGCTCGGCCAGGTGCCCTTCAGGAGCCGCGCCTGCCGTTCGAGGCCGTCGTAGACGCCGAACCGGGTCAGCTCGGGGTGCGGGAGCCGTTCCTGGCCCGGCAGCGCGTAGGAGTCGGACCGGCCGCTGAGCGTGATCTCGTACGGGACGCCCGCGGTCCCGGCCGCCTCGGACAGGGAGGCGAAGCGGTTCCTGACGGCCTTCTCGATGCCGGCGAAGGTCCGCTGCTGGACGGGGGCGCTCACGGTCGTCGAGGTGGTCTGGAGCGACGCCGTCTCCATCGCGCGCCGCACGCCGACGCCGGCGACGGTGGTGGCGTACATCGTCAGCGCTACCAGCGTCGTGGTCGCCAGCAGGATCGAGCCGAAGGCGGCGAACAGCAGCAGCGGCTCGCTGAACGCACGCCGCAGCACCAGAGGTGTCCGCCCCCGCATGAACCCGCCTCCCCAGCTCCCGTTTTGCCCACCTTATTGACGGTTCGGGGGGAAGGAAGAGGCCGGGAACCAGGGTGATGGACCCGAGACCCGCCGGACATTACCGTGTGATATTGAAATCGAGACATTTGCCGCTGGTTCTCACGGAACGTGAGAGCCCGGCCCCGGGCCCGGCGTGGGCCTTCAGCGGGGTCCGGGTGTGCTGGGGCCGGGCATGTAGCGGGTCCGGGTGTTCTGGGGGCGGGCATGCCAAAACGCCGCGCCCTCGCGGTACGCGGCGTTGTGGAAGCCTGAGCCTACTTGGCGGGCTCGAGCGTGGCGACGCGCTTGGCGATCGCCGACTTGCGGTTCGCTGCCTGGTTCTTGTGGATGACGCCCTTGCTCGCAGCCTTGTCGAGCTGGCGCGCGGCGGCGCGCATGAGGACCGCCGCCTCATCCACGTTGCCCTGCTCAGCGGCCTCGCGGAACTTGCGGACCGCCGTCTTCAGGGACGACTTGACTGCCTTGTTACGCAGCCGGGCTTTTTCGTTCTGCCGGTTGCGCTTGATCTGGGACTTGATGTTCGCCACGAAGAAGCCTCGGTGAAAGTCGATTGGATGGGGCGCGCGGGCAGAGAGGGCGCGCCACACGCAGTTCAACAGAGTACCAACATGCCAGGTCCGCCCTCAAATCGGAGACCATGGCACACGCCTGCACCCGTATCTTAGCGCAGCGACGAGCCCGGTGGTCTTGGTGCCCGGTAAACTGGGGCGGAGCGCGGCACCGACACGCCGGTGAGACGAGGTGGCACACCTCGTCCGGGTGGCATTAGGGCGCAAATCGCCGCGCTGCTCTGCTGTCCAGGTGACGCTGCCCGGGTGACCATCCGGGCGTGTCACCATGGTCGGCGGCTGCCCTGTCAGCCTCCTGATCGTCCTTTTGATCATCGTCAAACCTGCCGAAACGGACCCCGGTGCGCATCCACCCTGGCCAGACCGACCCCGCGTTGATCCGCAACTTCTGCATCATCGCGCACATCGACCATGGCAAGTCCACGCTTGCCGACCGGATGCTGCAGCTCACCGGCGTGGTCGAAGGCCGTCAAATGCGCGCGCAGTACCTCGACCGCATGGACATCGAGCGCGAGCGCGGCATCACGATCAAGTCGCAGGCGGTCCGGCTGCCGTGGGACGGCCACGTGCTCAACATGATCGACACACCGGGCCACGTCGACTTCACCTACGAGGTCTCCCGCTCCCTGGAGGCCTGCGAGGGCGCGGTCCTGCTCGTGGACGCCGCCCAGGGCATCGAGGCGCAGACGCTCGCCAACCTCTACCTGGCGATGAGCGCCGACCTGCACATCATCCCGGTGCTCAACAAGATCGACCTGCCCGCCGCGCAGCCGGACAAGTACGCCGAGGAGATCGCGGGGCTCATCGGCTGCGCCCCCTCCGACGTGCTGCGGGTCTCGGGCAAGACCGGCGTCGGGGTCAAGGAGCTGCTCGACCACGTCGTCCAGAACGTGCCCGCCCCCGTCGGGGACGCCGACGCGCCCGCGCGGGCGCTGATCTTCGACTCGGTGTACGACACCTACCGGGGCGTCGTCACCTACGTACGGGTCGTCGACGGGCACCTCTCCAAGCGCGAGCGCACGATCATGATGTCCACCGGCGCCACGCACGAGACCCTGGAGATCGGCGTCATCTCGCCCGATCCGGTGCCGTCGGTGTCGCTCGGCGTGGGCGAGGTGGGCTACCTCATCACCGGCGTCAAGGACGTGCGCCAGGCGCGCGTCGGCGACACGGTCACCTCGGTGGTCAAGCCGGCCCTCACGGCGCTCGGCGGGTACGACCACCCGAGGCCGATGGTGTACTCCGGCCTCTACCCGATCGACGGCGACGACTACCCCGAGCTGCGCGAGGCCCTCGACAAGCTGCGCCTGAACGACGCCGCGCTCGCTTACGAGCCGGAGACCTCCGCCGCGCTCGGGTTCGGCTTCCGGTGCGGGTTCCTCGGCCTGCTGCACATGGAGATCGTCCGCGAGCGGCTGGAGCGCGAGTTCAACCTGTCGCTGATCTCCACGGCCCCCAACGTCATCTACCGGGTGGTCATGGAGGACGGCAAGGAGATCGTCGTCACCAACCCCTCGGAGTTCCCGTCCGGCAAGATCGCCGAGATCCACGAGCCGATGGTGAAGGCGACGCTGCTCTCGCCCTCCGACCACATCGGCGCGATCATGGAGCTGTGCCAGGGACGGCGCGGCGCGCTGCTCGGCATGGACTACCTCTCCGAGGACCGTGTCGAGATCCGCTACACGCTGCCGCTCGGCGAGATCATCTTCGACTTCTTCGACCAGCTCAAGTCGCGGACCCGGGGGTACGCCTCGCTCGACTACGACCCCTCGGGCGAGCAGGACGCCGACCTGGTCAAGGTCGACATCCTGCTCCAGGGCGAGGCCGTCGACGCCTTCAGCGCGATCGTCCACCGCGAGAAGGCCTACGCCTACGGCGTGGAGATGGCCAAGAAGCTCAAGGAGCTCATTCCGAGGCAGCAGTTCGAGGTCCCGATCCAGGCCGCCATCGGCGCCCGCGTGATCGCCCGCGAGAACATCCGCGCCATCCGCAAGGACGTCCTCGCCAAGTGCTACGGCGGCGACATCAGCCGTAAGCGCAAGCTGCTGGAGAAGCAGAAGGAGGGCAAGAAGCGCATGAAGATGGTCGGCCGGGTCGAGGTCCCCCAGGAGGCCTTCGTCGCCGCCCTGTCCACCGAGGCCTCCGCCGCCGAGAAGGCCAAGAAGTAACGACCCGAACCCGTCCGCCCGCCGGGGAGCCGCACGGCCGCCAAGCGGCGGACACGGGCGAACGCGGCGGGCGGGGGCGGGCACAGCGGACGCGCGGCGGGCCGGGGCACCCGCGGGGGAGCGGCAGACTGGGGGCGTGCCTTCCGTACTTCTCGACGGCGATGCCGTGCCCGCCTCCGGTGAGCTGCCCGCGAGCGCCCGCGAGGGCCTCGGCGACCGGCCGTTCGGCTTCTACGTCCACGTGCCGTTCTGCGTGACCCGGTGCGGGTACTGCGACTTCAACACCTACACCGCCACCGAGCTGGGCCCGGGCGCCTCCCGCGCCGACTACGCCGAGACCGCGATCGAGGAGGTCCGGCTGGCGCGCAGGGTGCTCGGGGACGCCGAGCTCCCGGTGGAGACCGTGTTCTTCGGCGGCGGCACGCCGACCCTGCTGCCCCCGGGGGACCTGGCCAGGATCCTTCGCGCGATCGGCGAGGAGTTCGGGCTCGCGCCGGGCGCCGAGGTCACCACCGAGGCCAACCCGGAGTCGGTCGACCCGGCCTACCTCGAAGGGCTCCTGGCGGGGGGCTTCACCCGCGTCAGCTTCGGCATGCAGAGCGCCAGGGAGCACGTCCTGACCGTCCTGGACCGGCGCCACACCGCGGGCCGCCCCGCCGAGGCCGTACGCGAGGCGCACGCGGCCGGGTTCGCGCACGTCAACCTGGACCTGATCTACAGCACGCCCGGCGAGGACGACGACGACTGGCGTGCGTCCCTCGCGGCGGCGATCGAGGCCGGCCCCGACCACGTGTCGGCGTACTCGCTGATCGTCGAGGAGGGCACCCGGCTGGCCGCGCGGATCCGCAGGGGCGAGCTGCCGATGCCCGACGACGACGTCGCCGCCGACCGCTACCTCATCGCCGACGCGATGCTCGCGGAGGCCGGGTTCTCCTGGTACGAGGTGTCCAACTGGGCCACCTCCGAGGAGGCCCGGTGCCGCCACAACCTGCTGTACTGGACCGGCGGCGACTGGTGGGGCGTCGGCCCGGGCGCGCACGGCCACGTGGGCGGCACCCGCTGGTGGAACGTCAAGCACCCTGCGGCCTACGCCTCGCGCCTGGCCACGGGATCGTCACCGGGCCACGCCCGCGAGGTGCTGTCGGAGGAGGACCGGCGGATGGAGCGGCTGATGCTGGAGCTGCGGCTCGACTCGGGCTTCCCGCTCGCCGAGATCGCCCCGTCCGCCCGTACGGCCGTCGCCCAGGCCCTCGGGAACGGCCTCCTGGCCACCGGGCCGTTCGCCTCCGGCCGCGCCGTCCTCACCCTCAAGGGCCGCCTTCTGGCCGACGCCCTGATCCGTGACCTGACCTGACCGTGCGGGACGCGCGTGCCGCCTCGCTCACCTACCAGGCGCCGGCGCGGCAGGACCGGGGTGTGGTGAAGCCGGCGCCTTGTGCGGCGGCCGGCCGGTGAGCGTTCGTGACGTGACCCGCTCTAGCTGACGAAGCGGATGTTCATCGCGTAGCGGTAGTTCTCTCCCCGGTTGGCGGCCACCGAGGCCATGATCGCCATGATCAGGGAGCCGATCCACACCACCGGCAGCAGGAGGAAGCCGATGACGAGGAAGGCCAGCAGGGAGCACACGACGTAGGCGATGAACAGCGTGATCTGGAAGTTCAGCGCCTCGGCCGCCTGGTCGCGGACGTAGGGCGACTGGTCCTTCTTGACGAGGTAGATGATCAGCGGGCCGAGGAACGCGGTCAGCAGGCCCAGCAGGTGGGACAGCATCGCCAGCGTCGTGTCGTCGGTGCCGGGCCGGGGCCCGTACCTCCCGGGCACATGCCGCGCCCCGTACGCCACGTTTCCGAACCCGGGCTGTCCGTAGCCCGGTTGCCCGTAGCCCGGCTGCCCGTGACCCGCCGGTCCGTATCCGGGCTGCCCGTACCCCGGTTGCCCGTACCCGGCCTGTCCGTAGCCGGGCTGGTCGTACCCGCCCTGCCCGTACCCCGGCTGGTCGTACCCCGCCTGCCCGTAGCCGGGCTGCTCGTATGCCCCCTGTCCGTACCCGGGCTGCTCGTAACCGCCCTGTCCGTAGCCGGGCTGCTCATATCCGCCCTGCCCGTACGCGGGCTGGTCGTACCCGGCCTGTCCGTACGCGGGCTGGTCGTACCCGGCCTGTCCGTACGCGGGCTGGTCGTACCCCGCCTGCCCGTACCCGGGCTGCCCGGATTGCCCGTACCCCTGGGAGCCCTGGCCGGCCCGGCCGTACCCCTGGGGGTCGTGATCGGGCCGCCTGTGGCCCGGCGGGGCGTCCCGGTAGGACCCGTTCACCGGGGGGCGCCCGTTGGGAGAGTCGTACTCCCGGTCGCGCGGCTGGTCGTCGGGACGTCGGTCCCACGGGGTCTCGCTCATGTCTCCTCCTCGGTCGTCACGAAGTCGATCAGCTCCTCGACCCGGCCCAGCAGCTCCGGTTCGAGGTCGGCGAACGTGCGGACGGAACCGAGGATGCGCCGCCAGGCGTCCGCCGGCTCCAGCCGCCAGCCGAGGGCCTGGATCACGCCCTCCTTCCACGGCACGCCACGCGGGACCACCGGCCACGCGGGGATGCCCACCACGGCGGGCCGTACCGCCTGCCAGATGTCCACGAACGGGTGCCCGGCGACGAGCACCTGCGGGCTGGACACCTGGGCCGCGATCCGGCTCTCCTTGGACCCGGGGACCAGATGGTCCACCAGCACCCCGAGCCGCCGTCCCGGCCCCGGCCCGAACTCGGCGACGATCGCGGGCAGGTCGTCGACGCCTTCGAGGTACTCGACGACGACGCCCTCCACCCGCAGGTCGTGCCCCCAGACCCTCTCGACGAGGGACGCGTCGTGCACGCCCTCGACGTAGATGCGGCTCTCCCGGGCGACCCGCGCCCGCAGGCCCTCGACGGCGATGGAGCCCGACGCGCTGCGGGCGGCGGGCCTGTCCACCGGGCCCGGCGGCGGGCGGACGAGCGTCACGGGTCTGCCCTCGAGGAGGAACGCCGCGGGCGCCAGCGGGAAGAGCCGGCGCCGGCCGAAGCGGTCCTCCAGCGTGACCGCCTCCTTGTCACAGGCGACCACGGCCCCGCAGAACCCTCCCTCGGCGTCCTCGACCACCAGGTCGAGCTCGGCGGGCACCTGCGGGATCTTCCCGCGCAGCGGCCTCCGCCAGTTCCCGGCGAGCACGTCGCGTCCGTAGTCCGGCATAACTGGGCACGCTAGCAAAGATCACGCGCCGGGCGGGGTGCCCTGAGGCCACCCGCCGCCGTACGGTGCGGCCGCCTGCCGCTTGCGGCTCCGGTTGCGCCGGACGAGCACGACGATCGTGACGATGACCGCGAACAGGAACCCGCCGAGCGGGAGGACGATCAGGGAGGCCACCCCTCCGACGAGCGTCCCGGCACTGGCGGTCAGCGACTTGCCGACGCCGAACAGGACCTTGTTGTCGCCCTCGGCCTGGCACCCGATGGTGTACGTGCCCGGGGCGGGGACGCCGATGTTGAACATCAGCTCCCAGACGCGGCCGTTCGCCGAGATCGTCTGCGCGGCCACGGGCCGGGTCAGGGAGGCCTTGCCACCCGAGGCGTCCTGGGCCAGGCAGGTGACGCTGGTCCCCCCGGGCGCCGAGGTGGTCACGGAGGCGTACAGGACGGGCTTGTCCTTGGGGTCCAGAACGGCGGAGATGGTGGCGCCGCCCTCGAACGTCTGGGTCGGCGCGAGGTCGTTGACGGTCTTGACCAGGCTGCCGGCGAAGCCCGCGACCCCGAAGCCGATGCAGACGACCGCGATGATCCACGCGAGCACGATCCACAGCACGCTGGGCTTCACCGGGACGCGGGCGGGCGGGGCGGCGCCGTACCCCGGCCGCTGCTGGAATCCGGGAGGGGGCGCGCCGTGGCCGGGGCCGCCGTACCCACCGCCGGGAGGGCCGTACCCGGGAGGGCCGCCGTGACCGGGGGCGCCCGAGGGGGCGTTGTACGAGGGGGGACCGTACGGGCCGCCGGGGGAGGGCGACCGCGGCGGCCGGGCGGTCTCGTCGTTCGGACGGGGGTCGTTCTCGGTCATAGGCATGATTCTGGGCGTATCAACTTGCTGTCGGATAGCAAGTGGCTTGTCTGTGACTGGGCGATGTCCTACGGGTGGGTTATCGCACGCCGCCGACAGGAGCCGTACACTTGGCACTCGGGAACACAGAGTGCCAAGCCAGGCGTTTACGCAGGCACGAAACGCAGGCAGGAGGTGAGCACGTTGCTCGATGAGCGTAAGCTGGCCGTTCTGCGCGCCGTCGTCGAGGACTACGTGTCCACCAACGAGCCGGTCGGGTCGAAGGCGCTGGCCGAGCGGCACAACCTGGGGGTCTCCCCGGCCACGGTCCGCAACGACATGGCCGTGCTCGAGGAGCAGGGGTACATCACCCAGCCGCACACCAGCGCGGGCCGCGTGCCGACCGACAAGGGGTACCGGTTGTTCGTCGACCGGCTGTCCCAGATCAAGCCGCTGTCCGGCGCCGAGCGCCGCGCGATCGAGACGTTCCTGGCCGGCGCGGTCGACCTCGACGACGTCGTGACCCGCACGGTGCGGCTGCTCGCGCAGTTGACCCGGCAGGTCGCGGTGGTGCAGTATCCATCGCTGATCCGTTCCACGGTCCGGCACGTCGAGCTCGTGCCGCTGACCGAGCGGCGGATCATGCTGGTGCTGATCACCAACACCGGCCGGGTCGAGCAGCGGGTCGTCGATCTTCCCGATGTGGTGGAGGACGCGCAGGTCGCGCATCTGCGAGCGGTGCTCAACGCCTGCCTCGACGGATGCCGGCTCAACCGCGTGCCGGAGACGGTGGCCGACCTGCACGAGCGGCTTCCGGAGGAAGACCGGCACGTGGCCACCACGATCCTGTCCGTGCTCCTGGAGACCCTGGTGGACCGGCACGACGAGAAGATCGTCTTCGCCGGGGCCGCGAACCTCGCCGGCGACTTCAGCGTCGGCCTGCGTGAGGTCCTGGAGGCACTGGAGGAGCAGGTCGTGCTGATGCGGCTGCTCGGCGAGGCGAGTGACTCGGCCGCGCTCACGGTGCGCATCGGCTCGGAGAACCCCTACTCCGGGCTTCACGGCACCTCGATCGTCGCGGCCGGATACGGTTCGGGCGACAATGAACTGGCCCGGCTGGGAGTGCTGGGCCCGACGCGAATGGACTACCCGGTGACAATGGGAGCGGTGCGCGCAGTGGCACGCTATGTCGGCCAGATCCTGGCGGGGTCCTAGGTGGCCCGCGACTATTACGGCATCCTCGGGGTCCGGCGTGACGCCGGCCAGGACGAGATCAAGAAGGCGTATCGCCGCCTCGCGCGCGAACTCCATCCGGACATCAACCCCGACCCGGAGACGCAGGAACGCTTCAAGGAGATCAACCAGGCGTACGAGGTCCTGTCGGACCCGAACAAGCGCCAGATGTTCGATCTCGGCGCCGACCCGTTCGGCGGGGGCGCCCCGGCGGGGGCCGGTGCCGCCGGGTTCGGCGCGGGCTTCCCGTTCAGCGACATCATGGACGCCTTCTTCGGCGGCGGCGGGGGAGGCAGAGGCCCGCGTTCCCGGGCCAGGCGCGGCCGCAACGCGACGATCCGGGTCGAGCTCGACCTGTCGGAGTCGGCGTTCGGCACGACGCGCGAGCTGGTGGTGGACACCGCCGTGCTGTGCGAGGTCTGCCAGGGCTCGGGCGCCGCGTCGGGCACCCACCCCGACACCTGCGACATGTGCCACGGCCGAGGCGAGATCTCGCAGGTCACCCGGTCGTTCCTCGGCCAGGTGATGACCGCGCGCCCCTGCCCCCAGTGCGGCGGGTTCGGCTCGATCATCCAGCACCCCTGCCAGGAGTGCTCAGGCGACGGGCGCGTGCGCACGCGCCGCACGATCAAGGTGCGCATCCCCGCCGGCGTCGAGGAGGGCACCCACATCCAGCTCGCCGGCGAGGGCGAGGTCGGCCCCGGCGGCGGCCCGGCCGGTGACCTGTTCCTGGAGATCGTCGAGCGGCCTCACGAGATCTTCGAGCGGCGCGGCGACGACCTGCACTGCACGGTGCAGATCCCGATGACGGCGGCGGCCCTCGGCACGATCCTGACCGTGGAGACGCTCGACGGCGCCGAGGAGATCGACGTGCGGCCGGGCACCCAGGCCGGGCACGTCCTGCCGCTGTACGGCCGGGGCATCCAGCGGCTCAACGAGACCGGCCGGGGCGACCTGCTGATCCACGTCAACGTGGAGACGCCGACGCGCCTCGACCCGGCCCAGGAGGAACTGCTCAAGGAGCTGTCCAAGCTGCGCGGCGAGGAGCGCCCGCCAGGAAAGTTCGCCCCCGGCCAGCAGGGCTTCTTCTCCCGCCTCAGAGACGCCTTCAACGGCCGCTGACCCCGCCCCCGATCCGTCCCCGTGATCGCGGGGCGGTTCGGTTTCGCGGGAGGCGCCGCGCGTGGCTAAGGTCTACGGGTGAGCGTCCCCGTCTTCCTCGCCGACGACCTCTCCGGGGACGAGATCGTCCTGTCCGGTCCCGAGGGGCGCCATGCCGCCACGGTGCGCAGGCTCCGCGCCGGTGAGCGCGTCGACCTGACCGACGGCAGGGGCGCGGTGGCCGAGAGCGTGGTGCGCGACGTCGCCAAGGACTCGCTCCGCCTCCAGGTGACCGGCCGCCGCTCGCTGCCCGCCCCCGCCCCGCGCCTGGTGGTCGTCCAGGGCCTGCCCAAGGGCGACAGGGGCGAGCTGGCCGTCGAGATGATGACCGAGGCGGGGGTGGACGTCATCGTCCCCTGGGCCGCCGCACGGTGCGTCACGCAGTGGAAGGGCGACCGCGCGGGCAAGGCGCTGGCCCGCTGGAGGTCCACGGCCAGGGAGGCCGGCAAGCAGGCCCGGCGGTTCCACCTGCCGGAGGTCACCGACCAGGTCACCACGGCCGGGGTGGCGGCCCTGCTGCGGGACGCCGCGGTGGCCGCCGTGCTGCACGAGGAGGCCGGGGAACCCCTGTCCGGCCTGGAGCTGCCCTCGGCCGGCGACATCGTGGTGGTGATCGGTCCCGAGGGCGGCATCGCCGCCGAGGAGATCGAGCGGTTCAGGGACTCGGGCGCCCGGCCGGTCCTGCTGGGCCCGACCGTCCTTCGCACGTCGACCGCGGGCGTGGCCGCCGCCGCCGTTCTGCTCACCCGCTCCGGCCGGTGGTGACCCGCGGGGTCAGTCCTGCGGGGCCGCCGGGTCGGACTCCAGGGTCATCTCCGGGGTGACCGTCGGCTCCGGCGGGGTGACGGTCGGCTCGGGGGAGCACTGTTGCCCGCACGGGTCGGTGGTCGGGTCGGCCGTCGGCGTCTTGCTCGGCTTCGGCGTCCTGGTCGGCTTCGTGGTGGGCTTGGTGGTCGGCTTCGTCGGTGTGGGCGTGGGCGACGCGGTCGGGTCGGGCTTGGTGGTCTGGTCCGGCCGGGTCTCGGTCGCCGAGGCGGACGGGCAGGGCTGGGACGACCCGCCGGACTCCGTCGGCACCGAGGTCGCGCAGTCGTTGCCCGGGGAGGTCGTCGGCGTCGGCCTCGGCGTGCCCGCCGCCGTGGTGGCGGTGGTCGGGCTGGGCTCGGGACGCAAAGTGTTCACCGGCGGGGTGTGGACGTACACAGGTCTGCGCGTGCTCGACTCGTCGGGCGGCGAGGTGTCGAACTGGACCGGGACGATGGAGCGGTGGTCGGTGGTGAACTGCTCCCGCAGGTCGGGCACGACCATCACGACGGCGGCGGCCACCAGGACGGCGCCGAAGGCGGACGCGGCGGCCCGCCACCAGAACACGCCCCGCAGGCCACGCAGCCCCCGCTGTTCGACGCGGGCGCGGATGATCTGCAGTCCTTCGGCGGAGGGCATGACGGAATCGGCCTCCGCGCGCAAGACACGGCTGAGGATCTCGCCGTACTCGTCGGGGGACTCGGTCATGACAATTGCTCCAGTACCGTGCGTAAGGCGGCCATGCCGCGGGCCGTGTGGCTTTTCACCGCACCCTTGCTGATGCCCATGGCGCTGGCGATCTCCGCCTCGGAGAGGTCGCCGTAGTAGCGGAGCACCAACGCCTCACGCTGCCTGGTGGGCAGCCCGCGGAGCGCCTCGATCACGGCGGACCGCTCCAGCTCGCCTATGGCGCCGTTCTCGGCGCTCGGCGCGTCGGGGAGGCCCTTGGGGGCGTACTTCTCCACGACGGCCCGGTGCCGCAGCACGGAACGCGATCGGTTGACGACCGACTGGCGCAGGTAGGCGAGTGCCTTGTCGGTGTCACGCAGGCGGCGCCACGCCCCATGGAGGGCGACGAACGCGTCCTGCACGACTTCCTCCGCGGTCGCGGTGTCGCGAACCAACAGCATGGCGAGACGCACAAGCGACCGATAATGGGCGCTGTAGAGCGCCGTCACGGCCATGTCGGCGTCCCATCCGACGGGCACCGCCCCCAGCGACCTTTCGGCCACGAGGGTCTCGGTGGTCACATCTGTTGGACGCGCGACCTTCCCAGAGGGTTTACTCTCTGCCGGTTCTTTAGGGGGCATGACCCAGTTGTGTCCTCGCCGGTGGCCTCGCCGACACTGACCGCTATCTGACGCTGAAGTGTCGCACACCAACCCTAGTCGTGAGGATCTTTTGACGGGGGCTCCTCGGTATTACCGATTGGCAACAGAGGTGACTACCATTCTGGCGGTGACAGACTGCCTGTTCTGCAAGATCGTGGCCAAGGACATCCCGGCGACGATCGTCCACGAGACCGACCGCACGCTGGCGTTCCGCGATCTGAACCCGCAGGCGCCCACCCACGTGCTGGTCATCCCGAAGGGCCATTACGAGAACGCCGCGGCGCTCGCCGCGGCCGACGACGGGCTCGCCGACGAGGTGCTCACGACGGCCCACGCCGTCGCCGTCCAGGAGGGCGTGGCCGATTCCGGCTACCGGCTGGTCTTCAACACCGGCCCGCAGTCCGGCCAGACCGTCTTCCACGTCCATGGTCACCTGCTCGGCGGGCGCGACCTGCTCTGGCCTCCGGGCTGAGCCCGTCCCGGATACCATGGCTTAATCAGTGGCGCGGCCGAACCGGATGCGACCAGGATCGAAGGATCATCCGAACGGCCGTGGCGAAGCAGGCACGGCAGACGAAGTACGCAGACCGGGAGGCGAGCAGGCCGTAGGGCCGCCCATGTCCGAGTCACACGAAACCCGCGGTGCGCCGAACGGCGCGCGCGCCGGCGAACCGCCGCGAACCAAGGGCCCGTCACGCACCCAGGCCAAGGTCGTGATCCCCGACGAGCACCTCATGGTCACCATCCTCGGCTCACGGGACGAGCTGCTGCGTGTCATCGAGAGGGCCTTCCGCGCGGACGTCCACGTCCGCGGCAACGAGATCACCATCAGCGGCAGCCCCGAGGAGAGCGGCCTTGTGGTGCGGCTCTTCGAGGAGATGGTGGAGCTGGTGCGCTCCGGCGCCCAGCTCACCGCCGACGCGGTGGAGCGCAGCATCGCCATGCTGCGCATGAGCTCGATCCGCCCCGCCGACGTGCTCTCCCTCGACATCCTGTCGGCCCGGGGGCGCACGATCCGCCCGAAGACCGTGAACCAGAAGCGGTACGTCGACGCGATCGACAAGCACACGATCGTCTTCGGCATCGGCCCGGCCGGCACGGGCAAGACCTACCTGGCGATGGCCAAGGCGGTGAAGGCCCTCCAGAACAAGGACGTCAACCGCATCATCCTCACCAGGCCCGCGGTCGAGGCGGGGGAGCGGCTGGGCTTCCTGCCGGGAACGCTCTACGAGAAGATCGACCCCTACCTGAGGCCGCTCTACGACGCGCTCCACGACATGCTCGACCCCGACTCCATCCCCCGCCTGATGGCGGCGGGGACGATCGAGGTGGCCCCGCTGGCCTACATGCGCGGGCGCACGCTGAACGACGCCTTCATCATCCTGGACGAGGCCCAGAACACCTCGCCCGAGCAGATGAAGATGTTCCTCACCCGCCTGGGGTTCGGCGCGCAGATCGTGGTCACCGGCGACGTCACCCAGATCGACCTTCCGGGCGGCACCGAGAGCGGGCTGAAGGTCGTCCAGGATATCCTTGAGGGCATTCCGGACATCCATTTCAGCAGGCTGACGAGCGCGGACGTCGTGCGGCACAAGCTGGTGAGCGACATCGTCGACGCCTACAGCCGTTACGACCTCGCGACCGCCGAGCCGCACGCCATCAAGGGCGGCAAGCGCCCGCGGGGGAGATAGGTCGACGATGAGTATCGAGGTGGCCAACGAGTCGGGCGTGGAGGTCGACGAGTCCTCGCTCGTGAAGCTGGCCGGTCACGTGCTCGGGCGCATGGGCATCCACCCGCTCGCCGAGCTCTCCATCCTCATCGTGGACGAGGCGGCGATGTCCCAGCTCCACGAGAAGTGGATGGGCGAGCCCGGCCCGACGGACGTGCTGGCGTTCCCGATGGACGAGCTGCGGCCGAGCCCGGGCGGCTCCCGCCAGGAGGGCGACGCCCAGCTCGACCCGGCGCTGCTCGGCGACGTGGTCCTGTGCCCGCAGGTCGCGGCCAAGCAGGCCGCGGAGGCCGGGCACGCCACCCGTGACGAGCTGGAACTGCTCTGCACGCATGGCATCCTGCACCTCCTCGGCTACGATCACGCCGAGCCCGAGGAGCACGCGGAGATGTTCGGCCTCCAGGGCGAACTTCTCGACGCGTGGCAGGAGGTGCGGCGGGAGCCGTGAGTTCCCCCAGCGGATGGCTGCTGTCAGCCGTCCTTCTCATCCTCATCGGCGGGCTGCTGGCCAGCGCCGAGACGGCCCTCGCGCGCATCTCCCGGGTGCGCGCCGAGGAGTTCGCGCGCAAGGGGAGGCGCGGGGCGCACCGCCTCCAGGCGATTGTCGCCGACCCGCCCCGCTACCTCAACCTCCTGCTGCTGCTGCGGCTCAGCTGCGAGCTGATCGCCACGGTGATCGCGACGCTGCTGTTCATCGACTGGCTCGGTGACGAGGGCCAGGCGTACGCGGCGGCGGCGGGCGTGATGATCGTGATCAGCTACGTCATCGTGGGCGTCTCGCCGCGCACCCTCGGCCGCCAGCACGCCGAGCCGGTCGCGCTGGCGAGCGCCCCCATCGTCTACGGGCTCACGCGCATCTTCGGCCCGCTGCCCAAGCTGCTCATCCTGCTGGGCAACGCGCTCACGCCCGGCAAGGGCTTCCGTGACGGCCCGTTCACCTCCGAGGCCGAGCTGCGCGACCTGGTGGACCTGGCCGAGGAGCGGCGGGTCATCGAGCCCGACGAGCGCCAGATGATCCACTCGGTGTTCGAGCTGGGGGACACCCTGGTCCGCGAGGTGATGGTGCCGCGCACGGACATGGTGTTCATCGAGCGCGGCAAGACCCTGTCCCAGGCGCTCTCGCTCGCGCTGCGCAGCGGCTTCTCGCGCATCCCGGTGGTCGGCGAGAACGAGGACGACGTGGTGGGCATCGCCTACCTCAAGGACGTCGTCCGGCGGGTGCACGAGTCGACCGTCGCCGGCGACACCGAGCGGGAGAAGATCGGGTCGCTGATGCGCCCGGCCACGTACGTGCCCGAGAGCAAGCCGATCGACGAGCTCATGCGCGAGATGCAGGCGCGCCAGATCCACCTGGCCATCGTCATCGACGAGTACGGCGGCACCGCCGGCCTGGTCACGATCGAGGACGTCCTTGAGGAGATCGTCGGCGAGATCGCCGACGAGTACGACCAGGAGGCCCCGCGCGTCGAGTGGCTGGACGACGGCAGCGCCCGGGTGACCGCCCGGCTGTCCGTCGACGAGCTGGGCGAGCTGTTCGACACCGAACTGGAGGTCGACGACGTCGACACGGTGGGCGGGCTGCTGGCCCACGCGCTCGGCCGGGTGCCGATCGCGGGTTCCCGCGCCACGGTCGACGGGCTCAGCCTGACCGCCGAGAGCACCGCCGGCCGCCGCAACCGCATCAACACCGTCGTCGTGCACCGCGCGGCCCCCGCCGAGGACGTCGCCGTGCACGCCTCGGCCGAACACGAGTGACGTGGGCTCCTCCGTCCGGCGCGGGTGAGGTGCCCGCTCCGCCGGCCACCGCGGGCCCCTTCGCCGGCCACCGGTGACGTGCCCGCCGCCTGCCACGAGTGACCCCGCGGGCCGGACGGGCCGGTGGTGACGCCGTGCCCTGGAGGCGCTCCCGGGTGAGGCTTGACCCGGCGGGTCGCGAGCGGCGCCGTGGCCGCAAGGGGCGCACGTCAAGCGTCCTTTAAGCGGATTGCAAGTGGTTCATGGAATTTTCTTCTCAGGCGCCCAATGGCTCGGGGCGCCGGTAAGGGGAGGGCCGGTGTGCCGGGGAGGGGTTCGCGGCGCATCGGCAGAGCCGGGGGGACAGTGTGGCGGGCCCTGACCGGGCGATCGGTCAGGGTACGGCGCGCCAAAAGGGTGCCCCCACCTGCGCTGGGCAGGTGGGGGCACCCTTTTGGTGTTCACCGGTCCCTCAGGCCGGCCTGTGCGCCGGTGACCGGCGGTCCAGGCCTCCGGCGGGCCGGTCTGGAGGTTTCAGCAGATCAGCCCGGGGGCGACCGGACCGTCGCCGCCCCACACGCTCTCGTCCTCGGTCAGCCAGGTCGAGCGCTCGCGCTCCTGGTTGGCCTCGTTGCCCGCGCCGCCGCCCATGGGCATGAACGGCATGCCGCCCATTCCCTGGCCGAGGCCGCGGCCCGCGTTCTGGCCGAGTGCTCCGGCCGCGCCCGCGCCGCCGTACCCCGTGCCGCCGCCGAGACCGGTCGCGAGCGGGCCGGTGCCGGTCGGGTTGGTGAGCAGCGGGTTGTTCAGCGGGTTGGTGCCCAGCGGGTTGTTCACCAGCCCGGAGGGGTTGGTGAGGCTCGTGGGCGTGGTGAGGCCGTTGAGCCCGCTGGGGTTGTTCAGGGAGGTCGCGTTCGGGTTGGTCAGACCGTTCAGCGCCGGGTTGTTGAGCCCGTTGGTGTTCGGCAGCCCGTTCGTGGGGTTGAGCCCGGCCAGGTTGGTGTTCCTGGGGTCGTTCGGATTCAGGCCCCCGGCCGGATTGCTCCCGTTCCCGTTCGGGTTCGACGGATCGACCCCACCGGGGAAGTTGGTGCCGTTGCCGCCAGGGAAGTTGGTTCCGGGGCCCCCGGTGCCGTTCCCTGTCCCGTTGCCCGTGCCGTTCCCTGTCCCGTTACCGGTGCCGTCACCCGTGCCGGTGCCGGTGCCGTCTCCCGTACCGCCCGTGCCGTTGTCGCCGGGGCCGCCGGTTCCGGGGAGGCCCGACCCGCCCGGGAAGTTCACTCCGCCGTTCGAGCCGTTGGACCCCGCCGGGTTGGAGACGTTGCTGTAGTCCGGCAGCCCGTTGGAGTCGAATCCCGAGCCGTTGCCGTAGGTGCTCGCCGGGTACCCGTTGCCCTTGTACGGGTCGCCGCCCGGGTAGTCGGTCGTGTCCAGGGGCGGGACGACCGGCCCGGTGGGCGCCGGGAGCATGGTGGTCACAGTGTCGGGCAACGTCTGGTAGACGGCCGTGATCTGCTTGTTCAGGTCCGCGATGTGGTTCTGGGCCTGCTCGTTCTCCGAGTCCCACCCGTTGCCGTTGGTCGTGAACCCCCACCAGTCGTCGTCGAAGGAGAACGCGCCTCCTTCGGGCAGGTTCGCCTTCGCCGCGCTGAGCTGGTCGGAGTAGTCCTTGTGGGCCGCGCCGACCTCGCGTGCGCGGTAGGCGACCTCGACCGCGCTGGCGTGCAGGAGCTGCAGCGCCTTCTGGGCCTCCTGTGAGGACTTGTCCTTCCAGTCACCCGCCATGCTGCCGGCGACCGACTGCAGCAGGTTGTGGGTGTCCTCGAGCATGCCGGCGGCGCGGATGTAGGCGTCCCCGGCCTGCGCGATCCCCCCGGGGTCGGTGTTCGTCAGCTTGTTCCTGACGCTCTCCACGCCCCCGTACGTGCTGGGATCGCCATGCGGCGCGGCGGTACCAGCCCTGATGGCTTGAATGTCATTGATCTGCGCCATGTTGACCCATCGCTTTGTTGACTACTTGCCCACGTCGCTCGCCGAGTCGGCCTTCCCGATGTTGAGGAACGACGCCTTGATCACCGTGATCGCCGCCTCGTACTGAGTGATCAGCTTCTCGTAGCTCATGGTCAGCGACGTGTGGCCCTGCGAGAAGACGGCGGCGAGCTGCTGGGCGGCGTCCCAGTCCCCGAGGTGGGCCGGCGTGACCCGGCCGTTCACCCGCAGATGTGCCACCGTCCCGGCGTTGACGCCCTTGAGCCGCTCGACGTCCTCTTCCAGAGCCTTGAGCAGGTTCTTCACCCGGTCGTGGTGGACGTCGATCCCTTCACCGACATCGAGGCCCGGCCAGCCCTTGTCGAGCTGGAAGCCGTCGTAGGCGAAGCCGCTCCGGCCGTTGCCGTTGTTGTTGCCCAATGTCTCTACCCCCTGCGATCAGGCCGCCCTGTGCCCGCGAACGCGGTCAGGGCGGTCTGCTTGCCGCGAGTGTGAAATGTCAGAAGGCTCAGTGGCCGTCGAACATGGTGACGTTGGCCTTCTCGGCCATCGTGAAGTTCTCGTGACCCTGCTCGATGACGCCACCGAGCTTCTGCAGCAGGAGCGCCATGCGACCGGACGCCGCGTCCCACTGGGCCCGCGCGGTGTAGTAGGCCGTGCGCGCGTCGCCGTCCCACTCGCCGAGCAGGTTGTCAAGGTCGGTCTCCAGCTGCTGGAGCGAGCCTTCCATCGCCTGCCACTGGCGCGCGAAGTCCTGGCGCCCCGTGGCCATCGTCCCGAAGTTGACCAGCGTGCGGTCGACGTCGTTGTTGATACCAGCCATGTTGATCTCCGTATTCAGGGGCGGGTCGTCAGGTCAGACGTTGATGTCGGCGGTGAGACGGTGCGCGGCCGACGCCTGCTCGTCTTCAGTCTTGCGGTACTGAACCTCGGCGAGCTTGAGCTTCCTCGCCAGCTCCTGGAGCTGGAACAGCACCGTGTTGAGCTCCTGGTCCCACTGGCCGTACACGGACTCGAACGCCATGCCGGACTGGCCACCCCAACCCGCGCGCAGGTCGGCCACGTGGCCGTGAAGCTGGGTCTGGATACTGCCGATGAACGAATGGGCGGCATCTGTCTTCTTCGCCGATTCGACGATTTGAGGGAGATTCGCAGCGGTCTGCTGGCCCACGAGATACCTCCAGGGAGTGTGCCTGCCGTGCCCGCGGTGGACCACCGTAGCGATACGCATCTTCGGCCCCCGCGATGCTGATCAGGTCACACACTAGGATCATTTAGCACATGGTGGACATACGTCATATTGCGAGTCGATAACGGTTTTTCGCACCGCTGGTCACACGGGTCATCATGGTTTCACCGCTTCGGCATGCGTGATCGGGACGGGCGTCCTCGCGAGTGCCGGGTCCAGCGCGGGCCCCTCGGGGATCAGGTGGAGCACCTGCGCGGGAAGCGGCGCGACCTCGCTCGGGTCGTATCCCAGTTTCGTCAGCAGATCGGCCGAGCCGAGTGCGAACCTGCGCCCCTGATCTGTGATAAGGGAGTAGTTCTGCACCGCGCTGAGCTGGCCCTCCCCGGGCAGCAGGCCCGCGAGGACCGCGCCGCCGGGCGGCAGCAGCACCTGGTCGAAGTGATCCTGGTCGGAGATGTCGGGCGGGACCGGCAGGCGCATGCGGCTGCCGATCGTCAGGTGCGCGCGGGTGGACCCCTTGGCCGTGTCGGAGTAGACGGTGCACAGCGGCGCGGTGGGGTCGGGCACGGTGATCTTCGGCATCGACGTCGGCAGCCCCTGGGTGACCATCGAGGTGCGCGACTGGCGTGCCGCGTTGGCCCGTGCCGCGTCGACCTCGATGGCCCGCACCGGGCTGCGGCCGTAGGCGCCCTTGCTCGCCGGGTCCTGCAGCAGCATCGTGGCCTGCATCCGGGAGATCGCGGCGATGCCGTCGGCGACCTGCACGTACCAGCGGGCCTCGCCGCCGGTCACGGCCGGCACGGTGTACACCCTGCCCACCAGCGAGAGGTGCCCGTCCGGCCCGCGGACCTTGCGTCCCACGCCGTGGATCCTCGGGCCGCGGAAGTCGGGACCGATCGGGAGCGCGTTCAGCCAGGTGGCGGGGATCTGGCGGGGCTGCTCGGAGGTCAGGGCCCTGATGCCCGAGTCCGTCACCCGCATCCGGCGGTCGGCGAGGATCACCCACGACTGCTGGCCGTCGTCGGCGATCATCGCCTCGTCGCCGAACGGCCTGCCGCCGACGTCCATGCCGCCGACCAGCGAGACGTACGGCTTGCGCGCCCCGGTGGGGTCCACGCTCTCGGCCACGCAGGCCGACCAGGGCCCCTTGATCAGCTTCTCGCGCGCCGGCAGCGAGTCGGGGGCGCCGGGGATGCCGACCAGCGTGCCCCGGGAGAACCCCGCCAGCGACGCCGACGAGACCGTGCGCACATTGACCTCGGCGGTGTCGAGCAGCAGGCGGGCCGAGGTGTAGTTGGCCACCGGGATGAGCTTGGACTCCTGCTGGCTGTAGACGTACGTGGCGCCGGTCTGCTCCTCGACGATCAGGGTGCCCGGCTCGGTCAGGGCGGTGGCGCCGCCCGGCTTGAGCAGCCCCCAGATGCCGAAGGCGGCCGTCACCAGCACGGCCACCAGCACACCGCAGAACATCGCGACGTTGTGCCTGCGCATGGGCGACTCGGGAACGTCCGGTTCGCCCTGGAGCAGGGCCATGCCGAGGCGCTGCATCATCAGACGGTGCGCCTGGTAGAGATCACGACGGGTTTGCATGCCACCTCAGCCTTGCCTGGCGGGTCCTGGCGGACAGCATAGAAGCGCGTGCCCGATGAAGTGGGTTTGGCGTGGATAACCGGTAAGACGAGGCTTGTCCGCTTCCTATACGGCCCCGGTGGCGCTGGGCTAGTCTGCATTTTCACGGCTGATCAAGAGTTTGCAGGTGCGGGACGGGGGCCGGAATGAGCGAGTCACGGGGCATCGAGGCACTGCTGAACGGGCAGGGCTCGACGTCCACCACGTCCGGGGGCGGAGCCCTCGACCCGACGGCCTCCACAACCTCCGGCGGCGGAGCGTTCGATTCAATGGGGTCCAACGGCTCGGACGGCGCCGGTTCCGGCCCATTCGGGTCCACTGACGGGGGTGGCGGGTTCGACCCGATGGGGTCCACCGTGTCTAACGATGGCGGTGCGTTCGATTCGATGGGGGCGGGCGGCGACGGCGGGTTCGCGGGCGGGCCGTTCGTCGTGTCCGACGGCGGCGGATCCTCGTCGTTCGACGGCCTGAACGGGTCCGGGGACCCGCAGGGAACGGGCGGGCTCGACTCGCTCCTGTTCGGCACGGGCGGCCCCGGCGGGCCGATGGGCGCCCCCGACGGGTCGGGGAACGGCCTGGACGGCTTCTTCGGAGGGCCGGACACCAACGTCGTGGGCGGCCCGGAGGGGTTCTTCGGCGGCCCGGGCGGGCCGCCCGGGCAGGTCGATCCGACCGGCGACCCGGTGGGCATGGACCCGATGTTCAACGTGACCGGGCCTCAAGGCAACAACTGGCTGGACACCACGGGGCCGAACGGGAACGACCCGACGGGACAGGACACCAGCAACCCGTTCATTCCCGACCAGTCCGACCCGACCTACCTGGACCCCCTGCACCTGGGCGGCCCCACCGGCACCGGCGACCCGAACGCCACGCTGGACCCGCTCGGGAACGTGGATCCCAACGTGTCGGGCGACCCGCTCGGCATCATCTACCCCAACGGGTCGGGAAACCCCCTCGGGAACGGGGACCCCAACGGAACGGCCGACCCGACCGGGAACGCCGACCCGATCGGGACCATCGATCCGCTCGGGAACGTGGACCCGCAGTATCCGGTCGACCCCAACGGCAACGGGACGCTGGACCCGATCGGCTTTCCCTCCGACCCGAGCAACCCGGCCGATCCCACCATCCCCGATCCGAACATTCCCGACCCGGGCAACCCGGGTGACCCCGGCATCCCGGGCATCCCCGACCCGAACAATCCGGGGGACCCGAGCAACCCGGGCATCCCCGACCCGAACAACCCGATCGATCCGAACATCCCGGCCATCCCTAACATCCCGGCCATTCCAGATCCGAACAACACCGGAAACCCCAACATCCCGGGCGTCACGGACCCGAGCACGATCCCGGTGACGGATCCGACCGGGACGGGGAACGGGACGGGCGGCGCCGGGAACGGCATTCCCAGCATCCCGAACATTCCAAGCGGCACCGGTGGCAACCCGGGCGGCGGGACCACCGGCGGCCCGGGGACCGGCCCTGCGGTGGGCACCTATCCCACGAACCCGGCGGCCAATCCGAAGAATCCGGTGCAGACCCGCGAGGTCGACCACGACGCCGTCATCAACCTCGGGACGAAGGTCGAGCAGGGCCCGGGCGCCAAGGCCGCGAACCTGCAGAAGCAGCCGGGCAACAACCACATCGGCGCGATGGACTGCGGTCTGGTCGGCATGCCCATCTCCGGTGCCCACGGCAACGTGTGCCGGGGTTCGGGAAGTTACCTCCAGACCGTGCACGACCAGCTCGGCGTCTGGCGTGAGCAGCTCAAGCTCTCCGGCGACAAGTGGCGTATGACCGAGGGCGACGTGGTCAAGACCGTTGAGGCGACCGGAACGGAGCTGAAGAAGTGAGTTACGAGTCAGCGCCCTATCTGTACTACGGCGGGTTCGCCGGAGCGATCACGTTCGCCTTCCTCGGCAACCCCAAGGTGGGCCTGGCCGTGGCCGGCGCCATCGCCAGCATCAACTCACGGCCCGAGTCGCTCTCCAGGGCCGGGGACAACTGGAACACCATGGCCCAGGGCATCAGGGACGTGAGCACGGAGCTGACCAAGCTCGAGGAGTCGGTGCCCCCCGAGAAGTGGACGGCCGAGGACCGCGAGGCGTTCAAGGGTGCCGTCCAGTACCTGAACCAGGGCATGGAGCAGGGGGCGACCACCCACCAGGACGCGGCCAAGATCATGCACGGACTCGCCCAGCTCACCTACGGCGGCGCGGTCGTGTCGGCCATCGCCGGAGGCATCCTCGCCGCGCTGGCCGCGACCCGCTTCATCCCGGGCGTCAACCTCATCTCGGCACCGGCCGTCCAGGTCGTCGCCCTGCCGGTCCAGCAGGGCATGATGGGCGTGATGAAGAAGTACGCGGGCGCGGCGATGGCGGCCGGCGTGGTGCTGTCGCTCGCATACAGCTACATCCAGACCAAGCAGGCCGAGCTCGACGCCAACGTCCAGTCGATGAAGGGGCAGGAGCCGCAGGTGAAGACGGTGAACATCCCGCTCACCAACCTGTCGCAGACCTCCGCGGGCGCCCCCTCGCCGTACACCACCGGGAACGGCATCCCGTCGAACAACGGCATCCCCTCGAACAACGGCATTCCGGCGAACACCACCGCCGGAACCTGAGCCCCGGGTCCGCCGGCCGGGCGGACCGGGTGCTCACTGCTCGAGGCGGCGGCGGATCTCCTCAAGGTCGCCCATCACCTGGTCGAAGGTGCGGTCGTAGGCGCCCTCGGCCTCGCGGATCTTCGCCAGCGCCGCCTCAGGGTCGCGCAGGAGGTTCATCGGGTTGTCCGCCTCGCCGAAGACCTCGCCCATCAGCTCGCCGGTCTTGCGCTCCAAGTCCTGGGCGGCCTCGCGCGCCACGGTCTTGATCAGGTCGGCCAGGTCGGCCGAGGCGAGGCGCATCGCGCGCGGGTTGAGCCGCAGGTCGCGAAGGCCGTCCGCAGCGTACTCGACCGTGACCAGGCCGTCCTTGTCCTGGGCCTCGCCGACCACGCCGACGGTGCGGCGCTGCAGCTCCTCAAGCTGGGACACCTGCCGCTGGGCGTCGCTGAGCAACTTCTCCACGTCCATGTTGGCGAAGCCGCCGAACTCTGTCATGTGTTCTCGAACCTCCGTCGCCACCCCGGCACCGCCGACACCGAGGACCCTACCGCCGACGCTCACCCGGTCGCGCGAGCGTGAACGGCGATCAGCGCGCATCTTTCCGATCATCTAGGACAAGGTGAACAACGGCCGTACAGTCGTAGATCTTCCTGAAACGCCTGATAAGACATGATCTACGACATTCGGACGTGCGGAGGCGGGATGGGGCAGGAGCGGTACGTCACCTCGGCGGCCATCGAGAGCATCATCAAGGAGATCGACGAGGACGTGCTCCCCGCGGTCAAGGAGTGGCGCTCGCTGGTGGACAGCACGGTCGTCGGATTCCCGGGGTGGGGGGCGATCGGCGAGGTGCTGATCGGGGTGCGCTACCGGAACGTCCAGGACGACGTGCGGGAGAAGTTCTCCGAGGCGATCAGCGTGCTGGAGACCTGGACCCGTGACCTCGACGTGGCCCGGCGGAACTGGCGGACCGCCGAAGAGCAGTCCACCGCCGTCTACGTCTGAACACGGCGACCGGGCCGCGACCGGCCCCACCAGCGACAGGGAAGCGTGAACGATGCCCGGGGTCTACAGGCCTTCGATGAACATGGCCGGGGGCAGCGCGGCCTCCGTGCTCAACGACATGCGGAAGGCCGCCCTGCTGTCCCGCCCGCTGACGGTGGGCGTCGCGATGGCCGCCAGCGCCATTGCCAACGTCCCCGGCATGGCTGACGCCTACAACAACTGGGAGTCCATCCACGCCCGGCTCGACACGGCGAACAAGAGCTTCGTCCGCAACCTCGGCGACAAGGGCAAGGACGGCTGGATCGCGCAGGACCACGACGCGTTCATGGACGCGGTCGAGCGCTACCAGGAGGCGCTGGAGAGCCTGCGGGGGTACATCAAGAACATCGGGGGCATCGTCGACGAGCTCGGCGACGCCTACCGCGCGTACTGGCTGGCCCTGGCGCGGGTGGTCGCGGTCCTGCTCGCGGCGCTGCCGATCGCCGCCGCCATGCTCGCGACCCCGTACGCCGCCGCCGGGTACGCCCGGCTGGAGATGCTGGGCAACCTGGCGAATTCCGTCATCGCCGCCGCGACCGGCATGCTCTCGAAGGTGGTGGCCGCGGCGGCGGGCGGCATGTCGGTCTACTTCGCCGGCAAGGCCTTCGTCCAGATGTTCAACCTGCAGCCGACCGGCGAGGCGAAGGTGGACTTCACCAAGGCGGTCATCGACACCAACGGCCTGCCGCCGTTCCAGGCGCCGCCGGCCACGGTGGGCGGGGCCCCGCCCTCCCTGCCGCCGTCGGCGGGCTTCGAGTGGCGTGAGCCCAAGCAGGAGACCCCCGAGCCGTACCACCCCTGATCCCGCACGTTACCCGGACCAGCAGAGGAGAGGCGCGCGTGTTCGACCCGGACGGTTTCCGGCCTGAGGACCTCGACCAGGTGGCCGAGCGGAGCAGGGAGGCCGTGCGGCGGCTGAGCGGGCTGGTCGGCGAGCTGGCGGACCTCAAGGGGGAGGGGGAGTCCGCCGGCGGACTCATCGGCGCCGTCGTGGACGGAGGGGGCCGGATCCAGGAGGTCACGCTCGACCCCCGGGCCATGCGGATGGACAGCCGCACCCTGGCCGAGGCCGTGACCGAGGCCGTGCGGGCCGCGCAGGAGGACGCCGCGCGGGCGAGCCAGGAGCTCCTGCGCGAGGTCGTGGGGGAGGACGCCCCCTCGCTGGACCCGGGGGACACGCAGGCGTGGCTGGACGACGTCGCCCGCTCGATGGGCGAGGCCTGGTCCCCCGACACCCACTGACCGCCCGCCGCCTCCGGCGCGTAGGCTCGACGTGCCGGATCACCCGCTTGGGGTCACTGCGCGTATTCTCCTTATTTCGTGTAGGAATACCGTGTATTGTCGATCACGCCGGCCGGTGTTCATCCCTTGGACATCCCGCCGGTCGTGACCGACGACCCGCCGGCGGCGGACGTGACCACTCCTGTCGCCATCTCTTCGCGACACGGGGGATTCATGTCGTACCCGAGGCACACGCCGTACGATCCGTACGATCCCACCAGCCCGCCCGGCACAGGGCCGGGCGCCGTCACGGGGCCGGCGGCCGGGGGGCCGGGGCCGGGGCTGGACGTGTCGCCGTCCGGGCTCGCCGACCTCGCCAAGCTGTTCGACGTCCAGGTCACCGACCTCAACGGGGCCATGCGCGAGGCGGCGGGCCGGCTCGCGGCCATCGGGGCCTTCTGGGGCGGCGACGAGGCGGGCAGAAAGTTCCACGAGGGCGACGGCGGCCGTGCCGGGTACGGTGCCGTCGCCGCCGACATCACCTCCGACGTCCGGGCCCTGTCCACCGTGTACGACGGCATCGGCGACCGCCTCGTCGTCATGGGGCGGAACGTGCGGGCGGCCGACTGGGCCTCGATCCCGAGACTGCCGGAGGTCCCGAGATGAAGCTCGGCCGCTCGGCGCTCTACCCCGCGGCGGGGACGGGCATGGCCGCGTTCGTGGCGCTGACGATCCTGTCGGAGTGGCCCGAGGGCGACGCGGACGGGGCGCGCCAGGCCGCCGCCGTCTGGCGGTCGCTGGCCGGGCGCCTTGACGCCAACGCCACCACCACCGGCGGGGTCGCCGAGAGGGTGTGGACGGCGAACCCGAGCGCGGGCTCGGAGGCGTTCCGCGCCTTCTGGTCCTCCGGCGGGTCCGGCGCCCCGCCCGGTGGCGTGGCCGCCTATCCGCCGCAGGTGTCGGCGTACTGCCGGCGGGTGGCCGAGGCGTGCGAGGGGTACGCCACGGCGGTCGAGACCACCAAGCACGCTCTGCAGGTGCTCTCGGTGATCAGCTACACGCAGCTCATGTTCGCCTGCTCCTGGCCCTGGGTCGGCGCCCGGGTCACGCTGCTGTCGGAGTGGCTGCTCCAGCGGCTGTACAAGAAGGTGCAGGCGACGGTCCTGCTGAAGTTCCTCAGCAACGCCGTCATGAAGATCGTGATGGACAAGCTCGTCCGCTACACGGTCGGCAGCGCCACCTTCGCCCTCGGGGACGAGGCGCTGGCGCTGGGCACCAAGGTGTCCTTCGGCGACGACGTGGGGTCCTTCGGCGACAACGCCTCGTCGACGCTGAAGGACTTCGCCGCGTGCATGGTCTTCTTCGGCGTCTGGGACCTCACCAAGGTGGGCCCCATGACCAAGGTGTTCCGCAACAACGACGCGGGGGACTTCGCCTCGTTCTACGCCGGGTCGAGCGCCTACACGGTCGCCTACAACGTGGAGAGCGGCAAGACGGGCACCGACGTCCTGCCGACGATGAGCCAGCTCATGTCCAAGCTGCTCATCGGCACGGCGCAGCGCGGCAAGGACCCCGGCTACCGCCCGAGGTAGCCCTCACCCCGCCAGGCCGCGCACCCAGGCGTAGACGTCGAGCACGCCGAGGGCCAGCGGGAACAGGCCGACGATCAGCATGAACTCGACGATGTCCCCGGCCCTGCCCCAGAACGGCGTGGGGTTGCGCTGCGGCAGCATCAGGCCCATGCCCGCGCTCACCGCCGCCATCACCAGCAGCGCCGGGACGGCGAGCAGCGCGGCCGCCGGGCTCGTCACGGCCATCGCCCCCACGAAGGCGACGAACCCGGTCGCGCCGGCCGCGAACAGCCACACGCGCTGGCCGACCCCGAGGAAGACGCGGGCGCGCATCACCAGCGCCAGCGCGAGCACCACCTCCATGGCCCCGCCGGTCCACCCCGAGGCGCCCAGCAGCAGCAGTTCGGCGGCGATCGCGACCAGCGCGGCGCCCGCGGCCAGGCCGGTGGCGAACCGCTCGGCCTCGACGGCGCGCTTCTTCACGTCGGGCCCGTCGAGCTCCTGGGAGTCGGTGCGCAGCTCTTCGGCGTTCCTCGGGGCGCTCGGCAGCGGCAGCCGCGCGAGCCGGAAGGAGAGCGTCGGGATCAGCGGGGTGCAGGCCAGGACGATGGCGACCAGCAGGGCGGCGACACCGGCCGGGTGCACGTCCCAGATCATGACGATGGCCGCGCCGGCGGCGCCCGCCATGGCGGCCAGCATGGCGCCGAAGAAGTTCGGCAGCCCCTCGGCGATGACCCAGCCGGAGACGGTGGCGGCGAGCGCCGTCATGGCGAACCCGGCGAGCAGGTTCGGCGCCCCGAACCCCAGCATGCCCACGTCCTTGGCCGGTGCCAGCAGCCCGGCGAGGAAGGCGTACGGCAGCGCGGTGTACCCGATGACGGCGCCCGCGCCGGCGTCCCCGACGGCCCGGGACAGCGCCGCGCCCGCGCCGATCAGGACCAGGGCGAGCACGCCGGCCACGATCACGGTCAGCGTCCAGGGCGGCCCGGCCATGGTGATCGCGAGCGCGCCGGCCAGCAGGAACGCCACGGCCACGCTGAGGCCCGTCGTCCGGGTGTGCCGGGGCTGCCAGCGGCCGGATCGTTCCTTGATGCCGGTGGCGATGGTGTCGGCGACGTCGTCGAACACGGCCTCGGGCAGCTCGGAGGGGCGGGGCAGGAGGTAGAGGACCTCGCCGTCGCGTATCCCGAGCGTGGTCATGCTGGCGTCCAGGTCCAGGGCCCGGCCCCCGACGCGCTGCAGCACCCATCCGGTGGTCGAGAGCACGGCTTCGTCGCCGTCCTCTCCCGCGGCGGCCAGCAGGTTCGGCAGGACGTGGGCCAGGGGGAGGTCGGAGGGGACCGCGAGGTCGATCCTCTTGCGTTGGGTCACGATCGTGACCCGGCTCATGGCGATGGCGGACCCGGGCGGGCGCAGGACGGCCGCCTTGGGCGCGCCGTTCATGACGTTCAGCGCGCCGGGGCCCCCGGGGCCGCGCGTGGGGGGTCCCGCCATCGGGTTCAGCGTCACACCGGCTCCATTGAGGTCACGCGAATACCGTAGCGGGACGGTATGCCCGGAGAGTGGGGACATGTCTATGTTCGATAGTGACACGTCCATATTTATGTGAGACTCGGGGTTCGTGGGGGACGCGGTCGGCCGTGTGATCGCTGTTCGCTACGGTTAGCTGTTCGGTACGAGTTCCCCTTGAGACCCGTGGGCACAGAGGTTCCGGGGACAGGCCCTCTGATATGGAGCGACGTGGGCATAGTCGTTGTCCGGCGACCCGAGCGCCGGCCGCCCCCGGCACCGCCGCGCGGTGAGATCCTGCTGGAGTCGCCGCCGGAGATCCCCGAGACCACCTCCGGTGGCTTCATGCAGGTCCTGACCTTCATGCCGATGGTGGCGGGCGGGGCCGCGATGGCCCTGATGTTCACCGCGGGCGGCTCGGGCAGCCCCATCATGTACGTCGCCAGCGGCATGTTCGCCCTGTCGATGGTCGGCATGAGCATGAGCCAGCTCGGCAGGGCCTCCGGAGAGCGCAAGCTGCGGCTCAACGGCCTGCGGCGCGACTACTTCCGCTACCTCTCCCAGACCAGGAAGAAGGTGCGCAAGGCGGCCCGCCAGCAGCGGGAGGCCCTGCACTGGAACGGCCCCGACCCCGACTCGCTGTGGTCGGTCGTCATGGGCCCGCGCCTGTGGGAGCGCCGGCCGCGCGACGGCGACTTCGCGACGGTCCGGGCCGGCACCGGCACCCAGCGCCTCGCCGTGCAGCTCATCCCGCCGGACTCCAAGCCCGTCGAGGACCTCGACGCCATGTCGGCGGGCGCGCTGCGCCGCTTCGTCCGCGCGCACTCGACCGTGGACGACCTGCCGATCGCCATGGCGCTGCACTCCTTCGCCCGCATCATCCCCACCGGCGAGACCGGGGCCGTCCACGACCTCGTGCGGGCCCTGGTCGGCCAGCTCGCGGTGTTCCACTCCCCGGAGGACATGCGGGTCGCCGTGTGCGCCAGCAAGGAGTGGATGGCCCAGTGGGAGTGGGTCAAGTGGCTGCCGCACGCGCTGCACCCCGAGGAGACCGACGCGGCGGGCCCGGTGCGCCTCATGGCCGACGACCTGCGCGACCTCGACCGCCTGCTCGGCGGCGAGCTGAAGGACCGCGGCCGGTTCCGGCCGGGCCCCAACGTCGACTCCCTGCCCTACCACGTGGTGATCGTCGACGGGGGGTACGTCCCGCAGGACTCGCAGCTCGGCGCGGACGCCATCCAGGGGGTCACCGTCATCGACCTCAGCGGCTCGACCTCGGCCACCGAGGAGGGCATCACGCTGCGCCTGGAGGTGCTGGGGGACCGGTTCAACCGGATCCAGCTCGACCACGCGGGCAAGGAGATCGTCACCGGGCTCGGCCGGCCGGACCGGCTGAGCTTCCTGCAGGCCGACGGCCTGGCCCGCCAGCTCGCGCCGCTGCGCGCCTCCACCGCCAAGAGCGGCGACAGCCAGGACGTGCTGGCCGCCAACATGACGCTCACCGACCTGCTCGGGGTGCCCGACCCCCGCAAGCTGGAGATCCCCGCCCTGTGGCGCCCCAGGGCGCCGCGTAACCGGCTGCGGGTGCCGATCGGCCTCGGGGCCGACGGGCGGATGGTGGAGCTGGACATCAAGGAGTCCGCCCAGGGCGGCATGGGGCCGCACGGCCTCATCATCGGCGCGACCGGCTCGGGCAAGAGCGAGCTGGTGCGCACCCTGGTGCTCGGCCTGGCCACCACCCACTCCTCGGAGATCCTCAACTTCGTGCTCGTCGACTTCAAGGGCGGCGCGACGTTCCTCGGCATGGAGTCGCTGCCGCACGTCTCCGCGGTGATCACCAACCTGGAGGACGAGCTCCCGCTGGTCGACCGTATGTACGACGCCCTGCACGGCGAGATGGTGCGCCGCCAGGAGCTGCTGCGCTCGGCGGGCAACTACGCCTCGCTGCGCGACTACGAACGGGCCAGGGAGCAGGGCGCCGACCTGCGGCCGATGCCCACGCTGTTCGTGGTGCTCGACGAGTTCAGCGAGCTGCTGTCGGCCAAGCCGGAGTTCATCGACCTGTTCGTGATGATCGGCCGGCTCGGCCGGTCGCTCGGCGTGCACCTGATGCTGGCGTCCCAGCGGCTGGAGGAGGGCAGGCTGCGCGGCCTGGACACGCACCTGTCGTACCGCATCGGCCTGCGGACGTTCTCGGCCATGGAGAGCAGGGTCGTCCTCGGCGTCGCCGACGCCTACGAGCTGCCCTCGGCGCCGGGCAACGGCTACCTGAAGTTCGACACCAGCGGGATGACCAGGTTCAAGGCCGCCTACGTGTCGGGCCCGTTCGCGCCCGAGGCGCGCCAGGAGCGGCGCGCCTCCGCCGACCAGCGCCAGGTCGTCCTGTACGGCCCGGCCTACGTCCCGCCGGCCGCCCCGGCGCAGCAGCCCGACCCCGAGCCGGCCGAGCCCACGGTGGTCGGCAGGGACAGCCTGCTGGACATCATGGTCCGCCAGTTCCAGGGGTACGGACCGCCCGCGCACCGCATCTGGCTGCCGCCGCTGGCCGAGCCGCTGACCCTCAGCCACCTGCTCCCGCCGCTGAGCATCACCCCCGAGCACGGCCTGACCACCGCGGGCTGGGGCGGGCGCGGGAAGCTGCGCGCCGTGCTCGGCATCGTGGACCGCCCCTTCGAGCAGCGGCGCGACCCGCTCGGCGTCGACCTGTCGGGCGCCGCGGGCCACCTGGCCATCGTCGGGTCGCCGCAGAGCGGCAAGAGCACCGTCCTGCGCACGCTGATCGCCGGGCTCGCGCTCACCCACACCCCGCGTGAGGCGCAGTTCTACTGCCTGGACTTCGGCGGCGGCACCCTGGCCTCGCTGGAGGGCCTGCCGCACGTCGGCGGCGTGGCCAACCGGCTGGACGGCGACCGCGTGCGCCGTACCGTCGCGGAGGTCACCTCCCTGCTGCAGCAGCGTGAGCGGGAGTTCTCCGAGCGCGGCATCGACTCGTTCGCGACCTACCGGCGCGAGGTCGCCGAGGGGAACATCACCGGCAACGACTTCGGCGACGTGTTCCTGGTCGTGGACGGCTGGCTCACGGTGCGGCAGGACTTCGACTCGCTGGAGCCCACCATCACCGACCTCGCCGCCCGGGGTCTCAGCTACGGCATCCACGTCGTCGCGGCGACCAACAAGTGGTCGGAGTTCCGGCCCGGCATCCGCGACCTGTTCGGCTCCCGGCTGGAGCTGCGCCTGGGCGACGCCTACGAGTCGGAGGTCAACCGCAAGACGGCGCTGGCGGTGCCCGAGGGCGTCCCCGGCCGGGGGCTGACCCGCGACGGGCTGCACTTCCTCAGCGCGCTGCCCCGCATCGACGGGGTACGGCAGGCCGACGACCTCACGGTGGGCGTGCGGGCCCTGGTCGACGGCGTCCGGGAGTCCTGGCAGGGGCGGCCCGCTCCGCGCGTGCGGCTGCTGCCCGCCGTCCTGCCGGTGGACTCCCTGCCAGGCCCCGAGGAGACCGGGCGGCGCATCCCCATCGGCATCGACGAGGCCACGCTGTCGCCGGTCTCGGCGGAGTTCGACGTCGACCCGCACCTGACGGTCATCGGCGACACCGAGAGCGGGAAGTCCAACCTGCTGCGGCTGGTCGCCGAGGCCGTCGTCGCGCGCAACACCACGGCCGAGGCGCGGCTCATCGTCATCGACTACCGCCGCTCGCTCCTGGACGCCGCCTACACCGAGCACCGCATCGGCTACGCGGCCTCCAGCACGGCGGCGGCGGAGATGGTCGCCGAGGCCCGTGAGGCGCTGGTCAAGCGGCTCCCGCCGGCCGACCTCACCCCCGACCAGCTGCGCGCGCGCAACTGGTGGAAGGGGGCCGACCTGTACTTCATCGTGGACGACTACGACCTGGTGGCCACCGGCAGCAACCCGCTGACCCCGCTGCTCGACCTGCTGCCCCAGGCCAGGGACATCGGCCTGCACCTGGTGCTGTCCCGCGCGATGGGCGGCGCGGGGCGGGCGATGTTCGACCCGGTCATGCAGCGGCTGAAGGACATGGCCAGCCCGGCGGTCATCCTGTCGGGCGACCGGGACGAGGGCGTGCTGTTCGGCGTGCGGCCGCACGCGCTGCCTCCGGGCCGGGCCAACTACGTGGACCGCAGGTACGGCGCCCGGCTGATCCAGACGGCGTTCCTGCCCCAGTCGGGGCCCGCGGAGGGCTGAGGACACACGATGTGATTTACCCCCCATGGTCATCAGTAGGTAGATATGATCGATTTCGGTAGATCTGGTCGACGGCACGCGGGTAGCCGGCCGGCGGCCGGAGGACGTCCGAGCGGATGGTTTCTCGGTGACGGCGGAGGGAGCCGGTCCCGGTGGCAGGTATCGATCTGAATCGCGAGGCGCTCGCCAAGCTTCGCGTCTCGGTGAACACGCAGGCGGGCAAGCTGGCCCTGATCGGTGACGGCTTCCCGTCCAAGGACGGGGCAGGGTCGTCGATGTTCGGGAAGCTGGCCGGCGCCGAGGCGCTGGCCGGCGCGGTCGGCCGGGTCGAGGGGCACGCCGACGGAGAGCTCGGCACGGTGAAGAGCCGTCTCGACGGGGTGGAACGCGCGCTCGACACCATCGAGAGCAACATCCAGAAGGCCGAGCACGGCACGACCTCGAATCTGCCCGCCGTATGACCGACATGGGGGCGGTGGGGGCCCTTCCCGGCGGCCAGGCCCTGGTCGACCTGGCGAACAAGGCCAACGGGGACCCGGCCGCGATCCGGGCCGTGGCGACGCGCTGGCGCGGCGCGGCGACGTTGACGACCGAGCCGTTCAAGCTGCTCGGCGGCGCGGTGGGCCAGGTCGACATCGCCTGGATGGGCGCCTCGGCCGACGCCTTCGTGGCGTACATGAAGCGGTACGGGCAGGCGGGCGAGGCCCTCAACGACGTGCTGGGCGACTGCGCGACCTCCCTGGACACCGTCGCGGGCGCGGTCGAGTCGGCCAAGAAGAACGTCGACAGCGTGTGCGGCGACCTGCTCGGCTGGGTCGCGGAGTACCGCCGCAGGAACCCGCACGCCACCGAGGACCAGCTCAAGCCGGGGATCACCGAACAGGTCTCCAGCGCGGTCTCGCTCGCGCAGGGGCACGTCGGCGCGGCGGAGACGGCGGTGTCCACCGCCCAGCGCGAGATCGACAAGTACCTCGGCGACGCCTCGCCGGACTTCGCCGACATCCCGGCCGCCGGTGACCAGTCGTTCGTCCCGGGTGCCGGCCACACCACCGAGTGGGTGCCGGTGCCGGAGGACCAGCTCCGCACCACCGACCTGGCCGGGAACACCGGCGACGGGAACGGCGCCGGCTCGTCCTCGAACGGCGGCGGCGGGCAGTCCGGCGGTGGCGGGCAGAGCGGCGGTGGCGGCGGTGGCGGCGGCCAGCCCGTCCCCTACACCGTGACCGGCAACGGGACCGGCGCGGACATCGTCGCGGCGGCCAGGTCCCACCTCGGCAAGCCCTACGTCTGGGGCGCCGACGGGCCCAACGCGTTCGACTGCAGCGGCCTGGTCCACGTCTCACTGAACGAGGCCGGGATCAAGATCGGCGACAGCACCGCCGCCGGGTACCAGCACAGCGGCCAGCCCGTCGTGGGCCCGCCGCAGCCCGGCGACATCATCTTCTTCGGCGACCCGGCGACGCACACCGCGATCTACATCGGCAACGGGCAGATGATCGCCGCGCCCCACTCGGGCACGGTCGTGCAGATCCAGAACGTGGCCGGTCACGCCCCCATCACCTACCGCCGCTTCACCTGACCCTCGCTGTGACGGCGGCACCCGCCGGCGGCCGTTTCGGCGCCGCCGGCCGGTGCGGTGCGCCCGCGCCCCGGCACCGAATCGTGATCAAGCTTTCCGCACGCCTTTCCGGGATGCACGGATAGATGTACGGCACAGAAACTTGATCTTAAATTCCTCGTAATCAGACGTTCCTAGTATCAGGCTGTCCGATTTGCGCCTTATGGCGGGGGGAGCCTGCGGTGGCCATTCCTGATGACCCGGGCGGTGGCGGGTCCACGGCGCCGACGACCGACGTCAGCTCGACGGACCTCGCCAAGGCCGGGGGCGCGTTCACCCAGGAGAGCGTGACCCTCGACAAGGCCGTGATGGACGCCGTGGCGGCCCTCGCCGCCCTGGGGGAGTTCTGGGGCGGGGACGAGAACGGCCAGAAGTTCTACCACGGCGTCGGCGGCGGCAAGGGGTTCCTGAGCGCGCTGACCGACGCCGTGACGCACATCGGGCACATCGAGGACGGGTACTCCCTGATCGGGGCCAAGCTCGCCACGAGCGGGGGGAACCTCGACACCGCCCAGTGGAACACGGTCGCCGACCTGGCGACGGTGGTCGCCCAGGATGAGCTGTACACGCCGACCACCAAGGCCAAGGTCGCGTGACCCCCCCGCTCGCGGGCTTCACCAAACTCGTCAAGGCCCATCCGGTGGGCACCACCATGGGCGTGGGCATGGTGACGCACGCCGCCTTCGCCAGCGCCATCCTCATGGTGGACTGGCCCGAGGGCGACCCGGACAAGCTCCGGCAGGCCGCCACGATCATGAACGACCTGGCCGGGAAGATCGACTCGGGCCTGGTGGCCGCCAACGACGCCGCCGTGCAGGTGTGGCTGAAGAACTCAGGGCTGGGCATCGACGCGTTCAAGAAGATGTGGGCGGGCGGGGGCGGCACCTACGGCCCGTTCGTCACCACCCCGCCCGAGGGCTTCTCCGGATACCCGCCGGACGTGGCCGGCCTGTGCCGCCGCATCGCCAAGGCCTGCGAGGGCTACGCCGAGTGCGTCGAGACGACCAGGAAGATCCTGATCGTGCTGGCGATCCAGTCGTACACCAACATGCTGTTCACCTCGATGTGGGGCTGGAGCAGCGCCGGGCTGTCCACGATGGTGCAGAAGAAGATCATCGAGAAGTACTTCCAGCGGCTCGCGCAGAGCCGGCTCAAGCTGCTCGGCCTCAGCGTCGAGAAGCTCGTGCACTCGTTCTTCTACTACTCGATCGAGAGCGCCGCCTACGCGGGCGGCCAGCAGGCGATCAGGCTCGGCGTGTACGGGGCGTCGGGCGTGCGGACCGACGACAAGGGCAGGGACGTCTTCTCCTTCGGCACCAACGGGACCCAGTTCCTCCAGGGCGCCGCCGCCAACGCCGCGTACAACACGGTCTGGGACGCCATCCCGGTCACCAGGTTCACCCCCAAGGGCACCCGCTGGGGCGACTTCGTCCGCCGCCTGTCCGGTTCGGCGACCTACTCCGTCACCGACAACTTCCTGCAGAACCCGGACGGGCAGCCGTTCCCCACCGACTGGCAGACCTGGACGAGCAAGATCCTCACGCACGGCGTGCGCTCGATCAGGCCGTCCTAGCGGTCGCCGGCGGTCAGGACCTTCTGCCGGTGTGGGTGACGATGAAGTCGTCCAGGGTCTCCTGGAAGAAGGCGATGTCGGTCTCCAGCGCCTCCCGGGTGAACAGCTCAGGCTCATCGCGGTGGGCCGCCGAGCCCATCTCCGACCAGAACGCCGACGCGGGCACCGCGTCCGCGCCGTCGGGGAGGAACTTGGCCACCTCGATGGCCGCGTCGCGGGCCGACTCCCAGCCGGTCACCACGCTCTGGAAGTGCCGGGGGTCGCCGGGGTCCTCGGCGAACTCCAGGTCGTTGCGCATGGTGCGGCGGGCGTACCCGGCGCTGACCACCCTCCACTGCCCGGCGTCGATCAGCTCCGACGGGCCGTCGCCGAACCGCAGCCCCTCCTGCCTGGCCTGGTACTCGGTCTGGTACGGCACCAGGACGACGACCTCCAGGGCCGGTTCGAGGTCGCGCCCGTCGAAGCGCAGCGTCCAGGCCTCGCGGCCCTCGGTGATCGTGGTGGCGGCCTGGTGGTCGCGGACCGGACCGGCCTCCTCCGACTCCTCGTCGCGGTCGTCGGCGGCGAGCGCCGCGAGGTCGATGTACAGGTAGGCCTCAACGAGGGTCCTCGCGACAAGCGGTGACATCGCGTCCTCTCCCTTCCCCCGGCCGTGCCCGTGGCGACTTCGACCCTAGCGGCAGCTCGCGAGGGCTACCGCTTCTCCGCGAGCCTGAGGTAGGTGTCGCGGACGATCAGCAGCCGCTCGACCTGGAACCGGCCCGGCTCGGTGTCGCGCGTCAGCCTCCCCCGGTCGGTCCAGAACGCCGTGCCCGGCACCGTGTCCGCGCCGGGCGGGATGAACTTGACGACCTCCTCCACGGCCGCGACCGCGATGGCCAGCGCCTGCCGGGCCGCGTCGGGGTCGCCGGCGGGGACGTTGCCGGCGGTCAGGTCGGCCACCCACAGCCACTCCCCGGCGTCCAGCAACTGCGACGGCTCAGGTCCGCCGAACGTGGGGAAGCGGGCGGAGACCACCTCGCGCTCGGGCAGCCCGAACAGGTGGACCCGCCGCGTCCCGCAGCCCGCGCACGTGCCCGAGTACCGGGCGGCCAGGGCGCCCTCCGCGTCGACCAGCCCGTTCTCCCAGGTCGTGTCGACCGAACCGCACTCCTCACACGGGTGCAGGTCCAGGTAGAGGTGCGCCTCGTCCCTGGTCCGCGCCACCGGAAACCTCATGTCCGTCCTTTCGCGCCAGATTTCCTGGCCGGGGCGGTCAGGACCTGGCCGGGGTGGATCACACTCGGGTCACTGCCGATCACGGCCCGGTTTGCTTTGTACCAGTCGTCGACGGCCCGCTCGAGCTCCTCCTGGCTGGCGTCGGGGCCCAGCCACTCCCTGGCGATGTCGTACAGCGTCTGGTTGCGCTTGACCTTCACCTTGATCGGGTCCGGCTCGTCCACCGGCTTCGGCGTGCTCGGCGTCCCGCCGGGACCGGGAGGCTCGCCGGGTCCCGGCGTCGGCGCGCCCGGCCCGGACGAGCTGCCCACCGGCCCGGGAGCGGAGGGGGAAGGCGAGCTCGGCGCCGGCACGGGGGCACGCCTGGCGTCCGGCTCCTCCTCGGGCGGGATCCAGCCGGTCGTGTTGGCCAGCCGCCGCATCCGGGCCCAGAACTCGTCCTTGGTCTCGGCCCTCGGCCCCGCCTGGGGCGGCACGGAGCCCGTCGCGGCCGGTGAGCCGGGCGACACCGGGCCGTTGAGCAGGCTCGCGAAGTCCGCGGCGGGCGCCTGCTGGAGCGCGGCCGACCAGGGCGGGACCGGCACGGGCAGGCCGCGCGCCTCGAAGAACCGCTTCAGCCCGTTGATCTGGGACTCCAGATCCGCCCGCCGGTCGGCCGGCGCCTCCGCCCACTTGCGGGACAGGTAGCGGTGCTCGTCACGGCGCGTGTCGACACACAGGTCGTCGGTCTGGACGGGCGTGGCCGCCGGGTTCGCCGCCGCGGCCGCCACCGCCGTGGCCGCCGCGAGGGACGGCCGGACGATGCCCTGCGGAGACCCGCTGGCGGTCGCGGCGAGCTCCCGCAGGGAGTGCCCGACCTCGTGGATCATGGTCCGGGTCACCAGGTGTGCGGGGGTCTCCGGGTCCAGCTTCATGATGTGCGGGTCGGCGGCGGTGCCGGTGTGCAGCTCGGTCCTGGCCATCTGGTCGTCGGGCACCGCCTCCACGACGGGACGGAAGTGCTGCTTGCCGAGGGCCCCGGTGTCCACCGAGAGATCCGGCGAGCCCTCCGGCCACGTGGAGGCGAGGAAGCCCTCGCTGATGTCGGACGCCTGGACGTCGGTCCACGCGTCCCGCATCTCCGCGTCGTCCAGCAGCGCCGCCCCCGCCGGCCGGCCCTTGACGAACCCCGACCCCGGCTCCACCGGGGCCGAGACGCCGAAGCCGCCCATCGTCGAGCCGCCGCTCCGGTCCGGGCCCGGCCCCCACAGCTTGGTCGGGAACACCGGCGTGTACGGCTCGGGGACCGAGATCCCGCGGTCGCTCAGCGCCTGCCTGACCTGCTCGGTGAAGGTGCCCTGCCCGCCGCCCCGGTTGAACAGCGAGCGCAGGTCGAGATCGTTCTCCACCGCCGTCCCCCACACCTCCGGCGGCAACGAGGCGAACGCGGTCGTGAAGCCGCCGTCCGGCACCACGCTGGACAGCGCGCCGTGCGGGGTCGCCACATAGGAGCGCACCTCACCGCCGGGTTCGCGCACGTCGATGCGCACCTCCGACCCGGTCTCGCGTGCCAGCAGCCGCGCCCACACCAGCGAGAGCGGAAGCTGGGCGGCGTCGGCGTCGACGGCCAGCGACACCGGGCCACGGGAGCCGCCCATGCGGGCGGCCAGCAGGTCGGCCACGTCCGCGTACAGGTCCTCGTGGGTACGGGGCCGGGCCATCGCCGCCGAGATCAGCTCGTCCAGCTCCTGCGGCGCGGCGGCCGGCACGGCCGCCGGGGCGGTGCGCCTCCGGTCCGCGCCGGAGTCCAGGTCGTCGAAGTTCCAGCCCTCGGCCGGCGCGGGATCGGCCTCCAGCCCGCGCATCATGGCCTGGTGGTCGTGCTCGAACATCAGCAGCTGCGCGCGGCCGACCACCGGGCGCGGCAGCTCGATCCTGGTGCCGGGACGATCGCTGCCGTCGCGGCGCACGGTGTGCCGTTCGACGACGATGTCGTAGTCCACCCGGAACTCCGCCGACACCACCCAGCCCTTCTCGAACAAGCTGGTCTCGTTGCGGTTCCCGCCGCCGGAGGAGAACCGCTGGCCCGCCTGCTCGCCGAAGGAGATCCCCTCCTCGGTCCCGGTGACGCCCTGCCCGAAGCCGAAGCCGAACGAGAAGGGGAGCAGGCGGTTGCGGTCCACCGCCGATCCGTAGACGCGCTGCATACGGTCGACCCGGCCCAGCTCGATGTCCGCGCGCCGCCCGACCTCAAGGCGGGGCTGGCTCGGCCTGGCGCGCAGGTACACGTCCACCACCTCGTTGAGCCGCCCGGGGACGGGCAGCCGCAGCATCCGGTGCCCCTCAGGGTCGGTCATCCAGCGGAAGTTCGCGGTCATCGCCATGGGCCCCAGCCCGTGGTTGACGTGCGTCGAGTGCTCCAGCAGCCCGGCCTCGCCGAGCATGTCGTCCTGGGCCAGCCGGGCGCGCACGGCGTCGATGACGTCGTCGGTGCCCGCCGTCTCGGTGTAGTAGGTGTCCGGCAGCGTCACCGCGCGAGGGTCGGGAAGCTGGTACGGCGCCTCCTCGGCCTTGTCCGCCGAGATGGTCAGGCCGTCCGGCACGACCCGGACGGCGCGGCCCTTCAGCACGATGGGGGGGAGCTTCTCGGGCGGCGCCGGCGCGGTCGGCGCGTTGTGCCCGATCCCGGTCGCGTAGCGGTCGGCGGCCTTGACGCCCTTGACCGCACCCCGCCACGCGGCGCGGACGGCCTTGCGCAGTGGCCGGGTGATCCGGTTGCCCGGCTGGTTGGGCGGCAGCGGCGATCGCTCGACCTGGATGGTGAGCGTCACACCGTGGCTGACACGGTCCGCGCCGTCGGAGGAGAGCACCCGTTCCAGCAGGGTGCGCTGGCTGCCGCGCGAGTTCTGCCGGTTGTGGCCCCTCTCGGAGTTCACGCCGCCGTTCCCGCCCAGGCCCGACCCGGATCCGCTCGCGCCGGCGCCCGCGCCCGCGCCCCACCCCTTGGAGGCGGATCGGCTCTCCTCCGAGTAGGCGTACCCCTGGCTGATGTCGACCTTCTCGTCGTGCTTGCCCTCCAGCTCCGGCAGCTCCTGGCCCATGTCGAGGTTCGCCGTGAGCCGGAACAGCTCGGTGTGGTGCGAGCTCAGACGTACCGGGATCTCCCACTCGAACCCGTGGCGGCCCAGCATGTTGTCCGCCTTGCCCCACCAGTTCTCGCCGGCCGTGTCGCCGAACAGGGCGCGCCACAGCGTCGGATCCGACACGACGGCGCCCGGGGCCGACCTCTGGATGCCGGCGATCATCGAGTCGAACAGCTCGACGGGGTCGCCGTTCTCGTCGACCAGGTCGATCGACTCGAACGTCGTCAGGCCCATCGCCCGCCGGAAGCTCTTCGGCATGGCCATCTGCGGCTTCGGCCGGTCGCGCCGGGGGTCGAGCAGGTCGTCCAGGGAGGACGCCTTCCCGTTGTCCGCCAGGCTCAGGCGCTTGACGAACTGCGTGAACACCGTGTCGGAGGTGTGCTTGGCGACCAGCTTGCCGACCGGGGTGCCGGCCTTGAGCGCGGCGGCCCGCTCCGAGCGGTAGCGGCGCATGATCCGCACGGCCGTGGCGCGGTCGAGCCGCATGTTGCCGTGCAGATAGCGCTCCATCGCGTCCGCGACCAGGTCCAGGGGGATCGGGATCTCGTCGTGGCTGTACAGGAGCAGGGCGTCGTGCTCGGGGATCGTGTAGATGATCGGGCGGTCGAGCAGGACCTCGGTCTTGGACTCGTCGCTCCCCGCCTCCCGCCCGACGACCTTGATCTTCGCGAGCGTCCGGTAGGTGTACTGCTTGCCGGTCTCGACGGTGAGCTGCTCGCGGCCCGAGATGGACATCTGGGTGGCCGACTTGGAGCCGCCGACCGACGCGGACCCGTTGGCCCCGAAGCCCCCCGAGGGGTTGCCGTTCTGCCGGTATCCCAGGCCGACGCTGCCGTTCACCCCGTGGCCGTGGTGGACGCCGATCGTCGTCGCGCTGCTGCCCAGGGCCAGCGTGATCTCGCCGGTCACCAGGTCGTTGATCCCGACGAGCTCGGACTCGCCCAGCTCGGCGCTGATGGCCACCGACGCCTGGGTCGGCGACATGCCCTGCGGCCGGATCGCGAGGTTCGTACTGAACTCGGTGAAGAGCCAGCCGACATTGGAGATCAGGCTGCGGACGTTGGAGAAGGCGGCGAGATGGTGGAACGCCTCGGAGTCGCTCAGCGCCCCCGTCGGCAGCACCTTCCTGATGGCGTCCATCATGGCGCCCGCGTCCATGTGGAGCAGCGTCGAGCGGCGGATCATCGTCAGCGGCGTTGGGTGCGGCGCCTGCGTGAGGTGCCGGCCGTCCTTCTCGGGCAGCAGGTCGCGGGGCACCAGCATCCGCGCGTCCACGACCTTCGCCACCGTCTCCGGGGCCAGCAGCGACGTGGGCACGCCGTTCTCGTCGATCAGGTCGACCCGCATCACGTAGCCGCGGTTGAAGACCGCCGACTGCCCGGTGCTCTCCACGAGCGTCACCGCGTTCAGGGTGTTGCCCATGGCCCACGCGGCGAGCCTGCCCATGCTCCACTGGTAGCCGCCGTCCAGGCCGGTGAACCGGAGGAAGGCGTCGAAGACCTTGCGGCCGACCCCGGCGCCGAAGCCCAGCGTGAAGTTCTTCGACCGGCTCCTCGACCGCGCCTGGGTGCTGGAGCCGATGTTCAGGTGGACCTGCGGCTCGACGGAGGTCATCCCGGCGTACACCGGCTCGCCGGCCGGGTCGAGCGACACGCTGACCGTCACGTGCTCCACGCTGTGAAAGCGGCTCATCTTCAGCAGGTCGAGGTGGATGCGGTCCTGGGAGGCCTGGTCGATGCGGGTGTTCAGCGCGTTGGCGGACAGTTGCTCGGAGACCTCCCGCATGTTGGCGAGCTGGGCGTCCCGCACCAGGGGGTCGTCGTCCATCACCGGCATCCCGTCGCGGTCCAGCGCGGGCAGCAGGCCCATGCCCCGCAGGGACGCCTCCACCTCCAGCCGCCGCTCGAGGACCTCGCGCGGGTCCAGGTCGACCATCGTCGGCCCCGCCCCGCGCGCCTGTTTCGGACCGTCGCCCAGCCACTCGGGGATCTTCGGCTTGCGGCCGGGCGGCGGACCGGGGGTGGGGTCGCCGCGCAGCCGCGTCGAGCCGTCCGGGTTGGTGAGCGCCTGGCGTCCCGGGCCCCGCTCGACGGCGTTGGCGTCGACCTCCCAGCCGTACCGTGCCGCGTCCATCTCCGGGGTCTGGATCAGGCCGTCGACGCGGCCGGAGACCGGCGTGCTGGACTCGGAGGCGCCGAACGGCTTGAAGGTGACCGTGACCTCGGTGACGACCGCGTGCAGGTTGGTGTGCCCCATCCAGCGCCGCACCAGCGGGAAGATCGCCACGCCGCCCGCGCTCTGCCCGTCCGCCCGTGACCACGACTTCTGGATGAGGCCGAGCACGTGGGCCTTCAGCGCGGCGAGCCCCCGGGCGGCGGGGGAGTCGGGGGAGCCGTCGTGGACGCCCGCCGTGAGGCTGATCCCCGAGGAGCTGGAGTCCGACGCCGAGCCGTTGGCGCCGGAGAAGCTGACGCCCAGCCACTCCTGGTGCTGCTTCCTGGTCGGCCGCGCCGCCAGCTTCGCCGTCACCACCTTGGCCTGGACACGGAGGAAGCCCACCGGGCGCCCGCCATCGTTGATCACCCGCTGGTACCCGTCGGGGTTGTCGGCCGCCTCCTTGAGGTGCCCGGGAAGCTCCTCGGTGATCACGTTGTGGATCTCGGCGCGGGCCAGGTCGCTCACCGACCTGTGGCTCCTGGCCACGGAGTCCACGGTCCGGTCCGCCAGCGCGGTGGCCCCGTTGACGGTCAGCATCACGTTCCTCGGGAACGCCGTCCGCTGGACCTCCGCGTCGGGAAGCGTGACGGTGTGCTTGTGCGGCCGCTCGGTGTGGGCGTGCGAGAGCCACAGGTCCAGGTCCGGCTTGTCGCCGGCCATGCCCTCCGAGACGTGGACCGCCGGGGTCCGGGTGGGGGCGCCGCGCCTGCCCGGGTACAGCAGGTCCACCTCGTAGTCGACGGGCACCTTGTACAGGGTCGCGTCGCCCCGGTTGTCGGTGACCGAGCCCGGCAGGACGTACTCGGCGGAGTTGCCGCTCGTCTGGGTCAGGTGACCGGTGTTCGTCTTGACGTTGAGCACGAGGATCTTCACCAGCGCCTTGACGTGGTGCCAGAACCCGGGAGTGTCGGGGGCCAGGTTCGCGATGGTCGCCAGGTCCAGGCCGAACGAGCCGCCGAGGATGCGCGAGAGGGTGGCGCCCACCCAGCTTCCCCCCTGAGGGAGCCAGGCGGCCATCATCTCCGAGGCCTTGCGCTTCGCGTCCGGCACCTCGACGGGCTCGCCCATGGTGAGGCGGACGCGCAGCTCGCCCTCCTTGTGCGCTCCGACGCGCAGCACGGCGCCGTCGGTCGAGGCGAGCCTGCGGAACTCCGAGCGCAGCTCCCACAGCAGTTCCTGCGCGGTGTAGCGGTGGTCGATGCCCCGCTCGGCGAGCAGGTCGTTCACCACCCGCGTCAGCCGCAGCAGGTGCGGCAGCCGGCCCGCGGGGAGGCCGGTGCGCAGCAGTTGGGCCGGCGGCAGGGCGTTCTCGATCGCGCTGCGGTACTTGGCGAACGCGGCGTCGGCCTCGCGGGAGAGCCTGGCCACCTCCGCGGCCAGGTCCGCCGCCGGCGTCGGGTCCACCCCCGAGGCCAGCCGGTCGAGCGTCTCCGCCAGGGCGGTGTACACCTTGGCGACCCGGCCTGCCTGCTCGGCGGCCCTGGCGTACCCCTTGGCGATCCGGGCGTGGCGTGCGGCGGAATCCTGCGCGAGGTCCTGGTCGAACAGGGACCTGCGCACGCGCTCGACGGCGCCGGAGTCCTCTTCGGTGGAGGCGGTCTTCGCCTTGGCCTTCGCGTCGCGGGCCGCCGCGATGTTCTCCTCGAGCTTCTTGCGGTTCACCTCGGTACGCTGAACCAGACCCGCGTCCAGGTCCGTCAGCGCCCGCCCCATCCGCTGAACCCGCTCCGCCAGCTCACTCACCACCACCGGCACCACGGCGGCGGGGGCTCCCTGCGGTGCGGTGGCGGTCGAGGTCGTGCCCGCTGGTGTGGTGGTGGCCGTTCCCTGTGGGGCCGGGGTGGCGGGGGCGGGGGCCGTGTGGACCCGGTCGGTGGTCCAGGGGGCCACCGGCGGGGTCTGGTCGTGCGCCTGGAGGTCCCGGGCCAGGTCGGTGATCTGCCCTCGCAGGACGGTCCGCTCGTCGAGGGTGCCGTCGGTCCACAGCCGCGCCAGGTGCCGGTACTCGCCGAGCCGCGCCTCCACGTACGGGTCGGCCGTGCCCCTTCTGAACAGGCGCTCCGTGAGGAACCGCCGCACGACCCCCTGGTCCGGACGGGCGGCCGGGGCGGTGCTCAGGGCCGGGGCGACGACCGCCGGGCTCGGGGCCGGTGCCGGGTTCGCCAGCGCGGCCTCCAGGCCCTCGGCCCGTTCGCTGATCTCCTGCCGCTGGGCGTCCAGCACGTTGGTACGCAGCGCGTACATCCCCTGGGGCGGCTCGGTGCCGGTCATGCGGGCCTCGGTCGCCAGCGCGCGTGCCGCCTCGCTCAGGTGGGAGAGGTTCACGCGGTTCCACCGGTGCCCCACCACCTCCTGGGCGACGGTCACGGTGAGGGCCGCGAGGTCCGGGGAGACCTCGGTCAGCCGCGCGAGCGCGTCCAGCGCCCCTTCCATCGGCGGGCGATGACTCGCCCTCGCGTCGGCGGCGCCGAGCCAGGCCGCCGCCTCGGTGCGCAGGCGGTCCTCCGACGCGCCGTCGGCGGCCCGGACCGCCAGCCGCCGGCGGATCCGGGACAGGACGTCGGCGGGGATGTGGGTGACCCGCCCGTCCGGAGCGGTCAGCCGGACGGTGCCATCCTGAAGCGGCAACGCGCCAGGGGCGACCACCGGCAACGTCTCACTCAACACGGAGTCGGCGACCACCCGCGGCACGACCGGCGCGACGGCGGCGGTCCCCGTCCCGGCCGCGGGACCCGGCACCCCCGTCGCCGGGGTCCCACTCGCGACGGGCGTCCCGGACGCGGAAGCCGGCGCTCCGGACGGAGCGGCGGCCGTTCCAGTCGATGGGGCGGATGTGCCGGTCGCGGGAGCCGGTGCCCCGGTCGATGGGGCGGACGTGCCGGTCGCGGGGGCCGGTGAGCCGGACGCGGCGGGGGTCCCGGTCCCAGGGGCCGGTGTGCCGGTCGACGGGGTGGACGGTGCGGTCGCGGGGGCCGGTGAGCCGGTCGTGGTGGCGGGGGTGCCGGAGGCGGGGGTGGGCGTGCCGGTCCCCGGGGTGGGGGAGGCGGCGGGGACGACGGTCGGGACGGGCCCGGCGGGGGGCACGTTCTGGGGCGTCGTGTTCCCCGGGCCGGTGGTCCCGGTGGTGGCCCCGGGCCCGGTGGCCGTGCCGGCGGGCGGGGGCGGTTGCGCCGTGTTCGGGGCGGGCGTCGGTGTCGTGCCGCTTTGGGCCGGGGTTCCGGTGGGCGCGACGTTCGCGGGGGGACCTGCCGCGGGCTGGCCCGACGCGGTGGGCCCCGCGGCAGGTGCGCCGGTGCTCGGCCCCGCGGTCGGTACGGCGGCGTTCGGCCCTGTGGCCGGTGCGGCCGGGGGCGGTACGGCGGTGTTCGGCCCCGTGGCAGGCGCGGCGGGGTTCGGTCCCGGGGTGGGTACGGCGGTGTTCGGCCCCGTGGCAGGCGCGGCGGGGTTCGGTCCTGGGGTGGGTACGGCGGTGTTCGGTCCTGGGGTGGGTGTGACGGGGGTCTGTCCGGTGGCCTGGGCGGGCGGGGGTTGTGCGGCGGACGCGTTCGAGCCGGTGGGGGTGGCCCCGGGGTTGCCGGTCTGGGGGGCGGGCGCGCCTGCCAGGGGAGCGGGGGTCCCCTGCGGCGTGGGGGGCGCCCCTTGGGCGGTGCCGGTGGGCGTGTGTCCCGAGGGCGTTCCCTGCCCCGCCGAGGGCTGGCCGGGGTCGGGACCTCCAGCGGCCGTGGGCCCGGCAACCGTGGGCCCGGCGACCGCGCTCTGCGCGCCGGCCCCCGTTCCCGCCGTCGGGTTGGAGGCGGTTCCGGAGGCACCCGGGCCGCCGCCGGTTCCGGACGCGGGGTTGGAGCCGGTTCCGGTGGGGTTCGCCCCGGTGCCGGAGGTGGGGTTCGTGCCTGTGCCGGAGGTTGGGTTGGAGCCGGTGCCGGACCCGGCATTCGTCCCGGTTCCGGACGGGGGGTTCGCCCCGGTGCCGGAGGCGGGGTTCGTGCCTGTGCCGGAGGTCGGGTTGGAGCCGGTGCCGGACCCGGCATTCGTCCCGGTTCCGGATGGGGGGTTCGCTCCGGTGCCGGAGGCGGGGTTCGTGCCCGTGCCGGAGGTTGGGTTGGAGCCGGTGCCGGACGTGGCACTCGTCCCGGTTCCGGTTCCGGTTCCGGTGCCTGTGCCTGTGCCTGTGCCGGAGGTGGGGTTCGTGCCCGTTCCGGTGGCCGAGGTGGCGGGGTTGGTGCCGCCGGTGGGGCCGCCGGTGCCGGTGGCGGTGGGGTTGCCCGTCGCGGGGTTGCCCGTGGCGGCGGTGGGGACGACGACGGGGTTCGTGGCGGGGCCGGTGCCCGACGCGCCGGTGCCCGAGGCGGCGGGATTGCCCGATGCGGGGGGATTGCCGGAAGCGGGCGGGTTGCCGGTGGCGGGCGGGTTGCCGGAGGCAGGGGGGTTGCCGGAGGCGCTGGCGAGGTTCGCCGCGCGGGTGGCGTCCGAGGCCGCCGCGGTGTCCGTGGCCGAGGCCAGGGTCGAGATGGGGTGGGTGACCGCCATGAGCACGTCGGGGTTGAACGGGCTGATCGTGTTCGTCCGCCCGGCGCCGCCCATCGCGGCTCCGACCAGCGACTCCGCGTCCGGGAGCTGCCAGGTGCCGTACACCAGGCCGTTGGCCAGGATGCTGCCCCCGGGGGAGGCGACCACGTTGTTGAGCCCGGTCTGCACCGCCCGCCCGGGGAACCTGGCGAACGCGTTCCCGACGCCCGGCCCGGTGCCGCCCGCGTTGTTCAGCGCCCTGAGCAGGGGGATCCGGTTGCTGTAGCGGGACAGCGGCGCCGCCGCGCGCATGCCGATGACCGCGCCACCGCCCGCGCCGACCGCCGAGGCCGAGGTCTTCTTCCAGTCCCAGCCGCTGCGCGTCCCCTGCTTCATCTGGTCGCGCTGCGACCAGGCGTCGATGAAGACCTCTTCGCCGATCTCCTCGAAGATCTCCCGGCCCAGGTGGCTGGTGAGCAGGGTGCGTACGAGACCGCCGCCGCCGGCCCTGGCCGCGGTCGAGCCGGCCAGCCTGGTGACGGCGCCGGTGCTGAAGCCGCGCCCGGCCACGGCGGCGAGCCGGGCCAGGATGCGGCTGATGGCCGCGCGCGCGGAGGCGGCGATCGGCCCGACCATCGGCGCGCTCGCCCCGGCCGTGAAGAAGGCGCTGACCAGGGCGATGAACGCCGCGATGACCGCGACCCAGAAGGCCACGTTGATGGAGATCTTGGAGTACTGGGTCTCGCGGGCGAAGCCGTCGGCCTGGAGCGCTTTGGTGAGGTTGTCGATCCCGATCTTGGTGACCCCGGACTGCTCGGAGAACAGGACGTCGGCCTCCGAGAGGTACAGAGGCGTCGCGGGCACCTCCCACCCGGTCAGGATGGTCCGGCACGCGGTGACGCTCGGGTCCACCGAACCGCACAGGCCGGCGCCGAGCGCCTGGTGCTCCTTGGCCAGCGCCCACAGCAGGCGCTCGCTGGCCTCGGGCCAGCTCTGCCCGGAGACGATCAGCGAGACCAGCGTGGACGCCCACCCGGGAAGGCTCTCGCCCCACGCGGGCGTGACGTCGACGGACGCGCTGCCGCCCGCGTCTCCGAGGGTGGCCTGGCCACCGGGGGTGTTCGGATTGACGGCGGGGTTCGTGTTGGCGGACACGTCACCCCAATCTGGTCATCGGCCGTCCGGTCCGGCCGCCTCGCGTACGGGCGCCCGCGGCCGGTGCCGGGGGCGCGGGGAGCGGACCGGGGTCCGCTCCTGTGTCGATCAGATGCTTCTGATCGTCTCTGTGGTCTGGCTGTCGGTGTCGCGGGATCGGGTGACGGCCGTGCGCACCTTGGCGCCCAGGGCGGCGATGTCCTTCATGATCCGGTCGCCGTCCTGGTGCATGCGGTCCGGCCCGCCGTCCTTGGTGTAGGCCGTCTGGAAGTTGGTCCCGGCGGAGTCGTGCCCCCACGGCGCGGCGGCGGCGAGCCGCTGGATCCTGGCGATGCCGTCGGCCCAGACCTTGGACAGGTCGGCGGTGGCGGTGTCCCACTGGGCGAGCCCGAGGCCGGCGGCCTGCGCGTGGATGTCGACGTCCTGCGGCATGGCGGTCACTTCTCCCCGAGCATCTGCGCGGCCATCTGGTCGAGCACGCCCCCGAGGTCCCCATCGAGGTGCGCCTTCATCTGCTCGGCCGGGATCAGCGGCTCGAAGAGCTCGATGACCCTGTCCTGGGCCTTCTCGGCGGCCCGGTGGACGGTCTCGGTGATCGAGTCGGCCAGTTCGCGCGAGTCGGGGCGCCGGTAGACGCGGGGGTCGATGTCGAGCCGGATGAGGTCGCCGCGCGGTCCCACGGTCGCCGAGATGAGCCCGTCGCGCGACTTCTCCGTGATCTGGACGGCCCGTGCCTTCTCGTGCACGGCCGGCGCTTCTTCCTGCAGGCGCGCGAAGGTGGCACGCAGCTCCTCGGCATAGGCCTGCATATCCCCCCCGCTCGGTCCCTCGAACGGCTCCACATGACCCCCTCAAGCACCTGTCCGGCCGGTTCCATGTGCTTAACGGCACCGTAACCGTTGCCTAACCCCAGGGAAACAGTCGCTTTGAGCGGTCATTCTGGCATTTTGGAATGTCGTTCGGCAAGCATTGTGATCCCGTAGCGGGAAATTGCGCCATATGTCCGAATTATTGTCGTCTGATGGCGAAAGTCGGGCCTAACCGAGCGCTCGGAACGTACCCGGAAACAGTCCCGTGACACCCACAACGCACAGCCGTCACAGAGGAACGGCGTGCTCCCGGAGATCCACGACCTCGTGCCGGGGGACCCACGCCCGGTGGACGCCCCGCTCGACGCGCTCCAGCCCCAGCTCCCGCGCGACCGGCAGCCGCCCTCCGGTGTACTCGACGAGCAGCTCGCCCTCGCGCTCGTCGTGCACCTGGCACTCGGCGCCCCGCCACCGCCCGGTCATCGTGACGAACAGCACCGCCTCGCACTCCTCCGCCCGCACGGGCCGGACGTGGCGGCCCGGCGCCACCTCGTCGAACCCCTCGGCGGGCGCGGTGACGCGCAACCGCATCCACAGCCCGTCCGCGCGGGGCTCGGCGCTCGCCTCGTAGTCGGCCCCCCGCCAGCGCGCGCGGTAGGAATGCCACCTCATACGGGCCCGCCCTGGGCGTACGCGCCGGCGCCGTCCCCGGCGGCCTCGCCGTACGGCAGGACCTGGACCAGCATCCACCGTTCGAGGTCGCCGTCGTACACGGCGCGGCGCCGCTCGACCCCCGAGGCGGTCAGCTCCCGGATCTCCGCGCCGTGCGGCAGCCCGACACCGTCGACCTTGTACTCGCGGATGAGCTGGTCGACGTTCGGCACCAGCCCCATCCCGACGAACGGAGGCTCCTCGATGACCCACCCGGCCACGGCGGCCATGGTCTCCTCGTCGGTGCCGCCGTACGGGGTGCGGTACAGGTGCGGCCCGGCCACCCGCCACCGCAGGATGTTCACCGACCCCTCCTCGGTGACCACGCCCTCCTGCTCCGTGTGTCCGAGGGCGTCCGCGAGCACGGTGGGGGTCGCGATGTGCGCGACGTCCAGGGCGTGGTGGCAGTAGCCGGAGACCCGCGAGACGCCGTCGGCGAGGAAGGCGTACAGGTCGGCGGGGCGCAGCAGCTTCTGCACCACGGGGATGCCGGAGCCGGGCTCGGCGAGGAGGTCCTGGGCCAGCGAGGGCACGGCGAGCCGGGCGACCGTCCCCGGTTCCAGCAGGAAGGACACCGGGAGGCCGGGGTTGACCGCCAGCCCCCAGCGGAGGTCGGGCCACCCGGCGGCCAGCTCGGCCATCGACACGATGCGGTGCTCCAGGACCGCGCCGACGCCGGAGCGCATCGCGGGCTCGGAGGTGTACGCGGCGATCCAGGTGCGGTCCTCGCCGGGGACGGTGGGCCAGGCGACCGGCACCTGCCCGGCCGAGGCGGCGGGCCCGATCGGGAGCGCGAACTCCGCGCTCCGCAGCATGCCCAGGCAGAGGGCGAGGTCACCCGCCGCGAACGCCGAGCCGAGCCCTTCCTCGAACGGGCTCGACGGTTCCCATTCCCGCACGACGATCACTATAGGTCGTCGCGCGTGCCACCCCGATGGCCCCTCGGGCGGTCCGGTCCGACGGCCACTCGGACGCGCCGTCAGCGGCCGAGGACCTGGGCCGTCAGCGGCCGGGGCCGCGCCGTCCGGAGTCGTCAGGGTCGCCGGTGCCGGGGGGCGGCACGTACAGGCCGGGGCCGGGTGTGCCGGGCTCGCCGAACAGCGGGAGCATCAGCGACTCCGCCCGTTCGGCGGCGTCGGCCTCCGCCGCGCCGGCCGCGCGCAGGATCGCCTCGGCCAGGGCCTCGGAGCCGAGGCGCATCGCGCGGGGGTCGATGCGCAGCGCCGTGAGCGACCCGTTGGGCCGCACCTCGACGACCACGCGTCCCTCCTCGGCCTCGCCGCGCCCGACGGTCTCCGACAGCAGCCGCCCGGCCTCCTCGAAGTCGGCCGACTGCGCGTTGAGCGTCTTCAGCACCTCGTCGACCTCAGGGTCGCCGGTCGGCGAGAACGGCCCGAACGGCCCACCATTCGTCGTCATGCGATCGTCATCCTCCGGGTCGCGTGCGGTGGCGCGGGGGAGCCGGTGACGGCTCCCCCGCGAGGGCCGGCGGCTATCCGCAGTTGCCGAACACCGAGGTGGCCGAGCCGGTGGCGGTCGTGCCGCCGAACCTCACGCACTTGCCCTTGGCCTGGAGGATCACCGGGCCGGCGTAGTACTTGAAGGATCCGCCGTCGCTGACCGGGGTGCCGCCCTGGACCTCCAGGGTGGCCGACACCGGAGTGGCGGTGCCGAGGTAGGTGGTCTTCATCGTCACCACGCAGTTGGCGCCGGAGGCGGCGCTGTACAGCTGGTAGGCGGTGCCGCCGTTGAACGCCAGCGACCGCTGGACGAAGAACCCGGTGCCCTGGCCGGCCGCGTCACAGACCCGCTGCGGCGTGTACGGGCTGGTCATCGGCGGGGCCGAGGGCCGGGAGGCGCTGGGCCTCGGCACGACCGTCCTGGTCACCGTCGGCCGGGGCGTGGCCGTCCGGCTGGGCCGGGGCACGACCGTCCTGGTGACCGTCGGCTTGGGCGCCGGCTTCTTGGTCACCGTCGGGGTGGGGGTCGGGCGGGGCGTGACCGGGGCCGAAGCGGTCGGCGTCGGCGTCGGGGTCGGCGTGGGGGTGGGCGTCGGGGTCGGGGTGCCGTTGGGCACCAGGTTGTTCTCCGACGTGGTCGGCGTGGGCGTCGGGGTGACGCCGCCGGACGGCGTCGCCTCGGGGGTGGGGCTCCCGCTGGCGGACGGGTCGGGGGTCCCGGTCGGGCCCGAGGGCGTCGGCGTCCCCTCGGCGGACGGCGTCACCGTCGGCGTCGCGGTCACGGTGACCGTGGGCGCCGGGGTCGGCGTCCCGGGCTTCGAGGGGGTGGCGGTCGTCGGGACGTTCGTGGGGATCGGCGGCGGGGTGAACTGCGGGGCCGCCGAGAAGCTCGGCACACCGACCGACGGGGTGACCGTCGTGATCTGCATCGGGTAGACGCCGGTGTCCTTCGGGTTCGGCGTCTGGGCCCACGGAGCGGTCACCTGCGGCCGGGGCGCGGTCGAGCCGCCCACCCCGCCGACGTTCACCGAGCCGTCGGACGGCATCGGGACGTTGTTCGCCTGACCCTCGGCGGCCACCCGCCCGATCTGCTGGACGCCCGAGTAGTGCCCGGCGCCCCACAGCCCGAGACCGGACAGGCCGATCACGACGCCGACGCCGGCCGCCAGGCCGACGGGGAAGTGGCCGGCCTTCTTCTTGCGCGTGGGCGCGGCGGGCGGGGGGACCTGCCCGGCCGCGGCCGGGAGAGCCAGCTGCCCGGTCTCCTCGGCGGGCAGCGCGGGCGCGCCCCACACCTGCGACTCGGAGGCCTGCGGCTCGGCGGGGACCGCCCAGACCGGTTCGGCCTCGCCTTCGGCGGCCGCCGGCACGATCGTGCCGGCCGGAGCCGGGTCGCCGGTGCCGTTCACGTCCACCCAGGCCGGCTCCACCGCGAGCGGCAGGACGACGGGGACGGGGGCGGCGGGGACCGAGGGGGCGGGCGGTGCCGCCTTCTCCTCGCCCAGCAGCCACAGCATCGCGCCCTGGGCGGTCGGCCGCTCGGCGGGCACCTTGGCCAGGCAGGCCGAGACGACGTCGCGCAGCGGCGTGGGCAGGGTGCTCAGGTCGGGCCGTGCGGTCGCGATGGCCTCGGCGCTGTCGCCGAACAGGTCGCTGCCGGTGGCGGCGTAGGCGATCGTGGTCGCCCAGGCGAAGACGTCGGCGGCGGGGCCCGAGGGCTCTCCGCGCACCTGCTCGGGGGAGCGGTAGGCCGTCTCGCCGAGGCCGAAGTCGGAGACGCGCGGCCCGTCGGGGCCGAGCAGGACGTTGTCGGCGGTGAGCCCGCGGTGCGCGATGCCGGCCAGGTGGATGGCGGTGAGCGCGGTCAGGCTGCCGATGGCGATGCGTTCGAGGTCGTCGCCGGTGACCGGCCCGTTCGCCTCGACGGCCTCGCGCAGGGAACCGCCTTCGACGTGCTCGCGGACGACGTAGGCGCGGTCGCCGATCCAGCCGGCGTCGACGGTCCTGACGGCGTACGCGCTGGCGACCCGCTGGGCGGAGGAGAGGTCGTCGACGACCCGTGCGCGGGAGTCGGCGTCGGCCTCCGGCCACGAGGGCAGCAGCTTGATGACGAAGCGCTTGCCCGGGGCGGCGGTCTCGGCCGCGGGCTCCGGGGCCTCGCTCACGATGACGGAGGACGTGGCTTCCGCCGCGCTTTCCGCGGGGCCTTCCTGACCCCCGACCTGCGCTTCTTCCGAGAGGTGGCCAAGGTAGACAATTCCGCGTGGCCCATGGCCCAGGCGTCCGAGAAGGGTGTATTTCCCGACTTGCCTGGGATCGTCCGGAAGCAATGGCTGCATGTCCCCTACTGCCTTCCCCTGTGGCTCAAGTGTCGCGGGAACATGACACCACAAATTGAGGTCTCACTTATCGTATTTTGTCACGTGTGCATCACATGTTACGGATTCGTTGATCTTTGTCCTGAAAGACTGGGTACGGGTTATGGCTTGCCGGTGCTCTGCAGCTCCGTGCGACCCGGTTTCCAGTTCCGCCGCCGGCCCAGGGGGATCACCAGGCCCAGTGCCGTGACCAGGGCGGCCGCACACGCGGCGATCACCGCGACACCCACCGAGATGTCGATGGCCTTCTGGTCCGGGGGCCGCGCCTTGGTCACGACGCCCGGCGGCAGCGCGCCGGGCTGCTTGGGGGCGATGGCCACGACCTCGGAGGGCAGGATTTCGGACACGGCCAAAAGGGGGTTCACCATGCCGCCGCCCGTCCCCGCCCCGGAGGCGCCGTCGGCGGTCAGCTCGATGCGCCGCCGCACGCGCACGTTGTCCAGCTCGGGGTGGCGCGAGCGCACCAGGGCCGCCACCCCGGCGACGTACGGGGCCGCGTAGCTGGTGCCCTCGAGGTCCTGGCGGTAGGCGGCGCCGGGCCAGGTGCTCGTGATGTCGGCGCCCGGCGCCAGGACCGACACCGGGGTGGCCGCGTTGGAGAAGTCGGTGCGCCTTCCGTCGGGCCCGGCCGATCCGACGGAGAGCACGCCCGGGTAGGCGGCGGGGAAGATCGCCGCCGGGGTGCCGTCGCCCTGGTGCAGGTTGCCGGCGGCGGCCACGATCACGACGTCCTTGGCCAGCGCGTAGTCGACGGCGTTCTTCAGGTCGGGCTGGTCGCTCGTCTGGATGGAGATGTTCATGACCTTGGCGCCGAGGTCGGCCGCCTGCCGGATCGCCTGGACGAGCAGGGACACGTCCCCTCGCTCGCTGTTGGTCTGCTTGATGGAGATGAGCCGGGCCTTGGGGGCCACGCCGACGAAGGGGATCTGCTTCATGTCCGCCCCCGCGATGATCCCCGCCACCGCCGTGCCGTGCCCGACGCAGTCCAGCGTCCCTGTCCCGGTCAGGTCGATCGAGCGGGCGACGCGCACCTGCGGGTGGCGGGTGTCCACGCCGCTGTCGATCAGCGCCACGGTCACGCCCTCGCCCTGGGTGAGCGGCCAGACCCCGGTGAACGCGAGCCGGCGCTGCCCCCACGACTCGCCGACCTGGCTGCCGCCCCGAGGGGGCGAGCACGGTTCCGCGACGGGCGGGGCCGCGGCGGCGGCCGTGCTCGGCCCCACCGCGAGCGCCACGGCCAGAAAGCTGGTCAGAATCCCCCGACCGGCCATGCTTCAGCTCCATCTCTCGCCAGGTGCCCGCTATGGGCGGATCGCGGCATGGATACGACCGGGAAGCCTAGCGAATACCCCTCGACCGGTTGATTTCGAGATGGGGGCCAGGTGATCACGGTACGCGCTGGCAACATATCTCCGCGTATATGCATATAGCTCAATACGACCGTCACCGTAGCCGCGCCGCCCGCCATTCGCGGGAGAATCCCCACATCAACCAGGAGATTGCGCCTTTTGCCGACCGGGCAGGATTTCCTCAGACGGGACGCGGGGGGTCCCGTCCGGCGGGATTCGGGGGAGCACGATGCGCGTCACCGGTGCGGTCCTTGCCTGCGCCCTGGTCGCCGCGACGGCGGGGGCCTGCGGCCACGGCCTGTTCGGCGCGCCCGGCGGGAACGAGGAGCTGAGGCGGGCGAGCAAGGCGCTGGCCGATATGGACGACCCGTCCGTGGACTTCACCGACCGCGCCGAGGCGGCCTGGCAGTCGCCCTTCCACCCCGCGAACCGGCAGTGCGGCCGGCTCTTCGACCTCGCCGAGGGCAAGGCCGGGGACCTGGCGTCCGCCACCCACGAGGCCACCTCCTTCCGCGGCGGCCGGCTGGGCGAGTCCACCGGGGTCGTCCTGGCCGCCTACGCCCCCTCAGGGGCCCGCGAGGCCCTGCGCAGCGTCGCCGGCCTCATGCGCGACTGCGCGGTCGCCTCGGTGCGCACGGCGGGCGGCGGCGACCGGCTGGTCGGCTCCGAGCTGCCGGTGGGCGCCATCGGCGACGGGGTCGAGGCGCGGCGGTTCAGGGGCCGGGTCGGCGGCTACCCCTACGAGATGCACCTGGTCGTGGTCCGCTCGGGCGACATGCTGATCTCGCTGGTCCACACGGGCCTGGCCAGGCTCGACCCCGAGCGGACCGCGAAGCTGGCCGCCGTCGTCGCCGCCAGGGTCGGGCGGGCAGCCGAGTAATCTGGGCCGGTGACTGAGACGACCCTCGGCCCCGAGGACAGCAAGATCATCACTCTGGCCCGCGCCGTGCGCGCCCGCAACGGGACCGCCGAGGGCGCCGCCGTCCGTGACGAGACCGGCCGCACCTACACCGCGACCAACGTCGACCTGCCCTCGCTCAAACTGTCCGCCGTCCAGGTCGCGGTCGCCATGGCCGTGTCCAGCGGTGCCGTCTCCCTGGAGGCCGCGGCCCTGGTCAGCGAGGAGGAGGAGCCCGCCGAGCAGGACATGGCGGTGGTCCAGGACCTCGGCAACGCGATCATCTTCATGGCCGGGACCGACGGCACCGTGAAGGGGCGGTACATCTGATCGGCGACAATGGGTGACGTGAGTTCCTCTGCCACTGAGTTCCGTTCCGGCTTCACCTGCTTCGTCGGCAGGCCCAACGTCGGCAAGTCGACGTTGATGAACGCGCTGGTCGGCGCCAAGGTGGCGATCACCTCGTCCAAGCCACAGACGACCCGCAGGGCCGTGCGGGGCATCGTCACCAGGCCCGACGCCCAGCTCGTCATCATCGACACCCCCGGCCTGCACCGGCCGCGCACCCTGCTCGGCGAGCGCCTCGACAGCCTGGTGCTCTCGACCCTGACCGAGGTCGACGTCATCGGCTTCTGCATGCCCGCCGACGAGCCGCTCGGCAAGGGCGACCGCTTCATCGCCGAGAAGCTCGCGGCCGTCAAGAAGACGCCCGTCGTCGCCGTGCTCACCAAATGCGATCTCGCCACCCGCGAGCAGATCGCCGCCCGGCTGCTCGCCGTCTCCGGGCTCGCCGAATTCGCCGAGATCATCCCGGTGTCGGCGGAGACGGGGGAGCGGCTCGACGTCCTGCGCGACCAGCTCGTCGACCGGCTGCCGTTCTCCCCGCCGCTGTACCCCGGGGGCGAGCTGACCGACGAGCCCGAGCAGCAACTGGTCGCCGAGCTGATCCGCGAGGCCGCCCTGGAGGGCGTGCGCGACGAGCTGCCGCACTCCATCGCCGTGGTGGTCGAGGAGATGACCCCCCGGGAGGGCCGCGACGACCTCCTCGACGTGTACGCGCACATGTTCGTCGAGCGCCCCTCGCAGAAGGCCATCGTGATCGGGCCCAAGGGCGCCAGGCTCAAGGACGTCGGCAGCCGCGCGCGCAAGCAGATCGAGGCCCTGCTGGGCACCCACGTCTATCTCGACCTGCGCATCAAGGTCGCCAAGGACTGGCAGCGCGACCCGAAGCAGCTCCGCCGCCTCGGCTTCTACGACTGAGCCACCCCCGGCTACGACCGCGTCGCCCGGGCCTCCCCCCAGGTCAGCCGCTCGCGCAGCGCCGCCGCGTCCGGGGCCAGGGCCGACACCAGCGTCCCCGGGCCCGCCAGCGGCAGCACCACGCACCCCTCCGCGAGAACGGGTTCGGTGAGACGGCCGGAGGTGGGCGGCTTGTCCGTACGGCCGGCGGCGGGGGCGTCCGCGAACGGCGGGCCGGGAGGCTCCGGGCGGACGACCAGGACGCTGCCGACGCAGCGCGCGTCCCCGTACACCGCGGGGCTGCCGTCCACGGCGGGGTCGCCCACGACGAACTCCTGCCGCAGCAGGGGCACGCCCCCGATCGTCGCGTCGAAGCGCGAGTGGCAGGTGCCCGGCCGCTCGCCGTACCGGCCGAAGACGATCTCCTCACGCCAGGTCACCGAGGCGCCCTCCTCCAGCGCCAGCCGCACGATCATGCGGTGGGCGCAGCCGGCGGCCAGGACGGTCGGCTCGGGCGCGTACCGCAGCGTGGCACCCGCACCCACCCGCGCCTCCACGACGGTGACCGACTCGCCGGGTCCCGGCAGCACGAGCGTGCTCGCGACCGAGGCGATCTCCAGGCACGTCCCCGGCGCCACGTCGATCCGCAGCTCCAGGTGGTCGCCGCCGAGCGGGCCCGCCGCGGTCGACACCAGGTGGACGGTGACCGGACCGGTCTGGCGCATGGTGAGCGGCGGGTCGGACCGCAGCGTGCCCAGCACGGTGCGGCCGCCCGCCGACTCGGTCGCGATCGCCGCCCGCGCGTCCACCGATCAGGCGTTGGTGGTCGGGACGGCCGGGCCGTGCGGGTGCTCGCGGGCGTGCGCCCAGGACTCGACCACCCCGTGCACCCACTCCGCCACCGAGTACACCTCAGGGACCTCCCTGATCGAGGTGAACAGGACCGGCCTGCCTTCCCGCACGGCCGCCGCGTCCCTGGACATCACGGTCAGGTCCGCGCCGACGTGCTTGGCGAGGTCGGTCTTGTTGATCACCAGCAGGTCGGCGGTGGTGACGCCAGGGCCGCCCTTGCGGGGCACCTTGTCGCCGCCGGACACGTCCAGCACGAAGATCTGGTGGTCGGCGAGCCCTCTGCTGAAGGTCGCGGTCAGGTTGTCCCCGCCGCTCTCCACGATCACCAGGTCCAGCGGGCCGAAACGCTCCTCCAGGCTCTCGACCGCGTCGAGGTTGGCCGCGATGTCGTCGCGGATGGCGGTGTGCGGGCAGCAGCCGGTCTGCACCGCGATGATGCGCTCGGGGTCGAGCACCCCGGCCCTGCGCAGGAAGTCGGCGTCCTCGGTGGTGTAGATGTCGTTGGTGACCACGCCCAGCCGGAGCACCGGCCCGAGCGTGCGGCACAGCGCGGCGACGAGCGCGGTCTTGCCGCTTCCGACCGGGCCGCCGACGCCGAGGCGCAGCGCCCTTCCGTGCGGATCGGGAGAGTCGTGACGGTCGTCGTGGTTAGCTGACAAAGAGCCGTACCTCCGTGCGTAAGTGCTGTTCGGCCAGCAGGTCGAGTGCGGGAGCGGCGTGCGCGGGAAGGTCCTCCCACGCGGTGCGGGCGCATGCCGTGCGCGCCACGCTTTCGAGATCGGGAACGAGGCCGGCGAGCACGCGGTGCACGACGACGGGGTCGAGCCCGAGAAGCCGGACCGCCGCTGTGGCGGGCCCGGTGATCGAGGTGTACGCGGTGGCGAGCGCCGCGTCATGGGGGGAGCATCCGGCGGCGGCCGACACCGCGCCGAGGGCGATCGGATGGTGGACGCCCTGCGGCACGGCCCGCGCCGGGGCGTCCAGGGCGGGGGAGGGCCAGATCCTCCGGGCGCTGCGCAGCAGGAGCCGGCCCTGGGTGCGGCTCGCGCCCCGCTGCGCGGGCGAGGCCGCACGGGCGTCCGCCTCCGCGTCCAGCCCGCGCCACTCACCCTCGGCCCCCCCACCCGAGCGGTCCGGTTCCCCCGAACGGCCCGGTTCGTACGAGCGGTCCGGTTCGTACGAGCGGCCCGGTTCGTACGAGCGGCCCGGTTCGTCCGAGCGGCCCGGTTCGTACGAGCGGCCCGGTTCGTCCACGGCGGACGCGTCGTCCCGGGCGGCCAGGGCGCAGGCGGCGGCGGACAGGGCGGCGGCGACCAGGCCGGCCGTGGCGAGCCGGCCGCGCAGGAACCGTGCCAGGTCCCCGGGGCCGGTGATCGCCCCGACGCGGACCGCCTCCTCCGCGCCTCCGGAGTGGCCGTGGCCACCGGCGGGGAGGCGGGAGTCGGCGAGGAGCAGCAGCGCCGCGTTCATGTCAGAACAGGAAGTAGCGCTGGGCCATGGGGAGCACCTCGGCCGGGGCCGGTTCGATCGCCTCACCCTCCACCCGGACCGCGAACGTGTCCGGATCCACCTCGATGGCCGGCAGGGCGTCGTTCAGCGGCATGGACGACTTCCCCCGCCGCCGCACGTCGGCGACCGGGACCAGCCGGCGCTGGACCCGCAGCCGGTCGGCCAGGCCGTCCTCGATGGCGAGCGGCGCGACGAAGTGCAGCGACGTGGCGGCGGCGGTCACCGGGGCGGCGCCGAACATCGGCCGGGGCATCACCGGCTGCGGCGTCGGGATGGAGGCGTTGGCGTCGCCCATCTGCGCGTAGGCGATGACGCCGCCCTTGACCACCAGGTGCGGCTTCACCCCGAAGAACGCCGGTTCCCACAGGACCAGGTCGGCCAGCTTGCCGGTCTCCACCGACCCGACGTGGTCGTCCAGCCCGTGCGCGATCGCCGGACAGATCGTATATTTCGCGACATAGCGGCGGGCGCGAAGGTTGTCCGCCGGCCCGTCGCCCGGCAGCGCCCCCCTGCGCCTCTTCATCACGTGCGCGGTCTGCCAGGTCCTGATGATCGTCTCGCCGACCCGGCCCATCGCCTGGGAGTCGGAGCCGATCATCGAGATCGCGCCCATGTCGTGCAGCACGTCCTCGGCGGCCATCGTCGTCGGCCGGATGCGCGACTCGGCGAACGCCAGGTCCTCGGGCACCGCCGGGTTGAGGTGGTGGCACACCATGAGCATGTCGAGGTGCTCGTCGAGCGTGTTCACCGTGTGCGGGCGCGTCGGGTTCGTCGAGGACGGCAGCACGTTGGCGTACCCGGCCACGCGGATGATGTCGGGGGCGTGCCCGCCCCCCGCCCCCTCGGTGTGGTAAGCGTGGATCATCCGGTCGCCGATGGCCTGGAGCGTCGACTCGACGAACCCGGCCTCGTTGAGGGTGTCGGTGTGGATGGCGACCTGCACGCCCGTGGCGTCCGCGACGCGCAGGCAGGCGTCGATGGCGGCCGGCGTGGTGCCCCAGTCCTCGTGCAGCTTGAAGCCCGAGGCGCCGGCCCTGAGCTGCTCGGTCAGCGCGTCGGCGCTGACGGTGTTGCCCTTGCCGAGGAGCGCGACGTTGACCGGCATCCCGTCCATCGACTCCAGCATGCGCGCCAGGTACCACGTGCCGGTGACCGTGGTCGCCTTGGTGCCCTCCGCGGGGCCGGTGCCGCCGCCGACGACCGTGGTCACGCCCGCGCCGATCGCCTCGTCCACGATCTGCGGGCAGATCAGGTGGACGTGCGAGTCGACCGCCCCCGCCGTGAGGATCTTGCCGTTGCCGGCCAGGATCTCGGTGGAGGGGCCGATCACCAGCTCGGGGTGGACGCCGTCCATCGTGTCGGGGTTGCCGGCCTTGCCGATGGCGGTGATCCGCCCGTCCCTGACGCCGATGTCGGCCTTGACCACGCCCCAGTGGTCCAGGATCACCGCGCCGGTGATCACCAGGTCGGGCGCGCCCTCGGCGCGGGTCGTCCTGGCCTGCCCCATGGACTCGCGGATCACCTTGCCGCCGCCGAAGACGACCTCGTCGCCCGCGCCCTGCGGACCCTGGCTGCGGTCCTCGGTCACCTCGATGAACAGGTCGGTGTCGGCGAGCCGGATCCGGTCCCCGGTCGTCGGGCCGTAGAGCATGGCGTACCGGGAACGGCCGATCGTCGGCTCAGTCATGCGAACCCCCGTCAGGTGCACGTGTGTCGAGCGGCCCGGCCCACTCCGGGCGTAGCCCGGGGACGACGCGGAGGCCGGCGATCGGGACCAGGCTCACGTCCCGCTCGATGCCCGGCTCGAACCGGACGGCCGTGCCGGCGGGCACGTCGAGCCGCCTGCCCCACGCGGCGTCCCGGTCGAACGTCAGACCGGGGTTGGCGGCGGCGAAGTGGTAGTGCGACCCCACCTGGATCGGCCGGTCGGCGGTGTTGACCACGCGCAGCGTGACCCGCTCCCGGCCCGGGTTCAGCGGGATCGGCGCCCCGCCGTGGACGATCTCTCCCGGCGTCATCGCGCCGGGCCCGTCGTGCGCCGCGCCGGGCTCGCCGGGGGCCGCCGTCATTGGATCGGCCGGTGGACGGTGACCAGCTTGGTGCCGTCAGGGAACGTCGCCTCGATCTGCACCGACTCCAGCATCTCGGGGATCCCCTCCATCACGTCCTCGCGGCGGAGCACCTTGCGTCCCGCCTCCATGAGGTCGGCCACGGTCCGCCCGTCCCTGGCCCCTTCCAGGAGGAAGGAGGCGATGATCGCGGTGGCCTCCGGGTGGTTGAGACGCAGCCCCCTGGCCTGGCGGTCCCTGGCGACGCCCGCCGCGACGTGAATGAGCAGGCGTTCCTGTTCGTGTGGGGTGAGCCGCATGGCCGGACCTTAGGCAACGGTGGTTTCCGTGACGTGACGGCGGCATTTCCACTGTGTGTCGGCCGTTCACGGCCCCGCGTATTCCGCCTTCCGGCCCGGCGCGCCGAATCTCCGGCCCGGCGCGGCGGCCGTCCCCGGCCTTCCCGAATTCACCGGATCTGTCCCTTGAACACCTTATACGGTCAGGCCATGAAGGCCGATCGTGTTGTTGCGGTGATGAGCCGGTAAACGGCAATTAACAATTCCGACGTCAACGGGAAACCTCGCTCGATCACCTTGGCGGCAGATGGGTCGGTGCGGGGGCCGTATCGGCAAGGAGGAGTAATTGCGGAATTCAGCTTGGCGTATCGGGGCCGTGGTCGCGGTCCTGGCAACCGGGCTCGCCGCCTGTGGTGGGCAGTCCTCGACGACCGGCGGCGGAACGGCCGCGGCAGGAGGGGACGCCTCCAGCATCAAGGTCGGCATCCTGCATTCCCTGAGCGGCACCATGGCGATCAGCGAGGTCACCGTGCGTGACTCCGAGCTGCTCGCCATCGAGGAGATCAACGCGGCCGGCGGCGTGCTGGGCAAGAAACTCGTCCCCGTGGTCGAGGACGGCGCGTCGGACTGGCCGACCTTCGCCGAGAAGGCCACCAAGCTCATCGCGCAGGACAAGGTCGCCACCGTGTTCGGCGGCTGGACCTCCGCGAGCCGCAAGGCGATGCTCCCCGTGTTCGAGAAGCGCAAGGCGCTGCTGTGGTACCCGGTGCAGTACGAGGGCCTGGAGAGCTCCCCGTACATCTTCTACACCGGCGCCACGACGAACCAGCAGATCGTCCCCGGGCTCGACTATCTCAAGGAAAAGGGAAAGAAGAGAATCTTCCTGGTCGGCAGCGACTACGTCTTTCCGCGGACCGCCAACAAAATCATCAAGGCGTACGCGGCGGCGAACGGAATGCAGGTCCTCGGCGAGGAATACACGCCGCTGGGGCACACCGAATACAGCACCCTCGTCAACAAGGTCGTCCAGGCCAAACCCGACGCGGTGTTCAACACGCTGAACGGCGACAGCAACGTGGCCTTCTTCAAGCAACTGAAGAGCGCCGGCGTCACCGCCGAGCAGATGCCCGTCATGTCGGTGAGCGTCGCCGAGGAAGAGGTCAAGGGCATCGGCGTCGACAACATCGCCGGCCACCTCGTGGCGTGGAACTACTACCAGACCACCGACAACCCGGCCAACAAGAAGTTCGTCGAGGCGTTCAAGGCCAAGTACGGGCCCGACCGGGTCACCTCCGACCCCATGGAGGCCGGCTACAACGCCGTCTACCTGTGGGCCGAGGCCGTGAAGAAGGCCGGCAGCACCGAGGTCGAGGCCGTGAAGAAGGCCGCGGGCGGCATCACGCTCGACCGCCCCGAGGGCTCGGTGACCATCGACGGCGAGAACCAGCACATCTACAAGACCGCCAGGATCGGCGTGATCGAGACGGACGGCCAGATCAAGGAGGTCTGGAACTCCGGCAAACCGATCAAGCCCGACCCCTACCTCAAGACCTACCCCTGGGCCGGCGGCCTCGCCTGACGGCGGGACGCCACCACGACGTGGCCGGGTAGAGGGGGAGTCTCCACCCGGCCACCCACGACGGTCCGGAACGTGGGCGGCGACCCGACCGCGGACATCACCGCGGCGCGGCGACGCGGCGCCGCCCGCGTTCCGGAACCGTACGGGACCAGGCACCAGGCACCAGGCAGGCACGAGCCGGAGGAGATCGCCATCAGCGACAGCGAGACGGCCGCTCGGCGGCCGGCGGAGACGGCGGGGAACGCGCGGGAGGCGAGGCGGCGGTGGAGGCCATAGTCAACCAGCTCCCCATCGGCCTCTCGATCGGGGCGGTACTGCTGCTCATCGCGCTCGGCCTGACGTTCACGTTCGGCCAGATGGGCGTGATCAACATGGCGCACGGCGAGTTCATCATGGCCGGCGCCTACACCGCGTACCTGCTCCAGGGCTGGGCCGGGCGCCAGGCGGTGCTGGTGGCGCTGCCGGTCGCGTTCGCCGTGGCCGGGCTCATGGGCCTGATCCTGGAGCGGACCGCGATCCGGCACTTCTACGGCCGCCCCCTCGACACCCTGCTGCTCACCTGGGGCGTCAGCCTGGTGCTGCAGCAGCTCGCCAGGGACCTGTTCGGCGCGCCCAACGTGCAGGTGCAGGCGCCCGCCTGGCTGCAGGGCGGCCTCGGCATCCTGCCCTACAACCGGCTGTTCATCTTCGCGCTGGCCGTCGGCAGCGTCGTGGCGATCTGGGGGTACATGAACCGCACGTCCCACGGCCGCCGCATGCAGGCGGTCATGCAGAACCGCCAGCTCGCCGCCGTCATGGGCATCAACACCGGACGGGTGGACCAGCGCACGTTCTTCATCGGCTCCGGCCTCGCCGGGATCGCCGGGGTCGCGCTCACGCTGATCGGCCCGGTGGGACCGGCACTCGGCACCTACTACATCGTGGACGCGTTCCTCGTCGTGGTCGCGGGCGGCCTCGGGCAGCTCCGCGGCGCGGTCATCGCGGCCGTCGCGCTCGGCCTGCTCAACTCCTACGCGGAGTTCTGGACCAACGCGAGCCTCGCCAAGGTGATCGTCTTCGTGGCCATCATCGCGTTCCTCCAGGTACGGCCGCAGGGCATGTTCGTCCTTCGGTCCCGGGCGCTCACATGACCGCCACCGTGCGCGACGCCGCGCCCGTCGCCCCGCCCGCCCCCGGCCGTTCCTGGCGCGACCGGCTCCGCGGCCCGTCCGTCTTCGTCCTGATCGCCGTGCTGGCGCTGGTCGTCGCGCCGCTGCTGCTGGAGCCGTTCCGCCTCGGCCTGCTGGCCAAGTACCTCTGCTTCGGCATCGTCGCGCTCGGCATCGGGCTCGCGTGGGGGCAGGGCGGCATGCTCACCCTCGGCCAGGGCGTGTTCTTCGGCCTCGGCGGCTACGCCATGGGCATGTACCTCAAACTGCACGACGCCGGCGGCGACCTGCCGGACTTCATGGTGTGGAGCGGCGTGGAGCGGCTGCCCGCGCTGTGGATCCCGTTCGAGAACCCCGTCTTCGCCATCGCCTTCGCGGTCGTCGGCCCGGTCCTGCTGGCGGTGCTGCTCGGCTCCCTGGTGTTCCGGCAGCGCGTGCGCGGCGCCTACTTCGCGATCCTGACCCAGGCGCTCGCCGCCGCGATGGTCATCCTGCTGGTCGGCCAGCAGGGGCTGACCGGCGGGACCAACGGCCTGACCAACTTCTTCGACCTGTTCGGCCAGGACCTCGCCGCCGACGGGACCCAGCGCGGGTTGTACGTCGTCGTGGCCGCCGTCCTCGGCGTGCTGTACCTGGTCGCCTGGCAGCTCGTCAGGAGCAGGTTCGGCCGGCTGCTGGTCGCGATCAGGGACGGCGAGGACCGGGTGCGCTTCCTCGGCTACAACCCCGCGACGATCAAGACGATCACGTTCGCCGTCTCGGCGGGCATGGCCGGCCTGGCGGGGGCGCTGTTCGTGCCCGTCGTCGGCATCATCTCGCCCGCGCTGCTCGGCGTGGTCCCGTCCCTGGAACTGGTCGTCGCGGTCGCGGTCGGCGGCCGGTTCTCGCTGGCCGGGGCCGTGCTCGGGGCCGTGGTCATGGGGTACGCCAAGACCTCCTTCAGCGAGGAGTTCGCCGACGGCTGGCTCTACCTGCAAGGAGCGCTGTTCATCCTGGTCATGACACTGGCGCCCAAGGGGATCTTCGGCCTGGCCGCGACGCTGCGCGACCTTCTCCCGGGAAGGAGGGCGCGCGCGTGAGCGGCACCCTGCTGGAGGTGCGGGACCTGTCGGTGGTCTTCGACGGGTTCCGGGCGATCGACGGGGTCGACTTCACCGTCGAACAGGGGGAGCTGCGCTTCCTCATCGGCCCCAACGGCGCGGGCAAGACCACCCTGATCGACGTGATCACCGGCCTGACCCGGCCGGCCTCGGGCTCGGTGCGGTTCGAGGGCTGGGACCTGGTCGGGCGCAAGGAGCACGAGATCGTCCGCATGGGCGTCGGGCGCACGTTCCAGACCTCGGTGGTGTTCGAGCAGCTCACCGTCGTGGAGAACCTCGACCTGGCCGCGTCCTTCCGCCGGCCGCTGTGGTCGCTGGCGCGGCGGCGGCGCGGGGTGTCTGCGGCCGTCGAGGCGGCGATGGCGACCACCGGCCTGGACGCGCTCGCCGCCCGGCCCGCCGGGGTGCTGTCCCACGGGCAGCGGCAGTGGCTGGAGATCGGCATGCTCATCGCCCAGCGGCCCCGGCTGCTGCTGCTCGACGAGCCGGTGGCCGGGATGTCGGGCGAGGAGCGGTCCCGAACCGGGGAACTGCTCGTCGAGATTGCCAAGGACCACACCGTGATCGTGATCGAGCACGACATGGACTTCCTGCGGCGGTACGCCTCCCAGGTGACCGTCCTGCACGAGGGGAAGGTGCTCGTGGAGGGCTCGGTGGACCAGGTGAGGTCCGACCCGCGCGTCCAGGAGGTCTACCTCGGCCGCGCCGAGGACAGGGACAAGCGTCCGGCCGGCGGCGGCCGTGCGGGTGCGGCCGGTGAGGGCCGCACGGGTTCGGCCGGCGCGGAGCCGGCCGAGGGAGCGGCTGTCGGCTCGGCCGCCGGAGAGGTGACGTGATGCTGTCGGTACAGGGCCTGGAGGCGGGGTACGGCAGGGCGCGCGTGCTGTTCGGCGTGTCGTTCGAGGTGGAGCCGGGCCGCCTGGTCTGCGTCATGGGACGCAACGGCGTGGGCAAGACCACGCTGCTCAACACCGTCATGGGGGTGCTGCCCGCCACGGCGGGCACCGTCACCTTCGAGGGCAAGGACGTCACGCGGCTGACGCCGCACGAACGGGTAAGGCTCGGCCTGGGCTACGTCCCCCAGGGTCACGAGACGTTTCCGCAGCTCAGCGTGATGGGGAACCTGCTGGTGACCCTGGAGGCGTCCCCGCACAAGGACCCGGCCGCGATCGAGGAGGCCCTCACGGTCTTCCCCCGGCTGAAACCGCTGCTGAAGAAGCGGGCGGGCTTTCTGTCCGGCGGGCAGCAGCAGCAACTGGCCATGGCGCGCGCCCTGGTCACCCGGCCCAAGCTGCTGATCCTGGACGAGCCCACCGAGGGCATCCAGCCGTCCATCATCCTGGAGATCGAGGAGGCCATCGAGCACCTGCACGCCTCCGGGCTCGCCGTGCTCCTCGTCGAGCAGTACCTCGATCTGGCGCTGCGCCTCGCCGACCGGTTCCTCATCCTCGACGCGGGTCACGTCGTGCACGCCGGCACCGCCGAGGAGCTGCGCGGGGAGGAGGTCCACCGGCTGCTGGCCGTCTGATCCGCGAGGGCCCTTCGCGGGCGCTCACTCCCGCGGGGGCTCGATGGGCTGCGCCGCCGCGTGCAGGTGGGTGTAGTGGTAGTCGAAGGCGGGCCGCTCGGACCGGATCGGCGGCAGCCGGGTGAAGTTGTGCCGGGGCGGCGGGCACGAGGTGGCCCATTCGAGCGAGTTCCCGAAACCCCACGGGTCGTCCACCGTCACCTTGGGGGCGTGCCGCCAGGTGTGCCAGATGTTGTACAGGAACGGCAGCGTCGAGGCGCCCAGGATGAACGCGCCGATCGACGAGACCAGGTTCTTGCCGCTGAAACCGTCGGCCGCCGCGTAGTCGGCGTACCGGCGGGGGAACCCCTCGGCGCCGAGCCAGTGCTGGACGAGGAACGTCATGTGGAAGCCGATGAACAGCGGCCAGAAGTGCCACTTGCCGAGCGTGTCGTTCAGCATCTTCCCGGTGAGCTTCGGCCACCAGAAGTAGAACCCGGCGAACATCGCGAACACGACGGTGCCGAACACCACGTAGTGGAAGTGGGCGACGACGAAGTAGGAGTCGCTGACCTGGAAGTCCAGCGGCGGCGAGGCCAGGACGACCCCCGTGAGCCCGCCGAACAGGAACGTGACCAGGAACCCGACGGCGAACAGCATCGGCGTGGGGAACGTCAGGTGGCCGCGCCACATCGTGCCGACCCAGTTGAAGAACTTCACCCCGGTCGGGACCGCGATGAGGAACGACATGAACGAGAAGAACGGCAGCAGGACGTGGCCGGTGACGAACATGTGGTGCGCCCAGACCGTCGCCGACAGCCCCGCGATGGCGATCGTCGCGCCGACCAGCCCGATGTAGCCGAACACCGGCTTGTGGCTGAAGACCGGCAGGACCTCGGTGATGATGCCGAAGAACGGCAACGCGATGATGTAGACCTCGGGGTGGCCGAAGAACCAGAACAGGTGCTGCCACAGCAGGGCGCCGCCGGTCTCGGGGTCGTAGATGTGCGCGCCCAGCCTGCGGTCCGCCTCCATGGCCAGCAGCGCGGCGGCCAGCACCGGGAACGCCAGCAGCACCAGCACGCTGGTGAGCAGGACGTTCCAGGTGAAGATCGGCATGCGGAACATCGTCATGCCGGGGGCCCGCATGCAGATGATCGTGGTGATGAAGTTGACCGAGCCGAGGATCGTGCCGAGGCCGGACAGGACCAGCCCCATGATCCACAACTCCTTGCCGACGCCCGGCGAGTAGGTGTCGCCGGCCAGGGGCATGTAGGCGGTCCAGCCGAAGTCCGCCGGGCCGTCCGCGATGAGGTACCCGGAGATCACGATGAGGCCGCCGAACAGGAACAGCCAGTAGCTCACCATGTTCAGCCGGGGGAAGGCCACGTCGGGGGCACCGATCTGCAGCGGCATGATCGCGTTGGCGAACCCGGCGAAGAGCGGCGTCGCGAACAGCAGGAGCATCAGCGCGCCGTGCATGGTGAACAGCTCGTTGTAGTGCTTCTGGGTGACGAACTGCAGGCCGGGACGGGCCAGCTCGGCCCGGATGAGCATCGCCAGCGCGCCGGCCAGCAGGAAGAACAGGAACGACGTGACGAGGTACAGGTTGCCGATCACCTTGTGATCCGTCGTGGACGCCCACTTGAGGACGAGCCGCCCCTTCGTCAGGGGCCGTCGCTCCTCGCCGGCGATCCCGAGATCTTTTGTCGTCCGCACGTCCCCACCTCCCGGCACGGCTACTTCCCGTCGTATTCCGATTACAGCGTGCGAATGGTGCGTAGCGCCGAAACAGCCAGCAAAAACACAAAGCACATCGGCCAGGCTTTCTTGACCAAAGCGCGGGCTCGCCGGTTCGCTCCACGGCGGCCTCGTCCCGGCTCGGCTTCGGCGGAATGAAACGTTCATTCGGAACGGTCCTGGCGGAGCGTCGGGACGGCCCGGCGCGGGCCCGGCGATGGTCGTGAATCCGGCCATCCGCCGCTCTGACCTCCCGAAAGTTTCGGCAGCGGACCCGATCTCAATGTGGCGCGCCCCTGACCGTGAAAGGGCGCCGGATAACGGGCCCCACGGGTTGACCGCGCTCTTGACGTACCCCTACAGGACGCCTATATTTCCGCAATATTAATGCGCGACCTTGAAAGTTTCGGATGCACAGTCGTGACCTTCGCGGCCTGTGAGGGATGACACCGTCGTCGGCCGAGAGGGATGGCATGCGCGATCAGCTGGACGACGCGGTCGCCGCGCCGGGTGCCGTAAGCACGTCATCCGACCCCCGTGGCGCGCACCGGCCGAGTTCCGTTCGCCCGTCGGGAAAGCGCTATCCAAGCCGCACCTGGCGTCAGGCGCTGCGCCGCGACTGGCGGCTCTACTCGCTCGCGATCCTCCCGCTGCTGTTCTTCGCGGTGTTCCGCTACCTGCCGATGATCGGCAACGTGATCGCCTTCCGGAAGTTCGAGCCCGGCGGCAGCGTGCTGGGCGAGGAGTGGGTGGGCCTGCGCTACGTGCGGCTGTTCCTGAGCGACCCGACGTTCTGGCACGTGTTCACCAACACGCTGATCCTCGGCACGCTGACCCTGCTGTTCTGCTTCCCCATGCCGATCATGCTCGCGCTGCTGATCAACGAGGTCCGGCACCAGCGCCTCAAGCGGTTCGTCCAGTCGGTGTCCTACCTGCCGCACTTCCTGTCGATGGTGGTCGTGGCCGGACTGATCGTCGAGCTGGTGTCGGTCGACGGGCCGGTGAACCAGATCCTGCGCGGCGCGGGCGGCGATCCCATCGCGTTCATCCAGCAGCCCGAGTGGTTCCGCACGATCTACGTCTCCTCGGAGATGTGGCAGACCGTCGGGTGGGGGACGATCCTCTACCTCGCCGCGCTGACGACCATCGACGACCAGCTCTACGAGGCGGCCCGCATCGACGGCGCGGGCCGATGGCGCCAGACCTGGCACGTCACCCTGCCCGGCATCCGGCCGACCGCGGTCACCCTGCTGATCCTCAACATCGGCGCGTTCATGGCGGTCGGCTTCGAGAAGATCCTGCTGCTCTACAACCCGCTGACGTACCCGACCGCGGACGTGATCTCCACGTACCTGTACCGCATGGGCGTGGTCTCCAACAACTTCAGCTACGCGGCGGCGATCGGCCTGCTGGAGGCCCTGATCGGGCTGACCCTGGTCCTGTCGGCGAACCTGATCTCCCGGCGCGCGGTGGGGACGAGCCTGTGGTGACCGTGGACCGCGGCAGGGGCCACCGCGTGTTCCAGTGGGTCAACGGCGTCATCCTCACCGGCGTCGTGATCGTGACCCTGTACCCCTTCGTCAACATCGTCGCCCGCTCGCTGTCCGACGAGAACGCCATCCGGTCGGGCCAGGTCAACCTCATCCCGCGCGGGTTCACCTTCACGACGTACGAGTACGTGGTCTCCGACCCGACCTTCTGGACGAACTACCGCAACACCGTGGTGTACACGGTCGTCGCCACGCTGATCGCCATGTTCCTGACCACCTGCTACGCCTACGTCCTGTCCAAGAAGGACCTCAAGGGACGCACGTTCCTGATCGGGATCGCCGTCTTCACCATGTTCTTCTCCGGCGGCCTCATCCCCAACTACGTCCTGATCACCAGCCTCGGGATGAAGGACGCCATCTGGGCCATCGTCCTGCCGAACGCCGTCAACGTCTTCAACCTCCTGATCATGAAGACGTTCTTCGAAGGGCTGCCGGCCGAGCTGGAGGAGGCCGCCGCGATCGACGGCATGAGCACCTACGGCATCCTGCTCCGGATCGTGCTGCCGCTGTCGAAGGCGGTGATCGCCACGATGCTGCTCTTCTACGCCGTCGCGTTCTGGAACTCCTGGTTCGCCGCCTTCCTGTACATGAGCCAGACCGACCTCTTCCCCGTGACGATCTTCCTGCGCAACCTGATCGCCGGCGCCACCGGCGCCTCGTCCGTCGGCGCCGACGCCATGGACCTGACGGTCGCGGCCAACATCAAGTCGGTGACCATGGTGCTCACCATCCTGCCCATCCTGGGGATCTACCCCTTCGTCCAGCGGTACTTCATCACCGGGGTCATGCTCGGCGCGGTCAAGGGATAGCCCCCGCCGGTCGCCTCAGTCGCCCTCCACCCACCCCCGTTTTGCGGAAAGGACTCCCATGTACCAGGTGAACCGGCGTCAGGCGATGCTCGCGATGGGTGCCTTCGTCGTCCTGGCCGGCTGCGGCGACGACGGCGCCAAGAAGAAGACCGACGACTTCTCGGCCAACCGGACCGGCGCGATGACGGACTACGGCCCCGGCAAGCAGTTCAAGGCCACCGCGCCGCTGTCCTTCACCGTCCTGTACAACAACCACCCCTTCTACCCGATGAAGAAGGACTGGCTGTTCTGGTCGGAGCTCGGCAAGCGGACCAACGTGACGATCCAGCCGAGCGTGGTGCCGCTCAGCGACTACGAGAACAAGCGCAGCCTGGTGATCGGCGCCGGCGACGCCCCGCCCATCATCCCGAAGACCTACCCCGCCCAGGAGACCCCGTTCGTCGCCTCCGGCGCCATCCTGCCGGTGAGCGAGTACCTCGACCTGATGCCGAACTTCACCGACAAGATCGCCAGGTGGAACCTCAAGGGCGACGTGGACACCCTGCGCCAGGCGGACGGCCGGTTCTACTTGCTACCCGGGCTCCACCAGGACTACTGGGTGGACTACTCCCTGGCGATCCGCACCGACGTCCTGGACAAGCTCGGGCTCGCCATCCCCGAGACCTGGGACGACCTGCACACCGTGCTGAAGGCGATGAAGCAGGAGTACCCCGACTCCTACCCCATGTCCGACCGGTGGGGCGTCCCCACGCCCGGCGGCTCGCTGCTGAACGTCATGGGCCTGGCCTACGGCGCTCCCGGCGGCTGGGGGTACCGCAACGGGGTGATCTGGGATGACACCACCCAGAAGTTCGTCTTCACCGGCGCCTCCGAGCCGTACAAGCAGATGCTCCAGTACCTCGGCACGCTGGTGAAGGAGAAGCTGCTCGACCCGGAGAGCTTCACGCAGACCGACGACCTGGCGATCCAGAAACTGGTGTCCGGCAAGTCGTTCGTGATCAGCTCGAACGCGCAGTCGCTGGTCAACGAGTACCGGCCGCCGCTGGCCAAGGCGAACCCGAAGGCCACGCTCGTCAAGATCCCCGTTCCCGTGGGGCCGCTCGGGCCGGTCAAGGCCGGGCACCACATCACCCGCCTGGAGAACGGCGTCATGATCTCCAAGAAGGCCCGCGACAGCAAGGACTTCGTCGCGATGATGCAGTTCATCGACTGGCTCTGGTACTCCGACGCGGGCGAGGAGTTCGCCAAGTGGGGCGTCGAGGGGGTCACGTACACCAAGGACGGGCCCGGCGCGTACAAGCCGGCGCCGGACGTCGACATCGTCGGGCTCAACCCCAAGGCACCGAAGCACCTGCAGAAGGACTTCGGCTTCGCCAACGGCGTGTTCGCCTACGGCGGGACCACCGAGCTGCTGGAGTCGACCTTCTCCGACGAGGAGAAGGCGTTCCAGAAGGTGATGAACGCCAGGAAGGCCCTGCCGGTGGAGCCGCCGCACCCGCTCACCGACGAGGAGCGCGAGCAGGCGACCCTGTGGGAGACGCCGCTGAAGGACCACGTCACCCAGAACACGCTGAAGTTCATCCTCGGCAAGCGCGACTTCGGCGACTGGGACGCCTACGTCAAGGAGCTCGAAGGGATGAACATGCCGGCCTACCTCGGGCTGGTGAACGGCGCCTACGAGCGGTACAAGAAGCAGCACGGCTGACCGGCCCCTGATGATGACCGTGGCGTCCGAACCCCGGCGGTTCGGCGAAGGACCCCTCTCGCGCGCCTGCGCGCTCGTCTACACGCTGCTCGTGGTCGAGCTCCTGTTCCTGGCCGCCGTGCTGCCCGGCCTGGCCGGGCTCGTCCTGCTCGACCGCGCCGCCGGCAACGTCCCGCTCGCCGCGGCCTGCCTGCTCCCGGTCGGCCCGGCGCTGTCGGCCGCGTTGTACGCGCTGCGCCACCGGCGCCTGGACCTCACCGACCTCCATCCGGCGGCGGCGTTCCTGCGCGGCTACAAGGCCAACGCGCGCGGGGTCGTGAAGCTCTGGATCCCGTGGCTGGCGTGGCTGGCCGTCATCGGGTCGAACCTCGCGAACTTCGCCGCCGCCGGCGTCCCGGGGTGGTGGGCCGTGCTGTCGGTGCTCATCGCGGTGGCGACGGCCCTGTGGGCCGCCAACGCCCTGGTGATCACCTCCCTGTTCGCGTTCCGCGCGCGGGACGTGGCCCGCCTGTCCGCGTACTTCCTCACCCGGTCGCCCCGCGCCACGCTGGGCAACGCCTGCCTGCTGGTCGCGGCGGCCGGCGTCACGCTGGTGGCCTCCAAGGCGGTGCCGGTCCTGCTGACCTCGGTGCTCGCCTCGGCGGTCCTGCTGAACAGCCGCCCGATGATCGCCGAGATCCGGGAGAGGTTCACGGCCTGAGTGCGGCACCACGACAGGAGCCCGGATATGACGCGCATGGACGGTTTCAGGGACCGCGTCGGCGGACTGGCCTTCGGCGGCGACTACAACCCCGAGCAGTGGGATCCCGGCGTCTGGCGCGAGGACGTGCGGCTCATGCGGCGGGCCGGTGTCAACGTCGTCTCGCTCGGCGTATTCGCCTGGGCCTCCCTCGAACCCGAGCCCGGCCGGTACGAGTTCGGCTGGATGGACGAGGTCATGGACCTGCTCCACGGCAACGGCATCGCCGTCAACCTGGCCACCCCCACCGCGGCGCCGCCGGTCTGGCTCACCCGCCTGCACCCGGAGGTCCTCCCCGTCATGGCGGACGGCGAGCCGTTCGGCTTCGGGAACCGCCTGCAGTACGACCCCTCGTCGCCGGTCTACCGGCGGTACGCCGCCGCCATCACCACCAGGCTCGCCGAGCGCTACTCCTTCCACCCGGCCCTGGCGATGTGGCACATCAGCAACGAGTACGGCCCCACGGCGTACAACGAGGCGAGCTCGGCCGGCTTCCGGCGGTGGCTGGAACGCAGGTACGGCGACCTCGGCACCCTCAACGAGGCGTGGACCACCCGCTTCTGGGGCCAGGTGTACACCGATTGGGACCAGATCGAGGTACCGAGCATCCCGCGCACCTGGATGAACCCCAGCCGCATCCTGGACTTCAAGCGCTTCACCTCCGACGCCCTGCTCGAGTGCTACCTCGCCGAACGGGACATCGTCCGCTCCTTCCGCGACGACGTCCCGGTCCTGACGAACTTCATGCGCTTCTACCGGCACGCCGACTACTGGAGGTGGGCCCCCGAGCAGGACGCGGTGGCCCTGGACATCTACCCCGACCCCGCCGACCCCGCCTCGCACGTGCCGGCCGCCTTCCAGTTCGACCTGTTCCGCTCGCTCAAGGGCGGGCGGCCGTGGATGCTCATGGAACAGGCGGCCGGCGCGGTCAGCCAGTGGCGGCTCAACGTGGTCAAGGAGCCGGGGCGGATGCGGCTCGGCTCGCTCCAGGCGGTGGCCCGCGGCGCCGACTCGATCATGTTCTTCCAGTGGCGCGCCTCCCGCGGCGGGCAGGAACGGTTCCACTCCGCGATGCTGCCGCACTCCGGGCCCGGCTCGCGGACGTTCCGCGAGGTCACCGACCTCGGCCGCGAGGCCCGGCTGCTGTCACGGGTCGCCGGGACCACCTCGCGCGCCGAGATCGCCGTCCTGTTCGACTGGAACGGCTGGTGGGGGCTGGAGGAGGTCGCGGGACTGCCCCGCAACGACTTCGGCTACGCCGAGACGGTCATGCGCCACTACACGCCGCTGTGGGAGCACCATCTCGCCGCCGACATCGTGTCCCCGCACAGCGATCTCGCGCCGTACAAGGTGCTGGTCGTGCCCAACGCGTACCTCATCGACGACCAGGGCGTGGCGGCCGTCACCGCGTTCGCCCGCGCGGGCGGGACCGTCGTGATGTCCTTCTTCTCCGGGGTGGTCGACGAGTGCAACCGTGTACGCCCCGACGGCTACCCCGGCGCGTTCCGGCGGCTCATCGGCGCCAGGATCGACGAATACTGGCCGGCCCGGCCGGACGAGCGGTTCGCCGTCCGGTTCGCCGGCGGACGCGCCGCGACCGCGAGCTGGTGGCGCGAGGACATCCACCTGGAGACCGGCACCGCCCTGGCGACCTACGCCGACGGCCTGCTCGAGGGCCGCGCCGCGGTCGTCGCCAACACCTACGGCTCGGGCCGGGTCGTCTACGTCGCCACCCTCCTGGACGACGCCGCGTTCGGCGCCACGTTGCTCGACGAGGTCAGGGCGGCGGGCGTGGACGACCGGTTCCCCGGCGTCCCCGCCCACGTCGAATGCGCCGTACGCCAGGACGAACGGCACGAATACGTCTTCCTGCTCAACCACGACGCCGGGCGCGCCGCCACCGTCCGGCTCCCCGGCGGCGGACGGAACCTCCTCACCGGCACGCCGGCCGGCGAGGACGTCGAGCTGCCCCCGCTCGCCGCGGCCGTCGTCCAGCGGGCACTGGATCCAGCGGCGCGATCGCGGACGCCTCACTGACTCGCGGGCGCGGCGCTCCGGGCCCGGCCCACCTGGTCCGGCGGCGGGACCTCGGCGGTGCTCCCGCGGACGACCAGGTCGGTGGTGAAGATGAGCCGGTTGTGCGGCAGCGGCTCGTTGCGGGCGAGCGCGACCACCATGGAGGCGGCGGCCGTGCCCATCTCCCTGAGCGGCTGACGGACGGTGGTCAGCGGAGGCGTCACCCACTGCGCCGGGGTCAGGTCGTCGAACCCGACCACGCTCACGTCGCCGGGGACCCGCAGGCCCATCCTGGCCACGGCCTGGTAGACCCCCATGGCCTGCCCGTCGTCGGACGCGAAGATCGCGGTCGGCGGGTCCGGCAGGGCCAGCAGCGACAGGGTGTGCTCGAAGCCGTCCTCGACGAGGAACCGGGCCTCGCGCACCAGAGAAGGGTCCACAGGGGCGCCCGCCTGGTCCATCGCGGCGCGGTAGCCGTCGAGCCTGGCCCTCGCCGAGAGCAGGTGCGGCGGGCCGGTGATGATGGCGATGCGCCGGTGCCCCAGCCCGAGCAGGTGCCGCGTGGCCGTGAGACCGCCGTTCCAGTTGCCGGCGCCCACCGACGGCATGTCGTGACCCGGCTCACCCCTCGGGTCCACCAGGACCAGGGGGATGTTCCGCCTGCGCAACTGCTCCCGTTGCCCGGGGGAGAACTCCGAGAACACGGCGATCAACCCGGACGGGCGCCGATGGAGGAAACCGTCGAACCATTCGGGATCCGCGACCTGCCGGCCCTGCAGGTGCGACAGCACCAGGGACAGCTTGTGCCGCCGCGTCGTCTCCTCGACACCGGCGATGATCTCCATGGCGTATCCGGACGCCGGTTCCAGCTCGTGGAAGACGAGCTCGACCAGCGAGATCCGGCTCGCCTGCTTCCGCTGGCGCCGGTAGCCGTACCTCTCGATGATCCTTTCCACGTTGGTGCGCGTGCTGGGGGAAACCTCGGCCTTGCCGTTGACGACCTTGGACACCGTCGAGACGGACACGTCGGCCAGTTCGGCGATCTCCGCGATGGTCAGCGGCGCGGAATGCGTGGTCACGGCCGGGGACGGCGGGGGATGCGCGTCAACGGGCGGGGACGGCGCGGGGTGTCCGTCCGCGGGATCTCCGTCCGCGGGCGGGGACGTTCTGGGATGTCCGTCCGCGGGTGGGGGTGCCTCCCGTGAAGCGGTCATGGCAGCAGCCTAGACCGCGAGATGGTCCATTTCAGATCTTCGGCCACCTCGCCGCCCGCCAGGACCACCCGGGCGACGTCCGGGTGGCGCGCGCCGGTGGGTGCCCGGTGGAACCGGCTACTGCTGGTAGCCCTCGACCTCGTTGATCGGGCGCGGGACGGAGAAGTCGGGGTCCTCCCCGAACTCCCTGCGGGCCTTACGCTGCCGCAGGAGGTCCCAGCACTGGTCGAGCGCCTCCTCCAGCTCGCGGACGCGCACCTTCTCGTCGTCGGCGGACACGTCTCCCACGCCGACCTTCTCGCGCAGAAGATGCTCCTCCGTGATGAGTTCCTTGATCTTGGTGAGGATCTCGCCGTCTTGCATGTCCCTGCCTCCAGTCGTCACTGTGGAGCTTACGGGGAACCGTCGCGCCGGACACGAAGTGGCCCGGCGCCTGCGCGCGGGCGACGTCCCGGACCCGGAGGAATCCCCGGAAAGTCGGCTTCAGGGGGCGGACCGCCACGGTCCCGGATCATCACCCCTGCTTCGGCGATCACGTTTCGGTGACTACCCGGCGTCTGCTACGGTCTGAATATGCTGCGCGGGCTGCTTCTTAGCTGCCGCGGCGAGGGCCTGTAAGAGGCCGGCTCCCTCGCCGCGGAGCGAGTCATGCGCGTCGGCCGCTTGAGGGTAGATCCCCGGTGGCGACCTTTCTGACGAAGTTCAGACCAGTTCAGGCATTCCGTCCTGACGTGCCGCCCCGGTTACGACACCGACCAGGAGCACGCAATGTATCCCCAGCAGCAGCCCAGCCCCATGCCCGTCCAGCGCTACCAGTCGTACGCGCCCGTACGCCTGACCGACCGCACCTGGCCCGACAAGGTCATCGACCGGGCCCCCCAGTGGTGCGCGGTCGACCTGCGCGACGGCAACCAGGCCCTGATCGACCCCATGGACTCCCATCGCAAGCTCCAGATGTTCGAACTGCTGGTACGCATGGGCTTCAAGGAGATCGAGGTGGGTTTCCCCGCGGCCTCGCAGACCGACTTCGACTTCGTCCGGCAGATCATCGAAGAGGGCCGCGTCCCTGACGACGTGGTGATCCAGGTGCTGACCCAGGCCCGGCCCGAGCTGATCGAGCGCACCTTCGAGTCCGTGCGCGGATCGAAGCAGGCCATCGTCCACCTCTACAACTCCACCTCGACCCTGCAGCGCCGTGTCGTGTTCGGCCAGGACAAGGACGGCATCAAGTCCATCGCCGTCGAGGGCGCGAAGCTGTGCAAGAAGCTCGCCGCCCAGATGGACGACACCGTGATCTTCTTCCAGTACTCCCCGGAGTCGTTCACCGGCACCGAGCTGGAGTACGCCGTCGAGGTGTGCGACGCCGTGAATGACGTGTGGCAGCCCACCCCCGACCACAAGGTCGTCATCAACCTGCCCGCCACCGTCGAGATGGCCACGCCGAACGTCTACGCCGACCAGATCGAGTGGATGCACCGCAACCTGGCCTACCGCGACTCCATCGTGCTGTCCCTGCACCCCCACAACGACCGGGGCACGGCCGTGGCCGCCGCCGAGCTGGGCTACCAGGCCGGCGCCGACCGCATCGAGGGCTGCCTGTTCGGCAACGGCGAGCGCACCGGCAACGTCTGCCTGGTCACGCTGGGCATGAACCTCTTCTCCCAGGGCATCGACCCGATGATCGACTTCGGCGACATCGACGAGATCCGCCGCGTCGTGGAGTACTGCAACCAGCTCCCGGTGCACCCCCGCCACCCCTACGGCGGGGAACTGGTCTACACCGCCTTCTCCGGCTCCCACCAGGACGCCATCAAGAAGGGCCTGGAGGCGCTGGAGCGGGACGCCGCCGGATCCGGGGTGCCCGTCGACGACTTCGCCTGGGCCGTGCCGTACCTGCCGATCGACCCCAAGGACGTCGGGCGCAGCTACGAGGCCGTCATCCGGGTCAACAGCCAGTCCGGCAAGGGCGGCGTGGCCTACATCATGAAGGCCGAGCACGGCTTCGACCTGCCCCGCCGCCTGCAGATCGAGTTCTCCGGCGTCATCCAGGCCCACACCGACACCGACGGCGGAGAGGTCACCCCCGCCGCGATGTGGGAGGTATTCAGCGACGAGTTCCTCCCGAGCCCGGTGAAGCCCTGGGGCCGCTTCGGCCTCCTGGCCCACCGCAACGTCTCCCAGGTCGACGAGAAGGACGCCATCAGCGCCGACATCCGCGTCGACGGGGAGATCCGCGAGGTCGAAGGCGTCGGCAACGGCCCGATCTCCGCGTTCGTCGACGCGCTCAGCAGCGTCGGAATGGACGTCCGCGTCCTGGACTACACCGAGCACGCCATGAGCGCCGGCACCGACGCCCGGGCCGCGGCCTACGTCGAGTGCCAGGTCGGCGACCGGGTCCTGTGGGGCGTCGGCGTCGACGCCAACACCGTCACCGCCTCCCTCAAGGCCATCCTCTCCGCCGCGAACCGCGCCACCCGCTGACCCACCACGCCGCCGGGTGCCGAGACGACACCGTCGTCCCGGCACCCGTCCGGCCTGTCAGCGCTGACCCGTCCAACACGTCAGCAGCTCTCTGGCCAACATGTCAGCGAACCAGCGACCAACGTGTCATCAGGCCGGTGAGCGCCCTCTGGGAGACGGGCGCCCCGGCGGTCACCGGCTCCCCGGGCGGGTGGTGAGCGGTCCGCCGGAAGGGTCAGGTGATCCCGCTGACGATGCGGCCCTGCCAGGCGGCGCCGCTGATCTTTCCGAGTTCGCGGACCTCCCAGAGGCGGTCGAGAGCGTTCTCGATCATGTCGGGTTCCAGGCCCGCCTGCTTCCAGCGGGCGGCCATGTGGTCCATGTCCAGCCTCCGCAGGTCGGCGACGACGTCCGAGTTCAGCGGCTGACCGTGGTACTTGCTGGTGAACGCCGAGACGATGGGAAAGTCGTTGTCGGGCGGGAAGGCCCGCGCGTGGTCGATCAGTTTCAGCCGGTCTTCACCGGAGGTGAGGTAGTTCGTCCGGCGATCGGTGTTCGCGGTCACGTAGTCGATGACCGCCGCGCGCTGCTGCTGCACCTCCGAGTACTGACCGACGGGCCACCCGGGACGGGCGTCCAGGACGAACTCCTGTACGGAGCCCTCGCCTCGTGGCCCCTTCCACCGCGTGGTGGTGGGCACCATGTCCCAGCCGAGGTCCTCGCTGAACCGGAAGGCGCCGACCTCGGGAGCCGCGAAGTCCAGGTCGAGTGCGCTTCCCCATGAGCGCGGCGACACCTTGTAGATCTTCATGGTCCCGTCGCCGGCGTCGACCAGTTGCGCGCCCTGGCTGCTCTGCCCCCGCCAGCGGGAGATGTGCTCGTTCTTGACGTTCTTGAGCGAGGCCCGGAAGCGCCGTTCGGTGGTGCTGACCAGGCTGGTCCTCGGGGTACGGGCCGCCATCACGCGCAGGAGCCGCGCCTCGACGGCGGTGACCAGCTTTCTGCCCACGAACCGCTCGACCTCGCGCCGGAAGACGGCGCTGGCGCGGCGGGCCGTGATCTGGGTCCCGGTGAGGGTGGCGCGGGCGGCGGCCAAGGAGCCGCCGGCGGTGAACGCGGCCGCGGCCGCCGCCCATGCCAGCACCGCGAGCACGTAGGCGGCGGCCACCAGCAGCAGCGTTTTCAGGGCCTTCACCAGGACGGCGGCCGCTTCGTGCAGGTCGGCCAGGGAGTGCAGGGTGAGCGCCAGGCTGGGCAGGTGAGTGGCGTCGTCGCCTGAGCGGTGGTAGTCGCCCCAGAAGTCCGCCAGTGCCTCGACGCCCTCGCCGCTGTTGCCGGCCGCCGTACGGGCCATGTTCGTGTCGAGGGCCGGAATGATCTCCTCGTCCAGGATGGTGGCGCAGGAACGGTAGGCGGCGGCGCAGGTGCGCAGCCGGTCCTCGTCCTCGGTGGGCCAGGGCACCCCGATCAGCCCGAGCGTCGACTCCAGCTCCGCCGGGAGCGTCATCGCCACGGCTCCGCCCCTCTCAGGACCAGCTGATGCCTCGGCGCTCAGCATCGGTCATTACCGGGATAGATCCTCCCAACGGACCACCCCGCTCCGCCCCGCTTCTCGGGAAACGCCGGAGAACGGCGGCCAGGTCAGGGCTTCGCGGTCAGGCCGAGGATGGTCGCCTGGGTCAGGGCCATCTGGTCGAAGACGGCGGGGCGGTCGTTCTCGATGACGGACTTGTACATGCCGAACAGCTCGAAGCTGACCACGCCGTAGATGTACGTCCAGGCCGCGAGGGCTCGGAGGATGATGTCGTCGGGGAGCTCGGCGAACAGTGCCTCGCGCAACAGTTGCGCTTCGGGCGCGAAGGACTCCGGCGCGGGGGGCAGGCCGGTCATCGGCGTCAGCTCACCCGCTTCGCGGGCGTCGCGCAGGATGCCCGCCAGGACGAAGCCGTCACGGGCCGCCGCCGACGCCGTGTCCTGGGGGGCGACGTATCCGGGGACGGGTGAGCCGTGGATGAGCGCGTACTCGTGCGGGTTCTCCAGCGACCAGACGCGGATGGCCCGGCAGACGGCCATCCACCGGTCGAGGTGGCGGTCGCGGGGACACGCCGCGTCGGCCGCCTCCACGGCCGCGCCCACGGCGTCGAAGGCCTCGATGATGAGCGCGGTGAGCAGCTCGTCACGGCTGGGAAAATAGCGGTAGATCGCCGAGGAGACCATGCCGAGATCCCGGGCCACGGCCCGCAGGGACAGCCCTGAGGCGCCGTCGACCCCAAGGTGACGCCGGGCGACGTCCTTGATCTCGCTGATCAGCTCGGCGCGGACCCGTTCGCGCGCGGTGCGGCTTGCGTTCATCTCCCCGACCATACCAGAGCACTGCCTTGAATCGAGAGCAGCGTTCTTTCATAGGGTTTGTGACTCGTGAACTCTCGCGGACCCAGGCTCGATCGCGGGTTCCCTTTTAGGATCCGTTGTGTGCCTGAATCAGAGGGAACGTTGGTCGCCCGGCGCTACCGGTTGATCAAAGTGGTCGGCGCTGGAGGGATGGGACGGGTCTGGCTCGGCCACGACGAGCTGATCGGCCGCGAGGTGGCGATCAAGGAGATCCTGCTGCCGCCCGAACTCGACGACGAGCAGCGGGACCTACTGACCCGGCGGACCATCCGGGAGGCCCAGGCCGCCGGTCGGATGAACCATCGCGGGATCGTCACCGTGCACGACGTCGTCGAGCATCACGGCGCGCCGGCGATCGTCATGGAGTTCCTCAGGGGCGGATCCCTGGCCGACGCCATCCGGGCGCGAGGCGGCCTGCCCGTCGAAGAGGTCGCGGCCATCGGCGCGGCGATGCTCGACGCGTTGCGGGCCGCCCACGCGATGGGCGTCGTACACCGCGACCTCAAGCCGGCCAACGTCCTGCTGGACGGCGACCGGGTCGTGCTCACCGACTTCGGCATCGCGAGCCTGGCCGGCGCGGCCCAGCTGACCGGTACAGGGGTGATCGTGGGAACACCCGCGTTCATGGCGCCCGAACAGGCGCACGGTGAACTCCCCACACCGGCGTCGGACCTGTGGTCGCTCGGCGCGACCTTGTACGCGGCGGTCGAGGGCCGGCCCCCGTTCGACGGCGACGGCTTCACGGCGGTGCTGGCCGGGCTGCTCACCAGGGATCCCCGCCCTCCCGTACGAGCCGGGCGGCTCGCTCCGCTGCTCCTGGCCCTCCTCACCAAGGATCCGGCGCGGCGGCCGACCGCGGAGCCGACCGCCCGCCTCCTGGCCGCCGCCCCCTCACCTGGCGGTACTGCTCCTTCACCGGGCGGTCCGGCTGCCTCACCGGGCGGTACCGCTCCCTCACCTGGCGGTCCGGCTCCCTCGGGCGGTCCGGCTGCCTCACCTGGCGGTCCGGCTCCCTCGGGCGGTCCGGCTGCCTCACCTGGCGGTCCGGCTCCCTCGGGCGGTCCGGCTGCCTCACCTGGCGGTACTGCTCCCGCCGCCGGCCCGGCGATGCGGCACGGTCAGATCCCCACCGGCACGCCCGTCCCGCCCGGCCCTGACCCCCTCGCCGGCCGCCACGCACCGGCGGCCACCGTCCCTTCGCCGCAGGGTGACCCCTCCGCCGGCCGAGGAGGCGTCCGGCGGCGCACGGTGCTGATCGCCGGTGCCGGAGCGCTCGCGGTGATCGGCATCCCCGCCGCGGTGTGGGTGTACGGCTCGAAGGACCCGGACGACGTACGGACACCCGTTGGCACACCCAGCCCGGACGGCACCTCCAGGCGCAGCCCCGCCGACAAGACGCCGGAGCCCGCCGCCGTGGTCGAGATCACCGATCACATCCAGTTGCTCGGGCATCGCAAGTCCGTCACGAAGGTGGCGTTCAGCCCGGACGGCAAGCTGCTCGCCAGCGGCGACGGCGACCTCACGGACAGACCCAAGACCCGCCTCTGGGACCCGGCCAGCGGAAAGCTCGTCGCCACCCTGCTCGGCCCCACCGCGACCGGCGGCGGCTCGGCGGACGCCGTGGCGTTCAGTCCCGACGGCAGGCTGCTCGCCAGCGGCGGCAACTTCCTGGGCGACAGCACCCGGCTGTGGAACGTCGCCGACCGCCGCCTGATCGGCCCTTTCCCCCAGAGCGGCTCGATCATGAAATCTCTGGCGTTCAGCCCCGACGGCACGCTTTTGGCGGGCGTCACCCACGGCGGCACGACCACCCTCTGGGACGTGCCGAGCCGCCGCGTCAGAATCGGCCTGCCGGACTCCGACGGATTCCGCAACGTGACGTTCAGCCCCGACGGGAAACTCCTCGCCGGAGGCGGCAAGGGCGGCGACATCCGCCTGTCCGACCCCGCGACCGGCCGGACCATCCGCACCATCGACGACGCGACCGGGTCCGAGGTGGCGTTCAGCCCCGACGGCAAAACCCTCGCCGCACCCGACACCGACGCCGGCGACCACAGCCTCCAGCTCTGGGACCTGGCCACCGGCCGCAGCACGGCCCGCTTCGACTGGGTTGACGACATGGTCACGTCCGTGGTGTTCAGCCCGGACGGCAGGACGCTGGCCACCTGGAGCCTGGGCAACCTCATCCACCTGTGGGATGTGGCGACCGGCCGGGTCCGCGCCACCCTGATCGGCCACTCCGCCCCGATCCACACCGCCGCGTTCAGCCCAGACGGCAAAAAACTCGCCAGCGCCGGCCAGGACACCACCATCCGCATCTGGACCCTAACCGCCTGACCTCAACGGTCCTCGCCTTCGGCTCGGGCGGTTTTTCTTGGGCCTTCGGCCGCCGCTTCGCCCCAGGGAACCGTCAGAGGGTGGCTTGGCGGAAATCGTCGTTGTCCAGGCTCCGGATGAACGCGTCCCATGCCGGACCGGTGACCACCAATGCCGGGCCGGCCGAGTTCTTGCTGTCCCGCACGCCACGCCGCCGGTTTGAGAGCGTCGCCACCTCCACGCAGTTACCGCCGTTACTGCCCGAGTGCGATGACGTGATCCATGTAGCTGCCCTCAGGTCCTGGGTCAGCTTGTCCATCGTTGTATCATCCCCTCGATCGAATCCCCTCGTACCTGAATGTAAAGTCCTCACGGCCTCTGTCCAGTCGGTCACTGGGCATTCGAAGCGCCTTCTTTATAGACGTATCGGGCGTTCCTGGGGCCTGGGCAGCGGTCCTCGCCTCCGGCTCGGGCAGTTTTTTGGGCCTTCGGCCGCCGCTTCGCCCAGGGAACCGTCAGAGGGTGGTTTGGCGGAAATTGTTGTTTCCCAGACTCCAGATAAACGCGTCCCATGCGTGACCCGTGACGACCAGCGCGGGTCCGGTTGCGTCCTTGCTGTCTCGCACTCCCCGGCGCCGCTCCGAAAGCCTCGCCACCTCGACGCAGTTACCCCCATCTGGTCCAGACCAGCTCGACTTACACCACGTGGCCAGTTCCAGTTCTTCGGTCAGCTCGCCCATCGCTGCTCCTTGATCAGGTCAAGGGAATCACGTTGGGAGATCGCTTCGGAGCGAATCCCTTTGTATCTGAATCCTCAGGTCCGAATGTCTTCTGGACGTTCGGCTACTCGACCCAAGATCCCGGCGGATTCAACGTAGGCGGTAACTGCCCAGGCAGGACTCGGACTGTTATTGCGGAGGTTCGCGGGGGAGAGGTGGTTCTTTGATGCGGTTGTATTCGTTCAAGAAGCCGGCCAGGGTTTCGGCGGCGTTGAAACGGTTCTCGGCGTCTCCGGAGGGGTCGACGACAAGCTCGTATACCGTTGTGACGGCTGCGAACCAGTAGGGTCTGCCCAGGCTGGCGAGCCCTTTGGCGACGGCCAGGCGCTCTTCGGACGTGAGGCCGGAAGTTTCCAGGAGCCGGAGCGAGCGGTCGGCAGCGGCCTTTCGGTCGGCGGGACTCAGCTCGGCCAGGGCAGTGTGAGCGAGGGCTTGTTCATACGGCTCGCCTGCGAGATCAGAGACGAGCGTGCGGAGGGCCTGCGCCGTGCGGGTACGGTTCTTTCTGCCGAGATCGGCCATCGCCTGTGCCGCCAGGCGTCGCTCACGCGGATCCGCAGATGAAGTCGTGGCGAGCTGGTGGAGTACCTCCGCTGCCTGCGATCGATGCTCGCCGCCGTATCCGATCAGCGCCTCCGCAGCCGAGCGCCGAAGTGAGACAGGGACGGATTCGTCGCAGGCTACCCGGGACAGGGCTTCCGCGGCGATCGGACGCTGGTCGGGGTCCAGGAGGCGGGCAATTGAGTGCAGGGCCAGAGCTCGTTGGACGTCGTCGGCCTCAGGGGCGAGGGCGAGTGACCGGAGTGCTGACAAGGCCTCGTCACGTCGTTCACGACAGTGTTCGGCGAGTGTCACTGCGGCACTGCTTCGTACGTCGGTGTCGACGCGTGGGTCGCTTGCAAGGTCACCGAGGGCGCGGGCAGTCGCCTCGCGGTGCTCACCCACCTGACGTGCCAGCCGCATTAGAGCCCACAAGCGGTCTTCGACTTCGATCTCGCCGTTGTCGGTCATGCGACGCAATGCCTCGATGGTCGCGAGGTGCGCCTCGGGTCCAAGGTGGAGGAGTTTGTTTACAGCTTGAAGGCGCTGGTCGGCCGAGACGGTCGGATCATTGGCGAGTTGGAGCAATTGACGGGTGGCGTGCGGCCGCTCCTGGACATCCAGTTCGATCAGGGCGATCGCCACCTCTATCCGCTCCCAAGGGTCGGCGGAGGCGTCGGTGAGGATGTCCCGGAGCGACGCGACCGCGCTCGCACGGTGGACGGCGCCGAGTCGTGCGAGCATCTCGGCGGCCTGCCGGCGCTCCCACGCTCTGACGCTCCGATCCTGCGCGATCAGACTGCACAGGCGCGCTCCTCGGTCGCGGTGCAGAGGGCTGAGACGGAGGAGGGTGATGGCCGCTAGGATCCGTTCGCGTCCCAAGTGTGCCGGGTCCTCGGCCATCCGGGTGAGCAGGTCGATCGCACGATAGTGGTGGCTCTCACTGACATCCGCAAGGGCCGCGATGGCCAGGGCACGTGGCAGCTCGGCGCAGGACTCCCCGGAGAACCGGGTCGCCGCCTCCACCGCGAGCCGCCGGGCGTCCGGACCCAACTCTGTCAACTCTTCGATCGCCCAGAGCCGGTTCCATGGGTCGGCCTGCTGGTCATCGGCCAGCCGGTGGAGGGCCCGTGTGGCGGTGGCCTCCGTCCGCAGTGACGGCAGCCGGGCCAGCGCCTCCGCTGCCCAGCGACGGGTGAACGTGCCGACCGTCTCGTCCTCGGACAACTCACCGAGGACGGTAACGGCACGGGTCTGGGCTGACGGTCCGAGCTTGACAAGCGACTGAGCGCTGAGCAGCCGCGTATCGGCTGCACCGGCGGGGTCACGGGACAGCTCGTACAGGACTTCCGCTGCCTGATCGCGGTATTCACCGCCCAGTTCGGCGAGCCGCCAGGCCGCCTCATAGCGCTCGCTGGCATTCGTTAGCGGGTCGGTGGCGAGATGGTGAAGGATCTTCGCGCCGTGGACTCGATCCTCACCCCCGAGTTTCGCCAGTTCATGCCCGGCGCTCCGCTGATCGCCCGGATCTAGATCGGTGTCCACGGCGAGTCGGTGCAGGGCGTTCCTGCCCAGGACCCGATTCTCCGCATCCAAGCCGGTCAGCGCCAAAAGCACCTCGATTCGGTCGCCTGGCCCGACGCCTGGATCGGTGGCGAGCCGGTGCAGGATCTCCGCGCCCCGAACCTGGTGCTCAGTACCGAGAAACGTCAGTTCCTGTGCCGCGTTGAGACGGGCAAGGGGGGCGAGGAGGGGGTCTGTGGCTACCCGACACAGCAGTGAAGCGACGCGGGTGTGCTGTGCCGGGTCGATCGCGGCCACGATGGCCAGCGTCGATGCCTGCTCACCGCGCATTGTCGGATCCCCCGCCAAGCCATACAAAAGCTCGACCGCCCGCGATGCGTGCTCAGCACCGAGCCGTGCGAGTTCCTCGACGCTTTCCTGGCGAACCGGGGCTGGCCCAGTGGGATCGGCAGCGATTTCATACAGGATGGCGATCGCCTGGCGGTTGTGCTCAATACCGAGTCTCTGCAGGAGATGAACGGCATTCCTTCGGAAAGACGATGGCAGTATGCGGTCGGTGGCAAGTTTGTGGAGGATCTCGGTGCCCCGTGCTCGGCCCTCTTGTCCCGATCGGAGTAGATCCCTCGCGACGATTACTCGCCACCGGGCGTCTATGGTCGGATCGTTGGCTAGCGCGTCGCGGATCGCCGTAGCACGCGTGAGAGATTCGCCGCCCAACGTCGCGAGTTCGTCGACGGCGATGCGCCGCCGGGTGGTGTTGGCCAGATCGTCGGTGGCGACCATGACGAGGAGCTCGGCTGCCCTGCCGAGGCCGTGACGTCCCATGTCGATCAGGGCACGGGCCGCGTAATCACGAGCATGCGCGACCACCGTAGGGGAGATCGCGGTCACGTGGATGAGCGCGGCGACAGGAGGCAGGCCATCAGGCCTCAGCGCGGCCCAGATCGTGGTCGCGAGCAAGCGTTCCTCGGACGACGAGAAAGGATGATCCAGCGAGGCTTCGACCAGGGCGTGCACACTCTGGAGGTGTTCTCCCCCAAGTTTGGCGAGCGTGGACGCGGCCTCGAAGCGGACGCTGATCGGTACGGAACTACCGGCGGCGATTCCTGAGAGGATCTCGGCGGCGCCTGCCCGATGCTCGGGTCCCAACTGGGCGAGCTGGCTCACCGCGCCCTGGCGCTCGGCCGCGTCGAGGCCGAGGTCGATGCCAAGCGCATAAAGGGCCTCGGCGCCCTTGTTCCGGTGTTCGCCGCCAAGCTCGCTCAGGTCCAGGGCAGCGCCGCAGCGATTAGAGGTGTCGAGATCAGGATCGACGGCGAGTTCGAACATGATGGCAGCCGCATTTGATCGGTAGCTCCCACCTAACTTCGCCAACGCTTGGGCGGCTTCGCGACGGTCCCAGCCATTTGCAGCGGAGTCGGTGGCCAACTGGTTCAGGACAATGGCGGCTCTAGAGCGGCTCCGTGGTTCGATCACCGCCATGGCCGTCATCGCGTTCCCCCGTTCGGAGGGATCACTGGCCGGGTCGTCCGCCAGGCGAAGCAGCAACTCCAGGGCTTCGGCGCGGTGGGGACCACCCAGCTTGGCGAGACATTCGGCGGCATGCAAACGCTGCCATGCGTGCACCATTGTTTCACCCGCCAGGTCCCGCAGAATCCCGGCGGCTTGAAGACGGTGCTCGCCGCTCAGCTTCGCCAGTCCTTCGGCGGCGTCCAGGCACTCCGAGCGGCCGAAGGTAAGATCTCCGGCCAGACGGTACAAGATTTCTCCAGCACGTGTCCGGTGCTCTCCACCGAGTTTGGCCAGGCTCTCGGCTGCTTCTCGCCACTCCGAGACGTCAGCGTCGGGGGCATCGACGAGGCCGGAGAGGATTCCCGCCGCCTCGGTACGGTGTCCGTCGCCGAACCTGGCGAGAACCGTCGCGGCCTGACGCCGCACGTCCGCCGGCTGGTCGGTGGTGACGAACGACCGGAGGAGGACCGGGCCGTCGCGGCGGATCCGGTCGGAGCGTTCGCGTAGCAGGTCGATGACGGAGATCTTCGTCTCGGCCCCAATGGACTTCTCGGTGAGGAGAGCTTCCAGGCGGGAGCGGACAGGCGCGTGACGGGTGAGGCCCGACAGGTCTTCGAGATTCGTCAGCGCGCCCGAACGTACTTTGTCCTCCACGCGTAGCAGGCGGGCGTCGAGCTGGGACGCCGAGCCGGGCGCGCCCGCGTCGATGAGCTCGTCGGCGCACGCGCGCTGGTCGAGCGTCCCGCGCTGGAGCCAGTCGAGCAGCCCGGTGCCTGGACCGGTCAGGTGGAGATGGTGCAGGAGGACGCGTTCGGCGGCCTCGTCGCCCAGCAGGAGATCGCGGATCAGGTCGTCCCACGGCGGTTCGCCGGCGTCGAACCTCTCCGGGAGGGTCTTGGCTCGGGCCGTGGCCGCGAGGTGCTCGGCGAAGGTCTGGTGCAGGAACCGCAGCCGTGTGCCGCTCCTGCTCAGGATCCCGGTTCGGGACAGCCAGTCGGCGAGGGTGTTCTCCCAGTCGAGCGGCATCCGTATCGGCATCGGAGCTCGCTCGGTCAGGACGCGGTGCGCGACCTCCATCAGTGGCGTCTCGCTGGTGGTGTACGCGGTGGCCAGTTCTTCCACCAGTTCGGTTCGGTGCTCTTCCAGCCAGCCGGCGAGCTGCGACCCGCCGGGATACTCGTAGAGGGACGCCAGAGCGGTGGGTCCTGCCTCGGTCCGGGCTCGGGCGAACTGCCCGATGTACTCCTCGTACAGCTCGTAACGGCCAGCAGGGAGGGGACGGTCAGGCTGCGACTGGTGGATGTTGGCCGCGACGGTCGCCAGGAGTGGGACGACGAGCACTTTTTCCAGCGCCGCCAGCCGGACCCGCCGGAGGAACTCCTCGGCCGCCGCGTTGGCCGAAGGCGTCTTGTCAGGGTCGAACCAGTTGCGGGCGAACGCGGTCAGGGCGTCCTCGTCGAACGGCTGCAACTCGTAGAACCCCACCCGGGCGCCGCGCAGCCGGTCGATCTCTCCTGGCGACAGCGGCCGGGTGGTGACCAGGAACCGGGCCGGACCGTCGCTTTCCTGCGTGCGCGTCGCGAGTGCGGTCAGCAGGCGTTCCCGGTCGTCCCGGTCGGGTATCTCATCCAGCGCGTCGACCACGATCAGCCAGCGCCGCCCTCCCACCTCGCGGGCGAACAGCGGAGCCGGGAGCTCGCCGTCGGGCCGCCCGTACTCGCTGGTCACCGACGCTTGGAGCGCCTCCGGCCAGCTCCGGTCGAGGTGGGTCGCCAGCACCCGGGCAGGAAGCACGATCGGGATCAGCGCAGGGGGCGGCTCCTCCGATTCGAGGTCGCGCAGGTGGTTCGCCCGCTCGGCCGGGCGCGGGCCACGTGGGCCGAGCGCGAGTTCGGCCAGGCGCCGGGACAGGACCCTTCCGAGAGTGGACTTGCCGAGACCGGCGTCGCCCTCGATCACCAGGTGGTCGTGCTGGTCGAAGACCTGATCGAACGGCTGTGCCAGCCCGGATGACGGCTGACGCTCCTCGTCTCGAAGTTCCTCGCTTTCCTCCTCCCACGGCCTGCGCGATTCGGCCATGGTGGCGACGCTCTGGCGGACGTAGACACCGGAGAGCGGGAACCGCCCGTACTTGCCGCGCAACCGGTAGGGCATCTCGTCGGCGACGTGCAGCATCATGCGCAGGACACCCGCGAGCTCGCGAGGCAAGGGCGCGACGGATTCCCCCGATGGCGTGTCGCGCCTGGATGGTGGCGTGGTCAGCCCCGGCGGCGCCGTGATGATCTCGGACGGCGTTGAGGCGACCGTGCGGGCGGCGAGATCGGATTCAAGTGCCGGCCAGCGGGCGGCCAGGACGGAGACCGGGAGCATCCAGGCAACCTTGGCCGTCTCGGCGCGGTCTTCGGTGACCGCGATGCCGGCCACGTGCCCGGTGTCATCGCACTCGATGGCGGTCCCGCTGAAGCCGTGTTCGATGCGCCTGCCCGTCGCCCGGGCCGCGTCGAGTTGCACCCATTCGGGCCCGCTCGGGTCGCCGACCTCGTACGCGACCGCCCACACTCCCGTATCGACCCCGGGGGGATACCCGTAGGCGCGTACGGCCCGGCCCCGCTGGACGCGCCCGTCGAACACGGCGGGCGAGGTGCCCGCAGGGGGCGGGGAACGCAGTTCGAGGACGGCCACGTCGCCGCGTTCGTCGTTCTCGATCGGATGCCAGCCGCCCTGGGCGACCCGAGCGCGGACCCGCGTCTCGCCGGCGGCGTACGGGAAGTCGAGCTCGACCGTCCTGGCGGGCAGGGAGGCGTCATCCGCCGGGCGGCCGAGCGCGGCGTTCACCACATGCGCGCATGTCAGGACATGGCGGTCGTCGATGAGCACTCCGGCCCCGCAGATCCCCCTGGCGCCGTGGACGCGGGCCGACCATGGCCGCATGTCAGTACTCCGCGATCCGGCGCCGCCCGGGTCTCCTGTTCGGCCGGCTCCCGGTGGTGTCCTCGGGCGGTGGCCGGTGTGACAACTCGCTCATATCGGCTCCGGGGGAGAGGCTCGGGATGCCTGCGAACAGGTTCGGAGCGGATCGTAACCCGGTGAGCAAGCGTGTCGCGGACCGTTCACCGTTCGGAGATCGGGCCTGCGGCCGAAAGGAGGTCGTGGTCACGACCGGAAAGGGTTCCGGTCGGCTACCGAAGGTCGTCAGCGAAAGGGGTCAGCCGCCGAATGGGGGAAGGATTTGGCGGGCGGCCAGCAGGTCGGCGGTGAAGGTGGCGGGGTCGGCGGAGGCCAGGCGTTCGAAGACGCGGACGCGGTTGCGCATGCAACGGAGGCCCTCGGACTGCTTGCCGTCCTCCCAGTACGCGTAGGCGAGGAAGTAGAAGGCGCCGGTGAGCGGGACCCAGTGGGCGTTGGGCGCGTGGCCGGACAGGTCGGGGTACTCGGGGACGGCGGGCAGGCCCGCGAGTTCCTGGTAGATGGTGACGGCGCGCTCGCCGGCGCGCTGGGCGCCGGGCAGGTCGGGTGTGCGGAACATCGTCTCCTCGACCAGGGCCTGGGCCAGCATGGCCTTGAACCCTCCCGGGTCGGCGACGGCCAGGTCCTCGAAGATCTTCACTCTGTCTCGCATGCTCTTCAGTCCGTCCTCGTGGCGGTTCAGGTTCCACAGTTCCCAGCCGAGCCCGTACAGGGCGTTGGCGCGATCGAGCATGAGCCGCGGGCACAGCGCGTCGTTGGTCGTGCGCACGGGGTTCAGGCGGTCGCGGAAGTCCAGTACGAGCGGGATGGCACACCCCGAGGGGCGTATCTCGAAATATCCGTCATGGCCGTTGGGTGACCTCAGGTACGGCCCGTCGACCAGATGCAGGTCGCGGAAGTCCTCCACCACGGCCTGCCCGTCCAGGTGATGCACGATCGGCAGGTACGCCACCCCGATCGGCCACAGCCGGAAGGTGAACTCGTGGTCGTCGGCCGACCTGAACGCGTAGGTGTCCCCGATGCGGAGCTCGGCGGGCAGTGCGGGGTTGCGCTGCCTGGTGCGGGTCTCGAACTCCTGGAAGCTCATCACCGTGGCCTCCATGGCGTGGAACAGCCCGACGTTCGCCGGAGCGGGGTCGAACGAGCCCGCGTCCGCGACCGGCGTCCGGTACGCGGCGACGTAGAAGCCGAGACGTCCATGACCAGGCAGGTCGAGATCGAGGTTGAGGAAGATCCACGGTCCGTCGGCGGACGTGCCGGTGAGGGCGCACCACTTGTCCAGTCCGCGCAGATTGGCCCCGCAGGCGAAGCCGCGGTGCACGCCGTAGTTGGTGGACCGCCGGTTGTCCGGGTAGGCGTCGAACCGGATCACGTCGCCGAACTTCACGTCGGCGCGGGTGGGCAGCAGCGTGGTCGCCTGCACGGCGCCGACGTCCTTGAACCCCATCAGCTCGTCGTGGCCGTACCCGCTGTTGACGAACATGCCCCCGGCGGTCAGCAGGAACGACGGCGAGCTGTAGTAGATCTCGATGCCGCCGGCCGCCGGCTCCGGCGAGGAGAGCAGGGGAGTGCCGTCGAACCCCCGGACCGCCGGACGTTCCCCGTGGTAGAGCCAGTGCTGTGTGGCCTCGGTCTTCGACAGGGCGTGCTCGTACGCCGCGATCGGCGGGCGGTAGGGCGCGAGGCCGGCGATCAGCGCCTCGATGACCCAGGAGAACTGGATCCACTCGCCTCCCGTTCCGTCCGGATTGACCGGTCCGGTGTAGGCGAGGAAGAAGCCGCGCTGCGGGTCGGCCGCGAAGACCAGGTCGTCGTGCTGCCCGTCGGCGGCGTTCACGTCCGAGACGAGCCTGCGGAACGGCCCGAGCCGCCGCAGCCGGTTGCTCGACACGGCGAACTTCGTCGTCGTGTAGTCGAGCACGATCTGCGCGGCCGTCCGCACCCGGGCGTCCGAGGCGAACTCGTGCAGGTTGATCAGGGCGTTCAGCGAGTACCGCTGGTACGGCCGGGCGTTGAACTCGTGGAAGTCGTGCCGCGCGATGGTGTGCAGGTAGCCGAGCAGCCAGTCGGCCAGCCCGTTCGCCCGGTTGTCGTACCGGGCGTCCTGGGTCTGGGCGAACAGGATCTGGTTGCTGAGGTACCGGCTCGTCTCGATCAGCAGGATGTGGTTCTCCGACTCCGGCGGGTCGATGCAGTCCCCGAGGAACAGCAGCGGCGGCGGCAACGGCTGGAAGTCGCAGCACACCTCCTTGGTCTCGATGCCGACGTCGTGCCCGCCGGTGACCGTGAGCAGGTCCCGGACGATGTGGTCGCGGACCTCGGGCACGAGCAGGTGGCCGTACCGGAGGACGATGGCGACCAGGCCTTTCAGGAAGGTGTCGTACTCGCCCTTCGTCTTGCACACCCACACGAGGATGAACTCGCCGGCGTCGGTGCCGACCACGCCCGGCGACAGGTCTTTCAGCACCTCGTTGACCAGGAGGTGGCTGGGCAGCTCCCCGGGGACCTTGTGCTCGGGGTCCAGGCTGAGGGCGTGGAGGCGGGCGACCAGCGCCATGGCGACGTCCTCGCCCACCGTGGGGTCGCCGGGGATCGGCGTGCGCGTCCGGGTCGCGTAGTCCACCAGGGCCAGGACCCGGGCGTCGTGCGTCGCGAACGCCCGGCCCGGGGTGCCGCCCCGCTGCGGTGCGTCGAGGTGGAGGTCCGCGAGGTCGACCCGTATCTGCAGTCCGAAGATCCGCCCGACGAAGTCGGTCACGCGGATCAGGTACGTGCCCGGTAGCTTCGGCCGGTAGCGGACCGCGCCCGAGCTGGCGCTCTGGCGCGCCCACTCCAGGGTCGCGAACGCCGACAGGGGCATCCGCTGGGTGAACACCGGTTCGGCGCTGCCGCTCTCCGGGAGGATCACCTCCACGATGGACTCAGCGGAGATCGCGCCCTCGATGTACCCCCAGTTGATCACCACGTCGCGTCCCTGCCGGTACGCGAGCACCGCCATGTGCGGCCCGAGCCGCGGGTACGCGGCCACCGCTCCGTGCTCGAACTGCTGGACGTGGTAGTCGCCCCCGCCGACCGTCTCCTCGGCGAGCGGGCGGCCGAGGGCCCCGGCCACGCCGCCCAGCTCGTGCCAGCGCTCCGCGATCACCCCTCGTACCGGGAAACCGCCGTCGGGGCCGGTCGGTTCGACGCGGACGTGCACCGGGACGGTCCATCCCTGCTTGCTCTCGTCCGGGTCGTCGCATCCGCGCACCGTGAAGGCGTACTCGCCGTAGCCGTTCAGCTTGATCCGGCGCCTGCCGCGGTCCGGGTGCCCGTGGATCGCGAAGTTCCACTGGCCCTGACTGGCGCCGTCCACGGCGACGTCGATGCGGAAGTAGTCGTAGGTGAACCGTTCGAGGATCGCCCACTCGAACACGGCCTCATTCCACAGCCGGTACGCGGTGACGATCGCCTTCTGGTCCTCTGACCAGCAGATCTCACCCCGCTCGAACGTCTGGCGCCGCCCTCGCCCCTCCGCGTCGGTCTCGGGCCCGATTGCGCGCCCGAGGGCGCCTCTCTCCGCGCCCATGGCCCGCCAGCGGTCGCCGATCCTCCCGCCCACCGCGAACTCGTCGGCCATGACGGCACTCCCTCCACGCCCCGGATATCGCCGGGACTTCGCGAGCGCGTCGTCACCGCGTCCGGCCCGGCCTTTCGAAGCTAGGGGCGCCGTCCCGCTCGCCGCATGAGTAACCCCCTACTCACTGTTGAGCGGAGAGGTCACGATATATCTTGTCTTCGAACTGAAAGACGCGTAATGTCGCGACTGCTTTGGCGGGTGGACGGACAAGGAGAGCTGGTCATGCCGCGTGTGATCATCGTTGGAGGCGGCCTCGCGGGGCCGTGCCTGGCCCACGGGTTACGGGGCGCCGGTTTCGAGGTGGCGCTGCACGAACGGGACGAAGGGCTCAGCCGGGGCCAGGGGTACCGCATCCACATCGACCCCGTGGGCACGCGTGCCCTCTACGAGTGCCTTCCGCCGCATCTGTACTCGATGGCGATCGACACCTCGTGCGTCGCGGGCACCAGCGTGACCATGCTGAGCGGGTCGCTCGACGTCGTGAACCGCTTCGTCGTGAACCCGGACCCCGGCGCACCGGTCACCCCGGACAGTGACATCTCGGTCGACCGGCTCACCCTGCGGCAGATCCTGCTCGCCGAGCTGGGTGACGCGGTGCGGTTCGGGTCGGAGTTCACCCGCTTCGACCTGCTTCCTGATGGCCGGGTCCGGGCCCACTTCGCCGGCGGCGCGAGCGAGGACGCCGACATCCTCGTCGCCGCGGACGGCCCGTCGTCCCGCGTCCGCCGACAACTACTCCCTGACGCCAGTGTGGTGAGAACGGGGACCTGGGCCGTGTTCGGCAAGACCCCTCTCACCCCGGATGCCGAGGCGATCACTCCGCCCGCGGCCCTGGACGGCTTCTCCGCGGTGATCGCCCCCGACGGCCGGTTCATGCCGCTGGCCGGGCACCGGTTCCGCAAGGACCCGAACAGCCTGGCGTCCGGGCTCGACTTCCCCGACACCCGCGACTACCTGATGTGGGTGCTGGCGATCCAGGAAGACCTTTCCGGCCTCGGCCCCGCCGCGCTGCTGGACGCCGTGGAGGACCGCATCTCCGACTGGCACCCCGACCTGCGCCGCCTCGTACGGCTCAGCGATCCGGAGACGGTGCGCGTGACGCCGTTGCGCACCGCCGAGCCCGTCGATCCGTGGCCGAGCGGACCGGTGACGTTCGTCGGCGACGCCATCCATTGCATGATCCCGGCGGGCAGCGGCGCCGGGGTGGCCCTGCGTGACGCCGGCCTGCTCTCCACCGAACTCGGAGCCGCCCTCCGCGACGGATCCCCCCTGGTGGAGGCCATCGCCCGCTACGAACGACAAATGCTCATATACGGCTTCGAAGCCGTGGCGGCCTCCCTGCGTCCGCGCTTCTGATCGGATGGGCACCAGGTTTCTCTGGGTGGATATTTGACGCATGGTTCGCGAACCAGACCGGTGCCTCGCGCCTTTGTCGGTCGTTGTTGGGAGACTGTCGGCATGGCGACATGGGAGCAGTTCGAAAGCGAGGCCGGTGAGTTCGCGTCCGCGGTGAAGGTCCGGTTCGAGGCGGCCACCACTCATATCCTGGCGACGTTGCGCACGGACGGGGCGCCTCGCGTGAGCGGGACCGAGGTCGACTTCACGGGGCCGTATCTGTCTTTCGGCTCGATGTTGCACGCGGTGAAGGCGCTCGACCTGCGGCGGGACGGCAGGTGCGCGATCCACGCCCGCCCGCGCAACGACGGTGACGCCAAGGTCGCCGGGGTCGCGAACGAGGTGACCGGCGTGGAGAAGAAGGCCTACACGACCGGCTCGGAGCCGCCCGGCGGCTTCCACGCGTTCCGTCTCGATCTCCACGAGGCCGTGATCACCACCGTCGAGGGCAACGAGATCGTCATCCAGCTCTGGCGCCCGGGCTTAGGGGTGAAGACCTTTCGCCGCAAATGACCTCTGCTCCGAGCCGCTCAGGCCGGTTGCCATCTGTCCGCCGGGGCCGATCCTGACGGTGACCCGTAGCCGTCACGAAGTCGGATCCCGTGCCTGGATCGCGATTCATCTTGTTCGCCGTTGAGTAGGTACGCACGGTCTCGGCTGATTCAGGGATCTCAGCTGAGCCATAGAACCAGCAATCCACAGATTCATAGATCCAGTGGCCATACGGTGCTGGTGTTCAAGGTAGGTAGAGGGGGCGTTCGTCATGCCGCGGGCGATCATTGTCGGGGGAGGCCTCGCCGGGCCGTGTCTCGCGCACGGGTTACGGCGTGCCGGTTTCGAGGTGGCGCTGCACGAACGGGACGACGGGCTCGCCCGCGCGCAGGGGTACCGCATCCGCATCGGCCCAGAGGGCACGCGTGCGTTGTACGAGTGCCTGCCGCCCCATCTCTACTCGCTGGCGGTCGACACGGCAGGGGTCCCGGGCTCTGGCGTCACCGTCCTCACCGGTTCGCTCGGCGTCATCAAGCGGGTCGTCGTGAACGATCCCGCCGCCCCGACGACTCCCGACAGCGGTATCTCCGTCGACCGGCTCACCCTGCGGCAGATCCTGCTGGCCGAGCTGGGTGACGCGGTGCGTTTCGGGTCGGAGTTCACCCGCTTCGACGTGCTCTCTGGCGGTCGGGTACGGGCCCACTTCGACGGCGGCGCGAGCGAGGAGGCCGACCTCCTCGTCGGCGGGGACGGGCCGTCGTCCCGTGTCCGCCGCCAGTTGCTGCCGGACGCCCGCGTGGTGACCACGGGGACCTGGGCGGTGTTCGGCAGGACCCCGCTGACACCGGAGGTCGCGGAGATCACCCCGGCCGCCGCCCTGGACGGCTTCTCCACCGTCATCTCACCCGACGGGCGGTTCATGCCGCTGGCCGGGCACCGCTACCGCAAGGATCCGAACAGCCTGGCGTCCGGCCTGAGCTTCCCCGACACCCGCGACTACCTGATGTGGGTGTTCGGCGTCAACGACGACGTCTCCCGCCTTGACCCCGCCGCGTTGCTCGACACCGTCGAGGGCCGCATCGCCGACTGGCATCCCGATCTGCGTGGCATCGTGCGGCGCAGCGACCCGGACACGGTGCGCGCGGTCCCGATGCGCACCGCCGAACCCGTGGCGCCGTGGCCGAGCGGGCCCGTCACCCTCATCGGCGACGCCATCCACTGCATGATCCCGGCGGGCATCGGAGCCGCCGTGGCGCTCCGCGACGCCGCCCTCCTGTCGGCCGAACTCGGCGCCGCTCTCCGCGCCGGCGCCCCCTTGGTGAACGCCGTGGCCCGCTACGAGCGCGAGATGCTCACGTACGGCTTCGAGGCGGTGGCCGCCTCCCAGCGCCCCCGCTTCTGACACCCCAGCTTTCAGGACTCCGTTGCCCGGCGCCACGTCAGTTTCACGTTCAGGTGGCCCTCGATGGAGGACTTGGCGATCACCGCGCCGGCCTCGGCGTTCAGGCGTACGCCCAGTTCGATCTCGACCTCGTCCGGATTCGCCCTGCGGAAGGTGTCCAGGGCGGCCTCGGCGGCGGCCCTGATCGGCTGGAGCGCCTCCTGAAGCGAGTCGACAGCCGCCTCGATCTTGTCCCCGCTGCGCGACGCCCGCCGGACCCCCGGCTCGTTCTCCGACACCTCCACCGTGACGTGCCCACCCTCGGACAACGGCATGCGCATCAGCTCGCTCATGATCAACTCCGGGGGAAGGAAGACAAGGGGAAAGAAGACATAAGGAGCGGATCGTAACCCCTCCAGGGGTCCTCCGCTCTTCACTAAGCCCCCGCTCCACGCCTCGCGTCCTCCCCTTCGTACGGGACCAATCCGGAACACCGGGTGCCGATTCAGAGCATCTGAGTAAAAAGAGAGCACTGCTCTTGACGACACCTGCTCTCCTGAGAGAGCATTGCTCTCGAAGCGGAGCAAGGGATTCCCCCGAATACTGGAGCTTGAGATGCTGACCATCCTCAAAGGTGCCAACGCCGGACTGATGTTCTTCCTCGAACTCGGCGTCTACCTGGCCGTGGGGTACTGGGGTTTCACGCTCAGCCCCAATTGGGCGATTAAGATCCTTTTGGGGGTTGGCGGCCCGGTCCTGTTCGCCGTCATCTGGGGCGTCTTCGGGTCGCCCAAGGCGAGCATCCCGCTGCACGGCATGGCCCGTGCGGCGCTGGAGATCCTCTGGTTCGGCGGCGGCATCGCGGCCGCGGCGTCGGCGGGCCTCGTCACCGCGTCGGTGGTGTTCGCCGGGCTTTTCATCGTGAACGCGATCCTCAGGATCGTCTGGAACCAGATCTGACAGCGAACGGCCTCATTCCACAGAAGGAGATCGACATCATGGGCAAGCACGTCATCGTCGGAGCCGGCCAGGTCGGATCCCCGCTCGCCGAAGCGCTCGCGTCCAGCGGCCACGAGGTGACCGTGGTGACCAGGTCGGGTTCGGGCCCGGCCACACCAGGGGTGACACGACTCGCCGCGGACGCGAGCGACGGGGAACGGCTCGCGAGCATCGCCAAGGGCGCCGAGGCGCTCTACAACTGCGCGAACCCGCAGTACCACCGCTGGGCGCGGGACTGGCCGCCGATGGCGAACGCGATGCTCGGCGCGGCCGAGAAGAGCGGGGCGGTACTGGTCACGCTCAGCAACCTCTACGGGTACGGCCCGGTCGACCGGCCGATGACCGAGGACCTGCCGCTGGCAGCGCCGGGCACCAAGGGCCGGGTCAGGGCGAAGATGTGGTCCGACGCGCTCGCCGCGCACCAGGCGGGGCGCGTGCGGATCACCGAAGTGCGGGGATCGGACTTCTTCGGCCCGAACATGATCGACCTGTCGTTCTTCGGCAGCCGGTTCATCAAGCCGATCCTGGCGGGGAAGACGGTGCGGGTGCCCGCCGACCCCGACCAGCCGCACAGCGTGACCTACCTCCCGGACGCGGCACGGGCCCTCGCGGTCGTGGCGCTCGACGAGCGGGCCTGGGGCCGCGCCTGGCACGTCCCCACCGGCCCCGCGCTCACGATCCGGCGGATGGCCGAGCGCATCGCCTCGGCCGAGGGAGCGCCCAAGCCCGAACTGGCCGCCATCCCGCACTGGACCATGCGCGCGGCCGGGCTCTTCTCACCCCTGCTCCGCGAACTGGAGGAGACCCGCTACCAGTTCGTCCGCCCCTTCATCCTCGACTCCTCCGCCTTCGAAACCACCTTCGACGTCCCCTCGACCCCCTTCGACGACGCCCTCAAACACACCCTCACCTGGTGGCACACCACCCACCCCGCCTGAGGGCCACCGGCACCGCCGATCACCATGCGAGGGCGTGACCGACGCGTTACGCTGTGTTGCCAAAGGGGTCCGGTTCTGTGCCGCGACCCGGGTGGCGGTGGCGTGCGGACGGAGGCGAGAAGTGACCCTTGGACGCGTGCCCTCAAACGAATGCCGCGGCGGGGCGCGCTACCCGGTGATCAGCCGATCGGCGATGATGATGACGCGCGAGTCGACGGGAGGAGGAACGCGACATGGACGACATCAGAACCCGCACAGGGCTGCTGAGCCAGAGCGATGCCGCACGCTTCCTCGAAATCCGGCAGCAGACCTTCAACCGCTGGGCGCGAGATCACGAGGAGGATCCTCCGCTCCTGCACGTCCTTCCCTCGTCCATGCCCCGGGAGGCCACCGTCCCCCTCGTGGCGGTGGCGGAGGCCTACGTCCTGGACGCCCTGCGGCGGGCGGGCGTGAAGCCGCACAAGATCCGGCCCGCGCTGCGGCGGCTGCGGAAGGAGTTCGGACACGACTACGTTCTTCTGGCTCCCGAACTGGCGACCGACGGCATCGACGTCCTGTGGGACTTCTCTCGCACCAAGGCCGGTGCGGGGCTCATCGAGGCCAGGACCGGCCAGCATGTCATCCGCGAGATCGTGAGCGACTACCTCGACTACCTCATGCGCGCCGAGGACGGCTTTCCTGGGAGCCTGCGGCTGAGAAGCTGCCTCCCGTCGAACGTGGTGATAGACCCGCTCAGGGCGTTCGGGCAGCCCATCTTCGCGGGGACGCGTACCCGGGTGGCCGAGGTCGCGGCCATGATGAAGGCAGGGGAGGCGCCCGAGGTGATCGTCGATGAGCTCGGAGTCACCCTCGACGACGTCAGAACCGCCACCCGCATCCTCTTGGGCCACGCCGCCTGAGTTCTATCTCGACGAGAACAGCGTCAGCCGCAGCGTCCGCAAACTGCTCTCCGGGTTGGGCTATCAGGTGCATACACCGGCTGAGTTGTTCGGATCACGGGAGAAGGCCCTGGGCGCGCCTGACGATCAGTGGCTGCCGCTGGTCGGGCAGCGCGGCTGGGTGGTGATCGCGTCGGACATCCACATCTTTCAACGCCCGCACGAGTACCAGGCATATCTCAAGGCCAGGGTCGCGGTCTTCCTGCTACCGGGGGAGTCGAGGGTCGAGGAGCGCATGGACTTGATCACCTGCGGTCTGTCGGTGATGTGCGGTGAGGCGAGCCAGCATCGCTCGGGTGTGTGGCGGTTGACTCCGCGAGGGCCCGAGCCATACGTAACGCCGATCACCAAGGGGAGGCGATCGCCACGCTCCAAGACCCGGAGCGGGTGAGTCAGCGGAGGGCCGGGGGTCGTCCGTTGGTGAATGGTGCGGATTGGGTGGTGGGGGGTGGGGGCGGTCGGCAGGATGCCGGGTATGGGTGGTGGGTTCGTGAGCGGTGGGGTGCGGCGGGCGGTGGTGGGGGACGCGGCGGCGCTGGTGCGGCTGCGCGGTCTCATGCTGGAGGCGATGGGGATGACGGTCGGGGGCGAGGACGCGGGGTGGCGCGCGGTCGCCGAGGCGTGGTTCGCCGAACGGTTGCGGGACAAGGCGAACTTCGTCGCCTATGTCGTGGAGGACGCGGAGCTCGGGGTCGTGTCCAGCGCGGTCGGCGCCTGCGAACGGCGCGCTCCGGGGCCGGTGAACCCGGCGGGGGTGCACGGGCACGTGTCGAACATCAGCACCGATCCTCGCAGGCGGCGCCGTGGTCACGCCAGGGCGTGCCTGGACGCGGTGCTCGGCTGGTTCCGTGAGGAGACCGAGGTGCGGGTGATCGACCTCAACGCCACCGGCGACGGCATCGAGCTCTACCGTTCCGTCGGTTTCGATGCTCCGCGCTTCCCCGCCCTCCAGCTCAGGATCAGGGAGATGACCACCGCGTCCGGCCGGGCGACGGACGCCGACCGGCCAGGTGGCGGCCGTAGTCTCTGGGCATGACGACGACGCGGGTGGCGATGATCGGTCTCGGGGACATCGCGGAGAAGGCGTACCTGCCGGTGCTGGGGGCCACGCCCGGCCTCGACCTGCTGCTCTGCACGCGGAACCGGGCGACTCTCGCGCGTCTCGGGGACGAGTACCGGATCCGGGAGAGGTTCACCTCGGTGGAGCAGGTGATCGGCGCCGGCGTCGAGGCGGCGTTCGTACACGCGTCCACCCAGGCGCACCCGGAGATCGTGACGGCGTTGCTCCGGGCCGGCGTGCACGTGTACGTGGACAAGCCGCTGGCCTACGACCTCGCCGACGCCGAAAAGCTGGTGGGTCTCGCGGGGGAGCGCGGGCTCTCGCTCATGGTGGGGTTCAACCGAAGGTACGCGCCGGGGTACGCCGGTCTGCGGAACCTGCCCCGGGACCTGATCGTCATGCAGAAGCATCGAGCCGGGCAGCCGGACGACCCCCGGCGGGTTGTCTTCGACGACTTCATCCACGTGGTGGATACGCTGCGATTTCTGGCGCCGGGGGATATTTCCGATACGAGGATCGAGGTCCGGACGCGGGGTGGACTGCTGGAACACGTGGTCCTGCACCTCTCCGGCCGTACCGATCCGGGATCGGGCCGTACCGATCCGGGAACGGGACACGCGGACCCCGGGGTCGGTCACGCGGAGCAGAGGGACGGCCGTGCGGAGACGGGAGCCGGTGGCGTGGAGTCGGGGGCCGATGGGTTCGAGTGGGTGGGTGGTCGTGGGGAGCGGGGAGCCGGAGTTGCTGGGCGGGGGGAAAGGGGTGGTTCGGACGTGGGCGGGTTCACGGCGATCGGGATGATGAGCAGGGTGAGCGGGTCGAGTGAGGAGACCTGCGAGATCATCGGGGGCGGCGGCAAACGCCGCATCGTCAACCTCGCCGAGGTCGTCGACTACGACGGCGCGGAGACGGTGACCCGGCGCGGCGACTGGATCCCGGTCGCGCGGCAGCGGGGCATCGAGCAGGTGTGCCACGAGTTCCTCGCGTCCCTGCGCGACGGCCGCGTCATCTCCGCCGCCGACGCCCTGCTGACCCACGCCACGTGCGAGCAGATCGTCACCGCCGCCGGTTCGCCCTCATAGCCGGTCAAGGACCTGTCGCGAACCAGGGCTCGGCCGTGGCGGCGACGCGGTCGGCGTCGCCCGTGAGGCCCATGACCTCCAGGGACTCCGCCATGCCTACCGGGTCACTCGGCGGCGCCGGACTGGGTGAGGAGGTTCTGGTACCAGGTGTCGTACGGGTGGTTGGTCGCCGGATAGTTGGCCAGGGGGTTGGTGGCGTTGCCGGCCGAGTCGAAGTCCCAGCCGCGTACGAGCCGCCCCGCCTGCCGCGCCGCGGTGATGAACGAGGACTCGCCGGCGGGGGCGGCGTAGAACAGCGCGCCCTGCTGGAGTTCCGCGCTGTCGCCCTTCTGGAACTCGCCGAAGGCGGTCTGCGGGAAACGGATGCGGTCGCCGGTGAACCTGTCGGTGTCGATCCGCAGGGTCTGGGCCGGGGTCGAGCCGTCGGCGCCGTTCCACACGTGCACGCGCGAGGCGCCACTGGCCGAGGTGGTCGCGTCGTAGCGGGCGTCGGAGGTCTTGGCGTTGCCGCTCCACGCGACCGTCATGGCGCCGGCGTTGAGCGAGCCGTTCCAGGTCCAGTTCTGGTTGCTGCTGTTGCTGCGATGTATCTCGCGCACCTGGGTGCCCGCCGCGTCGGTGAACCTGACCGTCGGCAGGACGCCGTCGTCGTACCGCCGGCTGGCCGACCAGGTGATCTCGCCATCGGCACCGAGATGACCGACGTGATACCACAGCGTGCTTGCGCTCTGCGACTGGTGGACCTCGACCAGGTCGCCGTTGTCGTTCAGCGCGACGGCCGGCGTGACGCCGGTGTCGTACCTGCCGTGGCGCAGCCAGGTCACCCGGCCGTCGGCACCGTAGCTGCCTGTCCAGTACCAGAGCACGCCCGCGCCCGAGTCGTTCACCTGTACGACCTGGCCGCGACTGTTGATCGCGACGGCCGGGTGGTAGCCGATGTCGCGTTTGTACGCGGTGCGTGTCTTGCCGTCGCCGGAGATCACCGCGAGCACCCGGCCGCGCAGCGCGTCCACCGAAGGTGAGGTGGCCGGGTAGTCCCTGGCCCAGTACAGCCGCGAGCCGAAGACCGAAGTGAGCTCCTGGTTGAGCGCGGCCAGGTTGCCCGCGGCGTACGAGGCGTTGTCGGTCAGGTCGTCCTTGACGTCGAGCGCGACGACGATCGGCGCGGCGGTGGGGTGCTGCGCGGACCAGGCGTTGATCACGGTGAGCCAGTCACGCAGCCGATTCGACGCGGGGTTCCCCGTGTGGTCGACCAGGTTGCCGGGCGAGTCATGCCCGACGGAGTAGTCCTGCGAGGTGGCATATTCGTTGTCGTGAATGTCGAGTTCGACAAAGCGGATGCCGTGGTCGAGCTGGTAGGCGATCGAGTTCTTCGCGCCGTCGACGTTGCCGGAGTAACTGTTGTGCGTGGCCCGGAAGATCGCCGACGATAACGGCGACTCCGCCGCCGCCTCGGCGTTTCCGCTGATCAGCGGCACGAATCCGGCGATGAGGAGTGCGGGCAGGACGAGTCTTGATCGGGACATTCTTTGATCTTCACATCGGCGATGATCCCCGACAATACGATCACATGTGCGGTTCAGGTCTTCTTCTTGAACAGTGGCCTGCGGAGCCTCGGTTGTTTGAGTAATCACCGATATAGAGCCCCGGGCGGATAAACAGACGAACACCCTTGGCCTCCGTGGCGCGATGCCCATCCTGAGGCTGAGTACGACGCCGGGGGCGTTCACCGCCGAGATAATCACGAGCGTTGTGATCACGGTGCGGGCAGGATGTTGTCGTGGACCATGTTCTGTGCGGCCTTGCCTTCAATCCGGCCCTGCCGTCTGAGGTGGTCGACCGGCTGATCGCGACCGCCGACGAGGACATCGCCGCCGGTCTGGCCGAGCGTGCGGACCTCACCCGTGCGCAGGCCGCCGCGCTGGCCTCGCGCAGTGAACAGAGCATCGCGAGACTCGCCGAGCGGGGCCTGCTGAAGGCCGACGACGTCGATCCGGTGGCGCGGCCGCTCGCCGCGCTCGCCCTGCTTGCCGAGGGTGCCGGTCGCCCGGAGTGGGCACGCCTGCTCGCGGCGGACCCGATCGCCGGACACCGGGAGAAACTGGCCGCCTGTCCCGGCCTTCCGCCGGAGGTGACGGAGACCCTCGCAGCCGACGCGGACATCCGGGTCGTCGTGGAACTCGCGCTGTGGGCGACACCGGACATGGCCGCCCGGCTGGCGGAGCACCCGCATGCCGAGGTCCGCAGCGCGGTGGCATGCAACGAGGTGACCCCTCCGACGGTGCTGGCCGCCCTGGTCGGCGGCGAAGGGCTGCCCCCGGCGCGGCGGTGCCTGGTCTGTGATCGCGAGGAGATCCCGTTCACCCACGATCCGGAATGCCCCAGGCTCGACTGCGACCTGCCGCCGGGTGCCTCATGTGACGGCTCTCACGAGTCCACCGTTCACCAGACGCACCTGAACGCGCTGGGGAACCCGGCCACGCCCGCCGCGGCCGTCGTCGGCTTCGCCGGCCATTCCTCGATGCTGCTCCGCTGGTCGCTGGCCGCCCGCCCCGACCTGCCCTCGGCGACGTACGAACGTCTCGCGGGCAGTCCGGAACCCGGTGTCCGTGCCACCCTCGCCGCGAATCCCGCGATCGACGACGACCTGATCCGCGTACTGTCCATCGATCCCGGCCACGACGTGCGACGCGGCGTCGCCCGCAACCCCCGCGTGCCGCTGGAGGTCCTCACCCGCCTGGCGGGCACCGCCGGAATCGGCCCCGTCCTGCTGCCTCGGATCGCCACCGCCTCGCCCGCCGAGGTTGAAGAACTGGCCGCATCGCCGGATCCGGCCGTACGGATGCTGCTAGCCGAACGGCGCGACCTGCCCCCAGAGATCCGCGACGCGCTGGCCGCCGACCCCGACGCCAAGGTGCTCAAGTCCATCGCACCGCACCCGGGCCTGTCCGAAGCCCGGCTACGTGCCATGGTGGACCGGCACGGGGTGCGCGTCGTCGCCAGGGTGGCGAGAAACCCGGACGCCTCGCCGGCGTTGCTGGAAGACCTGACCCGGCACCGGCCGCCGGTGAGCAAGGCGTTCCGTGAGATAGCCCGGCGGCGCGACGTGACGGCCCCGGCACTGCTGGCCTGCCTGCTGGAACGGCAGGCCAGGCCCATCGCCGCCGGTCACCCGGGCCTGCCGCCCCAGCTCATCGTCGAGCTGCTCGCCGATGACGACTGGCAGGTGGTACAGGCGGCAGCGGCCAATCCGTCGCTGCCGACCGCGGTGATGCTGAAGCTGGCGCCCTGACCGGTGAGAGGAACGCCGGCTGGACGGGCCTGGTGGGCGGGTCAGCGGGTGGTGAGGTAGTGGGTGGATAGGGTGCGGAGGGTGGTGTGGGTGGAGGCGTAGGGGGTGGGGGTGTTTAGGTAGGCCTTGGGGATTTTGGCGACCATTGTGTAGTTGGTGTCGCAGACGTTGCCGACGGGGGCCTCGGCGCCCTGGCTGACGAGTTGGTAGGCGTCCAGTTCGTCCAGGCCGGTCAGGGAGGACGTCCAGGTGACGAGGTCGTGCTGGCTGATGCGGTAGGCGTCCTCAAGCGGGCGTGCCGACCCGGTGGACATGATGTGCAGGTCGTCCTCCAGCCGGGGCCACGGGGTGGTGACGCCCTTGATGAGGTCGACCGCGACGACGGTGTTCATCGCGGCCTCCACCGCCGTGCCGCAGACCTCCCCGTGTCCCTGGCGGCAGTGCCCGTCGCCGATGGAGAACAGTGCGCCGTCGACGTTGACCCCGAGGTAGACGGTGACCCCGGCCCGCAGCTCGGGGGTGTCCATGTTGCCGCCGTGCGCGTCCGGGGTGATCGTCATCCGGGCCTCTGAGGCGGCGGGGGCGACGCCGACCGTGCCGTGCATGGGGTCGAGCGGCATCTCGACGGCGAAGTCGCCGCGCCTGGCCTGGTAGCGCACGACCCGCTTCTCGCGGTCGACCTCGTACAGCCACACGACTTCGTCCAGCGGCGGCTGGAGCATGGCGGTGGTGTGGGTGCCGGTCAGCGCGCCGAAGTGCGGGAACGTGGTGGACACCGCCCAGTCGCGTGCCGGTTCGATCGAGATGAAGTGCAGGGCGAGCGTGTCGCCGGGTTCGGCGCCCTCGACGTGGAAGGGGCCGGTCACCGGGTTGAGGTAGGGGAACTCGCACACCTTGGAGGGGAGGTCGCCGAACCCGCGTACCCGCCCGCCGAAGCAGTCCTCGGTGAAGAGCTCCACGACCGTGCCCGGCCGGACCCTGCCCACGGCGGGGCGTCCGCCGAAGGTGTAGGACAGCTCTTCGGGGGCGGGCTGGTAGGAGACGACGTTCACTCGGAGACCTCCGAATCAATGGCGGACAGGGTGGGGCGCCGGCCCATGGCGTAGGAGCCGGCGAGGATGATCAGGCCGATGGCGAGCCAGACGAAGCCGAGCACCTGGGCGGCGACCTTGGCGTTGATCACGACGTACAGCAGGATCAGGAAGCCGATCGCCGGGGCGACCAGGTGGCGCCACCAGTCGCGGCTGCGCTGGCGCACCACGTAGTGGACGATGACCGACACGTGCAGGGCGAGGAAGGCGGTCATGGCGCCGAAGTTCACCAGCGTGCTGAGCAGCGAGATCCCGTCGTCGCGCGAGCTCATGTACAGGCCGAGGACCAGGGACACCGCGGCGACCAGGAACGTGGCGTTGACCGGGACGCGGTGCTTGGGGTGGATCTTGCCGAGGAACTTCGGGAGCTGCCGGTCGCGGGCCATGGCGAACAGCAGGCGCGAGGTGGCCGCCTGCGCGACCAGGGAGTTGGCGAATCCCCAGGCCACGGCGGTGGCGACGGCGGTGAGCACGCTCAGCCAGTGGCCGCCCGCGTACTCGGCGGTGGTGTAGAAGGACGCGGGGTCGTCCTTGGCGAGCAGCCCGGCGCGGTCGGGGACGAGCAGCGCGGCCACCCAGGTCTGCACGACGAACAGCACGCCGGCGAGCGCGAGCGCGTAGACCATGGACCTGCCGAGGCGGCGGGTGTCCTCGCGGCTCTCCTCGGCGAGCATCGAGATGCCGTCGAAGCCGAGGAAGGACAGCACCGCCACCGAGACGGCCCCGAACACCAGCGGCCAGGAGAACGTCGTGGAGTCGAACAGCGGGCTGAGCGCGGCGCCGTGGCCCTTGCCCTGGGCGAGGGCGACGAGCCCGATGACCAGGAAGATCGCCAGGACGATCAGCTCCGCGACCAGCATGATCTTGTTCATGCGGGCGGTCATCTCGATGCCCATGTAGTTGACGATCGTGTTCAGCACGATGAAGCCGATCAGCCAGCCCCAGATCGGCACGGCGGGGATGAACGACGCCATCGCGGCGCTGGCCACCAGGTACAGCAGGGCGGGCACCAGCACGTAGTCCAGCAGGATGACCCAGCCGGCGAGGAAGCCCACCGGCGCGGAGATCCCCCGGCCCGCGTAGGTGTAGACCGAGCCCGCCATCGGGAACGCCTGCGCCATCTGCGCGTAGGACATCGCGGTGAACGCCATGGCGATCATGCCGATGACGTAGGCGAGCGCCACCATCCCGCCCGACGCCTTGAAGACGGTGCCGAAGATGCCGAACGGCGCGATCGGCACCATGAAGATCAGGCCGTAGATCAGCAGGTCGGTGAAGCTGAGTGAGCGCCGCAACTCCTGCTTGTAGCCGAAGCGTTCCACGGTGGGGCCCCCGGGCGGCGGGGACACGGACGAGGGCGATGCGTCTGAGGGAGAGGACACGGACGGCTCCTTCACAAGCGGGGGCAGAGCCGTACGATAGAGCTAATCCTTGAAAACGGAAAGGTTTCCATTGAAAGTTGTACGCGCCGGTCATACCGTGCGATCCGCCCCCTGCCGGGCGCGCCTCCAGGAGCCCCGCGAGGGCCTAGGCGGAGGTGACCACGTCGAAGTCGAGCCCGTCGGCCCGGCCCACGTACACCCGCTGCCGCACGTGGCGGCCGGAGAGGGTCAGCCGGCCACGCCCGCTGACGATCGTGGTGCCGTCGGCGACCGCCTCGATCGCGGGCACCGCCAGCGTCCCGGCCCGGCGGGCCAGGGCCGTCAGCATGAGCACGCCCTCGTAGCAGCCGTGCCCGTGCCCGTTCAGCAGCGGCGCGGCCGGCCCGAACCTGCGGGTGTACCGCTCGGCCAGGCCGAGGTTGGCGTCGCCGGGGATGCTGCCGAAGTAGCCCATCGCGGCGTACAGCTCGCCGGTGGCGTCGCCGCCGATGGCCAGCAGGCCGTGCTCCTCCAGCGCGCCGCACAGCCGGGGGACGTCGAGCCCGCTCGCCGTGAACGCCCGGTTGAACGCGACCAGGTCGCTGCCGATGAGGTTGAGCAGCACGGCGTCCGGCCGGACGGCGGCCAGCTCCTCGATCAGCGGGGCCATGGCGGTGGTGCCGGAGGGGACGAACCGCTCGCCGACCACCGTCGCCGACCGGGCCCGGAGGTGGCGGCGCGCCGAGGCGTGGACCAGGCGCGGCCAGACGTAGTCGTTGCCGAGCAGGAACCAGCGCCGGGCCCGCCGGTGGTCGATCAGCCAGTCGAGACCTGGGCCGACCTGCCGGGACGCGGGCTCGCCGAGGTAGTAGACGCCCCGCTCACGGGCGCCGCCCTCGTACGGGGGCGTGTAGACGAACGGGACCGCGCCGCCGAGCGAGCGCTCGATCGCCACGCGCACGTCGCTGGCGTGCGTGCCGACCAGCGCCTGCACCGCACCGGCGCGCACCAGCCCGGCCACCTCGCGGGCGACCTGCCCCGGGCCGCGGCCGCCGTCCACCAGGACCAGCTCGACCGGCCTGCCCAGCACCCCGCCGGCGGCGTTGACCTCGGCCGACGCCAGCATGGCGCAGTTGATCGCGCACGGCCCGAGCAGGCCGAGCACGCCGGAGACCGGCACCACCAGGCCGACGCGCAGCGTGTCGGACCGCAGAAGGTGAGCTTCGAGGGGGTCGATGACCACCGTGACGGGATCGGTCACGAGCAAGAGTATCCTCCTTGCGCACGCCCGGACGGAGGGAACCCTCGATGGTGACCACGGGACTCGGATCGTCCCTCGCGTATCTGCTGAGCCGCGCCGAGCGCAGCGTGAACCGCGACCTGGCCGCGGTGCTCACCGCCGAGGAGGTGACCGTCGACCAGTGGCGCATCCTCCAGGCGCTCGCCGACGGGCGCGGTCACTCGATGGGCGATCTCGCCGAGGCCGCCCTGATGCCGCACCCCACGCTCACCAAGGCCGTGGACCGGCTCGTCGAGCGGGCCGTGGTCTACCGCGGGCATGATCCGGCCGATCGCCGCAAGGTGGCGGTGTTCCTCGCCGATCGGGGCGACGACCTGCTCGGCCGCCTGGAGGCGGGGATCGCCGAGCACCACCGGGCCATCCTCGCGACCTACGGCGCGGCCCGCACCGAACGCCTGATGAGCGAGCTCGAACACCTGGTGCGTTCCCTCGAAGGCTGACCTCGCCGGCCTCGTAGCCGACCTCGACCAGGGCTGTTTGCGCATAGGGTTCATAACGCTGTTCAAAAGAGGAGGTCACGTGCCCGAGCTGGTGATAGGGCCGATGCTGCGCTACGTCGACGAGACGAGCGCGTCCATCTGGGTCGAGACGAGCGAGCCGTGTGAGGTCACCGTCGAGGTCGATGGCACGCGCGCGGCCGACCGCACCTTCACCCTGCACGGCCACCACTACGCGATCGTCGACGTGGAGGGCACCGGCGCCTACGCCGTAGAGCTGGACGGGCGGAGGGTGTGGCCGCTGGAGGGGGCGCCCGACAGCCAGATCTGCCCGCTCGAAGAGCTCGGCCGGGTCGTCTTCGGCTCGTGCAGGACCACGGTCCCGCACGACGACGAGCACGTGGCCACGCACGGCGTCGACGTCCTGCGCGAGTTCGGCGTGCGGCTGATGGAGGGGGCCGACCTCCCCAGCCTGCTGCTGTTCCTCGGCGACCAGGTGTACGCCGACGAGCCGTCGCAGGAGATGCTCGACTTCATCCACGCCCGCAGGCAGGACGGGCCTGAGGAGATCGTCGACTTCGAGGAGTACGCCGAGCTGTACCGGCTGGCCTGGACCGACCCGGTGGTCCGGTGGGTGCTGTCGACCGTGCCGACCGCGATGATCTTCGATGACCACGACGTGCGCGACGACTGGAACACCTCCATCGCCTGGCGGCGCAAGATGGCCGACGTGCCGTGGTGGAAGAACCGGATCACCTCGGCGCTCGGCGCGTACTGGGTCTACCAGCACCTCGGCAACCTCTCGCCGTCCGAGCGCAAGGCCGACCCGATGTACGCCGAGCTGCACGGCCGCGACACCGACGGGGCGGCGCTGCTCGACGAGTTCGCCAGGAAGGCCGACGAGGACCCCTCCTCGACGCGGTGGAGCTACACGCGCGACGTCGGCGGGACCCGGCTGATCATGCTGGACACCCGCTGCGCGCGGGAGCTCGACCCGCAGAACCGCCGGATGCTCGACGAAGACGAGTGGACCTGGTTCACCGAACAGGCCACCGGCGGCGTGGACCACCTGCTGATCGGCTCCTCGGTCCCGGTGTTCCTGCCGAGCGGCATCTTCGACGTCGAGAGCTGGAACGAGGCCGTCGCCGGCGGCGCCTGGGGGCGCAGGGCGGCGGTGTGGGGCGAGAAGATCCGGCAGGCGCTCGACCTGGAGCACTGGGGGGCCTTCCGCCGGTCGTTCGAGGAGCTGGGCAGCCTGCTCGTCGACATCGCGGCGGGCCGCAAGGGGCGCGCCCCGGCCACCATCGTGCTGATGTCCGGGGACGTGCACTACTCCTACCTGGCGGCGGCGGGCCCCGCCTCGGCCGACCTGGAGTCCGCCCGCATCTACCAGGCGGTCTGCTCGCCGATCCGCAACCCGCTGAGCCGCACGCTGCGCCTGGCCAACGTGATCGGGTCCTTCGGGGTCGCCAGCGTCGTGGGCGGCATCCTGGTCCGCATGGCGAGGCTGCCCCGCCGCACCCTGCGGTGGAAGATCACCAACGGCCCGTGGTTCCCCAACGCGCTCGGGACGATCGACCTGGACGGCCGGTCCGCGGGGCTGCGCTGGCACACCGCGCGCCCCGACTACGAGGAACTGGTCGAGATCCGGCTGACCGACTGAGACAGCTCCGACAGGACGGCGGCGAGCTGGTCGACGGCCCAGTTCAGGTCCTCCTCCGACACCACCAGCGGCGGCGCGAGGCGGATCGTGGAGCCGTGGGTGTCCTTGGCCAGCACTCCGCGCCGCATCAGCGCCTCGCAGACCTCGCGGCCGGTGCCGATCGAGGGGTCGACGTCCACCCCGGCCCACAGTCCACGGCCCCGGACGGCGATGACGCCGTGGCCGCCCTGGTCGGCGGGCCCGATCAGGGCGCGCAGCCGTTCGTGCAGGACCGCGCCGAGCTCCTTGGCCCTGGCCTGGTACTCGCCGGTGCGCAGCAGCCCGATGACGGCGCTCCCCACGGCGCAGGCCAGCGGGTTGCCGCCGAACGTCGAGCCGTGCTGGCCGGGCTTGATGACCCCGAGCACGCCGGCGTCGGCGACCACGGCCGACACCGGGACGACGCCGCCGCCGAGCGCCTTGCCCAGCACGTACATGTCGGGCACCACGCCGTCGTGGTCGCAGGCGAACGTGTCACCGGTGCGGCCGAGGCCCGACTGGATCTCGTCGGCGATGAGCAGCACGTTGTTCTCGGTGCAGATCTCCCTGACCTGCGCCAGGTACCCGGCGGGCGGCACCAGCACGCCCGCCTCGCCCTGGATCGGCTCGATCAGCACCGCGACGGTGTCGGCGTCGATGGCCTCCCGGATCGCCTCGGCCGAGCCGTACTTCACGATCGTGAAGCCGGGCGTCGCCGGGCCGAAGCCGTCGCGGGCGTCCGGGTCGGTGGAGAAGCTCACGATCGTGGTGGTACGGCCGTGGAAGTTGTCCTCCATGACCACGATGTTCGCCCGGCCGGGGGTGACCCCCTTGACGTCGTAGCCCCACTTGCGGGCCACCTTGATCGCGGTCTCGACGGCCTCGGCGCCGGTGTTCATCGGCAGGACCATGTCCTTGCCGCACAGGTCGGCGAGGCCCTGGCAGAAGTCGGCGAACCGGTCGTGGAAGAACGCCCGGCTGGTCAGCGTGAGCCGCTGGAGCTGGTCCTGGGCGGCCTTGAGGATCTCGGGGTTGCCGTGGCCGAAGTTCAGCGACGAGTACCCGGCCAGGCAGTCGAGGTAGCGCGTGCCCTCCACGTCGGTGACCCAGGCGCCGAGGGCCTCGCGGACGACGACGGGAAGCGGGTGGTAGTTGTGGGCGCTGCGCCGCTCGCTCAGCTCGATGAGTTCCCTGGTGGTGCTCATGCGCGGATCTCCAGTGTGCAGCACTTCGGACCGCCGCCGGCCTTGCGCAGTTCGCTCAGGTCGACGGGGATGACGTTGAGACCCCTGCGCTTCAGCTCCAGGGCGAGCTCGCCGGCCTCGACGTTCAGGACGACGTTGTGGCCGTCGCTGACGGCGTTGAGGCCGAGCACGGCGGCGTCGTCGGCGGAGGCCAGGACGGCGTCGGGGAACATGCGCCCGAGCACTTCCCGGCTGCCCGGCGAGAACGCGCCCGGATAGTACGCCACGGTGCGCCCGTCGATCGGGAACAGGGCGGTGTCGAGGTGGTAGTAGCGCGGGTCGACGAGCTGGAGGGTCACCACGGGGCGGCCGAGGAACTCCTGGGCCTCCTTGTGCGCGGTGATCGAGGTGCGGAAGCCGGTGCCGGCCAGGATCACCTCGTCCAGGGTGAGGAAGTCGCCCTCGCCCTCGTTGGTCCAGGACGGCTCCATGACCGGGCCGTACCCGTTGCCGGTGAACCACCGCAGGTAGGCGGGGCCCTCGGCGGCGCGCTCGGCGCTCGCGAACTTCGCCCCGTAGACCCGGCCGCCCACCACCAGGGCGCCGTTGGCGGCGAACACCATGTCCGGCAGGCCGTCGATCGGGTCGATCAAGCTGACCGTGTGGCCCAGTTCCTCGTAGACGTCCTTGAGCTGTTCCCACTGGCGGACGGCGGTGGCGGCGTCCGCCCCCGTGGCCGGGTCCATCCAGGGATTGATCGCGTAGGTGACCGCGAAGTGGTCGGGACGACACATGAGGTAATGCCGGCTGCGCGCCATCTATCACTCCGTCTGATAACGGCTGGTCGGGGATGGCTTCAGCCTAGGAAGGGGGAAAGGTCCGGACCAGCGGCGGAGCTTGCGCGCGCCCGAAGATCGGTTGCGTGCATCGAGGGCGGCGCGGCGATTTATTGCGTAGGCAGGAAACGCCGTTTGGGTCGTCCCAAGTTGGAGGTCGCGCAGGTTACGCACCGTTTCGCGCGCGTGTCATGACGGGGGCTCGATGGATGATCGCCGAGGTCAGTCCGCGCGTGGTGCCGCGTTGGCCGCGTGCGGGGTGTCGTCGATGAGGCGCGACAGTACGATCGCGCTCTTGGTGCGCACGACGAAGGCCTCGGCGGCGACCCGCTCGATCACCTGCTCGACGTGCCGGACGTCCTTGGCCCGGATGTGCAGCAGCGCGTCAGCCTCGCCGGTGATCGTGCACGCGGAGATCACCTCGGGCAGCCGGGCGACGGCCAGGCCGATCTCGGCGGGGGAGGTCTTGCCCCGGCAGAACAGCTCGACGTACGCCTCGGTGGTCCAGCCGAGGGCCGAGGGCTCCACGCGGGCGGTGAACCCGGTGATGGCGCCGCTGCTCAGCAGGCGGTCGACCCGCCGCTTCACCGCCGGCGCCGAAAGCCCGATTTGATGCCCTATTTCGGCGTATGTCGATCGAGCGTCTTCGACGAGGGCTCCGACAATCGCCCGATCAAGCGCATCCAACTCCACGATGACCTGTATACAGCCGGGACGCGCGCGGCACACAGTTCGGGGTCGATGCAAAGTTTAAGTGACTCCAAATTTGGTGTTAGTCTACCCAGCATGATTCACGCCACAGGTCTCACCCGGACCTTCACCACCAAGACCGCGACGGTCGACGCCGTCAGGGGAGTGGACCTCGACGTCTCGCCAGGCGAGATCGTCGGGTTCCTCGGCCCCAACGGCGCGGGCAAGACCACCACACTGCGCATGCTCACCACCCTCCTGCGTCCCTCCGGCGGCACCGCCACCGTCGCCGGCCACGACCTGACCACCGAGCCCACCGAGGTGCGGCGCCGCATCGGGTACGTCCCCCAGGGCGGGTCGGTCGGCCCCGCCGCCCTGATCGGCGAGGAACTGGAGCTCCAGGCCCGCCTGTACGGTCTCGGCCTCCCGGCGGCGCGCGAGCGGGTGACCGAGCTGCTGGACCGGCTCGGCCTGACCGCCCTGGCCGCGCGCCCGGCCGCGTCACTCTCCGGCGGGCAGCGGCGGCGCGTCGACATCGCGATGGGCCTGGTCCACCGGCCCGGCCTGCTGTTCCTGGACGAGCCGACCACCGGCCTGGACCCGCGCGGCAGGGCGGACCTGTGGGACGACATCCGGCGGCTGCGCGCGGAGAGCGGGCTGACGGTGTTCCTGTCCACGCACTACCTGGACGAGGCCGACGCCCTGTGCGACCGCGTCCTGATCATCGACGCCGGGCGCATCGTCAGCGAGGGCGAGCCCGAGGCGCTCAAGTCCGGGATCGGCCCGGGGGCGACGCTCGACGACGTCTTCCTGGCCGTCACCGGGCGCGCCCTGCGCGAGGAGGCCGCCGCGTGACCGCGCTGATCATGGCTCGCCACTACGTCCGCGTGACGATGCGCAACAAGCTCGCGCTGGTCTTCGGCGCCCTGCAGCCCGTGCTGTACCTGGTCCTGTTCGGCCCGCTGTTCGCCCGCAGCGGGGCCGGCTCCTGGAACGTCCTGGTCCCCGGCCTGCTGGTGCAGCTCGGGCTGCTCAGCGCGGGGATGAGCGGGTTCGGCATCGTCTTCGACCAGCGCTTCGGCGTGCTCGAACGGCTGCGCGTCACCCCGGCGGGCCGGATGTCGCTGCTGCTCGGCCGCGTGCTCAAGGACACCCTGGTCCTGCTGATCCAGGCGGCCGGGCTGATCCTGCTCGGGTACGCCTTCGGGCTGCGGGCGCCGCTGCCCGGGGTGGCGCTCGGCCTGCTGCTCGTGCTGCTGCTCGCGGTCAGCCTGTCCTCGATGTCGTACGCGCTGGCGCTGACGCTGAACCAGGACCTGTTCGCGCCCATCATGAGCACGGTGCTGGTGCCCCTGCTCCTGCTGTCGGGCGCGCTGCTGCCCATGTCACTGGCCCCGGGATGGCTGGACGTGGTGTCGAGGCTCACCCCGTTCCGCTACGTCGTCGAGGCGCTGCGCGCGTTCTTCGCGGGGGGCTACACCTCGGCGGACGCCCTGGTCGGCACCGGGGTGACCCTGGCGTTCGTCGTCGCAGGAGTCGCGGTGGGCACACGGCGCTTCCAGCACGAGAACGCCTGAATCTCACGAACCCGGGGCGGGAGGGGGTGCCGCGACCCATGGAACGACCGGAGGCCGGGGCGGGAATGATCCCGTCCCGGCCTCCGGGCCGTGCGCGTCGTGCGGTTACGCCTTGTCGGCCTCGCCGGTGGCGTTCTCCATGGCGTCCTCGGGCGACGCCTCGAGGTCGTCGGAGGCCTGGGCCAGCGCGGACTGCTTGTCCAGGCCCACCCAGCTCGTGACGCTCTCGACGGCGAACAGCACGCCGAGGTACACCGACATCACCGCCACCACCCAGGTCAGCACGCCGAGCGCCGCGCCCACGCCGAGGAGCAGCAGGCGGACCTCCCAGCCGAGGCCGGCCTGGAACACCCACGGGGCGGGCCAGATGCTCTGCCGCGTGCGGTACACCGTGTCGTAGGTGTGGTAGCCGACGACGTAGATGAGCACGAACAGCAGCCACTTGGGGGTGCCCGCCGCCAGGCCGAGGATGATGACCGTGAGGAACTCGGTGCCCCTGATCAGCGGCGGGACCAGCCAGTCGAACCGGCCGAGGTGGTCGCGCGGCGCGGTCGGCACCATCAGCGCCGCCATCACCAGCACGGGGAGCAGCATGATCGGCCCGGTGCCGTCGCCCAGCACGCCCGTCACGCCGATGACCACCGCGGCCAGCAGCGCGACCAGGCCGGCGGGGACCGGCGGCAGGCCGGGGCCCATCTTGTCGCGGAGCAGCGCCACCAGCGGGCCGTCGTCGCGGTAGGCGAGCAGGCGGGCCGTCTGGATCCGGCGCCGCTCCTCGTCGGGATCGGGGACGAGGGCGGTGGCGGCCTGGGGATGGGTGATCATGCGAGCGACCTCATGAGACGTCCGGTCAGGGTGTACATGAACGCGATGCCGCCCCAGATCACGAGCGTGAGGAACGTGATCCGTGGCTCGAACAGAGCCGCGGTGATCGCGATGGCGGCGAAGCGCTCGCCGATGGGGAAGACGATCATCTTGCGGGCCCAGTGGACGGCGCGGAACCGGCCGGCCTTGGTCCACAGCTTGAGCAGCCCGCGCACGCCGGTGCTCCGAGAGGCGCGGCGCACCTCCAGCGCGTCGCGCAGCGGCCGGTCGTCGGCGGCGGACAGCGCCAGCGTCGGCAGCGGGTTCGGCGGCTTGCGGCGGTTGGCCGCGCCGAAGGAGAAGTCGAGCAGGTGGCGCACCGACTGCACCGACAGCGCGACCAGCGCCAGCGTCCACACGTCGCCCTGCCCGGCCACCAGGGACCCGACGGCCAGGCCGGCGAACACGATGTACTCCTTGGCGCGGTCGAACGTGGCGTCCAGCCACGCGCCGAGCACGCCGAACTGCCGGGCGTACCGGGCCACCTGGCCGTCGACGCAGTCGAACACGAAGGCGAAGTAGATCAGCAGCCCGCCCGCCACGGCGCCCGGGCGGGTGCCGGTGGCGAACGACAGCGCCGAGAGCACGCCGAGCGCGATCGAGATGAGCGTCACCTGGTTCGGCGTGAGACCGCGCCTGGCCGCCCACCGGGCGATGAACCGGGAGTAGGTGCTCACGAAGTACGTGGTGAAGAAGCCGTCGGCGCCCTTGACCGCGTTGTTCAGGCGCGCGCGGTCCTCGTCGATCTCCGACATGGCGGCCACGGCGGTGTCCGCCTCGGCCTGGTCCCCCACCCGGGAGAAGAACAGGTCGCGCCGGCCGCGGATGCCGACCGAGACGCCCCTGCGGACCAGGCCCAGTACGAGCAGCTCGGTCAGGTCGTCCCCGGGGCCGAACAGGTGGGCCATGTCGGCCAGCTCGCGTGCGGCCTCCGCGAGGGTGGGCGCGTGCCGCAGGCTCAGGTGGATCGGACCCAGCGCCACGGCGTTCGGCCGAGTCACGGCGTGGTAGGCCGAACCGGCGGAGATCACGCGGGAGCGGCCGGCGCGCAGCAGGACCGGCAGCCCTTCGAGGACGCGGTCGCCGATTTCCGGCTCGGCCTCGTCGATCGGGATCTCGGGCAGGATCGGCTCGCCGTTCTCGTCCTCCTGGCGCGGCTCCTTGGCGATGAGCGCGAGCGCGCCGCGCTTCGCCTTGGTGATCTGGTAGATCAGCTCGTCGTGGATCACCGCGCCGGCCGGGATGAGGAACAGGTTCTCGGTGGCCTGCTCCGCGGCGTCGGCGACGGCGCGCAGGTCGTCGGCGAGGCTCGTGGACTCCACGACCTGCCCTGGGAACGGCCGGTGGTCGCCGGCGTCCGCGGGGCGGACGATGGCGACGGGCTCGGGGTCCATCGAGACGACCTGCCCGTACAGCCGCGACAGGACCGTGGGCGAGCCGGGGAGCGACGTCAGCGCCAGGCGACCGGGCGGGACGTGTTGTTCTGGTGAACCGATCGGGCCGGGCGAGGTGCCCAGCAGGACCACGCGGGTCATGTCACCCTTTCAGGCAGCGTGCGGGGGGCGGAGGCGATTAACAGGGGGTGTCGCCAGGGGGCAAAGTTTAGTGACTGTTCTCCCAAAGGATGCCATCGGAGGGTGACCCGAGATCTATTCGTCGCCTGGTGGTGTCACATCCTGTTCCTCGCGTCACGGGCGCACCGCGCGGCCCGGCGCCGAGGAGGACACGGCCGGCGGCGGTCCAGGCCCAGGTCACCCGTCCAGGCGGGGCACCCGGGCGCGACGAGGGGCCGGTGGCGCGGTTCGCGCGGAATGCCTGGTAAAGGATTCTCATGGCGCCCGCGTCCCTAGACTGGGCGGGTGAACCTCTACCGCGACGAGGGCGTCGTGCTGCGCACCCACAAGCTGGGTGAGGCCGACCGCATCATCACGGTCCTGACCCGGCGCACGGGCAAGGTGCGGGGCGTCGCCAAGGGCGTCCGGCGCACCAAGTCCAGGTTCGGCGCCCGCCTGGAGCCGTTCACCCACGTCGACCTGCAGCTCCACACCGGCCGGTCCCTCGACGTGATCACGCAGGTGGAGACGCTGCGCCCGTTCGGGGAGTCCCTGGTCTCCGACTACCCCCGCTACACCGCGGGCATCGCCATGCTGGAGACCGCCGACCGGCTCATCGTGGGGGAGAAGGAGCCCGCCCTGCGCCACTACCTGCTGCTGGTCGGCGGGCTGCGCACCCTGGTCGAGGGCGGTCACGAGGCCAGGCTCGTCCTCGACGCCTACTTCCTGCGGTCCCTGGCGGTCGCGGGGTACGCGCCCGCGCTCGACTCCTGCGCCCGCTGCTCCACCCCGGCCATCCGCGCCTTCGCCATCGCCGCGGGCGGAGTGGTGTGCGGGGGGTGCCGCCCGGCGGGCGCCGCCGTGCCCGCCGCCGAGACGATCGGCCTCATGATCGCGCTGATCCGGGGCGACTGGGAGTCGGCCGACGCCTCCGAGCAGCGGCATCGCGTCGAGTGCAGCGGCCTGGTCGCGGCCTACCTCCAATGGCACCTCGAACACGGAATACGCTCGTTACGACATGTCGAGCGCGTCTGACCGGCGCCGCGACCTTCCGACAGAGACGCACAGGAGAGCCAGACCGTGAACGTCCGCCCGCCCATGCCTCACTCCTCAGGGGCCGTGGCGCCCCCGATCCCCCGCGAGCTGGTCCCCCGGCACGTCGCGATCGTCATGGACGGCAACGGGCGGTGGGCCAAGGCGCGAGGACTGCCGAGGACCGAAGGGCACAAGGCGGGCGAGGCGTCGCTGTTCGACGTGATCGCGGGCGCGATCGAGCTCGGCGTCCCGAACCTGTCGGCCTACGCGTTCTCGACCGAGAACTGGCGGCGGTCCCCCGACGAGGTCCGCTTCCTGATGGGCTTCAACCGCGACGTGATCCGCCGCCGCCGCGACGAGCTGCACGCCATGGGCGTCCGGGTGCGCTGGGCCGGGCGGCCGGGCCGGCTGTGGAAGAGCGTCATCAAGGAGCTCCAGGACGCCGAGGAGATGACCCGGGACAACCGCACGCTCACCCTGCAGTTCTGCGTGAACTACGGCGGCCGGGCCGAGATCGTCGACGCCGCGGTCAGGATGGCGCAGGACATCGCCGAGGGCCGCGTGCGGGCCGACAAGGTCTCCGAGCGCACCTTCGCCCGCTACCTCGACGAGCCCGACATCCCCGACGTCGACCTGTTCGTCCGGTCGTCCGGTGAGCAGCGCACCTCCAACTTCCTGATCTGGCAGTCGGCGTACGCCGAGATGGTGTTCCTCAACCAGCTCTGGCCCGACTTCGACCGCCGCGACCTGTGGCAGGCGTGCGAGATCTTCGCCAAGCGCGACCGCAGGTACGGCGGGGCCCTCCCCAACGAGACGGCCTGACCGGTCTCCAGCCCCGTCGAGGCGGCCCGTTCAGGCGGCCGGTCCGTCCGAGCCGGGGGCCGGTCCGTACGGCCGCGCCGTGATCAGGTGGGGTCGCAGCAACAGCAGCAGTCGCAGCCGTCGCAGGCGCAGTCACAGCCCCGCAGGTAGCAGCGGCCGTCCCAGGACATGGGCCGCCTCCTGCTCCAGCGTGGCCGCCACAGCCCGCAGGTCGAGAAGGTCGCCACCCCGGCGGCGGCCTTCCGCGCGAACCCGGGACGCCGGTAGGACGCGCGGACCGTGAACGCGCGCTTCACCGCCCGCCGCACCTCCCGGCCCAGCAGCGCGTCCACCAGGTGCCGGTCCTCCAGCTCCAGCTCGCGCAGCGCCAGGTCCAGGCCGTGCGCGGCGTCGTCGCAGAGCCGCCTGGCCTCCTCAAGGGTGGTCCCGGTGGCGGTGAGCGGGTTGAACGCGCCGCGTTCGGCGTCCGGCCCGCGGTCCTCGACCGCGTCGAGCAGGTGGGCGACGCGGCCGAAGAACCGGCCCGCCTCGGCCAGCGCCGTCGCGTTGCCCGGCCGGCCCGCGAGCGCCGCGGTGTGCGCGAACGCGGCGGCCACCGCGTCCTCGGTGGGCGCGGTCAGGTCGAGCAGCGGCACCCCGGCCCGGCCTTCGAGGACGATCTGGCGGTCGACGGTCGCGGTCAGGACGGCGGTGTCGAAGCCGATCTCGGCGCCCATGCGGGCGCCGGCCGCCTCCCAGCGGGCCGCCAGGCGCCTGCGGGCCGGGCCGGTGCCCGGGGCGGCGTCGCCGTCGGCCACGTGGTCGCGCAGCTTGCCCGCCGCAAGGACCAGCGAGACCGTCGCGGCCAGCCGCGCGCCGGCGGCCCGCGCGTCCACCACGTCGGCCGGCCTGAACCCGCGCAGCGCGCACGGCCCGGCGGTGCGGTGCGGCGAGGCGGCCGTCCCCTGCGCCTCGGTGAGCACCGAGATGATCAGCCCGTCGTAGTTGGTGGCCAGCCGGGCGCCCTGCCCCTGGCCGTCGCGGAGGGTCAGGCACAGCCCGCACAGGTGCGCCATCCAGGCCTCGCGCAGCGACGGGCAGGAGTGCCTGCACGGGCGGATGATCCCGAACATCTAGCCTCACATGGTTCCGGGGGGTTCCGGCCCTGCGACGGGCCGGTGTGGTTCTGTCCTGCGACGGGCGGTGGTTCAGACTCTGAGACGGGCCGGTGGCCCAGGCTCTGAGGCGAGGCGTTGGTCTGAGGCGGGGCGTTGGTTCAGGCTCTGCGGCGGGCCCGGTAGGCCGCGACGTGCATGCGGTTGCCGCACGTGCGGCTGTCGCAGTACACGCGGGAGCGGTTGCGGGACTCGTCCACGAAGACGCGGTCGCAGTCGGGGGCGGCGCAGGTGCGCAGCCGCTCCCACTCGCCCTCCACGAGCAACTGCGCGAGCGCCACCCCGCAGTCGGCGGCCAGCAGCTCGGCCGGCGACGCCCCGGGGGCGAAGTAGTGGACGTGGAGCGGGAAGCCGTCGTGCTCGGTCAGGCGGGCGGTGATCTGGGTGCGGTCGAGCAGCACGTTCAGCCGGGAGACCGCCGTCGCCTGGTCGGGGGCGGTGAACACCTCGTGGAACCGCGCGCGCAGCGAGCGGACCTGGTCGAGGTCGGCCGGGGTGACGGGCCCGACGCTCATCTCGTGGCGTTTGACGAACGCCTCCAGCTCGGTGGGGCCGCCGAGACCGTCGGGGCCGCCGGTCTCGGGCGCGGTGTTGATCAGATCGGCCACGGCGGCGAGCGAGCAGACCATGTCATGGCTGAATGGCATGTCGTCTCCCGTTGGACTCGGCGCGGGCACGGCGGCGCGGACGCCCGGATGGCGCGGCCCCCGCCAACGCTCCGGCTTCCGGTCCCGGAAGCGTATCCCGTCCGGGGCCCCGGGGAGAGTGCCGCGCGCGGGCGGGTCCGGCGAGCTCGGTGGGGAGCGCCGTGCGAAGGGGGCCTTCGGCGGGAGCGCCGTACGGGGGTCAGCTCGACGAGGCGGCGGCGGTGCAGGACGGGCAGGTGCCGAAGACCTCGACGGTGTGGGTGATGGCCGTGAAACCGTGCTCGGCGCCCACGGCCTCCGCCCAGCGCTCGACGGCGGGCCCGGCCACCTCGACCGTGCGGCCGCAGCGCCGGCAGACCAGGTGGTGGTGGTGGGTGCCGGTGGCGCACGCGCGGTAGACCGACTCGCCCTCGTCGGTGCGCAGCACGTCGATCTGGCCGCTGTCGGCCAGCGTCTGCAGGGCGCGGTACACCGTGGTGAGGCCGATCTTGGCGCCGGCCGCACGCATCTGGGCGTAGATGTCCTGCGCGCTCCGGAAACCCTCGCTGTGGGAGAGGATCTCCCGTACGGCCTCTCGGCGGTTCGTCATCGGCGGCACTCCCGTGTGCGGCATGACCGCGATTTCATGGGCCGGTCTCCTGTGCACGACCTCGCCGTACGAATCTACCGACACCGAGGGCCAGGACGAAGCCGGCGAGCGCGAGGAGCACGATCGCGGCCCCGGGCGCGACGCTCGCGTAGAACGCGGAGGTGAGCCCGCCGATCGTCGAGGCCACGCCGAGCGCCATCGCCAGCAGCATGGTGGTGCTGAAACCCCGGGTGACCTGCTGGCTGGTGGCCACCGGGACGACCATCAGGGCGCTGACCAGCAGCAGGCCGACCACGCGCATCGCGATCACGACGGTCAGCGCGGCGGTGATCGCGATGAGCAGGCTCAGGAAGCGGACCGGCAGCCCGTTGACCTTGGCGACCTCCTCGTCCTGGCACAGCACGAACAGCTCGCGGCCGAAGATCGCCACCACGCCCAGCACGAAGGCCGCGAGCACCGCGATCACCCACACGTCCTGCGCGGAGACGCTGCTGATCGAGCCGAACAGGTAGGAGGTGAGCGTGGAGTTGCTGCCGCCGGGGGCCAGCCCGATGAGCAGGACGCCGCCCGCGATGCCCCCGTAGAACATCAGCGCGAGCGCGACGTCGCCCGTCGTGCGTCCCCGCGCGCGCACCAGCTCGATGGCGACCGCTCCGAGCACCGCCACCGCGACGGCGGTGAGCACCGGCGCGGTGCCGGTGAGGAAGCCGAGCGCCACGCCGGTCAGGGCGACGTGCCCGATGCCGTCGCCGAGCAGGGCGAGCCGCCGCTGCACGATGAAGGTGCCGACGGCGGGGGCGGCCAGGCCGACGAGCAGCGCGGCGATCAGCGCGCGCCACATGAAGTCGTACCGCAGCATCTCGATCACTGCCCGGCCTCCGTGCTCATCGGGCCGCCCGAGACGTCGTACACGTGCGGGCGGGCCTGCTCGTGCCCGGGGTGCGGGTGGCAGCCGGCGTCGGCGGGCGGCGCGCCGTCGTGCAGGATGCGGCCGCCGCCGAGGACGACGGACCGTGTGATCAGCGGCGCCATCGGCCCGAGCTCGTGGGCCACCAGCAGGACGGTCCTGCCCCGCTCGACCAGGCTCGCGAGCGTGCCGGCCAGGTGGAGCTGGCTCTCGGCGTCCACCCCGGCCGTCGGCTCGTCCATGACGAAGGTGTCCGGCTCGCCGGCCAGGGCCCGCGCGATGAGCACCCGCTGCTGCTGGCCGCCCGACAGCCACCCCACCGGGTCCCCGGCCCGTTCGGTGAGGCCCACGGCCTCGAGCGCGTGGGCGACGGCGGCGCGGTCCCCGGCGCTCGTACGGCGCAGGCGGCGCTGGCGGGCGATGCGGCCCGAGGCCACCACCTCGCGGACGGTGGCCGGCACCCCGCCGCCGATGGACAGGCGCTGCGGCACGTAGCCGACGCGCCACCAGTCGCGGAACCGGCCGGGCGCGACGCCGTGCAGTTCGGCGGTGCCGCCCGACAGCGGCGTCAGGCCGAGCAGGGCGCGGATGAGGGTGGACTTGCCGGAGCCGTTGGCGCCGAGCACGGCGACCACCTCGCCGGCGTGGATCCGCAGGTCGATGCCGCGAAGGACGGGACGCCCGTCCAGGCTGACGTGGCCTGCGGACATGGCGAACGCGGCGGGCGTGGCGGGCGGGGACTCCCGCGGGGCCACGCCGGCGGCCTGTGCTGACGGGGTCATGAGCATCCAAGTGCGGTGCGGAGTGTGTGGAGGTTCGCGCGGGCGGCGGTCAGGTAGTCACCCGAAGGGGGACGGCTCTCGACCGGGTTGAGGACCGCCGTCCTGGCGCCGACCTCCTTGGCGAGGACCTCGGCGACCTTGGGGCTGACGAGTTCCTCGGTGAAAATGGTAGTCACCCGCTCCTGCCTCGCGATCCCGGCCACCTCGGCCAGGCGGGCGGGGGAGGGTTCGGCGTCCGGGTCGAGGCCGCTGATGCCGACCTGCTTGAGACGGTAGCGGTCGGCCAGGTAGCCGAACGCGGTGTGGCTGGTCACGATCGTGCGGCTCGCGCAGGTGGCCAGGCCCTGGCGGAACTCGGTGTCCAGGGCGCCGAGGTCCCCGGCCGCCGACCTGGCCCGGGTGGCGTAGGCGGCGGCGTGGGCGGCGTCGGCCTTCCCGAGGCGCTTGCCCAGCTCGGTCACGATGGTGGCCATCCGTGCGGGGTCGAGCCAGATGTGCGGGTCGTAGGCGCCACGCCCGTAGGTGCCCTCGCCCTCGGCCCGCTCTCCGGCGACCGCGGGCAGCGTGGTGATCGCCGAGGCGGCGTCGAAGGCCCGGCCCTCGGCGTGCTCCCGCACGGCCTCGTCGACGGCCGGCTGCACGCCCTTGACGTAGACGACCAGGTCGGCCTCCTCGACGGCGGCGATCTGGCGCGGGGTCAGTTCGAGGTCGTGCGGTTCGACGCCGGGCTGGGTCAGGCCGGTCACCGTGACGTCCGGTCCGCCGGCGCGGGCGGAGATCCATTCGAGGGGGTAGAACGCCGCGAGGACCCTGGGCGGGCCGGACTGCGCCGCCGAGGCGCTGCCGCCCGAGCAGGCGGTCGCGGCCAGCAGCGCGCCGCCGCCGAGGAGGGCGCCGAGGAGGGTCAGGCGGGGGTTCTTACGTCGAAGGTATCTGGACGAAAGGGGCATCACAGTACCTAGTATGCGTCAAAATGAAAACGGTTGTCAAAATCAGTGGAGGGGAGACCCCCGAAGCCACTCAGAAGGCCCCGAAGCGCTGGGCCGCGAGCGCGATCAGGAACGCCGCCAGCGCGACCCGCATCAGCCGCCCCCCGTTGCCCAGGGACGGCCACGACATGTATGCCAGCCAGCCCACGAAGCCCAGCACCGGCAGGACGGCGACGCCGCCGCGCCAGTCGGGCACGGCGAAGCCCACCAGCAGCAGGACCACCAGCAGGACGGGCAGGATCCAGCGCGGCAGCCCGTACAGGTAGACCAGAGGGGCCGCGCTCTTGCGCTCCACCTGGAGCCGCAGGCCCGTCGCCCCCGGCGTGACGAAATGCTCGCCTCGGGGCAGCGGGCGCTGCGGGCGGCGGGCACCCCCGCGGGGGCCGCCTCCCCGGGGGGCGGCGCCGGGCCGGGCCAGGGGATGGGCGGGCACGCCGCGCCTGGGCGGGGGCGGTTCGGTGGATTCGCGCTTGTCGGCCACGCTCCGAGCCTAACGTCGGAGGGGCTCGCCCAAGGACACCGCGGGTGCTGGCATGCTGAACCCCATGATCGCGTTCATCAGGTACTCCGTCCCCGACGCCCGGGCGGAGGAGTTCGTGGAGGCGGCCACCTCGATCCTCGGGACGCTGGCCGCCCAGAACGGCTACCTCCGGGGGCACCTCGGCAGGTCGGCCGACGAGCCGGACCTGTGGGCGATCGTCAGCGAATGGGAGGGCGCCGGGTTCTACCGTCGGGCCCTGTCGGCGGCACGAATGGACATGTATCCGCTCATGACGCTGATGATCAACGAGCCCTCCGCCTTCGAGATCGTGGTCACTGCCTGACGCGGCCACACGTTCAGTCGTGATTGTGGGCGGGTCGCGTCGCGCGTTCCCCTAAGCTTGAGGTGATCGGGCAGGTGACGCGCCCTCCGATCGGCAAACCCAACCCCGACCGCCAGCCGGATGGAGATTCTTGATGGCCCGCCGTACCGACATCATGGACACGATCGTGAGCCTCGCCAAACGCCGGGGGCTCGTCTACCCGTCGAGCGAGATCTACGGCGGTCTGCGCGCGTCCTGGGACTACGGTCCGCTCGGCGTCGAGCTCAAGAACAACGTGAAGCGCGAGTGGTGGAAGTCCATGGTCCAGGGCCGGGAGGACGTCGTCGGCCTCGACTCCTCGGTCATCCTCGCCCGCGAGGTGTGGGAGGCCAGCGGCCACGTCAGGGAGTTCGTCGACCCCCTGACCGAGTGCCAGTCCTGCCACAAGCGCTACCGCGCCGACCACCTCGAGGAGGCCTACGCCGAGAAGCACAGCGGCCGGGCCCCCGAGAACGGGCTGTCCGACCTGACCTGCCCCAACTGCGGCACCAAGGGCGCCTTCACCGCCCCCCGCATGTTCAACGGCCTGCTCAAGACCTACCTCGGCGCCGTCGAGGACGAGTCGGGGCTGGCCTACCTGCGGCCCGAGACCGCGCAGGGCATCTTCATCAACTACCTCAACGTCCAGCAGTCCTCCCGCAAGAAGATCCCGTTCGGCATCGGCCAGATCGGCAAGTCGTTCCGCAACGAGATCACCCCGGGCAACTTCATCTTCCGCACCCGCGAGTTCGAGCAGATGGAGATGGAGTTCTTCGTCAAGCCGGGCAGCGACGAGGAGTGGCACCAGTACTGGATCGACCAGCGGTTCCAGTGGTACGTCGACCTCGGCATCAACAGCGACAACCTCCGGCTGTACGAGCACCCGAAGGACAAGCTGTCGCACTACTCCAAGCGCACCGTCGACGTGGAGTACCGCTTCAACTTCACCGGCTCCGAGTGGGGTGAGCTGGAGGGCGTCGCCAACCGCACCGACTTCGACCTCACCACCCACGGCGCCGCCTCGGGCACCGATCTGTCGTTCTTCGAGCAGGACTCCGGGGAGCGCTACGTCCCCTACGTCATCGAGCCGGCCGCCGGCGTCGACCGCTGCACGCTGACCTTCATGATGGACGCCTACACGGTCGACGAGGCGCCCAACGCCAAGGGCGTCATGGAGCAGCGCACGGTCATGCGGCTCGACCACCGGCTCGCGCCGGTCAAGGCGGCCGTGCTGCCCCTGTCGCGCAACGCCGACCTGTCGCCCAAGGCCCGCGACCTGGCGGCCCAGCTCCGCCGCCGCTGGAACGTCGAGTTCGACGACGCCGGGGCCATCGGCCGCCGCTACCGCCGCCAGGACGAGATCGGCACCCCGTTCTGCATCACGGTCGACTTCGACACCCTCGAAGACCACGCCGTGACGGTCCGCGAACGCGACTCCATGGCCCAGAAGCGCATCGCCCTGGACCAGGTCGACACCTACCTCCGCGAAAACCTCAACGACTGACCCCGGTCAGCGGGGCGCCCGCACGGCCGACGGCAGGATGTTCACGTCGTCGGCCTTGACGAAGGCGACGCGGTGGCCGAGCTGGATCTGGTAGTACAGCGTGCGGCCCCGGACCACCGTGTGGGTGGCGGGGTCGAAGGTCACCGCGTAGTAGTACTCGCCGCGTGCCACCAGGCCGACGGAGTACCGCTGGCCCTGCGGGATCACGTACTGCAACGGGGTGATCGCCTGCACGGGCACGCCCGCCGGGTAGGCCTCCGGCTCGGGGTACGCGCGCCCGTACACCGGCACCGGGCCTCGGCCCGGCTTCGGTGTGACGATCAGCCCGGTGGCGTTGACGGCGGTCGGCGCCTCGCGGGGGTTGCGGAACCACGCGAGCTGCCCGAGGTACCAGATGGCCGTCCAGTCGCCCTCGCGCCCGGCGAGGGCGTACTGCTGGCCGGTGGTCGCGCGGGCGCCGTGGTCGGAGACGTCGTACGTCGACTCCCCGCCGGGCCTGCGGCCGATGTCCTTGACCAGCGGCGCGCTGTCGCTCGGCTCGGTGTGCAGCCAGACCGACGCCGAGCCGTGCGGCGGGCAGTCCACCCCGGCCTGGTCGCAGCCGGTGTAACGCGGCCGGTAGTGGGCGTAGTCGGTCCTGATGGTCACCAGCCCGCCGTGCGCGCCGCCCGTGGACTTGAACGGCCGGTGCAGGAGCGCGAAGTAGTGGCCCCAGTCCCAGTACGGCCCCGGGTCGACGTGCATTCCCGCCACGGTGCCGGGGACGGTGCCCGGGACGTTGTCGTGGCCCAGGATGTGCGCACGGTCCAGCGGGATGTCGTACCGCTTGGCGAGGTAGCCCACCAGGCGGGCAGAGCTGCGGTACATCGCCTCGGTGTACCAGGAGCCCGCCTTCGCCAGGAAGCCCTCGTGCTCGATGCCGATCGACTTGGCGTTGACGTACCAGTTGCCGGCGTGCCAGGCGACGTCCCTGGCCTTCACGTGCTGGGCGATGTGCCCGTCGGCGGAACGGATCGTGTAGTGCCAGCTCACATAGGTGGGGTCGGCCACCAGCTTGAGCGTCCTGTCGTAGGTCTCCTCGGTGTCGTGCAGGACGATGTACTGGATGCGCTGGTTGTGCGGCCGGTCGGACAGGTCGTGGTTGCCGTAGTCGCCCGGGTCCTCCGACAGCTTCTGGTACGGAGCGGGGAACCACTCGCAGGCCAGCCTCTTCGGGCACTCGGTGTTCCTGGCCTCCGCCTCGCGAAGGCCCAGGCGGTCGACTTGGTCCATGCGCGGAGCGATCTCCGGTCCGGCGGGCAGCGAAACCTGCTGGCCGTCGTCGGTGGTCCGGCTCGCGCCCTCGCGCAGGACGGAGAACACCTCGTCGGCGAACTGCCGGGCGGTCTGGACGTCGTCGGCGCCGGAGTAGCGGGCGACCGCGCCGTACCAGTCGGCGGGGTCCCTGCTCGCCGCCAGGCCCGGGTCCTTCGCGTCCGCCAGGTCCTTCTGGTACCGGGCGAGCAGGGCCGCCCCGCCGAGCAGGTTGGCGTCCGGGTCCGTCACCAGCCGCTCGGCCGGCAACCCGCTCAGCCGCGCCGCCTCGTCGACCGTCTGAGCACCGTCCACCGGGGGCGCGGCGCCAGTGTTCCCGGACGTCACCGGGGCCGCGCTCGCACTCCCGGACGCAGGGGGCGCCGCGCTCGCGGTGGAGGCCGGCGGGGAGCTCGCGGGTTTGGCCGGGCGGGCGTCGTCGCCGCGCGGGTCCTCGGCGCCCTCGCTGTGGTGGGGCGTCCCGGGGAGCGCGGCGCGCGCGTCGGTGAGGTGCATCGGCCCGTATCCGGCCGTGACGCTCGGGACGCCCCGGTTGGCGTCCCAGCGTGACTCCAGATAGGAGACGCCGAGCAGGACGCTCTCCGGCACGCCGTACCGGCCGGCGGCGACCTTGAACGCCGCCTGCCGCGCGGCCGTGGGGGCGGCGGGGGACGCCGGGGTCGCGGGGACGGCGGAATTGGCGGGATCGGCCGGGGCGGCGGGGAAGGCGGGGGCGCCGGGGACCGCCGCGTGAAGGGAGCCCGCCGCAGGGACGGGGACCCCCGGGGCCGTCGCGGGGGCGGCGTAGGTGGGTAGGGCGACCAGCAGGGACGCCGCCACCGAAGCGGCGACCGTCAGCGTTCCGCGCATCAGGGACCCACTCTCCATCGGGGGCGCGCGGGGCCGGCGCGATGGACCGGACCCGGGGACCACGACGGTCACCTTACGGGATCTTGCCGCCCGATCCCATCCCTTGTAATCCGGCGTGTCAAGGAGTATCCGGCTTATCCCGCCGGGCCGTCCGGTGCGCGAACGGCCAGGCGTTGGGGCGGCAGTGCTGCAGGGACTTCGTCTGCTGGGTCATCACCGGAGCGGGCCTGCCGGCCCCCGGGCAGGACTCGTGCCCGTGGCCGAGCGCGTGCCCGACCTCGTGGTTGATCATGTATTCGCGGTAGGAGACGAGGTCGCCGCGATAGCCGGGGATGCCGAGGTTCCACCGTTTCGCGTTGAGGACCGCCTGCCGCCCGTTCCAGCAGGACAGCTCGCCGAAGGTCTGCATCGGAAGGCAGCGCGCGTTGGTCATCGCCGGGCTGGACAGCGCCACGCGGAACCGCACCGGCCCGTGCGCGACGCGCTTGAACCGCATGCGGCCGTTCGCGCCCCAGCCGCGCGGGTCGTTGAGGGTGCGCTGGACGGTGGCCGCGAACTCCCGGCCGTCGAAGGGGAGCCCCTTCTCGACCTCCACCAGATATCGAACCACCTTGCCGTGACCGCCCTTGGGCGGGCGGGCGACCCCGGGGACCACCGAGTAGCGGCCCTTGCCGGCCCGGGGGACCTTCATCTTCGGCGGCCGGCGGCCGTCAGGGTCGGGCGGCGGCTTCGAGGCCCCCGCGTCCGGCTCCGCCCTCAACGGCACCCGCGCCGGCCCCCCCGACGGCGGCACGGCGACGGGCGACGGCCCCGGCGTCGTGTCCGTGTCCGTGTCCGTGGACGTGGGAGCGGACGTGGGAGCGGACGTCACCGTGGCCACGGGCCCGGGCGCGGGGCCCGTCGCGCGCGGCGAGGTTCCAAGCGCGGTGACCGGCGAGGCGAGCACGGTGCCGTGGGCGGGTATCGCCTTCTCGCCGTCGACCACGAGGGCACTCCCACCTGCGAGTATTCCGGTACCGGCGGCGCACGCCAGCAGGAAGGCGGTGGGTTTCCTCGGGCCGTCGCCATGAGGCGTCAGGTTGCTGTACATCGACTGCGAAGCCTATTACCGATCACTCCCATTGATCACCTTGGTACCTCGCTCCCCGCCCCTGGCCGCCCGGTCATCGGATGTGGCCGGTGGTCCAGGAGGCGCGGATCAGGGTGCGTTCGGCGGTGGCGAGGTGGACGGCGGTGGTGAGCCATGCCGACGCGTACCGTTCCGGGCCGGAATCGGTGAGCCGCCCGAAGGCGTCGCGGCCACGCCGGTCCGCCTCCGCGGCGAGCGTCGCCGTCAGCTCCGCCGCCACCGGGAACCCGGTCCGCCGGAGCATGGCGCCCTCGGCCCGGGACTCCCGGGTCCGGAGGCCGGCGCTCCTGGAGTACTCGGCGACGGCCCGCCGCCCGCCCGTGACCGCCAGCTCGACGAGCCGCCGGACCCGCCACAGCGGGGAGCCCGCCAGCGGGTCCGTACCGGGTTCCACGAGCGGCTCGGGCGGCGGCGCGATCCCCCGCGCGGGCAGATGCGAGCCCTGGAGCCGGTCGTAACCGAGGTCCGCCCGGCCCAGCCAGTCGCCGGGCAGCCGCAGCGTCGCCTCCGCGTCCGGCACCGGGCCCACCGCGAGCGGGCGCAGGGTGGCCGCCCGGTCCAGATCGGGACGGCCGAGCACCCGGACGCTCAGCCCGGGACGGGAGGCGAGGAGGCGAAGGTTGGCCGAGTGGGCCAGCTCAGGGTGGAGGCTCGCCGCGACCAGCCGGATGAGGGGCCCGTCCGGTGCGCGGGCGAGCAGGTGGTCCCCGGCGGCGCCCACGATCACCAGGTCGCAGCCCACCAGGTTCTGTCCCTGGTCCCCGCCCCCGTCCAGGTCGGCGGTCGGCGACCCGGTGAGCAGCGCGCCCACCGCCTCGGCCGGTGGGCGTTCGAACAGCGACGCCAGCGGGCCGGCCGACCAGGGGACGCCCGGCGACGGGCTGGCCCGCACCCCTCGCCCGGCACCCAGACGGCCGTCCGGCGAGACGGTCGCCCCCGAGATCAGCAGCCCGCCTCGGGCGAGCTGGGCGTGGTCGAGTGCCGTGCACAGGGCGACGGGACCCGTTCCGGCCCCACGCGCGCGGGCCGGGCCGCCGGGCTTGACGTCGGCGACCGACAGGCGGTCCCCGTTCTCGGTGAGCAGGTGGGTGACCACCCCGCCGTACCCGGTGTCGCTGATCACCGGCTCCCGGCAGACGCCGTACACCCGCAGGCCGCCGCCCGGCTGGTAGCCGCGACGGGCGACGCCGATCAGGGCCGGGTCGGGGTCGCCGGCGGCGAGCCCGCCCGAGGTGACCAGGAGTTCGCGGAGCGCGGTGACCAGGTCCGCCAGACGGTGGCCGTCGTGCCGCTCCCGGGCCGCCCTGACGCCCCGGACCACGCGCAACGCGGCGGCCTCCGCCCGGAACAGCCCGGCCAGGCGGGCGCTGTGCGACGCGCGGAGCAGTTCCGCCTGGAGCACCGCGTCCGCCGCCGGCACACCGGCCGCGAGCACGGTCGCGGAGGCCCGCCACAACCCCGCCGCCGCCTTCACCTGCGCTTCACTCGGCCCAGGCGCGGACGCGCCGGCGTCCGGGCCGGTTCCGGGCGTGACGGGCCGCCTGGCGGCGGTCGCGTCCGGGGCCACGGCCGGGGGGAGGGGGGCGGCTCCTGGTACGCCCGATGTGGCGAGCGGTCCGGGTCCTGCGTCGACGTCGGGACCGCTCGTGGCGGCCGGGTCGGTGGTGCCGTCCGGACCGGTCGTGCCGTCCGGATCGGTCGTGGCGGCCGGGTCGGTGGTGGTGGCCGGGTCGGTGGTGGCGGGGTCGGCGAGGGGGCAGGCGCTGAGGACGGCCGCGCGATGGAGGCAGCGGGGTGCCAGCAGGCAGGTGCAGTGTGCCGCGTCCGGGGTGGCGACCGTGCCGTCCGGGCCGGGAACGAGGATCACCACCGCGTCCTCGCCGCACCGCACGTGCACGGCGTCGCCGTCGGCGACGGGCGGCACCGCCGCGTACACCCCGATCGCCGCGTCCAGTTTCTTCAGCAGCCGTGAGGTGAGGTCCTCCACAGCCGAGGCCACCACGTGCGGCGCCACCGGAGGCAGTCGCACGCCCACAGAAGCGGCCGAGTCAGTCGGAACAGGGACGGTCACCGGTTTTCTCCGCGAAGTCGGTCGCCCACCCAGCGGGCGAGGGCGAGAGGGCTGAGAGCGGCCACGGGCATGCCGGCCGCGACGAGCCGCTGGGCGATCGGCACCGAGTACCGGGGCGCGCCGGTGTCGTCCAGGGCGGCGCAGCCCAGCAGGTGGACGCCCGAGTCGCTGAGCGCGCGGACCTCGCTGAACAGGCCGCCGAGCGGGTACCCCTCCTCGAAGTCGCTGACCACCACGACGAGCGTGCGGCTCGGAACGGTGACCAGGGAACGCGCGTGGGCGAGCCCCGCGGCGATGTGCGTGCCGCCGCCCACGCGCACCTCCAGCAGCAGGGACAGCGGGTCGGACACGTGGTCCGACAGGTCGATCACCTTGGTGGAGAAGGCGAGGAAATGCGTGGAGAGCGTGGGTACGCCGCCCAGGACCGCCGCCGTCAGCGCCGACCAGATGACCGACGCCTCCATAGACCCGGACACGTCGACCACCAGGATCAGCCGCCAGTCGGACTCGCGCCGCGAGCGCGTGCTGAACACCGGATGCTCCGGCACGACGGCGATCCGGCCGTCGGCAAGGCGGCGGGTGTGCGCGAGGTTGGCGCGCAGGGTGCGCGGCAGGTCCAGGCGCCCCCCGCGCCGGCGGGTCGGGCGCGGCGTCGCCAGGCCGGTCAGGGCGGGGCGCAGGCGGGTGGCCAGCTCCCGGCTGAGCTCGTCGACCAGCCGCCGTACGAGCGGGCGGAGCCGGGCGAGCTGCTGCTCGGGCAGGCCGCCCGCCAGGGACAGCACCGAGGTCAGCAGTTCGACGGACGGGCGGGCCGTCGCCGGGTCGAGCTCCGACAGGACGTCGGCGCGGCCGGCGTCGGCGGCCCTGGCCAGGACCTCCTCCCTGACCTCGTCGCCGAACAGGGCGTCGAGCTCCTCGGACCATTCCCGGGCGGTGGGGAAGGACGCCTGCTGCCCGCCCCCGTCCGGCGCGCCGCCCGCGTCGTTCCCGAAGTCGCCGGCGCCCTCGCCCCGGCCCGCTCCGTAGAGCTCGTCCAGCGCGTGCCCGTAGCGGCGGGCCCCGGCCGGGAGACGGCCGCCCTCCCGCCCGAGCAGCAGCCGCCACCGATCGGCCACCTGGAGCCGCCGCGTCCCGCCGTCGCCGTCCGCGCTCGCGACGGCCGCCTCGTACGTCCGCGCCTCGCCCGCGTCGGCCTTCGGCGCCGCGTCGGTCCTCGGCCCTCTCTCCGCGTCGGTCGTCGCGTTCGTGTCGACGTCGGCGATCGGCCCCACGTCGGCGGCGATGTGCGTACGCGGGCTCGGGTTCGTCGCAGGGGTCGTGGTCGTCTCAGGGGCCTTCTGGGCGGAGGTGCCTGTGGGGAGGCGCAGGGCGGTGAGGGCCGCCAGGCCCGCCGTGTCGGCGGCGGTCCACAGGGCCAGGAGCTCGGGCGACGCGTCCAGGGTCAGGTCCAGCCGGTCGCCGAGGTGCTCGGTGACCGTACGCAGGAGCCGGTCGCGCCCGGCCGGGGACAGGACGTCGAACCCGCCGCGAAGGGCGGGCAACCGGTCGAGGAAACCCTGGTCGGTGAGGCCGCCGATCCGGTCGAGCAGCGGGGCCAGCGCGTCGGGGGCCGAGTGCAGGAGCGGGCCCGCCGCCGTGAGCACCCCGCTGAGCAGGCGGGACAGCCGGCGGCGCCCGTCGGGGTCGGCGGCGGCGTCGACCCAGCCGGCCACCCGCCCGCCGAGCAGCGCCGGGCCGTCCAGGTCCAGCAGGACCCGCGCGGCCAGCGCCGCACCCTGGACGAGCGGGGAGCCCGTGCGCACGAGGGTGTCCAGCGCGTCGTCCAGGCGGAGCCCGAGGCGGTGCTCGCCGGCCCGTGCGGCGAGCGTGATGAGCGCGCTGACGTCCTCGGACCGGTCGCTGCCCGCGAGGCCGGGCAGGGACCGGACGGCGGCCTCCAGCAGCGAGTCCGTGAGCGCCGCCGCCCGGTCACGTACCTCCGGGGTGGCGCCGGGCAGGTGCCCACGGCGCAGGGCCTCCAGCAGGTCGAGCGCGTCGAGCAGCTCGGGCAGGGTGGCCGAGGCCGGCAGCAGCGAGGTGGCTCCGGCGAGCCACTCGTTCACCAGGTCGGGCAGGTCGCAGCGGGCGGCGGCGCCCAGCCCGGCGAGGAGCTGCGCGCAGGTGGGCCCGCCCTCGGCGGCCTGGCGTCGGTGGGCCTCGCGCAACGTGCCGGTCGCCGCCTGGAGGGCGGAGACGCCGCGTACGCCCGCCAGGTCGAGCCGGGCCGGGACGGACGGGCTCCACGAGAGCCGCCAGCGGGTCGAGAGGGCGTTGGAGTCACCCGTGCCGGACACCTCGATCTGCTCGCCGTAGCCCACTCCGCAGACCTGGAGGCGCTGGAGCAGGACCTCCCTCCGGCGGTCGAGATCGGAGCGGAGCGGGTCGAGGCGCACCTCCCGCCCCTCGGGCGAACCCGGGTGGGGCAGGCGCAGCGCGGCGAGCTCGGCCTCGACGGAGGGGCCGAGCCCGGAGCGCGGCGTGCCGGGGGAGGTACGGCCGCGCTCGGTGCCGACCATGACCACCTCCAGCGCCTTCGCGAGGGCACGGCCGCGGCCGAGCGGCTCCCCCTGGCCGAGCACGCTCGTGACCGCTTCCAGCAGTTCCCCCCGGCCCGGCGCGGGCAGCGCCCGCAGTCTCGCCAGGTCACAGGCGACCCGCAGTGCCTCGGCCGCCTCGCCGGTGCCCGCCGTGTGCCCCGCCGACCGCAGCTCGCGGCACAGGTCCGTGATCATGCGTGCGGCGGCCTCGCGTACGCGGGCCGGATCGCCGGCGGCGGTGAGCACCGCCTGCTGCCAGCGCGGGTCGCGGATGCCCGCGGGGTACCCGGAGCGGGAGTCCAGCAGCCCGAAGGCGTACGGCACCAGGGACGTGACCACCGCCCCCGCCTGCTGCCGCTCCACCGGAACGACCGCCGCCCGCACACCCCCGGCCACCTCTTCCATCTTTTCGTGAGCCGTGGCGCCGGCGGCCGGTGGCGTCCGGGGCGATTCGGTGGAGACGTCGTTGACGCTGGTCAGGGCGGGGGCGTGGAAGGCGCCGATGACGGCGGCCACCGTCCTGCCGCCCCGCGCCGCGTCCGCGATCACCTGACGCATGTACGCCTCGCGGGCCAGGTCCATCGGGGGGACGCCGCCCTCGCCGCCCGCGTCGCGGCGAAGCGCCCAGCCGACGCCGAGCGCGGCCCGCCGTACGGCCTCCGGCGCACAGCCCGGGGCGAGGACCTCCACCGCGCGGTCCCACATGTCGTCCCCCGCGCGCCCGGTCCCGGCCGCCGCGAGCCCGCCCGCGTACGTGGAGCCGCCACCGCGTCCGGAGACGCGGTCGAAGGGTTCGGGGGCGGGACGAGGCGGGGCGGGGAGGGCGGTTTCCGACCATGCCGGGTCCGTGAGCGGCAGGTCGCAGCAGACGACCTCGACGCCGCGTTCCCTGGCCCATCGGATCGCGGTGAGTTCGGGGGAGAAGTCCGCGAACGGGTAGAAGCTCAGCCGCTCGCCGTCGCCCGCTCCCGCCAGGGCCACCGGGGCGAGGGTGGCCGGGTCGCCCAGGTGGGTCAGCCACGGCTGGAAGTCGACGGGCAGTTCGACGCAGACCACGTCGGCTCCGGACGCGTCCAGCAGCGCGGGAACGACCGCGGCCAGCGCGGGACTGTGGTGCCGTACCCCGATCAGGTACGGCCCGGTGGACCCGGCGAGCACCGCCACCGCGTTCCGCGGTTCGAGCGAGTCGGTGGAGGAGGCGGCCGACAGTGAAGCGGTGGTGGTGGTGGTGGAGGCGGCCGATGGCGAGCCGGTGGTGGCGGTCGGCGGCGAGTCCGTGGTGGTGGAGGAGGGGGTCAACGGAGGTTCTCCCGCAGGTCCCAGAGGCGGCGCCACATGGCAGAGCCGTCCTCGGCGCGGCGCCGTACCGCGCCGTCCCAGTAGCCGAGCAGCCGCCCGTGGTCGGCCGGGTCGTCCTTGCGGACCACGCCCAGCAGGTGGCCGGGCACCAGGTCGAGGACGTCCCCGCTGGGCAGGTAGGCCGCGGCCACCCCCAGGGACGCGGCGACCTGGACGGCCTCGGCGGTGGACAGCACCGTACCGGGCCGCTCCACGTCCCACCCCTCGGCCGACCTGCCGGAACGCAGGTCGCGGAAGATGGTGACCAGCACGTCGAGCACGGCGTCGTCCACGCCGAAGGCGGCGCCCGCCCGGTGCACCGCGGCGGTGGCCTGGCGGCTGACCAGTGCGGTCTCCGCCTCGGCGTCCGCGATGGGATGGATCGTCTCGAAGTTGAACCGCCGCTTGAGCGCGGCCGACATCTCCGACACGCCCCGGTCCCTGAGGTTGGCGGTCGCGATCACGGTGAACCCGGGGGCGGCGGCCATCTGGGCGTCGGCGGTACCGACGAGCTCGGGCACGCTGACCCGCCGGTCGGACAGGATCGACACCAGCGCGTCCTGCACCTCGGGCAGGCAGCGGGTGATCTCCTCGATGCGGGCCACGCGCCCCGTGCGCATCGCGCTCAGCACGGGGGAGGCGACCAGCGCCTGCGGCCCCGGCCCCTGGGCGAGCAGCAGCGCGTAGTTCCAGCTGTAGCGGAAGGCGTCCTCGGTGGTACCGGCGGTGCCCTGGACGGTCAGGTCGCTGGTGCCGCAGACGGCGGCGGCGAGCAGCTCCGACAGCATCGACTTGGCGGTACCGGGCTCGCCGACCAGCAGCAGCCCGCGCTCACCGGCCAGCGTGACGACGCAGCGTTCCACCAGGGCACGCTCGCCGACGAACTTGGGAGGGATCACCAGCTTGACCGGCAACGCTGCCCCGGTGCCGGTGCCGGTGCCGGTGCCGGTGCCGGTGCCGGGGCCGGTGCTGTCGCTCGTCGTACGGCGGGCGGCCTTCGGCAGTTCGAGTACGGCTCCGTCGCTGCCGCAGATGAAGGTGACCACCGATCGCGGGGTCAGCGTCCAGCCGGGTGGCCGGGGGCCGTCGTCCTGGGCGGCGAGGAAGGCGAGCTCTGCGGCGAATCGCTCCTCGGCCGGCAGCACCTGCCGCGCCGGAAGGATCGTCGCCTGTTCCGTCAGGGTCATGAAAAGTCCTGTGTCCTCGTAGGTCGATGTCATGAAACGCGCACCGGTCCGGCCGTTCCGGAAGGCGCGCCGGGCCCGGTGTCCGGGAGGCCCGCTGGGCCCGGCGCGTGGTAGTCGGTTCGGTGTACGCGGAGGTCAGCGGCGGCGGCCGCGTTTGAGCTGGAGTCGCTGGAAGCTCGGCGGCCCGTCGTCGCGGACGCGCCGCCAGGCCTTCCGGTACAGGTCGGCGACGGGCTCGACGGGCGCCACCACGCCGAGCACCGCCACCTCGCCGGTGACCAGGTCGAACATGGGGAGCTTCCACTGCTCGAGCGGGAGCATCGGCGCGTTCAGGCCGACCCACCCGCCGGGCAGGAACAGCGACCGCCCCGCTCGCGAGCGCTCGGCTTCGACCACCAGGTCGGTGGCGGCCAGTTCGGCCCGCGCCGCCTTCGCCCGCGCGGGCTTCCAGCCGGTCCACCGGGTGACGTGCCGGTCGGTGGGATCGGGCATCGCGAGCACCATGAGGTACAGCGAGGCGGCGTCCTCCCCGAGCCCGTACTCCTTCGCGACCTCCGTGACCAGGCCGGGGACCGACCTGGACGGATCCTGCGGCCACCAGGTGCCGTCCTTGTCCCGCTTCCCCTCGACGGGATCGCCGGGATCGCCGAGCAGCGCGGCGAACCGGTCGTCCCCGGCCAGCCGAAGCGACAGTTCCACAGGGAACGGGTGATCGGCGTCGTGGCGAAGCGCACGCAGGTACGGGTCGCCGCCGGTGTCGTCCAGCAGGGACACCAGCAGGCCGGGGCTGGGCCGGTCGTCGTGGGTGGCCATGACGACGGCGCCGTACCGCTCCCAGCCCTCGCCCGTCTCCACCGGCTCGCCCGCCACCTTGCGGAACTCGGGGAGGCTGACGTAACGGGCCAGGTCGATCAGCAGGCCGGGCGCGGCCAGCCGTTCGCGGACCGCCCTCAGCGCGGCGGGCAGCATGGCCCGCACCGGGTCGCCCGCAGGCAGCCGGTGGGCGAGCCACGCCGCCAGGGGCACGAAACCGGACAGGGTGGTCGCCGTGAACCCGGTGGCCTTGTCGTCCACGGGGGCGACCCGGTCCCCACGGACCTTCCAGCGCAGGTCCGTGCTCAGTTCCGGCGAGGCGGCCGGGTCGAACACGGCGGCCAGCGAACCGCTCGCGCCCCACGCCGTCTTCACCGCCCGCGCGGTCTCGGCGAGCAGCCATTCGGGGACGGCCGGCCGGTGCCCCACCTTCTCGTTCCACACCGCGGCGGCGGCGGCCACGTCGGGTCCGTCCGTCCACAGGCGGGCCGGGTCCTCGGGCAGGAGCGCCGCCAGGACCGCCCTCAGGACGGCGGTGTCCAGCCTGCGCAGCTCGTTCCTGGCCACGTTGGCGTCGGCCGACTTGACGCCGAGCGTGGTGCGCGCCTCGGCCGACAGGAAGTTCCGTTCGTAGCCCTCCAGGTTGGGCATTCCCGCCACCACCAGGCGGGCGGTCGTCGGCGACACGCCGGTGAGCCGGGCGAACTCGTCGGCGGCCTCAGGCCGCCACTCCGCGGGTCCGCGCGCGGACAGTTCGCCGAGCAGGCTCGCGAGCCAGCCCGGCGCGCGGTGCACGCCGACCGGGGCCGAGGTACGCACACTATACGGCTGCGGTACCTCGAAACGTCCCGAAGGATCGTGATAGAGCACCTCGAAGTCGGCGTTGGCGTGGTCGGTCCACTTCGCGTGCAGGACGCAGATGAGCCCGCCGTTCCCCGCCGGCAGGGTGCCCAGCCAGGTGCCGGTCTTGGGCAGGCCGTCCGGCGTCCGCAGGTGCGGGTCGCCGAGGCTCAGCCTGAACCGCCGCCACTGGTCGTCCGCGGTGACGAGCCCGAGCTCGTCGAGCTCGTGGAGCAGCAGGCGGAGCGCGTCCCCCCGCTCCTGCTCGTCGAACGCCGACAAGGCCCGGTACGCCACCGCCGCGCCGTCATCGAGCAGGTCGAACCACTCCAGGTACGCCCTCGGCAGGTCCGGCTGGTCGAAGTGCAGCCGCACGACCGCGCCGCCCCGCTGAGGACCGGCCCCGGGACGCGGCACCGAGGCGCCGGGCACGGAGGCCGACGCATCCGGCCCTGGGCCCGTCATCGCGGCCGCCCCTGCGGCGTCCGGCCCGGGGGAGGCGGCGGCCCGGAGGGCGCGGGAGATCAGCCGGAGCTGGCGGAACGTCCCGTCCTCCTCCCCGGCGTACGACCAGCCGGTCCCGAAACCGGACAGGGCCTCGCGCAGGACGGAGTCGGCGGGGCCGGGCGGAACCTCCTTGCGCGTGTCGCCGGCCAGCGCCAGGGTGAGCCGGGTCGCGACGGTCTCCAGGGCCGCCTGCTGGAAGGCGGCGAACCGCAGCACCCCGGCGACCCCCGCGACCAGCGCCTCCGCGCTGATTCCGGGCAGGGACCTCCCGACCAGGGCGGGCAGGTCGTCCTCGCCGGCGGCCGCCGCCAGCAGTGCCGCCGCGGCGTCCCGGTCGACGCGGCGCAGGACCGCCGAGCCCTCCGGGTCACGAGGCCGCAGGTGGTACCAGTAGCGCTGTGGCAGCAGCCGCGCGGTGCCCGCCGCGAACGGCCCGGGGGCGTCGTCGGCCGTCGCCACGGAGGTGACGACGCCGTCCGGGTCGACGATCTTGAAGACGTTGGAGTCCCGGATGAGCGCGCGCGGGCGGTCGTCTCCGGGAAGGGTCAGGGCGAGATACGGCCTGCCGGGGCCGTCCGGCGCGCCCGGGACCGTGACGACGCGTCCCGCGAGGTCCTCGCCGCGCATGGTGCCGTCCGGCAGGCGCACCACCCGCCAGCCGAGCAGCCCGTCCACGGGCACCCCCGCCGGGGCGGCCTCGCCGGAGGGGGCGGGAAGGATCCAGCCGGTGTGCAGCGTGCTGCCGGCCGGGGCGGTCCGCAGCGCGTCGGCCAGGAAGGCGGGCATGCCCGGGCGGCCGTACTCCCCGGTGGCCGGGTCGTACTCGTGCCAGGCCCTGAGGCCGTCTTCGCCGGGGGACCACGCCCAGTACGAGGCGCCGTCGGTGATCACGTCCCTGCCGGCGGGGATGACGGTGTCCCCGCGATGGATCACCCCGCCGCCGGTGGTCCGCCCGCCGCCCGGCAGCGGCAGGCTCACGCCCGTGGTGTTGATCCACCAGCGCCCGTTCTCGCTGTCGATGGGGTGCGGCCGGTTCGCGGTTGAATGCCAGTATCCGCGCAGCCGCCCGTCCAGCTCCTTGGACGCCCAGTAGACCAGCAGCTCGCCGTCCACGTGGTGGAAGGCGGCGAAGTTCCACGCGTCGTTCCCCGGGATCCGCAGGTCGTGGGTGAGCACGACGCCGTCGTGGCCGATCACCCGGGCCTGCGACGCGCTCGCGACGACCAGGTTCGGCCAGGCGTCCGACACGACGAGGCCCGCGATCTTCTTCGGCGGGACGAGGGCGCACGCCTCCTCCCACGCCGGCCAGCCGAGCTCGTCGAACAGCCCGGCGCGCAGCGTGCGCGCCAGGATCTCGGCGAGGTCGGCACCGGCGGCGGCGGCCACCTCGTCCTTCGCGAGGACCAGCGCCTCGGACGGCAGCCACATCAGCCGCTGCAGGCTGTCGGGCAGGCCCGGCAGCCCTGCGGCGATGGACCGGCCGGCGACCTCGCGCACCCACTCCGTCAGCATCGGACGCCCGCCGGGGGACTCCGACAGCAGCGCTATGGCCTGCAGCCCGTCCCTGTCATTGCCGAAGCGGTCGGCCGCCTCGTGGAACGCCCGCCGGAACCGCTCGTCGGTGGCCAGGGCGAGCAGGTCGCGCTGTCCCTCGCCCCGCGCCCAGTTCTCCAGCGCGAACCGGTACCCGTCCTCGGGGACCGAGACCGGCACGTCCAGCGACAGCAGCAGGTCGAGCAGGTCCACGTCGATGGGCGCCGTCAGCGCCTCACCCGACTCCGCGAGCTCGTCCCGCAGCCGACCGGCCACCCGTTCCACCAGCGAATACAACTCCGGCATCCGCTGCTGCCGCCACCCATACCCCCGCAACCGCCCAAACCGCCGAACCCACCCGACCACCCCATCCACCGGCCGAGCCACCAGCTCACCCGCGCCCGCACCCGTCCCGGATGGTTGCACCACCCCGTCCATCCCGTCAGCCGGCCGCGGTGCCTCTCCCGTGACCCCGCCCGGGCCGCCGCGTGCGCTGCCGTCCGTGTGACACAGGCCCTCGGTGGCCCCGGAGTCCTCCAGGATCGACAGCCACAGGGCCGCGATCTCGTGCCCGCCGCTCTGCGGCATCAGGTTCAACAGGGTGCCGCGGAAGGTGACGTCCTGCCGGGCCAGGGCGACCAGCGCCGCACGGTGGGCCTTCCACCAGCCCACCGCCGCGCGCAGCGCCGACGGCAGCGCGACCACCTCGGCCAGGTACGCGCGCTCTACCGCCGCCGGGTCCTCGCCGGCCGCCTTGGCCAGCCGCAGCAGCTCGGTCGTCATCTGCGCCGACGGCGGGAGCCCGCCCGCCGTACGCCGCATGCACAGCGAGGTGAACCTCCGCAGCGCCTCCTCCGGCGCGACCCGCGCCGACAGGTCCTTGGCGTACGCCGCGAGCACCTTCACCGGCAGCGCCCCGGCCAGCGCGTACTCCAGGAAGACCGCGTCCAGGCGGTCCTCGTCCACCGTCAGCCCGTGCTCGGCTTCGGCCTTACGGGCCTTGGCGAACATCTGCGCCGCGTACGTCGCGTTCTCCATGGCGAGGAAGGTCCGCCCGGCCTGCTCGTAGAACGTCGGCAGGAAGTGCGGGACGGCGGCGGCGAGCTGGCGGGCGAGCGCCAGGTAGGCGTCCAGGGCGGCCTTCGGCTTGGACTTGACCTGCTTCGCGGCCCGCTCCAGCTCGGGCACCACCGCCAGCGCCTGATGGCCGTCCTCCGGGTGGTGCGCCAGCACCCACTCCGGGAAACCGAGGGCCTGCCGCATCCCCAGCCCCACCACTGCGGGCTCGGCCGAGGGAACCAGCCCGAGGAAACCGGCGGCCAGATCCTCCGCCGCACCCAGCTCCCCGGCCACCAGCCGGACCACGACCCGCCCCTCCAACCCAGGATGGGCATACGCCCGCGCGGTCATGACAACCGCCTGCTCCCCAACCCCCACCCCCGAAGGAGTACCGGCACCATCCCAGGGGAGGATCGCCCCCGCCTTGAGTAACTCCTCCGCGCTCCACACCACCGGCCCGCTCATACGACTGCCCCTTCCGCGACCTGGCGGCCCGCGTACAGCGTCGCGGCCATGCGCATTCCCTCCGACCACGCCACGGGACCCACGTCCCGGAGCGGGATCGACCGCCCGTCACGGTCGTTCCAGGACAGGTTGCCGGTCTCGGTGTCGCCGTCCCAGTACGGCTCCCCGATCCACACCGCCGCCTCCTCGGCCCGCCCCACGTCCCGCACGCGGCAGGTCGCGTACCCTCCCGACACCCGGTAGCCGGCCGACGAGGCCCGCGCGGCGAGCTGGAAGCGGGAGGCGAACTTGCCGCCGGAGAACTCGGACACCTCCGTGACGTTCGCGGCGAGGTCGGCGGGTTTGTTCCAGGTGGCCCGGTGAATCTGCTCGACCCGCTGCGCCACGCCCAGCTCTGACGCGAACTCCCGCAGGTCGTCCAGGTCGGGCAGCAGCACCGGGTGCGCCAGCGTCACCGTCACCGGCGACAACCGAACGGTCTCCCCGTCCAGGTTCACCACCCGCAACTCCCCGGCCTCCGTCCCGGGCGCGCTCCTGGTGTCCGCTCCCAAAGCGTCCCCCGCCTGTCCGATCGCGGCGTCGCGCAGGAAGCCCACGTCGTCCGGGTCGTCGCCGACGACCACCAGGTCGCGCAGCGCGGACCGCCAGGCCTCGTCCTGCCACACGCGGGCGATGAGACCGGTGGGCACGGGCAGGGACGAGACCATCCAGGTGTCCACCTGCGCCACGCAGGCGTCGGCGTGCCGGTCGAGCCATTCGGTCAGCCGGCGCAGCCGATCCACCTCGGGATGATCCCGCAGTGCTTTCGGAAGGGACTTCAACTGCCGCCCCGGCCCCTTGCCGGTGACGGCCCGCGCCACCACCCGGCCCTCCTGAAGGGCCACCTCGTAGCCCTCACCCGCCGACAGCCAGCTCACTGGCGCACACCTTTCGCCGTCGTTGATTGCCCGCGATCGAACCGGAAGACCCGGCCCCGCCGCAGCGATGCGGGAACGCTAGCGGCAATCACTGACAAAAGATCGCGTTTACCTCCACAACCCCAAACTCCCCAACCCGACCACCACCACCCCAACCCGACCACCACCACCCCAACCCACCAAGACCCCGCCCCGACCCGACGGTCATCCCGTCCACGGTCCGACCGCCACCCCATGCCCCACGCGCGCCTGCCGCCCCCGCCCAGGGTCCGACCGTCACCCCGCCCACCATCCGAGCGCCCCGCTCCCGGCGAACTTCGTATCGGGGGTGATTTGCGATTTGTCGTACCCTGCCGCGATGCTGTCCCTCATGCCCCTCGGCCCGCTGAACAGTGACAACCCGCCCACGACCGGGCGTCCCACGACCGGGGCATCCTTAGGACGGATCTTGGGCGAGGACATCCCGGATCCCCCGCACGCCGGCGGGCACGCTCCCGGGCGAGGCTGATGCCGGCCCTGGACGTCGCGCAGTGGGCGGTGGTGCTGTTCTCCCTGGTCCTGGTCGGTTTCTCCAAGACCGGCGTGTCCGGTGCGGGTACGGTGGCGATCGCCCTGTTCGCGCTAGTGCTCCCCACGAAGAGCTCCACGGGCATGCTGCTGCCCCTGCTGCTCGTCGGTGACGTCGTCGCCGTCGCCTCCTACCGGCGCCACGCCGACTGGCCACGGCTCCTCAGGCTCTTCCCCTGGGTGGCGGCCGGGGTCGTGGCCGGCGCCCTCGTCGTCCGCTGGGTCGACGACACGCAGATGAGGCGGCTCATCGGGGCGATCCTGCTGGCCATCATCGCCGTCCACCTGTGGAACCGGAGCCGGGGGCCGGAGTCCTCGCTCGCGCACCACCGGGCGGTCGCCGCCCTCGCCGGGATCTTCGCCGGTTTCGCGACCATGACCGCCAACGCCGCAGGTCCGATCATGGCCGTCTACCTGCTGGCGGCGGGAATGCCGATGCTGGGCTTCCTCGGCACCAGCGCGTGGTTCTTCCTGACGATCAACGCCTTCAAGGTGCCCTTCAGCGTCGCGCTGGGCCTCATCACCCCCGCCACCCTCGCCTTCGCGGCCGCGACCGCCCCGGCCGTCCTGGCCGGCGCCGCCGCCGGCCGCCTGGTCATCGGCCGCATCAACCGGACCTGGTTCGAACGGGTTACCCTGACCCTCACCGTCCTAGCCGCGCTCCGCCTTCTCCTCTGACCCACTGACCCGCCGCGCGCCGGCCAGGCAGGAGGCGGGCCCGGTTTCCGGTACCCGCAGCGACAGCGCGAGCCACACCAGGCATGCTCCCGCCAGGACGTGCAGGGCACTGGTCAGGACGGTGTCGGGCAGCGGCGCGAGCAGCGCGAACGGAGCCAGCGTCAAGCCGTACCCCCAGGCTGGAACCGCAGGGTGGACCCTCGCCCGGACCATCGAGATCGCGAACAGGACCGACCCGACGGCGAACACGACGGCGCTGCCGAGAAGCACCGCGCGGGTGGGTCCCTGCAGCAACGCCGCCAGGGCCGTCCGATCGAGGTAGAACAGCGCGATGTTCAGCGTGTACGCGGCGCCCCCGAACAGTCCGAGCCCGATCAGGTTCACCGCGTACGCCACGAGTCCCGCCGTGCCGGCCCGCTCGCGCTGGCCCAGGTAGAGGGCGGTGAGCAGGGGGACGGCCAGCGCGGGGGAAACGCCGAGCACGAAACTGGTCGGCGCGGTCTCCCCGGTGACGGCCTCGACCGCGCCCGGCACCCCGATGAAAAGCCCGCACAGCACACCACTGGCCGCGCTGAAACGCGTGAAAGGCGTCATGAACACTCCTCGCGGCCCCCGGGCGAACACCGGGCCCGCACTCCCGGTCGGGCCCCACACGGAGCCGGACGGCGACAAAGAAAAGGTCTCACCGAACGTAAAAGCCCCCGACCGCCCCCCATAAGTGCCAACCGGCCAACTCCCACCCACCCACGCACGTTCGCCCAACCCCACCCCCACCAACCCAGGTCCACCCCACCACCCGACCGGCACTATCAGCTCGCCCCTAGTAGGTCCGACGGCTACTATCCCGGCCAGTGATAAGTGCTGATCGGCCAAACTGGACACCCGCGGGCGTCCACTTCGTCGCCTGACCGGCTCCGTCAGGCCGTGTCCGGCAGGTCCGGCACCGCAAGGCCGCGTCCCGGAGGTCCGATCACGCCGTAAGGCCGTACCTTCCGCCGCGCCCGTATATCCCGAGTGGCCGATCGGCATGTGCCAGGTGGCCAGAGTCGCCCGCGGGAGCGGCCGGGCCGCGTGTGGCGGGCGTACCCTGCGAAAGTGTCGTCATCGCGGACCGTCTCGTGGGTGTCGTCGATCCTCTACGGCGCGGTGCTCGTCTCGGGCGTCTACTACGACCTCGCCCACCTTGGCCACGACCCGGGCCGGTTCGGCCCCCTGCCGTCCCTGGCGGGGCTGCTCGCGGGCATCGCGTCGCTGTTCGCCCTCGACCTGATCGAGCGCCGGCGCCACCCGGTCCGCACGCCGCCCCGTACCGCCGTGCTCCTGCTCTGCCTGCGGCTCCTGCTGTTCGTCACGGTGGCCGCGCTGGACGGCTCCGGCCTGTCCAGAATCCTGCTGGTATTGGTGCCCTTCACCGCGTACTTCGCGTTCGGCCGGAAGGTCAGCGTGGCGTCGGCCGTCGTCTGCGTGGGGGTCGTGATCGCGGGCTACCGGCTGACGGTCCCGCGCTGGTATGCGGACCCCGCCACCATCTCCGACCTTCTCATGATCTGCGTGGGCCTGGTCCTCACCGTGACCATGGCGGCGGTGGCCGTGGGGGAGCGGGAGGGCCGTGCGAGGCTGGAGCAGGCCAACATTCGGCTGTCCGCCTACGCCGAGCAGGTCGCCGAGCTGTCGGCCACGGCCGAACGCGTCCGGGTGGCCCGTGACATCCACGACGGCCTCGGCCACCATCTCACCGCGATCTCGGTCCTCCTGGAGAAGGCCGCCGCCTTCGGCGACCGGGATCCCGCCGTCGCGGACCAGGCCCTCGCCGACGCCCGCGCCTCGACGCGCAGCGCCCTGGAAGACGTACGGCGATCGGTCCGTACCCTCCGCACCCCCGAGAGCACCCGCACCCTGGCCGAGTCGCTCGCCGACCTGGTGCGCAACATGGACGACCCCGAGCTCGCCATCACCCTCGAGGTGGCCGGCGAGGAGACCGGCCACGACGCCAAGGCGCGCGGCACCCTGTACCGGGCCGCCCAGGAAGCGCTCACGAACGTACGGCGCCACGCGCACGCCGGCCGGGTCTCGGTACGCCTGACCTTCGACGACGAGCAGGCGCGGCTCGTCGTCACCGACGACGGGCGCGGCCTTGGAGGGCGGACGGAGGGTTTCGGCCTGCTGGGCATGCGCGAGCGAGTCCACCTCGCCGGCGGCCACCTGGCCCTCACCAACCTCGACCGACCATCCACCGGCACCCGCCTGACCATAACCATCCCCCGCCCCCCACCACCCACCCC
>NZ_JANZYP010000130.1 GCF_025506355.1 Sphaerisporangium corydalis
CCCGGCCCACCCACGACCCCCGAACCCCAGCCCGGCCGCCTCCGGCCCCCGTGCCCCCACCCGGCCGCCCTCCGCGCCGCCCACCCTCTCGGGTTCAGGCAAGTCAGATCGCCTCCAGGACCGGCTCGGAGGGCCGGCCGTCCGGCGTGTCCGCCTGGACGGACCCTTCCCCGGCCGGCCGTATGGGCCGACGCCCTCCCACTCGGGGGATCTGGGGTTCGGCCTGCCCGGCCGCCTGGAGCGGCCGAGATCCAGGCGGAACGTCGAGCGATCCCCCGGCCTGCCCTGGCTTCTCGGGCGACAGCGAAGGCCGGGGCGCAGACGGACCGTCGAGCGAATCCCTGGGCCGTGCTGGCCGCTCGGGCGGCGGCAATGGGCGGGGCGCGGGCAGGTCGTCGGGTGGTTCTCCGGGCGGTTCTGGCGCCTTCGGGGGCTGGTGCTCAGGTGTGTCGTCGAGTGGTTCGGGGGCGTGCTCTGGCTGGTCAGCGGCCCTCCCCCTGCCCTGCTCGTTGAGGAGAGAGCGTCTGCCGGGTTCGAGCCGCCAAGCCCGGTAGACCTCCACCTCGTACGTGCTGGCGCCTCCGGTCGGACCTCCCCAGAATCTCTGGTGCAGAGCCCCCTCGACGCTGATCACATCGTCGACCCGCCACCCCGCGACCCGAGCGCCGACCTCCGGGTCGAAGGTGACGCAGGCGATGCCGTCGGCCTTCTTCCCGCTCGGATGCTCGGGCGGGCGGCGCACCGCGACCCCCCAGAGCGTCATCCGATCACCGCTCGGCAGTTCCCGGCCCCGTGGCGGCTTGGAGAGCCGGCCGACGAGGGTCACCTCATTGCGATGCATGCGATCCCCTTCCCGATCCTGGACGAGGACCATTGTCGGAGGAACCCGCCACCACCCTGAATGCCGAATGCGATTCTGTGGAAAACGCCGAGTATCCACAGGTCAGAACGATGACCATGGGCCTTCAATCCCCGCCAGAAGAACCCGGCACAAGATGACATATACCCGAGACAAATACTTATAGGGCTATGTCAGAACATGGGAGTGAAGGTCGATAGCTAAGCGCGCTGACACCCCCGATCTGTCATACATCCGACCGCACGAAAGCCACATCACAGACCCGAACAACACATCAAGGATGTGCTCCAGCCACCTTCAAGCCCGCCCTGGCGCCCGACACCTCCGATCACCCCGAGCCCCCGGCGCACAAGACCGCCGGACGCCCGCCCAGGCCGGACCCTCCTGAAGATCACCGGAAGGCGAGAAGACCCACTGGCAGGACCGATCCGTACATGGGAAGACACGCTCGTGACCCCGTCAGGTCCCGTGCCCTACGCTCGTCAGCGAACGCGGCTCGAACCCAGGGACCGGACCCAGGGGACCAAGGGAGTGACCTGTGGACAACGTGACACCGCTCGGCGGCGACGTCTACGAGATCGACACGCGAATGGCCGGATACGCCGGAATCACCGCCGGCTACCTGATCCTCGGCGACCGGCCGTGCCTCGTCGAGACGGGCACCTCCACGTCGGCGCCCGTCGTCCGCGACGCCCTCACCTCACTGGGGGTCGGCCCCGACGAGCTGGCCACGGTGGTGGTCACCCACATCCACCTGGACCATGCCGGAGGCGTCGGCGACATCGCCGGCTACTACCCGTCCGCCGAGATCGTGGTGCACGAGAAGGGCGCACGGCACCTCGCCGACCCCGCGCGGCTCATGGCGAGCGCCCGCATGGTCTGGGGGGACAAGCTGGACAGTCTCTTCGGAACCCTCACCCCCACCGACGTGGCGCGCATCCGCGCCCTGGGCGACACCGGTTCTGTCGACCTCGGCGGCGGGCGAACGCTTTCCAGCCACTACTCCCCCGGCCACGCCAAACACCACGTCGGCCTGCTCGACTCGGCCACCGGAGACCTCTACGTCGGCGACGCGGCCGGCGTGTACCTCCCCGAGACCGGTGATCTGCGTCCCGCGACCCCGCCGCCGGACTTCGACCTCCAGACGGCCCTCGACTCCGTGGCCCTGTTCGGCGATCTCGGCCCGCAGCGGCTGCTCTTCAGCCACTACGGGCCGGTCACGGACGTCGCCACGACGTTGGAGCGCTCGGCCGAAGAGTTGCGCGTGTGGGTGGACCTCACCCGGCAGGCGCATTCCGCGGGCATGGATCTGGACCACGCGGTGGCGATGGTGCGCGACAGGACACGTGAGCGCTATGTGGCGCTCGCGTCCGGAGACGAAGAGACGGCGGAGCGATTCGAGCTGCTCAGCGGCGTGCCGTCGAACGTGAGCGGCATCATGCACTGGCTCGACCGCGCCAAACCCAAGAATGAGTGAACAACCAACCGGTTCGAATCCGCAGGACCACGCATAGGATCGGCCCGGCATGGGAACGATGGGTGGCGGGCGCCGCACGCCTTCACGTCCGGCGGCGCCCACCACCCCTCGTCAGCCTTCTCAGTTCTGAGGGGCCTACCGGCGGTCGTCCGGCTTCCCGTCATCGATGTCATCGATGTCGTCATCAAGCTCGTCGTCGAGAACATCCCCCCGAACGGACCCGGTCGAAACACCGAAATCCGGCTCGATGAACGCCGGGGACATGCCAGGCTCCAGCCGCGCGTTCCTCAGCTCGGGCACCACTGCCGGCGGACCGTCGGCGACCACGGGCTTCGCCTCGGGCACCGGACCGGCCGTGAAGCGGACACCGGACCCGATCTCGGGCTCGTCACCGATGGCGGCTCGCCCGGCAGGGCCGTCCACCTCGGTCACCGACTCCGCTGAGGCGGGGTGCGCAGGCTCAAAAGTGTCCGCTGAGGCGGCATTCGCCCGATCAGGCACGTCCGCCGTGTCCGGCACATCGCCGTCCAGCACGTCGTGCGTCCCATCGGCCGCCGAAGCCACGGGTTCGTCCTGGGCTTCATCGATCAACGCGCCCGGCACCTCGCCGGCCGAGACACCCGGCTCTTCGCGGGGCGACTCAACGCCGTCCGCCGCCAGGTCGTCCTCGTCCCCCACGAGATCGTCCTCTGCCAGATCATTCTCTGTCAGATCAGCCGCGTCCACGGCCGCGTCGATCCGCTCGGAACGGTCGTCTCCAGACGGCGAAACGCTCTGATCCACGGCCTCGCCCGGCCGCCGCGTGTCGCCGGCACCGAGATCGTCGAGGTCAACGGGGAAGTCCTCCTCGTCGTCCTCGCCCTCCGCGTCCTCCAGGTCCTCGATGAGCGAGCCGGTCAGCTCCGCGTACCGCTCGGCCGCGTCCGTCTCACCGTTCTCGTCGAACGTCATGGCGCGCTCGAACCAGTCCGTCGCCGCCCCCTCGTGCCCCGCCTCGGCGAGAGCGTCGGCGTAGGCGAAGGCGAGACGCGCCGACCACGGCTGCGGCTCCAGGTTGCGCAGCTCCGGCACCCGCTGGAGCGCCACGACCGCCGCGTCGTGCTGCCCGAGGTCGCGTCGCGCCCCCGACTCGACGATGGCGAGCTCGATCTTGCCCGCCCGGTCGAGACGCTCTGCCTCACGTGAGCGGACCAGGTCGAGCGCACGCTCCGGACGGCCGAGGCCACGCTCGCAGTCGGCCATGATCGGCAGGAACTCGTCCGACCCGGTCAGCCGCCGCGCGGCCCGCAGGTCGCTGAGCGCCTCCGCGTAGTGGCCGGCACGGTAAGCCGCCAGGCCGACCGCCTCACGGACGACCCCGATGCGCGCGGCGAACCGTCGCGCCACCTTGGCGTGCTCGTAGGCGAGCGCGGCGTCCTCTTCACCCAGAGCCCGCTCGGCCGCCACGAGGTGGCAGGCGATCATGTCCGCGAGGTCGTTCGGGAGCGAGCGCAGCTCGTCCCTGACGTCCTTCTCCAGCTCCTCGGCGGTGATGTCCGCCGCCAGCTCCGGCAGCGGGACGCGCTCCTCGCGCGGGGCGCGATCGGTGTCGCCGCCACGGTCACGGCCGTACCGGGCGCGGGTGCCGGCGCCGTCGGCGTTCGACGCGCCGTCCCTGTCCCGGTTTCCGTACGTGCGTCCCTGGTCGCCGCCGGAGGGGCGTCCCTCACGGCTGAACGGGCGCGGCCCCGAACTCGCCCGGTCGCCACGGTCGTCCCGGCTGAACGGGCGCGAACCCGAACCGGCGCGGTCATCGCGGCCCTCGCGGGTGAACGGGCGGGACCCGGAGGCTCCGCGATCGTCACCGCCGGCGCGGTTGAACGGACGCGACCCCGAACCCCCGCGGTCGTCACGGCCCTCACGATTGAACGGGCGCGAACCCGACCCACCACGATCATCCCGCTGGAACGGACGCGACGGCCGGTCACCGGCGTCGCGACCGGACGAGCGGTCGTCGCGGTCACGCGAAGCGGGCGGACGCGTTCCTGCGCCGCCCCTGTCGTCCCGGCTGAACGAACGCGGCGCCGCCCCCCGGCGGTCGTCGCCGCCGTCACGGCCGTACGAACGCGGCGCGGAATCGCCACGATCGTCGCGGTTGTACGGACGCGAGCCTGAAGCTCCGCGATCGTCACCGCCGGCGCGGTTGAACGGTCGGCCGCCACGGTCGTCGCGGTCGAACGAGCGGCCACCACGGTCGTCGCGATCACGCGAGCCCGGGGCGCCCGGCGGGCGGCCCTCGCTCCGGTTCCCGTAACGGGAGTCCGGCCGGCCGCCATCACGATCGGGGCGGTCCCCGCCAGAACCGTACGAACGGCCGGTTCCACCAGAAGAGCCGCGATCGTCGCGGTACGGCGGGCGGCCGGCGCCAGAGCCACCGCGGTCGTCACGCCCCGAGGGACGGCCACCACCGGCGTCCCTGTTGAACGGACGGCGCTCACCCGAACCGGGCCTGTCGTCACGGCCGTAAGAGCGTCCGGCCGGCCCGCCACGGTCGTCGCGACCGTACGAACGGGCACCCGGGCCACCCCGGTCGTCGCGATAGGCCGGGCGGCCCTCGCGGTCGTCACGGTTGTACGGACGCGGGGCCGATCCGCCGCGGTCTCCGCCGCCCTCGCGGTCGAAGGGACGCGAACCCGCGCCACCTCGGTCGTCCCGCTGGAACGGCCGGCCACCGGACTCGGACGGCCGCCCGCCACGGTCATCACGATCACGCCACCTGGGCGGACCCGCGGGGCCGCTCTCACGACGGTCCCCGGAACGGGCGTCCGACCGGCCCGCGTCACGGCTCGGGCGGTCGTCACGCGACCCGTACGAGCCGGGGCCGCGGGCACCAGGTGCGCGATCACGGTCGGCGGGGCGGCTGTAGGTACGCCCGGCGCCGCCGCGGTCGTCACGGTCGAAGGGGCGAGCGGGCCGGTCACCCCGGTCGGCCGGAGGGCCGCCGGAGGAGGCTCCACGGCCCTCACGGTCGGAAGGTCCGCCGCCGCCGCCACGGTTGTCGCGCTGGAACGGACGGCCCCCACGAGAATCACGGTCGCGAGATCCATACGCGCCGGAGGGGCGGCCTTCGCGCCGCTCACCGTACCGGGGTCCGTCACCTGGGCGTCGTTCGCCGCGGGCCTGCCCGCGGTCGCCATCAGCTGGCCGGCCGCCTCCGGTCGCCTCGGAGCGGCCACTGGGTGACCCTCCGGCGCCCTCGCCTGAACGGCTGCCACCGTCTTCGGGGCGGCCCGAGTCCTCACGTCCGTTATCTCTGTTCACTTCTGTCCTTCGTTGCTCACTCACCGCGTCCACTGTGATCCGCGTTGACCCACTGCGCCGACCATGTGCGGAGGGGACGGTCCGTCCGGCCGCGGGGCATAGGCCCGTTCACTCTGTCGCTGTCCGCCCTAGGCGCTTTACGCGACAAAGGCCACCCGTGGTGGGGTGGCCCGGCACCTCCAGCCTAGCAAGGCCTCACACCCCCCGAGCCCTCCTGAGGGCAGGCCGCCGGCTCATCTCCATGACCACCGACCGCAGTCGACGCCTCACCACGGCCTGGCCCACCGTCATGACCACCATCACGTTGACGCCTCGCCGAGGCGCGCGAATTCCTCGTAACGCAAGAAAGGCCACCCACATCGTGGATGGCCTGGTAAAAGCAGGAAGGGCCGCCCACACCGTGGACGGCCCCTACCTACATACACATATATCAAGTTTTGTCCGGCGGCGTCCTACTCTCCCACACCGTCCCCGGTGCAGTACCATCGGCGCTGGAAGGCTTAACTTCCGGGTTCGGAATGTAACCGGGTGTTTCCCTTCCGCCATGA
>NZ_JANZYP010000131.1 GCF_025506355.1 Sphaerisporangium corydalis
CTCCGCCCCTCCGCCCCTCCGCAGGAGTCGACCATGCGGACCACGTTCCGTGCCGCCCGGATACTGAACCGCCGTCGCCGCCTCGTGGCCGTCGTACTCGCGGCGATGGCAACGGTCTTCGTTGGCCTCGCCGTACGCCCACCCCCCACCTCCGAGGTGCTGACCGCCGCTCACGACCTCAAAGGGGGCGTGCTGTCGGCCTCGGACGTCACGACGGCGCATCTCCCAGAAACCGCCATACCGGACGGCGCCCTCCGACCAGGCGCGTCCATCACCGGACGCGTGCTCGCCGCCCCGGCGCGGCGCGGCGAACCGCTCACCGACCTCCGCCTGCTCGGCCCGTCCCTGGTCGACGCCTATGGACCGGGCATGCGGGCGACCCCGGTACGCGTCACCGACGCCGGCGCGGCGCGCCTGCTCCGCCCAGGCGACGTCATCGACGTGATCGCCTCCACGGCCTCATGGGAGGACGCCGCCCCGAACCCGCTCATGGCGCGGGTCGCCCAGGCCGTCACCGTGATCGCCATCCCGAACTCGACCCGCCCGACCGACTCGATGACGGAGAACGGCGCCCTGGTCGTCCTGGCCACCACCCCCGACCAGGCCGCCCGCCTCGCCCAAGCCGGCACCGGCTCACGCCTGTCGATCACCATCCACGGCCACCCCGGCTGACATCAGGCCGGCCCCTCAAGGCAGCTACAGCGAAGCGACGCACGACGGACCCATACGACAACCCACCTGCCACATCAGTCTGACCAGACAGAGATCCATTCAGCACGCTCTGAACAGACTGAGATCCATTCAGCACGCTCTGAACAATCTAAGGTCGAATCAACTCGCTGCTAGCTTCGGGTCGTACTCCCAGTGCCAGGGCTCGAACGGGCTGTGGTACGCCCAATCGGGGTGGATCCACCCGAACCTCTTGCTGTTGGCCTCAAGCCAGTTGAACTGCACCGAGCGGAAGACGTCCACCCCGCCACACAGGTCGACCGCGAGCCCCAACCCGTGGTTGCTCCGCCCCGGTACGGCGGCGAAGCCCGGCCGGCGATAGAAGATCGCCTGCTGCTGGCCCAGGTTCCGGTAACTGTCGGTCACGCACATCGACTTGCCGAACTGCTTCTTGTACGCCTCGCTGAGCGCGACGAACGCGATCGCCGCGTCGGCCCGCAGTTCCCTGCCCGGCTGCTGCAGCGGGCACAACACACTCTTGGGCAGCAACCCGTTGGGGTACTCCGCGACGGCGCTCACCCGAGTGGGGTCGCACGCCGCACCCGACCGGCCGCCCTGGTTCACACGCACCCCGAGCTTGGCCAGGGCCGTGGACAGCGACTTCACCACCGTCGCCGACCGCTTCCTCAGCGTGTCGATCTCGACGCTGAGCTGCGCCTCCACCAGGAGTTTCGTCGCCCGGAGGTCCTGGGCCTGGTTCGCCAGCTTCTGCTGCTCCTGGTACAACCGCCCGGCGTCGGCCAGCACCTCGTCCCGCCCAGACACGAGATACGTCATGTCGCTGAGAGCCCGGAGGCTGGTCGCGTCGTCCTCGCCGGACATGAACGGGGCCATGTCGCCGCCCGAAGGCTCCTGGTACAGCGACTGGACAAGATCGGCCAGCGGCCTGCGCACCTTGGAGAGCGCCACGGTGGCCGTCCGAAGCTGATCCAGCTTGCCCTTGAGTTCCTTGTCGGCTTTCGCCAGCGTCGCCTGCCGCTGCTCCAGCGCCTTGGTCGCCTCCGCCAGCGCCTTGGACGACTTCTCCGCACTGCGGCGCAGCTCGTTGAGATTGGCCGGATCCTCCTCGCGGACGACCTTCTTCTCCTGCGTCACCGACCGCGCCTGCGCCGTGCCCGAAGACGTCACGCTGATCATGGAGACCATCGCCATAAGGACCGCGACCAGGCCCGCCGACCGGGGAGATGGCACGTTTCGAACCCCTCCGTTTGCGAACTTGTGACCTGAGCCCGGCACGCACGTTACTACAACGGGACGAATCCCACGGCCGGAGTCGCTACGCCGTTATGCACCGATCATGGCATTTATACCTCTCCCCCACCCCCCAATCACCCCACTTCCACCCCATCACCCCCCACCAGACCCCCCGCGACCACCTCAAGAAGCAACAGGGAACCCCCGAGCTCCACCCACCGTTCGCGATCTTCACACCACACGACGCCGCCCAGAACCAACATCACCCAGCCCACCCACCCGACACACGCCAAGGCCGCGGCCGACACACGGCCACTGGCAGAACCCAGCAACAAACCCAGCGTCCAAGGGCGCCCGCGGGTGATCCCTACCGACGTTCCCACCGACCCAGCCAGACCCACCAACCGCACCCCCAGCGCACAGCAAGTCGCTCGTCCACCCCACCGTGGCTCGGTTGAGGGAGGGTGACTCGGTTGAGGGAGGGTGACTCGGTTGAGGGAGGGTGACTCGGTTGAGGGAGAGTGATGTAGGGCCCAGGCGGATTGATCAGAGGGCACAAGCTGAAGATGACTAGGCGGGCTGGGGGCACTCGGGGGTGCGTGCCATGGGGGCCATGAGGATCAGGGTCGGGGATCCGCTACGACACCAGAAGATGACCCTCGCCGACGCCACGCCGCTCAGCCCGGCGCTCGGCATCGGGGCGTTCACCTAGAAACGCTGGTCATCGCCAGGAGCGCACCAAGGTCAACCCACTACACCACCCCAAATCCACCCAACCGCCCCTCTCCAGCCACCCCATCGACCGACCAATGCGCTCCAGCGGCTCCACTCATCCCCACCACCCACATCACTTCACCAACGGACTCGTCCCCCTCAACAAACGCGATCACCCGGTCCGGTCCAACAGCCTCCTCGGAGAGCACCGCTCCAATCACCCCATCGGCCACATCAGATCCCACCGCTCCAATCACCCCATCGGCCACATCAGATTCCACACCCCACACCAATCCACCGGCCACAGCAGACCGAACTGCTCCCACTCGAACAGACCCCGCGAACCGCCCAGCGCCAACCGCCCTAGCGACCCTCACCCCACCAGCCGCCCAACCAACCCTCACGAATCTCATGGCTCGCACCGACCCATCAACCTTCGCGAATCTCAACGCACCCGCCGCCAGACCAACCCTCGCCCCACCAGCTGCCCCGCCAACCCTCGCGAATCTCACCCCACCAACCTTCACGAATCTCACCGCACCAGCGGCCCTACCGAGCCTCGCGAATCTCATGGCTCGGACCAACCCACTGGTCTCAACAACTCGCACCGCGCCAGCCGGCCGGATATCGCGGGCAGTGTCGCCGGGCCCAGCAGAACCCCCCGCCCCATCACCCCCGACCAGCCTCAAGGCCTCAGCCGAACCACCGTCCCCGACCACATCTCCGACCCCGCCCCCAGCCCCGCCACTGCCACTGCCACTGCCGACCCCAGAACCCGCCCGAGCACCCGATCCGAAACCGGCACCACCATCAGGACTCAGACCAGGCCCGAGCCCGGCATCATGACCAGAACCAGAACCAGAACCTGGACCTGGACCTGGACCTGGCTCGGAATCGGCACCAGCACCAGCACCAGCACCAGCACCAGACTCAGAACCGGCACCGGCACCGGCACCGGCACCGGTCAACAATCGAGCCGCTCCGACTGTCGACCTCACCCCTTCAACCGACCTCGACCCCGACCCTCCACCATCCCCAAACCCGACTGCTCCCCTCCGCTCTACAGATCCAGCAAGCTGAGACCCTTGAGAACGTCCATCCATCCGTCCGTCAGAGCGCCCATCCGCCCGTCCAGCCCCCACACGCTCTCCCGCACGCCCCCCAACCTGCGCACGCCCACCCGCCCGCGCACTCCCACCGACCTGCGCACTCCCGCCGACCTGCGCAGATCCGCCTGCCCGCGCACCCCCACCGGCCCGCGCAGATCCGCCCGCCCGCGCACTCCCACCCACCTGCGCAGATCCGCCTGCTTGCTCACGCCCGCCCACCTGCGCACGTCCGCCTGCACGGGCGATGGCCGACGCACGCTCCCCCGACTGCGGGCCCTGCTCGCCACCGTCTGCCCCCCACGCCTGAGTACGACGCCCATCCGAATCATCGGAGGCCACCGCAGGCTCCTGCCCCTGCGGCTGCACAGCCCTCCCCCGCTCCCCTAACTGCATCTCCGGCGCACGTTCCTCGGGATAAACCTGCCCCTCCGTCGACCCCCCCGACCGAACGCCCCGCGCCGACCGCCCATCCCCCGCACGATCCCAACGTCCACTCATCACCGGCCCACCAGCCCGAAGACCCGACCCCGACCCCGACCCCGACCCCGACCAGCCAACCGGATCACTAAGAACCCGCCGCCCCGCCCACCCCTGCTCACGATCACGCGGATCCGACTCCTCCGCGCCCTGCCCGCCCGCCCTCACCCGTGAGACGTCCAGAAGCCGCCTCTGGCCCCACCCCAAAGGCGGCAGCACGCCCTCATATCCAAGATCACCATGCGGCAGGGCCGGCACAGGCGTGAGAAAGACCAGGCTCGGCACCTGTTCCCAACGCGCCATGGCCTTCATCTCCACCGCCTGCCGCGACGCGCTCCGTACCTGCTCCTCATATCCAGTGAGTTCAGCCACGAGCAACCCGAGCGCAAGGACCGCAGGCGCCAACATCGCCACCACGAGCACACCCGGACGAACCCCGTGGCGTCTCCGCCCACACTCCCGCCGCTCCACAGTCACGCTGCGTGACAGTAGTCACCCAGAGCTACCGCACGTTGCTGGCATGTCAGGCCTTTACCCCAGCTCAGACCACACATGAGATACGAACCCCAAAAGCCAAGCCACGCCACGGCCCACGCGGTGCTCACCTTTCGGTACGCTTACTCCAGACCCCAGCCTCCGTAGCTCAGGGGATAGAGCACCGCTCTCCTAAAGCGGGTGCCGCAGGTTCGAATCCTGCCGGGGGCACTCACCTGACCAGCGAACATGCCCCTGACCTGGGCCTGTTCTCGTATTGAATCCTCAGCTCCACGCAGCCGTGAGCCACCATAAGCAGCCGTATGTCAGAGGCTGTGGGATATGCGTGGGATGGATCCAGGAGCGTTTCCGCAGGTCGCTCATGCAAACGGGGCGAGGATCGAGCAACCCCGCTGGTCCAGGAAGCACCCATGATGTGGACCGCACGGCGTTGCCGGCTTCGCCTAGGATCGATCATCGTGCAGCGACTGGCACTCTTCGACCTGGACAACACGCTCATCGACTTGGACGCCGCCTTCGTGCTGTGGGCGCGAGAATTCGCCCAGGACCATCGACTTGGGCGCAAGGCCGTCGACCACCTGGTCAAGCTGGAC
>NZ_JANZYP010000132.1 GCF_025506355.1 Sphaerisporangium corydalis
TGCTTTGTGGTCAAGTCCTCGGCCTATTAGTACCGGTCAGCTCCACACCTTACGATGCTTCCACCTCCGGCCTATCAACCCAGTGATCTACTGGGAGCCTTACCCCCTCGCAGGGTGGGAGACCTCATCTCAAGGCAGGCTTCCCGCTTAGATGCTTTCAGCGGTTATCCCTCCCGAACGTAGCCAACCAGCCGTGCTCTTGGCAGAACAACTGGCACACCAGAGGTTCGTCCGTCCCGGTCCTCTCGTACTAGGGACAGCCCCTTTCAAGTCTCCTGCGCGCGCAGCGGATAGGGACCGAACTGTCTCGCGACGTTCTAAACCCAGCTCGCGTACCGCTTTAATGGGCGAACAGCCCAACCCTTGGGACCTACTCCAGCCCCAGGATGCGACGAGCCGACATCGAGGTGCCAAACCATCCCGTCGATATGGACTCTTGGGGAAGATCAGCCTGTTATCCCCGGGGTACCTTTTAGCCGTTGAGCGACGGCGCTTCCACATGCCACCGCCGGATCACTAGTCCCAGCTTTCGCTCCTGCTCGACCTGTCGGTCTCACAGTCAAGCCCCCTTGTGCACTTACACTCGCCACCTGATTGCCAACCAGGCTGAGGGAACCTTTGGGCGCCTCCGTTACTCTTTAGGAGGCAACCGCCCCAGTTAAACTACCCACCAGACACTGTCCCCCACCCGGATACACGGGCGCGGGTTAGACATCCAAAACGACCAGAGTGGTATTTCACCAAAGACTCCACCACCACTAGCGTGACAGCTTCACCGTCTCCCACCTATCCTACACAAGCCGTCCCAAACACCAATGTCAAGCTGTAGTGAAGGTCCCGGGGTCTTTCCGTCCTGCTGCGCGTAACGAGCATCTTTACTCGTAGTGCAATTTCGCCGGGTCTGTGGTTGAGACAGCGGGGAAGTCGTTACGCCATTCGTGCAGGTCGGAACTTACCCGACAAGGAATTTCGCTACCTTAGGATGGTTATAGTTACCACCGCCGTTTACCGGCGCTTAAGTTCTCAGCTTCGCACACCCGAAAGTGCACTAACCGGTCCCCTTAACGTTCCGGCACCGGGCAGGCGTCAGTCCGTATACATCGTCTTACGACTTCGCACGGACCTGTGTTTTTAGTAAACAGTCGCTTCCCCCTGGCCACTGCGACCCCCACCAGCTCCGGGTGCAAAACCCATCACCAGTAAAGGTCCCCCTTCTCCCGAAGTTACGGGGGCAATTTGCCGAGTTCCTTAACCACAGTTCACCCGATCGCCTCGGTATTCTCTACCTGACCACCTGAGTCGGTTTAGGGTACGGGCCGCCGGCACACTCACTAGAGGCTTTTCTCGGCAGCACGGGATCACCCACTTCACCACAATCGGCTCGGCATCACATCTCACCCTTAATGCGGCACGGATTTACCTATGCCACGGGCTACATGCTTACCCCAGGAACAACCATCGCCTGGGATGGGCTACCCTCCTGCGTCACCCCATCGCTTACCTACTACCAGATCAGGCCAGGCGTTCAGCCTCACCCAACACCCCGAAGGGTGCAACAGGGGCTTAAGGACCCTTAGTATCACTGGATTCGATATGGGCGCGTGCCCGCGGGTACGGGAATATCAACCCGTTGTCCATCGACTACGCCTGTCGGCCTCGCCTTAGGTCCCGACTTACCCTGGGCGGATTAGCCTAGCCCAGGAACCCTTGGTCATCCGGCGCAGAAGTTTCTCACTTCTGATTCGCTACTCATGCCTGCATTCTCACTCGCACAGCCTCCACAACTCGATCACTCGGCTGCTTCACCGGCTGCACGACGCTCCCCTACCCACCCACACACCTAGATACGGGTAAACCGCACCGGGTTTAATGTGTGAATGCCACGACTTCGGCGGTGTACTTGAGCCCCGCTACATTGTCGGCGCGGAATCACTTGACCAGTGAGCTATTACGCACTCTTTCAAGGGTGGCTGCTTCTAAGCCAACCTCCTGGTTGTCTCTGCGACTCCACATCCTTTCCCACTTAGCACACGCTTAGGGGCCTTAGTCGGTGGTCTGGGCTGTTTCCCTCTCGACTACGGAGCTTATCCCCCGCAGTCTCACTGCCACGCTCTCACTTACCGGCATTCGGAGTTTGGCTGACGTCAGTAACCCGGTAAGGCCCATCAGCCATCCAGTGCTCTACCTCCGGCAAGAAACACGTGACGCTGCACCTAAATGCATTTCGGGGAGAACCAGCTATCACGGAGTTTGATTGGCCTTTCACCCCTACACACAGGTCATCCCCCAGGTTTTCAACCCTGGTGGGTTCGGTCCTCCACACGGTCTTACCCGCGCTTCAACCTGCCCATGCGTAGATCACTCCGCTTCGGGTCTACAGCATGCGACTCATACGCCCTATTCAGACTCGCTTTCGCTACGGCTCCCCCACACGGGTTAACCTCGCCACACACCATAACTCGCAGGCTCATTCTTCAAAAGGCACGCAGTCACATCACAACCGAAGCAAGCTCCGGTTAAGCTCCTACGGCTTGTAGGCACACGGTTTCAGGTACTATTTCACGACCCCTCACCGGGGCGCTTTTCACCTTTCCCTCACGGTACTTGTTCACTATCGGTCATCAGGGAGTATTTAGGCTTACCAGGTGGTCCTGGCAGATTCACACAGGATTCCTCGAGCCCCGTGCTACTTGGGATCCCCTCAAACAGTCGACAGAGTTTCGCCTACCCGACTCTCACGGTCTACGGCGCAACTTCCCAGAAGCTTCGACTACCCCATCGATTTATCACTGTTTGGAAAGACGGCAGCCTCTCCCAGAGGGTCCCACAACCCCACACACGCAACACCTGCCGGCTATCACACGCGCATGGTTTAGCCTCATCCGCTTTCGCTCACCACTACTCACGGAATCACTATTGTTTTCTCTTCCTACGGGTACTGAGATGTTTCACTTCCCCGCGTTACCACCAACCGCCCTATACATTCAGGCGGCGGCAACACCACATGACTGGTGCTAGGTTTCCCCATTCGGACATCCCCGGATCAACGTCTGGTTGGCGACTCCCCGAGGCTTAACGCAGCCTCCCACGTCCTTCATCGGCTCCTGATGCCAAGGCATCCACCGTGTGCCCTAAAAAACTTGGCCACAAAGATGCTCGCGTCCACTATGCAATTCACAAACAACAAACAGGACCACCAGCCCAACCCACCACCAGCACCCAAACCACCAACCAGAAACCTGGCCAACAGAATGAACCGGTATGACGGAAGACTGGTCCCATGAACAAGGAAAACGACAACCGACAAGCAGCAAGACCGCCACCACGATCAACGATCATGGCATGCGATCAGGGACAAAACCCCTGGTCGCGGCGGCCCCGCGCGCTTCGGCCCGTTTCCTCAGGACCCAACAGTGTGCCCGGATCAGCCATGACCACCCCGTACGGTCTTCCCACTCCGCAACCCCCACCCCCCACGAAGGAGAGACGGGAACCTGCGGCGGTACCAACCATCGAGACGACCCCGACGATCCGAATAGCCAGTGCTCCACTAATGAGCCGGCCGCGCACAAGACGAACGCTTGTGGACACGACCATGGACCACGACCCCCGCACGGTGACATGTGCCACCTACGGCAGACCGTAGCCGGTGCTCCTTAGAAAGGAGGTGATCCAGCCGCACCTTCCGGTACGGCTACCTTGTTACGACTTCGTCCCAATCGCCAGCCCCACCTTCGACCGCTCCCCCCAGCAAGCTGGTTGGGCCACGGGCTTCGGGTGTTGCCGACTTTCGTGACGTGACGGGCGGTGTGTACAAGGCCCGGGAACGTATTCACCGCAGCGTTGCTGATCTGCGATTACTAGCGACTCCGACTTCATGGGGTCGAGTTGCAGACCCCAATCCGAACTGAGACCGGCTTTTAGGGATTCGCTCCACCTCACGGCATCGCAACCCTCTGTACCGGCCATTGTAGCATGTTTGCAGCCCAAGACATAAGGGGCATGATGACTTGACGTCATCCCCACCTTCCTCCGAGTTGACCCCGGCAGTCTCCCATGAGTCCCCACCACCCCGAAGGGCGTGCTGGCAACATGGAACAAGGGTTGCGCTCGTTGCGGGACTTAACCCAACATCTCACGACACGAGCTGACGACAGCCATGCACCACCTGTCACCCAGTCCGAAGAGGCACCCATCTCTGGATGTTTCCGGGCGATGTCAAACCTTGGTAAGGTTCTTCGCGTTGCGTCGAATTAAGCAACATGCTCCGCCGCTTGTGCGGGCCCCCGTCAATTCCTTTGAGTTTTAGCCTTGCGGCCGTACTCCCCAGGCGGGGCGCTTAATGCGTTAGCTACGGCACGGAATCCGTGGAAGGACCCCACACCTAGCGCCCAACGTTTACAGCGTGGACTACCAGGGTATCTAATCCTGTTCGCTCCCCACGCTTTCGCTCCTCAGCGTCAGGTAAGGCCCAGCAAGCCGCCTTCGCCACCGGTGTTCCTCCTGATATCTGCGCATTTCACCGCTACACCAGGAATTCCGCTTGCCCCTACCTACCTCTAGCCAGCCCGTATCCACCGCAGACCCACAGTTAAGCCATGGGCTTTCACGGCAGACGCGACAAGCCACCTACGAGCTCTTTACGCCCAATAATTCCGGACAACGCTTGCGCCCTACGTATTACCGCGGCTGCTGGCACGTAGTTAGCCGGCGCTTCTTCTGCAGGTACACGTCAACTTCGTCCCTGCTGAAAGAGGTTTACAACCCGAAGGCCGTCATCCCCCACGCGGCGTCGCTGCGTCAGGCTTCCGCCCATTGCGCAATATTCCCCACTGCTGCCTCCCGTAGGAGTCTGGGCCGTGTCTCAGTCCCAGTGTGGCCGGTCGCCCTCTCAGGCCGGCTACCCGTCGTCGCCTTGGTAGGCCACTACCCCACCAACAAGCTGATAGGCCGCGAGCCCATCCCCAACCGAAAAAACTTTCCACCCGCATGCGATGCCGCAACAGGTCATATCCGGTATTAGACCCAGTTTCCCAGGCTTATCCCAAAGTCAGGGGCAGGTTACTCACGTGTTACTCACCCGTTCGCCGCTCGAGTACCCCGAAGGGCCTTTCCGCTCGACTTGCATGTGTTAAGCACGCCGCCAGCGTTCGTCCTGAGCCAGGATCAAACTCTCCAAACAATGCCTGAAGAAATCCCGGCGAACACCAC
>NZ_JANZYP010000133.1 GCF_025506355.1 Sphaerisporangium corydalis
GCCTGTGGTTGTGTGTTTCATGGGGTTACGGCGGTCATGGCGGAAGGGAAACACCCGGTTACATTCCGAACCCGGAAGTTAAGCCTTCCAGCGCCGATGGTACTGCACCGGGGACGGTGTGGGAGAGTAGGACGCCGCCGGACAAAACTTAACAATATGTGTGTGTAGGTAAGGGCCGCCCACGATTGTGGGCGGCCCTTCCTGCGTTTACCAGGCCATCCACCATGTGGGTGGCCTTTTCGCGTTCACGGGGGCCATTCGCGGTGTGGGTGGCTTTTCGCGTTCACGGGGCGATTCGCGGTGTGGGTGGCCTTTTGTGTTTGGGGGAATTGGCGGGGAGGGTTTGCCGGGGTCTCGTGGGGCTGCTGGTTGTTTGGGGTCGGCGGCTTATTTCGTGTGGTCGTGGGGGTGCGGGCGGGTGGTGGCACGGGGCGGGTGCGCTGGTAAGTAGGCTTCAGGGGTGGAATATCAGGCGGTCGAAAAGGCGATCTTGCAGCGAGGTGTGGAGTGGGACATCGATCCCACCCTGGACCGGATCAACGTCCTGATGGATCTGCTGGGCCAGCCTCAGCGGTCCTATCCGGTCGTCCACATCACCGGCACCAACGGCAAGACGAGCACCGCCCGTATGGTCGACAGCCTCCTGCGCGAGCGCAACCTCCGCGTGGGCCGGTTCACCAGCCCGCACCTCAGCTCCATGCGTGAGCGGATCACCATCGACGGCGAACCGCTCTCCGAGGACCGTTTCGTCGAGGTCTACGAGGACGTCCACCCCTATCTCGAGCTGATCGACCAGCAGCAGGGCCGGCTGTCGTTCTTCGAGACGCTCACGGCCATGGCCTTCGCGGCCTTCGCGGACGCGCCCGTCGACGTCGCGGTCATCGAGGTCGGAATGGGCGGCACCTGGGACTCGACCAACGTCGCCGAGGGCGCCGTGGCCGTCATCACCCCCATCTCCCTTGACCACGTGGACTATCTGGGCCCCGACATCGAGACCATCGCGCGCGAGAAGTCCGGCATCATCAAGCCGGGGGCGACCGCGATCATCGCCCAGCAGCCGCTGGCGGCCGCCGAGGTCCTGCTCCGGCACGCGGCCGAGACGGGTGTCACGGTCGCCAGGGAAGGGCTGGAGTTCGGCGTCACGCAGCGGGAGATCGCCCTGGGCGGCCAGCTCCTGCGGCTGCAGGGTCTCAAGGGCGTATACGAGGACGTGTATCTCCCGCTCTTCGGTGAGCATCAGGCCGGCAACGCCTCCTGCGCGCTCGCCGCGGTCGAGGCCCTCACCGGGGGTGACGACCCCCTGGACATCGAGCTCGTACGACGGGCGTTCGCGCAGGTGACCTCGCCCGGCAGGCTGGAGGTCGTGCGCCGCGGGCCGACGGTGGTCGTGGACGCCGCTCACAATCCGGGTGCGATGGAGTCGGTGGTCCAGGCACTGGACGAGTCCTTCGGGTTCAGCAGGCTCGTGACCGTGATCGCGGTGATGGCCGACAAGGACGTGGTCGGCGTCCTGGAGCTCCTGGAGCCGGTCGTGGAGGAGCTCGTCGTCACCAGGAACTCCTCTCCTCGCTCCATGGATCCCGAGGAGCTCGCCGCGCTGGCCGAAGGCATCTTCGGCGGCGACCGCGTCCACCAGGCCGCGAGGATCGACGACGCGATCGACATCGCCCTCGGCCTGGCCGAGGAGACCGGCGAGGCCGTCGGCGCCGGGGTGCTGATCACGGGTTCGGTCGTCACGGTCGCCGACGCCCGCATGCTGCTGAAGGCGACGGGCGGCCGATGAGGGAGCCGGCGCACGCCCGCCACCGGGCCGGTGGGATGGGCGGGAGAGGGTCCGAGTCGGGCATGGGTGTCAGAGGAGCGCTGGCGTGAACATCACCGTCACTCCGGGTATGCGGCGCCTGTGCGCCAGCGTGCTCGGCATGGAGGCCATCGTGCTGGGCCTGATCACGCCCGTGGCCATCATGGTCAACCATGTCGCGCCCAGCGTCGCCGTCACCGTCGGCATAGGGCTCGCGGTGGCGTGTGTGCTGGTCGCGGGCCTGCTCAAGCGGCCGTTCGCCTACATCGCGGGCAGCGTGCTGCAGGTGTTCGCCATCGCCACGGGCTTCCTCGTCCCCATGATGTTCTTCCTCGGCGTCATCTTCGCCGCGCTTTGGGTGACGGCCATTTTCGTCGCTCGTCGTGTCGAGGGCGTGACTTAACGCTAAAGTCTGCGAGTATGGCCGTCCCCCCAATCCAGGCCGCAGGCCTCGCGAGTCTAGGCAGGGTCAACCGCCTGCCCCTGGTACTCGACGTGATCGTCGGGCTACTCACCGCGCTCGCCGTTCCGCTGGCGATCGTCGCCATCCCCAACACCATCTCCGTGGTGTCCGCGCTGCTTCCGCCCGAGATCGCGGGGGTGGGCATCCTGAGGGCCCACGGGCTGGCGCTGCCCGTGATGCTGTGCGCCGTGCCGCTGGCCGCGGCGGCGTTGAGACGGTCCCCACCGGCGCCGATCCTGGTGGCAGGGCTGGCGCTTCTCGCCCTGGCCGACGTGGCCGGCGGGTTCGCCGGGTCGACGCTGGCCGTCGGCGCGCTGCGGGTGCTGCACGGCGTCGGTGCCGGCCTGCTCATCCCGGCGACGTTCGCCGCGGCCTGGGAGCGGCCCGGCACGGCCCGGGGCGTCCTGGTGCCCATCTGGGCGGGTGCGCTGGCCGCGGGCCTCCTCGGGGCGCAGGCGCTGGCCCTGTGGCCGCTCGACGAGGTGACGTCGTGGCGCGTGACCCTGCAGCCGTACCCGCTGCTGACCGGTGTGGCGCTCGCCCTCGCCGCCGCCTACTTCATGCTTTCGCGGGCCGCCAGGGACGGGGTCGTCGCGCGTCGTCCGGAGGCTTTCCCGGCCGGGCGCCGGCAACTGGTGCTCGCCGGTGGTTCGGCGGCCGGCGTCGCCGTCCTGGCCTTCGGGACCACGTTCAACTGGCCGTCGGGGCTGATCGTCGCCGCCGCCTCCGTGGCGGTGCTCGTGCTGCTGGTGATGGCGGCCGTGGCGCGGGCGGAGGGGCCGGGCGCCCGAGTGCTGGCGTTCGTCATGGTGGCCGTCGGCCTCGTGGTGCTGCCCACCGCAGCGCAGGTCACCTATGTGGAGCTCGGCGGCCTCGGCGGGCCCGGGCTTTCGGGGATGTGGATCCCCTTCGTGCTCGCCGGGGTGATCGCGGTCGCCGCCGCGCTGATGGCGGCGAGGGCGGGCGGGGCGCTCGTGCCCAGGCTCGTCGTGGGCGGGCTGGTGACCATGGTCGTGGGGTTGTGCGCGGTGCGCCTCTTCGTCCCCGAGGCTTCGGGGACGCCGCTGATCGTGCCGTTCACGCTCCTGACGGCCGGCGCGGCCGTGGCGGTGACGTCGGCCCTCCGGGGCACGAGCTTGAACGCCGCCCTGTTCGGGGTGTCCCTCGGCTTCCCTGCGGTCCTCAGTGGCTTCCTGCTCGGCACGGGCATCCAGGTCGGCCGGCTGCGGGCGGTCAGTACGTCTGGGAAGGTCACCTCGCAGGCCATGGTCGACGGGTTCGTCGGCGCCCTGCACATCTGGGCGCTGGTCGCGGGTTTCGCCGTCGTCATCGTGCTGGCGCTGGGCGCGGTGCTCGCCCGCCGGGTCCCTGAGCCGGCCCTGGCGGGTACGGACGCGCTCGGCACCGCTCGCTCGGCGCGTCACGGTACCCCTGGGTTCGCGGCCGCCTGGGAGGATCCTCCAGAGGCCAGAGATCCGTACTCGGTGGACGGCGCGCGGCACGACCCCGTAGGTGAAATGTACGGCGTGCGGCACGACCCCGTAGGTGAAGAGGATTCGTACCCGCCGGGCCGCGGGCGGACCTATCGAGCAGGTGGCACGGAGCCGATCTCCGCAGGTGGCGGGGAGCGGCATCCTGGTGACGACCGCCCGTATGCCGAGGGTCCCGACACCTCGATCATCCCGGTCGTCCCACCCCCCACCCAGTCCCCCGAAGCGACTCCCGGCCCGAACGGCCCCGGCCCCACCACCCGGTGACCCCGGGTCGCTCCTGGTGCGGGTGATGGCGGTCCGCCTGGTCGGGGGCCTTGGAGTCGCGCCTGCGCGGGGTGTGGCGAGGTCGGCCGCTCGGTGACCCGATCTCAAGTGTGGTGCGAGTAGTGAGGACTGGCGGCGGATGGCCTGGTTCCAGCGGGGTCTGGCGGCGGGTGGTCTTGAGGTCATTCTGGTGGGGACTTCGGGGGGGTCGTTGGCCGGTAAGCTGCGCACACGCTTCCCCTCTTGCCGGCATGTCGCGCGCGACATGCCGGCGATCACAACAAAGGAGATACCCGTGTCCGAGCGCACGCTTGTCCTGATCAAGCCCGACGGTGTCCGCCGCGGCCTCATCGGTGACGTGATCGCCCGCGTGGAGCGCAAGGGTCTCAAGGTCGTGGCCATGGATCTCCGCACGCTGGACGCCGAGACCGCCAAGGCCCACTACGCCGAGCACGCCGAGAAGCCGTTCTTCGGGGAGCTCGTCGAGTTCATCACCTCCGGCGCCCTGGTCGCGATGGTCCTCGAGGGCCATCGCGCGGTGGAGGCCTTCCGTGCCCTCGCCGGCGCCACCGACCCGGTGAAGTCGGCCCCCGGCACGATCCGCGGCGACCACGCCCTGGAGATCGGCGAGAACATCGTCCACGGGTCCGACTCGCCCGAGTCCGCGGCTCGCGAGATCAAGATCTTCTTCCCCGACCGGTTCTGACCGGTACGCGTTGACGACAACCGGCCGGTGGCCCCGGCCGGACCTGCCGCCCAACGCCGTAGACCTGAAAGGCCCTGGCGCGCTCCGATGCGCCGGGGCCTGACGCGTTTCCAGAGCCTGGTACCGCCTGGAAGAGATCCTCCGTGGGACAGGGCGGGGGTGGGGGGT
>NZ_JANZYP010000134.1 GCF_025506355.1 Sphaerisporangium corydalis
AGGTCGCCGCCTCGGAGGTGATCGGCGTCGAGGTCGACGCGGAGGTGATCCGCCGGTACCCGAACCACCCGCCCACGCCGGCCGCGACGAGCACCACCGGCAGGCCCGCCAGCAGGGCGACCCGGGCCGGCGACCGGCCGCGCCGCGCCGTACCGGGGATCGCCGGCCGGGTGGCGCCCGGGGCGTGCCCGCTGGCGACCCGGCGCAGCGCCTCGGCGGCCTCGGCGGCGCGCATCCGCCGGGCGGGCTCCTTGCGCAGCAGCCCCTGGATCACCGGGTCGAGCGGCCCGGCGAGCCGGGTGGGCTCGGGCGGGTCGCTGAGCACCGCGGCCATCGTGGGCACGGGCGCGCCCCGGTCGAAGGGCGGCCTGCCCTCCACGGCGGCGTACAGCGTCGCGCCGAGGGACCACAGGTCGGACTCGGGCCCCGCCGGCAGGCCCTGGAGCCGCTCGGGGGGGATGAACGCCGGGGTGCCGGACAGGTTGCCGGTCGTGGTGAGCGCGGTCTCCTCGGGCATCGTGGCGATGCCGAAGTCGGTCAGGACGACCCGGCCGGAGTCGGTCAGCAGGACGTTCTCGGGTTTCACGTCGCGGTGCAGCACGCCCGCGGCGTGCGCGGCGCACAGCGCGTCGAGGATCTGCGCGCCGATCTCGGCGACCGCGGCCGGGGCCAGGGGCCCGCCCTCGCGCAGCACCTGGCCGAGCGAGCGCGCCCGGACGAGCTGCATGACGATCCAGGGCCGGCCGTCCTCCTCGATGACGTCGTGGACGACGACCACCGACGGGTGGTCCAGGCGGCCGGCGGCGCGCGCCTCGCGGATGGTGCGCCGGTTGAAGGCCACGCGGTCCTCGTCGCCCAGCGCGTGGTACAGGACCTCCTTCACCGCCACCACACGGTCCAGGAGCTCGTCGTGGGCCCGCCAGACCACGCCCATGCCGCCACGGCCGATCGGCTCCAGGAGCCGGTACCGGCCGGCGACCCGGCGCTGCGTCTCCGCCGTCACGGGGCCCGCCTCCTTTCCGTTCCCGCATCGTCCCATAGCCGGGACCCGCCGGGAGCGTGACCGTTATTTGGCGGGCTTGAAGGTGGCGGCGAAGGTGTGGAACAGGTCGAGCCGCTTCTTCCAGTCCTTGTCGGAGGTCTTCCAGTAGAGCGCGTACCCGTGGTGCTTGCCGGTGACGAAGCCCCGGTTGACGACGTGGGCGCGCCCGCCGCCCGAGCTGTAGGTGAACTCCCAGTCGGCGGCGGTCTTCCAGTAGTCCACGGCCTTGATGCCGACCAGCCGGTACCCCGGGAACCGGCCGCGCGCGGACGGCTCCTGGTTCTCCCAGTCCTTCTTGGCGTTGGACTTCGGGGTCGTGGTCTGGTCGATGAGCAGGTGGGTGTCGGCGTCGGGGCCGCGGAAGGTGATCTGCGTGCCGCTCTGCTCGGCGCGTCGCCACCCCTTGGGCAGGGCGATCGAGAAGCCGGTGCCGTCCTTGTACTTGTGCCAGCCCTTGGGGACGTCCCCGGGGCCGGGCTTGTCGGGCTTCGGCGTGGCGGACGGCTTCGGGGTCTCGCTCGGGGTGGCGGAGGGCGAGGCCGGGGGGGACGTCGAGGGGGAGCCGGAGGGGGGGTCCGACTCCGGGGCCGAGGTGGAGGCGCCCGGCGACGCGGCCGCCCCCGAGGCCGAGGACCGGGCGCCGGTGGTGTCGGAGGCGTCCCGGGCGCCCAGCCACAGGGCGACGCCCGCCACGACCAGGACGGCGGGGACGGCCACCAGCGCGACGCGCAGGAGGGGCAGCGGCCGGCCGCCGCGCTCGTCGCCGCCCGCCATGGGGACCAGCGGCGGCTCCATCGAGGTCGCGGCGTGGTCCACGGAGGTGGCGCCGTGGTCGATCGAGGTCGGCGGGTCGCCGGCGGGCGGGCCGGCCGCCGAGTAGTCGCCGGTGGCGGGCGCGGGGGCGTAGGGGCGCCTGCGGGTCTCGGGGCGGGTCTCCTCGGGGCTCCGCGCCGGCCTCGGGACGCGCGTCGGCCGGTGGGTCTCGGGACCCTCGCCGGGCGTGACGGGCGGCTCGGCGGGCCGCACGGGCGGCCTGACGGGCTGGACCGGTGCCTTGACCGGCTGGACGGGGGCCTTCCTGGCGGCCGGGCGCGGGGACTCCGGGGCGGGACGGGGGTCCGGCGGCCCGGCGTCGGTACCCGGGCCGGCCGCGGACTCGCCGGACGGCTCGTCCGATGCGGCGGCGTCCTCGCGTGCGGGGGCGGGGACGATCGCCGGGCCGGTGGGGTCGTCGGCGCCGGGCGCCTCACCGGCCGGGTCGCGGGGCGCGGGGACGGCCGCGCGGGACGGCGACGCCTGCTCGGCGGCCGGGTCGCGGTCAGGGGCGGGGGCCCCGTACGCCTGCCCCTGCATGGACGGCGTGCCCCTGCCGGACGACGGGCCGTTACCGGACGACGCACCCCTGCCGGACGACGGGCCGCCGCCGGGTGGTGTGCCCTTGCCGGGCGGGGCCTCGGCGGGCGTCGCGGACGCGGGAGGCGGTGCGCCCTTGGCCGGCGGCGCGCCCTTGCCGGGCGCCGGGGCCTGCTTGAGCGACTGGACCCGCTCCAGGGCCTCCGCGCCCGCGCGCCCGTCCGCCTGGACGGGGGAGACCGCCTCCGGGGCGGGCCGCTGGGGCCGGGCGCCCTCGGCGGGACGGCGCGGCTCCTTCGGCCGCTTGCGCGGCGGGCTGGTGGGCGGCACGGGGAGCGGCGTCGCCGGCATCGTCAGCCGGCTCGCCGGGGGAGCGGAGGAACGGTCCTCCGCGACGGCGCGGAGCATGCGCTCGGCCTGGTCGGCGCTGAGCCGCCGGTCGGGGTCCTTCTCCAGCAGGCCGGACAGCACGGCGCCGAGGCGCCCGGCGCGGAGCGCGGGCTCGGGCTCGTCGTTCAGCACGGCGTGCATGGTCGCCATCGCCATGCCCTTGTCGTGCGGGGGCCGCCCCTCGACGGCGGCGTACAGGGTGGCGCCGAGCGACCACAGGTCGGACTCGCGCTGGGCGGAGTGCCCGCGCAGCCGCTCGGGGGCGATGAAGGCGGGGGTGCCGACGAGGCCCGTGCGGGTCATCGTCGTGTCGGTCTCCATGCGCGCGATGCCGAAGTCGGTCAGCACCACCCGGCCGTCGTCGGTGAGCAGCACGTTCTCGGGCTTGACGTCGCGGTGCAGGACGCCGGCGGCGTGGGCGGTGCGCAGCGCCTCGAGGATCTGCAGCCCGATCTCGGCCACCATGCGGACCGGCAGCGGCCCGTCGTCGCGCAGCACCTGCCCGAGCGATCGGGCGTCGACGAGCTGCATGACGATCCAGGGGCGGCCGTTCTCCTCGATGACGTCGTGGACGACCACGACGTTCGGGTGGGTCAGCCGGCCCGCGGCACGCGCCTCGCGCAGTGTGCGCCGGTTGAGCTCGGCGACCTCGTCGTCCTGGGGGTCGCCGGGATAGCGGACCTCCTTGACGGCGACGGCGCGGTCGAGCAGCTCGTCATGGGCACGCCAGACGATGCCCATGCCGCCCCGGCCGATCGGCTCCAGTAGCTGGTAGCGGCCGGCCACGCGGCGTCCCTGCCGCCCACCGTCCGGCCGTGCTTCCGACATCACCCGCCGCTACCCCCTTCCAGGCCACTGAATCGTCCCATAGCCCTGCGCACACGCAAACGCCGCTCCCGGCAGACCGTCCGGTATGTGAGACGTGGCGTCCACCAAATGGCGCTCGGCTGATAACCTCGGTACCTATGACTTGCTATTTCATGTTCATCCGGCCGGTTCGGAGAGCGCCGGTCGCGGCCACATGATCTAGCGACCATCGGGAGCGGGCACCAGGGCGGAGACGAGTGCGTCTCTGCCTTTTTCGTCGCGACCCGCCGGCCCGCCGCCGCGGCCGGCGCCCAGAGAGGGAGCCGACATGTCATCGACCGGGCAGCCAGGCAGGCGTGCCGTGCGGATCGGGACCATCACCGTTGGTGAGGGTCCCGCCGTCGTCGTGGAGGGCCCCGCAGGAGCGGGGCAGGGCGCCGACGCGCGCTGGCTGAGCCTGCGGGACCGCACCCACGACGGCGCCGTCGCCGAGGCGCGGGCCGCCTGGCAGGGGCCGCTGCTCGTCGAGCCGGGTTCGGCGGGCGACCTGCCCGCCGTCGCCGAGCACGCCGACGCCGTGGTGGTCGGGGCCGGGTGGACCGGCGACCCGTCGCTGCTGCGCGCCGCCGCGCGGCTCGGCCTGCCCGTGGTCGTGCAGCGCTGCCCGGGGGACTCCCTGGACGCCTGGCTGGACGCCGCGGGCCACTGCGCGGCCGAGGGCGGCGGCGACGTGGTCCTGTGCGAGGGCGGCGGGCCCGCGCACCCTGTGGCCGACCTCGCGCTCCTGCGGGCCGCGGGGCGGCGCACCGGGCGCCCGGTCCTCGCGGCGCTGGGCGAGGACGCCGGGCTGGCCGCCGCCGCGGTCGCCGCCGGCGCCGACGGGCTGTGGCTGGCCCCG
>NZ_JANZYP010000135.1 GCF_025506355.1 Sphaerisporangium corydalis
GCCACGTCAACCGCGTCAAGATGCTCAAACGACAGATGTACGGCCGCGCCAACCCCGACCTCCTGCGCAAACGCGTCCTCCTCGCCGACTGACGAGGGTCAACCTCACGAAATTAGTGCCAGAGCCACGGTTCAGCCGGTGTTGACACCAGCTCACCACCCACTGACGCGCTACCAAGCATCTCCCGCGTAGACGGGAGTGCGAACTCGAAGCTTGCTGTGTGCTCCGAGGTCCTTCGGGCAGCGCTGTCCTCATTCTCATCGCGTCCGTTATACGTATAAAGCACCTTGAACCAGACCGCGCGCCCGGCTTCGTCTTCGTAGATCCCCCACTCTCGCGAAAGCCCGGCGACCAGTCTCAGACCCCGACCGCCTTCATCGCGAACGTCTTCGGAGACCCGGGGAGCGTTCTTTCCTCCCGCACGACGACATCCACGCGGACATGATCCCCGCGATCCGCAACAGAGAGTGTCACCGTTCCACCATGACGAGAATCCGAGTGTCTGATCGCATTGGTCACCAACTCCGAGACCAATAACGTTACGTCGTCCAGGGCCGGGTGCCCATCGCCTAACTTCTCTCCCACGAATTTCCGAGCCCGGGAGGCCGACTCGGGAATCGCGACCAGGTCGACCACCCCTAATAGGCCGTCTCCCGTCGGATTCACCCGAGAGGGCGAACCACTCATAGGATCTGTCACAGATCTCGCCTCCACCGTGCGATTCAGGGACTCGTCTGGCGATCGAACGCCTGCGTGCCCCGGTCATAATGGACTTGTCGCCGGACAGGCACGTGGCTCAAGGTCCGGTGTCAACCAGAAAAGCGCTGTGACGGGGCATAGCCCACAGCAGAAACAACGCGCGAACGATGCATCCGTGACGCATTGTGTCTCTTGACCTGCGTTGATGGCCGCTAGTCGGTTACGGTGAATGCCTCGCGGTCAGGAGGGCGGGCTATGGCTAGAAAACGCGTAAAACTCGCACAATTCCGTAAATCTGCAGGTTTTACCCAAGAAGCCTTGGCCGAGCATCTGGGTGTTGAGCGTTCCACGGTGGTCCGCTGGGAGACGGCCGAGACGGAACCACAACCGTGGATACGTCCGAAGCTTGCCCGTGCTCTTAGGGTCAGGGCCGGAGAACTGCAGATCCTCCTCGACGATGTGACGCACGTTCAGACTGAGCCGAGCGAACGTATGAACTACATCCTGCAAAATCCGGTGTCGGCTGATTTGATGGTCGTGGCTCACCTACACGAGCGTGCTCATCGACTTGACGAGTCCTATGATCAGACATCGTCGATCGCACTGCTCGGTGCAGCGGGTCAGGTACACGGACAGGTGACGTTCCTACGTGAACATGCCGCGAGTCCGCGCGTGCGACGCGCGCTTTACGAGGTGGAGGCCAGTTCGGCCACACTTATGGCGCAACTGGTCTGGGACGTGAGCCAAAGGCGCGACCACCGCGCGCCACTTGGCTACCTCGATGAGGCCGTGAGCGCTGCCCGTCATGTCGGAAACGCCTCCGTGGAGTCCTACGCCACGTTGCGCAAGAGCTTCGTCGCGCTTTATGGGGAGAAGAACACCATGAAGGGGCTGGCGCTTGCCCAGGCAGCAATCCAGATGGCGAAGTTCGCCAGCCCTTCGCTGACCGGGCTCAGCCAGCTCCACGTCGCCGAGGGATACGCCATGATCGGGGACCTCAAGGAGTGCGAGAGGGCACTGCGCAAGGCCGAGGCCCAGCTTGACCGTGTCAGTATCGATGACATGGCTGCGGAGTATTACACGCCGACCGAGTTCAACCGCCTGAGTGGATCGTGCTACCTCTTCCTTGATCTTCCTCAGCGCGCGGAACCGATTCTGCGGATCACAGCCAATGCCTTGGCGTCGAAGAAGAAGAGCCAAGCCATCGCGCTGGGCAACCTTACTCTGGCCCTCATACGGCAAAAGAAACTGGACGAGGCCGCCGCCACTATGCACTGCGCCATCGATGCGGTCGAGCTGACGCGCGGAGGTGGTGGGCTCAACCTGGCGTTCTCCGCTGGGCGGGAGTTGCGGCGGTGGGGGGCCGAGCCGTGGGCAAGGGAGATCAATGACCGCCTGCTTGCCCTGATGGTCGCGACCTAGGTACTGGTAGGACGTGACGGATGTCGAGCTGGCCAAAGAAGCCGTCCGGGACAAGGTCTGGCGGCGGTTGCTTGGTGAAGGAGTGGTGCCGCCGGACTCCTACGGGAAGATCCCGGGGTTCTACGGGGCGGAGGCCACGGCAGAGAGGGTGGCCGAGCTGGATTTCTGGCAGCGGGCATCGACCGTCAAGGCCAACCCGGATTGGGCGCAGCTCCCCGTACGGGTGCGTGCCCTGGAAGACGGCAAGCGGTTGTACATGGCCGTACCGAAGATGGCCGGCCTTCAACCGTTCTACCTACTCGACCCCGCCACCATCGCCGTATCCGTCGAGGAGGCGGCGACCAAGAAAGGCGCGGCCCGGTTCGCCCGCCGTGTCGGCGTCGAGGACATGCGGCCCATCGACCTGGTGGTGTGCGGCTGCGTCGCCGTCAACCGCTCCGGTGCTCGTATCGGCAAGGGAGCGGGATACTCCGACCTTGAGGTGGCACTGCTCATCGAAGCCGGCCTGGTGACAGGGGAGACAGTGATCGTCGCACCGGTTCACGCGCTTCAGGTCCTCGACGAGGACATCCCAGAGACCGGGCACGATTTTTCGGTGGATTACATCGTCACCCCTGATGAGGTGATTGCCTGCGCTGACCGGCGGCGGCCGAGTGGCATCGTTTGGAACGACCTGACGGCGGAGAAGATCGCCGCCATTCCGATCCTCGCTGTCCAACAGGAGCGCCGAGGACGTACCACCGGTACGGGATAACGCGGGATCAGGTCATTCGCCACGAATGCTCTTGCCGTGGCACCGCGTCCGTCGCTCTATAGGGCCGCTGTTCGCCGGTTCCGGAGCTTGGTGGGGGTCAGCCGGCAGGTTGTGGGGTGGGTTGGGTGCCGGAGTTGCGGGGGCGGGGGGTGGGGAGGAGGGGGCGGCACTTGTCCAGGGCCTTGGCGATCGCGGGGTCGCTGGTCTTCAGGTCGCGGATGCCGCTGTTCTCCGGGAGGTCGGCGCCGTTGTCCTTCATGCACGAACGGAACGCCTGGAGCGCCGAAGCGTCCACGCCGCCTCTGGGGCCGCGTCCCTGACCGAAACCGCCGCCTCTGGGCATCAGCGAGCGGCACGCGTCGAACGCCTTCTGCATTTCCGGCGACATTGTGCCGAAGCCCCCCGGTCTCCCGCTCGGCCGAGCTGACGGGGAACCGCTCGGACGAGCCGTGGGTGCCACCCGAGGGCGGCCAGTGGGCATGTTCACACCGTTCTTCCGCAAGCACTCGGTGAAAGCCGCACGCTGGTCACCAGACCCACTGGGCGTGGCCTGGGCACCGGTCGCGGCGGTCGAACCCCCACCGCAGCCGGAGGTCAGCAGGACGGCGGCTACAGCGGCGACGCCGAGTACACGGGGCAAAGCAGTCACAGGGTGAACTCCATCGGGAAACCGAGGGACTTTGGCGAGATCAATCACAGGCCACCAAACTCAGCACCACATGAGTCGGAGCTGAAATTAACCTGTCAACCTTCCTTGCCCCGCTTCACGTCCTACCGGCCACCCACCGCCCGAGGCGCCGGTCACCGTCTCCATGCGCCACCGTCTCACCGTCCCCAAGTACCTCCCGTCTCGGCGTCGAAATCTGAGCCCCGCGGTGGCTCGGGGAGGGGGCGATCCTCGAACTCGCGATGGCATCTATCCGTCGCCCGAGGGTGCGAGTACCTCGACGGGGGAGGGGTGGTTTCCCGCCACTCTGAAGGCCGCCACATGAGCGGTCAGCGATGGACCCGTGTACGAACGGCTTCGCCGCGCTACGTTGCACCGCCTTGGCGCCCGAGAGTGCGAAGTACCTCGATGGCGGGAGAGGGGTGGTCTTCCGTTACCCCGAAGACCACCACGTGAACGGTCACTGCGGATCGCGGTACACGGCGTCGGCTTCAGCGCGTCACGTCCCATTGTCTCGACGCCAGGTAAGCACCTCTACGAGGGCGAAAGCAGGGGGGTGCTGGGTGAAGTGGGCCGGTAGGCCCTGGGGAACTGTCCGAGCCGGAGGCGAGGGCCTTATTGGGGTTGGTGGGGGCCGGGTGGATTGTCGGGGTGTGATTGGGGGTTGGTGG
>NZ_JANZYP010000136.1 GCF_025506355.1 Sphaerisporangium corydalis
CGGACAGGACTGGACGATGTCGTCGACGGCTACGCGTTGTCGGGCGTCGAGGGCATTCGCAAGCCCGACACCGGCCTATTCGAGATCGCCGCCAGACGCTGTGGCACCGACCTCGCCAGCGGAGGATTGAAGCGGTTGTGCCGGGGGCTGCAGGTGTCACGCTCAGGCTTCTACGGATGGCTGAAGGGCGCCGCGGCGCGACTGGCCCGCCGCCATTGGCCGAGCGGATGCGACGGATTTACGCCGAGCATGACGGCACCTACGGCTCGCCCCGGATGACGGCCGAGCTGCGCGCGGCCGGGGTGAAGGTCAACCACAAGCGGGTGGAACGGGTGATGCGCGAGCACGGCATCGCCGGGCTGCGCCTGCGCAAGAAGGTCTGCACCACCATCCCCGAACCGGACTCGACACCGGTGCCGGACCTGATCCAGCGCGACTTCACCGCCGAGCGGCCGAACACCCGCAAAGTCGGCGACATCACCTACCTGCCCGTCGGCGACGGGCGGTTCCTCTACCTGGCCACGGTCGTGGATCTGCACTCGCGCCGGCTGGCGGGCTGGTCGATCGCCGACCACATGCGCACCGAGCTCGTCTCCGACGCGCTTGAAGCTGCGGCGCACACCCGGGGGGCCGCCTAGAGGGCTCGGTGTTTCACAGCGACAGCGGGGCGCAGTACTGCTCGCGGGAGTTCGCCCAGGTCTGTCACCAGCTCGGCGTCAACCGCTCACATGGAGCGGTCGGCACCGGCGCCGACAACGCGGCGGCCGAGTTCAAACGCGAGACGCTGCAGGGCGCGCACCACTGGCCCGACGCCCGCACCGCCCGCCTGGCCGTGTTCCTACCTTCGGCCCGTCTATCACCGGCTCGAGAAACGCATTCGCGCGCATGTCATCCTCTGCTGGCTCGCCTTGCTGCTGATCCGCATCACCGAGACCACCAGCGACGCCACCTGGTCGACCGTCCGCCGCGAGCTCGACCGGCTCTACCTCGGCGCGTTCACCGGCCTCACTGGCCTGTTCCGGCAGGTCACTGCCCTCACCAAGCCCCAGACCGACCTATTGGCCAAGCTCAACATCCCGCACCAAAGCAGATCATCGCGCTCGAACCCACACCCCGCTGACCAGCACGAACATCAATGCCTAGAGAAACGCCTCTCAGGCGCTCTCACCCATGTCCGCACAGGTCACACCCAGATTCGCGACTCCAGTCAGCCGAATCACGCGGAACGCAGGTCCACGGTACGAGGGAGAGCCGCCCTCAAGCACCCACTAAAGGTTGTAACGAGAGTTAGTGCTGGCCGATACCATTGAGAATCATGCTATAGGCCACAAATGCCAATTTTTGGTCCGGTAGTCGCTAATAGGCTATATCTGCGCAAACTGCCTGAGCTCTGATGGTGACAGTCGATGCGATGGGCGAATAGTCCATGAAAGCTTCATCTCAAGCCTGGCAAGTGAGTACAAATAGCCCATATGGCACAATTGCGGATCCGGTAACATCCGAAACATTCATTACATAATCATGCGGGATCGTCACCAAAAGACAAATAGTGTGGCAGACTGATGGAGATGTCGAGTCACAGGATGCGCGCGCAACAATATTGCGAACTCCCCGAAAGGGCTGGATTCATGAATATTCCCTCTAAGAATGCATTCAAAATCGAGCCGCCCCACGCTACGGCGAAACGCTTAGCTCCGTTAGCAACGATTCGTTGTGGTGCGCTTGTTCTCACAGGCACTCTACTAGCTTCCATACTCGTAACGTCACGGTGGGGCGAACCAGCGCCGATGGTCGGTGAGCGGTCTGACTATCGACTGATGGCCAGCGTAATCGCTCCTGGCGACACTCTGGTCACTGCCGGGGCTGACGGGATCGCTCGTATCTGGGATGGTCATAGCAAACGTCTCATCCGCGCCCTGCCAGGTGGCCATAAGGCAATCAACGCCGTCGCCTTCAATCCAAAGGGCGACACTCTGGTCACTGCCGGGGCTGACGGGATCACTCGTATCTGGGACGGTCATAGCAAACGTCTCATCCGCGCCCTGCCAGGTGGCCATAAGGCAATCAACGCCGTCGCCTTCAATCCAAAGGGCGACACTCTGGTCACTGCCGGGGCTGACGGGATCACTCGTATCTGGGACGGTCATAGCAAACGTCTCATCCGCGCCCTGCCAGGTGGCCATAAGGCAATCAACGCCGTCGCCTTCAATCCAAAGGGCGACACTCTGGTCACTGCCGGGGCTGACGGGATCACTCGTATCTGGGACGGTCATAGCAAACGTCTCATCCGCGCCCTGCCAGGTGGCCATAAGGCAATCAACGCCATCGCCTTCAATCGCAGTAAGAGCTAGAAATATGTGATCCGTAGCCCGTGCGATCTAGTGACTGATGCGGAATGCCTCTGTTCCGGAGATATGCATGGGTTACTCGTCGATTGGACCACCGCGATGATGTCTGACCCAAATGGGAAAGCAGTGAACGCGCAGCCGTCTTCGCGGTGGCGGCTGACAGCAGCTGAAATCGCCACTCTGACAACTCTTTCCGTGGTTGTGGGTGCTGTAGCTGCGGTGTTTCAATTTATTCAGTCCAGCACCGGAGGCGGCCTCGCGACTCTGTTCATCTCGACCGGGATTGTGGCCCTAGTCGTGGTGATTGCAATCCTAACTAGACGGCGTCGTCGGGCTACCCTTGGCGGGGTGATCGTGTTGCTCGTCGTGATTTCAGCCGCGTTCGGTGGCTATCTCTTCGGTTCGACGAAATACCAGAGAAAGCTCGACGCGGCAAGGCCACCATCGGTTCCGCTGTCATCTCCATCGCGCTCGGCCAGCGGCTCTCCTGCAATCCTAGGATCATCCGTCCACAGGTTAGCCACTCTGGATCCGAACCACCCCAAGATCTTCGACGCAATATCCATTAGTGGTACGCTGGCTGAATGGCAAATAGGTCGCTCTCGCGTCCCCTTGCGAAGTGGGAATCCCGGCGAGGTCAGCACTGTTCGAGCGTTAGCAATCGACAAGATGACACTCAATACCCTCGCAACAGGTCTCGGTGACGGAGGACTACAAATTTGGGACGCAACAGACCTTAGCAAGCCAGTTCGAGAGGTCTCCGGGCAAGGTGCGGTCACCGCTGTCGCGTTTGACCCTACCGCGAAAAATACCCTCGTAGTCGGAAGGGAAAACGGCGCACTGGAGGTATGGGACTCGGCGAAACTAAGACTCTCGTCAGCCGTGGGGGTGACTGGCCACGGCGCTCTCACCGCGCTTGCCCTAGATGCGACCACGCCAAATACGCTTGTCTCTGCCAGTATCGATGGGACCGTTCAAATTTGGGATCGTACTAAATTAGACAAGCCTCTGCTCGCCACAAGAATCAAGGGTCACGGCCAGATCACTGCACTGGCACTTGATCCACAGGTGAAGAATAGTTTCGCTATCGGCTTTGTCGACGGTGCGGTCCAGATCCGTGATCGGGTCAAGCCCGAACTGCTGAAGCAATCATCAAGCGGCGGTCATGCGAGCTCGGTTCTTGCCCTGTCGTTCGATGATAAATTACTAACTGCAGTCCTGGCCGACGGCTCCGTCGAGGTGTGGGAGGCCGCTATTCTGGGCCCTGTCACGCAGACCTTCGACCCATAATGTCGTCAACTCACAATATTTGTCGAATCCGGTCTAGGGCCGTACGCATGTCGGACTGCTGTTTCGGCTTGAGGTGGCAGGCCAATGCGTCGTGCCGGCAGTCGTCGACGATCATTCCGAATCGGCGGCCTCACCGAGGGTGAACGATGCAGTGCTTCTTCAGTGTAGTGGCGCAGGCGATTTGGCCATAGTCTGTTCCGTCACCGGTCCGTGGAGGACCCAAAGGCGTCGAAGGTAACAGAAGCATTGAAGGCATTCGGCACCGCACGGCGTTGCCGGCTTCGCCTAGGATCGATCATCGTGCAGCAACTGGCACTCTTCGACCTGGACAACACGCTCATCGACTTGGACGCCGCCTTCGTGCTGTGGGCGCGAGAATTCGCCCAGGACCATCGACTTGGGCGCAAGGCCGTCGACCACCTGGTCAAGCTGGAC
>NZ_JANZYP010000137.1 GCF_025506355.1 Sphaerisporangium corydalis
CTCGCTAAAGGTGTTTCCAGCGTCTTCGGGTTAGTAGGTCTCGGCGGCCGGGAACCGGTCGCCGAAGGTGATGGAGAACGCGTTGAGGGCCGGCTTCCATCGCACGGCCCATCGTGCCCGGCCTTGACCGGTCGGGTCCAGTGACCGGGTGACGAGGTAGAGACACTTCAATGCGGCCTGCTCGGAGGGGAAGTGGCCGCGGGCCTTGATGGCCCGCCGGTAGCGGGCATTCAGCGACTCGATGGCGTTGGTGCTGCACAGGACCCGGCGGATCTCCAGGTCGTAGTCCAAGAACGGGATGAACTCCTCCCAGGCGTTGTCCCAGAGCCTGACGATGGCCGGGTAGCGGGTGCCCCAGGTATCGGCGAGCCGCTCCAGCGCCTGCCGGGCGGCGGTCGCGTTGACGGCGGTGTAGATCGGTTTGACCTGTCGCTGCAACGCGGGCCAGTCCCGTTTGGAGGCCAGCCGGAAGGTGTTGCGGATCAGGTGGATGATGCAGGTCTGCACGATGGTGTGCGGCCACACGTTCGCCACCACCTCAGGCAGCCCCTTGAGCCCATCGCAGACGACGAAGAACACATCGCGCACCCCGCGGTTACGCAGGTCGGTCAGCACGCTCATCCAGAACTTGGCGCCCTCCCCACCCGAGCCGGCCCACAGCCCCAGGACGTCTTTCTCTCCCTCCAGGGTGACCCCGATCGCGGCGTAGACCGGCCGGTTGGCGACCTGACCGTCGCGGACCTTCACCACGATGGCATCGATGAACACCGCCGCGTAAACCGCCTCCAGCGGGCGGACGGCCCAGTCGTTCATCTCCTCGATCACCTTGTCGGTGATCCGCGAGATCGTCTCCTTCGACACCGACGCGCCATAGATCTCAGCGAAGTGCGAGCTGATCTCTCCGGTGGTGAGCCCTCGGGCATACAGCGACAGCACGATCTCATCGACGCCGTTCAGCCGACGCTGCCGCTTCTTGACGATCTGCGGCTCGAACGTGCCGGCCCGATCCCGCGGCACGTCGATCCCGACATGACCGCTGGCCTCGGTCAGCACCGTCTTCGGCCTGGTCCCGTTGCGGACGTTGCCCGAACCGGCACCGGCCGGATCACGCTTTTCATAACCGAGGTGCTCGGTCATCTCCTCATTCAGCGCAGTCTCGAGCACGGTTTTGGTGAACTGCTTCAGCAGCCCCTCCGGCCCGGTCAGCGACAAACCCTGCTCCTTGGCCAGCCGCACCAACTCCGCAGCGGCCTGCGCCTCCGCCGACGGCTCCGGCTTGTTCTTCCTCGCGGTCACATCGTCCAGTGTCGTGGTCATCACGGCACCTTCCTCACCGGGCACCACGCCCAGTGGGTCAGGCCGGAAACACCCTTAGATCCACAGTCCCACTCCCGGTTCCGCGCCTGGGGAGGTTTGGTGCGGTCCCGGCTCAGGTTCGGAATCGGTTCGGGGAGGGGGTGGTGTCGGGCGTGGGTTTGGTTGGGGATGATTTGGTGTGGTTTCGGGTGGATGAAATGTTCGGGGTGAGTCGATGGGGATGGACTGGCGGTTCGCGGCGGACGACCTGGCGCGGCTTCGGTTCGCGTTCTCTCCGATGTGGGAGCTGGTCGCGAGCCTGCGCGTGCTCCGCGCGCCCGCGCGGCACTCGGTCCACCTGCCGTGGCTCCGCACCGTACGACCCCGGCTCGGCACACTCGACCTGCACGAACTGTTCGCCCTGACGCCGGTCCACGGGTACATGGCGGATTTCCTCACGCCGCCCCCTGACACACCGTTGCCCGACTTCGCCGCCGAACTCGCGCGGGTACGGCTGACGCCTCCGGAGAAGGCCGCCGAGGAGGCCGGATGGGTGGAGACACCGGACGCTGGGTCGATCGCCCGGTTCCGGGCCGATCCCGCCGCCGGGATCGAACGGGTCGCCGACACCCTCGGCACCTACTGGGAACTGGCGCTCGCCGAGTTCTGGCCGCGCGTGAACGACCTGCTGGAGGCGGACCTGATGTGGCGCTCCCGGCGGCTCGCCGCCGGCGGAGCCCACGACCTGTTCGCCGACCTGCACCCCTCCGTCCGATGGGAGGGCGACCGTCTGATCACCACGGGCTCGTGGTGCCACTCCGGCGAGGTCGGCGGCAACGGGCTGCTCCTGGTGCCCAGCGTGTTCCGCTGGCCGGACATCGCGACCATGGCCGAGCCCTACCAGCCCATGCTCGTCTACCCGGCACGCGGCGTCGGGACGCTCTGGGAGACCGGCCCGCCCCCCGCGCCGGGCGCGCTCGCGGCCCTGATCGGCAAGACGCGCGCGCAGCTCCTCCTCTCCCTGCGATACCCGGCGTCGACCACGACTCTGGCCCGCCGGATGTCCCTGACTCCCGGCGCGATCTCGCAACACCTGTCGGTGCTCAGCGGAAACGGCCTGGTCGCCCGCCAACGCCTCGGCCGCGAAGTCCTCTACCGCCGCACCCCCACCGCCGACGCCCTCCTAACCGACCCCTGACCCTCCGCAACCCCCTCTATCCGTCCTTGTCCTGATCCCAACCCCGGGCGTACTGGTCCTGACCCACCCAGCGTTCTAGGTCGGACCATCCTCCGGGCCGTCCGGCCCTGACTTCCTGCCCGTTCCTCTGCGCCCGTCCTGGCGGTAACTCTTCACCGCGCATGTCCTGTCGGCCGTTCCCCCTGCGCCCGAACCCCCTCGCCCTGGCTTCGGCCGCACCCCTAGGCCTTGTGCCATTCGACGTCGGGCGACGTGCGGTAGGAGGGGGCGGGAGTGGATGCCGCCGGCGTCGTTCTACGGCGGCTGTGCCGGTCGGTTGTGGGGAGTGTGCGTAGTGGTCAGCAGATGAAGGGACGGGTTGAGGGGAGGGCGGTGAAGGGGGCCCGGTCGGCGGTGGGATGGGGTACCTCTGCCTCCAGTACACGCGTCCCGGCACCTCCGGACTCCAGGAACCCTGACCCGGAGGTCCGCACCCCAGGATTGCCCGGATCGGACATGGACGGCGTGCCACCAGACACGGTCGGATCGGACATGGACGGCGTGCCACCAGACACGGTCGGGTCGGACACGGACGGCGTGCGATCAGGGACGGTCGGGTCGGACGCGGACGTTCCGGAGGCTGGGCGGCCGGGGGTGGTGGTTCCTGGGCCTGGGGCAATTGGATCAGTGGTGGACGTTTCGGTTCTCGGGGCGGTCGCTTGACCGGCTTCGTATGTCGGAGCCTCGGAGGTCGAGTTCCCGGACGCCGTGCTTCGGCGAGGAGCGGTGCCGGGAGGCGACGTCGGGGGGCGGGTGCCCGGAATGCCTTGTCCGGATGCCAATGGGGGTTTGACCTGGGTGGGCTGGTGCGGTGCGGCCGGGGCTGTATCGCCTGGTGAGATACCTCGTCCGGCCCCTGGGTGGGGCTTGCCGTCCGCTGAGGTCCGGCTCGCGCGCGGGGCCGTGCGGCTTGCCGGGTGCTTGGCCGGGTGACTCCCGATGGCGGACCCTCCCCTCGGCACGGAGGGAACAACCCCCTGCGGCACCGAGGGAGCCGCCCCAAGCGGAACCGAGGGAGCCCCGAGCGGAACCGCTGGATCTCCCCGAGGCACGGAGTGGGCGCCCCGAGGCCTGGAAGCAGCATCGCCGGGTGCGGAATGGGTGTCGTGGGGGACCGGACGGGTGCCCTGAGGCACGGAGTGAGCACCTCGAGGCATGGATGGGGTATCGCTGGGAGCGGTGTGGGTGCCGTGCGGGATTGGAGGGGTGCCGCGAGGGGCGGGGTGGGCGCTGCGGGGGATTGTGGGGGTTCCGCGGGGGA
>NZ_JANZYP010000138.1 GCF_025506355.1 Sphaerisporangium corydalis
CCCGGCGGCCGGCGGTCAGGCGGTCGGCGGCCCGGCGGCCGGCGGTCAGGCGGTCGGCGGCCCGGCGGCCGGCGGTCAGGCGGTCAGGCGGTCGGCGGTCAGGCGGTCAGGCGGTCGGCGGTCGGCGGTCGGCGGTCGGCGGTCGGCGGTCGGCGGTCGGCGGTCGGCGGTCGGCGGTCAGAGTTTGAAGGAGTCGCCGGCGAGGCGGCGGACGCGGTCCTCGTCGACGAGGTGGCCGAGGCCGGGCTGGGTCAGCGGCACCGCGACCACGCCCCCGGACGCGCCGACGGGCGGCGTCACGATCTGGGCGCTGCGCGGCGGCTCGGTCACATCGCTCGGCAGCGTGCAGCCGGGCAGGCTCGCGACGGCGACCGTGGCCGCACGGGCGAGACCGGTGCCCGCGCCGCCGGCCGCGGTGATCTCCCAGCCCGCCGTCATCGCGAGGTCGTGCGCGGTCCGTACGGCGCGGAGCGATCCGAACCGCGACGGGCGCAGCAGGAGGGCGCTTCCGGCGCGTGCCGCTATTGCTTCCTCCAGGGCCCGCACGGAATGCACCTCGATCGCGACCAGCGAGGAGACCCGCTCCCGCAGCTCGCCATGGAGATCGAGGTCGGCGGCCGAGTCCGGACCGCCAAAAGGCCGCTCGATGGCGGTCACGTCGTAGGCCGCCAGCGCCTCCAGCGCCGTGATGTCGGCCGGCGCGCCCGTGTAGGCCCCCCGCCCGTCCACGGCCAGCGTCAGGGCCGGGTACGCCTGGCGGACCGCGCGGACCGGCTCGACGTCCCAGCCGGGGTGGACGTCCAGAGTGACGTGCGCGTACCCGGCGCACACATGGCGGTTCACCCGGGCGATCATGGCCTCGAGGGACCGCTCCGCCGACAGGCGCACGGTCGCCATCACGGACGTGCGGCTGCCGCCCAGGGCGTGCGCCAGCGGGACCCCCCGCATGCGGGCCCACAGGTCCCAGCAGGCGAGGTCGACGGCGGTGCCACCGGGGATCGTGCCCAGCTCGTCGGGATGCTCCCAGTCGACGCCCAGGAGCGCGGGAGCGAGTGATTCCGCCAGCGTGGCCCAGGTCTTGGCGAGCGACTGATCGTCCTGCCCGTCGGCCCCATCACGAGCCACCGTCGCGGCCCCGTCACGAGCCACCATGGCGGCCCCCAGACCACCGGCCGACCGCGCCCCCTCGACCGTCCGGCCTGTCACCCCGTCCGCCGTCCGACCCGTCGCCCCCTCGACCGTCCGACCCGACATTCCCTCCACCGTCCGGCCCGACGTCCCCTCCACCGTCCGGCGCGACGTCTTCTCCACCGTCCGGCCCGTCGTCCCGTCCAGCTCCCGGCTTTCCCGGGCCGCGGACTGTCCTGTGGTCACCGCGCTTCCGGACGTTCCCGAGCGCGCCGAACGGCGCTCGGCGGGCTGGACGATCTCTCCCCAGCCGGTCATCCCGCCATAGTCCGTGAGCTTGACCAGGATGCTCTCCGGACGCCTGCCGTAGGGCAATGCGAGCCGGAAGACCTCTAGCTCACGGACACGTGGCATGGAACCCCCTCGTCGGACACCTGCCCTTCCATGGTGCCCGTTGTGCGCATGTGCTCCAAACCCGGCCGGTGAATGCCCACTTCTCCCCCCTCACTACGACCTCCTCCCGACCGTCCACCGAGCCCGCCCACCCATCGATACGACCTCCTCCCGGCCATCCACCAAGGCGCCCGCCCATCGAGCCGACCGCCAGATGGCACGCCCCCTCCCCCCCCGTCCCCCGTCCTCGTCCGGTACGCGGGTATCGCGACTGGGGGCGACGGCGGGGCGGCCGGGAGGCGTCAGCGTTGGACTCGGTGGGCCGAGAAGATCCCGAGGGCGGCGGGGAGGACGATCAGGCCGAAGCACACCAGGTACACCCAGCGGGCGGTGTCGAAACCGGCGAAGACCGCGCCGGTCGCCGCGATGATCACGACCGCGAAGACCGACTCGCCAATCTGCAGCGACGAGCTGTTCCTCCCCTCCTCACCCGGTTCGGACAGTTCGAGCGTCAGGACGGAGAGCGTCGGATAGACCAGGCCGATCCCGAACCCGGCGACCAGCCACGCCCCGAGCCCCGCCAGCACGGGTACCGCGTCGAAGACCAGCAGCCCGGTCCCGGCGATGCCGAGCGCGAGCATGGCGGTGCCCACGCGCAGAAGCAGTGTGCGGTCGTACTTCCCGCGCCCCTGGATCCACGACGCGAGCGACCAGCTCAGCGCCGACCCGGTGAGGAAGAGCCCGGCCAGGGTCGGGCTGAGCCCGCGCTCCCCGGTCAGCATCAGCGGGACGAACACGTCCGCCGCGAACGACGCCCCGGCGGCCAGCCCGCGCAGGAGAACGACGGTCGGGAACCCCCGGCCCGCCCGCATCGTCCCCGTGGGCAGCAGCCGAGGCAGCGCGAACACCAGGATGACCAGCCCGGCCGCCAGCAGGACGAGCCCGCGCCCGCCCAGCCCACTGCCGTACTGCAGGAGCGCGGCGCCCACGGCCACCACGCCTCCCCACGCCAGCCGCGCCCCGAACCCCCTCTGGGACGGAACCCCCTTCGCACCGCCCTCCGCAGGCGCAGAAGGGATCGCTTTCGCACCTCCCGCGGGCGGGACTGCCTTCGCACCTCCCGCGGACGGGGCCGCCTCCGCATCCCCCTCCACAGGCGCGGTGACGGACGGGCCGGACAGCCCGGCCAGTCCGCGCCAGAGCATCACGGCGGCGGGCGCCACGAAGATCGGGATGCCGAGGAAGATCCAGCGCCAGCCGATGTGCTCCACCACGGCGCCCGTGATCGCCGGGCCGACGATGGACGGAAGCACCCATGCCGCCGCCAGCAGCGAGAACACCTTCGGATGCATGATCGGCGGGTACACCTGTGCCACGACCACGTACAGGGCCACCGAGAACAGCCCACCGCCGATGCCCTGGACGAACCGGCCGATGATCAGCACGTGCATCGTGGGGGCGAGCCCCGCGATGAGCAGCCCCGCCGTGAACCCCGCCACCCCGGTCCACATCGGCCCGACCGGCCCGCGCGCGTCGCTCCATCGGCCCCCGGCGACGGTGGCCAGCACGCCGGCCGCCATCGACCCGCTGAAGGCGAGCCCGTACAGAGGGAGGCCGTCGAGCGCCCGGGCCACCACCGGCATGGCCGTCGCCACCGCCAGGTACTCGAACGCCAGGAGGAGGACGAGCGCGACCATGCCGATGCTCAACGCCCGGTACGGACGGCTGAGCACGCCGGGGGGCGCTTCGGGTGGAGATTCGATCACGAGTGAGGACACCTGCTCAAAGGTACGGACCCACCGTGACCACCGCATCGGCCCCCACCTCGGACTTTGGTCCTAGGCCACCCCACCCC
>NZ_JANZYP010000139.1 GCF_025506355.1 Sphaerisporangium corydalis
CCCGCCCCGCACCTCCCCCCGGCCACACGTCTCAGTTCTAGGAGTCGACGCGGCGAGAGGCAGTACGGCGAAGCCGGCGCCTGATATGGCGCCACACCAGACCGAACCCCCACCCACCCCGTGACCGCTCTCATCTGACCCACCGCCTTGGTCAAAGGTCCTCGCCTTCGGCTCGGGCAGTATCTCCAAGGCCTACCGGCCCGCCCCCGCCCGCGTACGCCCCTGACCGCGTACCCCCGCCCGCGTAAACCCGCCGTTCGGCCCATCTACTTGGACAGCCCACAGGCCGTGTCCCGGTCCGGCCCTCAGGGGTCTCTCGCTCGGCGCCGACGCGGCGGGACGGGGTACGGCGGATCCGGTGCCTTCTGCGGTGGTGAGCCCGTGAACGGGTGCACTAGAGCGTGTCTGACAATTCGAGTTGGCGGAGCCACAGCATGAGGCGGCCGATGGTGGCGTCGGCGAGGTAGTGGCTGGCGAGTTTGTCAAAGCGGGTGGCGATGGCTCGCCATCGCTTGAGCTTGCCGAAGCAACGTTCGACCAGGTTGGGGTGCTTGGAGACGTCGACGTCGAAGGCGTGGGGGCGGCCTCCGTGGCTGCCCTGGCGTTTGCGGTTGGCGATCTGGTCCTAGCGTTCGGGGATGACCGCCTGGATCCCACGCTTGCGCAGGTGGCTGCGTATGTATTTGGAGGAGTAGCCCTTGTCTGCGATCAGGCGGCCGGGGCGGGTGCGAGGCCAGCCGTTCCCTCGCTTCGATCAGGGATCTGGCGGCTCCGGCCAATCCTCTTCCTCGTCTCTAGCCTAAGGCAGGGTTACGCTCACCGAGCAACGACGAACCTCCAGAGCATGTCTGATAAATGATCACGGTGGTGGGGTTAGATGATCCATCGTGGTGAGACGTGGTGAGCTGACCGATAGGGCCTGGCAGCGGATCGAGCCGCTGTTACCCGCCACCGACGGTCGTGGTCGTCCGTGGCGGGATCACCGCCAGGTGATCGATGGGATCTTGGGGGACCACGGCGGGACGATCGATACGAAGCAATCGCGAAGGCGGCAGGCTCTGGGCCGGTCCCGGGGAGGACTCACCACCAAGCTCCACCTGATCACCGAAGCCCGTGGCCTGCCCATGACGCTGCATCTGACCGGTGGCAACGTGGTGGACTGCACCGCCTTCGAAGTGGTCATGGCCAAAGCTTCGGCTGCCCCGCATCGGTGCAGGCCGGCCCCGGACCCGTCCCGACCGGCTGATCGGCGACTAGGGCTACTCCTCCAAGAAGATCCGCACCTACCTGCGCCGGTGTGGCATCCAGGCGGTCATCCCCGAGCGCAAGGACCAGATCGCCAACCGCAAGGGTAGCCATGGAGGCCGCCCCTACGCCTTCGACGCTGAGACCTACAAGCAGCGCAACCTGGTGGAACGCTGCTTCGGCGAGCTCAAGCAATGGCGAGCGATCGCCACCCGCTTCCACAAGCTCGCCAGCCGCTACCTCGCCGGCGCCACCATCGGCTGCCTGATGCTCTGGCTCCGCCACCACGAATTGTCAGACACGCTCCAGGCCAGGGCAGGCCGTGAGGCCCAGGAAAACGCCCGAGCCGAAGGCGAGGACCATGTTCTTCGCCGGGTCGGCGGCAGATGGTCTGTTCACCGGGGCCGGTGGTGGGCGGGCCCGGTGGGTACGGCGGTGGGGGTCGTTTTCCTGCTGTGGAGGGGATGGCGGGGGTGTCGTTGTCGGGTGTTCACCGGGTGTTACCCCACGCGTCGGGTCGCCCCGTTACGTTTCAAGCGTCGTGAAAGTGTCAATGCCCGGCGTGGAGAGGAACGGTCGAAGCCGCGTGCGGGAGCAGGGGTCGGCCGTCGCCTGGGTGGAATCTCCTCTCCAGTTGCTCTGCGCGGTCGAGGCCCGGTACGCCGGGGTGGCCGGGCCGAGCACCCGTGTGGTCACCCGTGGCAGGCTGCCGGGACTCCGGGTGACCCGGTCCGAGCTGGCCGCCCTTGACCTGCCCCCCGGCCTGGAGATCGAGACCGCCGAGGACCGGATGCCCCGCCCGGGACGCGAGACCACCTGGGTCCTCGGAGACGCCTTCTCCGGCAGGATGCAGTTCACCTCGCTCACCGCCGCCCCGAAGCGGATGGTCGTGGTCGACGACGGCCTCGCCACCATCCGCCTCCTGGAACTGCTGACCGCCAGGGCCGGGACCCCGCTGCTGCGCGCCCGTGCGACCCCCGGCCCCGCGCGGAGGATCCTCGGGGCCGCCGCCGGGCTCCGCCTGCGGGCCGCCGCACGGGCCGGCCGGCTCACGATCTTCACGGCCCTGCCCGTCCCCGCCGCCCTGAGCGAGGCCGTACGGGGGCTCGGCGCCGAGCTGGTGACCCACGACTTCGCCTGGCTGCGGTCCCAGCCGGCCGTCGCGCATCCCCGGCCGCCCGAGAGCACCGTCGTCCTCGGCACCTCCCTCGTACGCAACGGGCTGATCCACCGCGACCGCTACCTGTCCTGGCTCTTCGCGCTCGAAGGGCCGCTGGCCTACTACCCGCACCGGCGGGAGGACCCCGGGGACCTGGCGGCCGTCCGCGACCACCCCGGCGTCACCGTGTACGACGGCGGGGCCCCGGTCGAGATCACCCTGCGGGACCTGCGACCCGGCCAGCGGGTGCTCAGCCTGCCCTCCACGGCGGTCACCTCGCTCCGCGTCCTGCTGTCGGCGCGCGGGGTGCCCGTCGAGTCGGTCGAGGTCCCCGACGACTGGTGGACGCCCTCGGCGACGGTCTCCCTCCGATCACACCTCCAGATGTTCGCGCACGAAGGGGCTTCTCCTTGACCCGGGTTCTCGCCGTAGCCGACTCCGACTCGTACCTGAAGTGGGCCGCCGGCCTCCTCGACGGGTTACCGGACGGCTGGACGTCGACACTGGCCGTGGTGCGCACGCCGATCGCCCCGTCGCCCGGCCAGATCGCCGCCGCCGTCAGCGGGACGCGGTCCGGCGAGGGGGAGCCGCCCGCGGTGGTCCCGGCACGGGCGCTGCGGCGGCTCGCCGAGCGGATCAGGCCGGACGCCGTGCTGGTCGCCTGCACGGGACCCGTGGTGGACGTGCTGGTCAGTGACGTGCTGGACGGGCTGAGCCCTCGCCCGGTGTTCGTTTCCGGTCTTCCCGGCATCTCGATCCCGGCGACCGAGAAGGCGTGGCTGTATCGGGGCGGGTGCGACCTGTTCATCGTGCACAGCGGCCGGGAGGTCGAGGAGTTCGCCGCCATCGCCGCCCAGCTCGGCGCCCAGGGCACCATGGCCCTGGCCCGCCTCCCCTACCTCCCCGCGACCACCCCCCGC
>NZ_JANZYP010000014.1 GCF_025506355.1 Sphaerisporangium corydalis
GGCGGGGTGGGGATGCGGGCGATGGTCTCCAGGGTGGTGTCCGTCGCGCCGGCCAGTTCGGCCTGGATGCCGGCGATGGAGCCGCCCTCGGCCTGGCGGCGCTTGATCGCGACGATCTGCAGCAGGTGGCGCCTGCCGTACAGGGCGACCCGGCCCCGGCGGGTCAGGGGCGGGTCGAGCAGGCCGATCGTCGTGTACCACCGGACGAGGCGCTCGTTGGGCACGTCACGGACCCGGCCGTTGGATCGCTGGGAGGTGGGGCTCAGCGTGGCCGCCGCCCGCTCCACCAGCTCGCCGATCGTCCAGGAGTCGCTCATGGGCTCATAGTGACACTGTAATCATTACAGTGTCAACGTTTAGCGCGGCCGGGACCGGTTAAGGCTTCTATGACGACAAATGGCCATTTCACGACTCCTGAGGGGGAGATCATTCATGGCGCAGATCACCAGCTCACTGTCGGCCGACAACCAGAAGATCACCGGTGAGGCCCTGCAGGGGGCGCTCATCGACCTGCTCGACCTCTCGCTCGTGGGCAAGCAGGCCCACTGGAACCTGATCGGGCGCAACTTCCGGTCGCTGCACCTCCAGCTCGACGAGATCGTGTCGATCGGGCGCCTGCGCGCCGACGACGTCGCCGAGCGCGCCGTGGCCCTCGGGGTGAACCCCGACGGGCGGGCCGCGACCGTGGGGCGTGACACCCGGCTCGACCAGCTCCAGGCGGGGTACATCGACGACGGCAAGGTCGTCGCCGCGTTCACCGACATCCTCGGCGGCCTGGTCACGCGCATGCGCGAGCGCATCGCCGCCACCGAGGAGGCCGACCCGGTCTCGCAGGACCTGCTGATCGAGATCACCCAGGACCTGGAGAAGCAGCACTGGATGATCCAGGCCCAGCGCTGACGCACCGGCGCGTTCTCAAAGGAGATCGCGGGCGAGGTGGGCGATCGGGGGGCCGGCGGCCAGCAGGGCGCGCAACGCGTCCCAGCGGCCCGTCCCTGCCGCCCCTTCCGCGGCGCCCGGCGGCAGGCCCACCTCGGCCAGGACCCGGGGCCACTCGTCCGGCCCTGAGGCGGGCGCCGCGCGTTCCAGCCGGTCGAGCACCGGCCCGCCCGAGTCCCGGGCGAGCAGGGACAGCAGGTGCGGCCAGCGGACCGTGAGCACCGCCAGCTTGGCCACCTCCTCGTCCGAGGCCCCCGGCGCGCCCGCGAGCGCCCGCCGGTAGGTGACGAAGGAGTAGAACCTGAACACGTTGACGTACCGCTTGAGCTCGCGCGGGTTGCTCGGCGTCAGCGCGGGCAGCGCCCGCTCGATGGCGGTGTACGCCTTCTGGTCGCTGTACAGGTCGTCGTGGACGCGATCCGCCGCGAGCCGCGCCGCCGCCGAAAGCCCGCCGATGGCGTCGTCCAGGCCGCCCGGCTCCCACCGTGGGCCTCGGCCGGGGGCGTCCGGGGCGGTCGGCTCTCGCCCCCGGTAAGGTCCGGGGCCGAGGGCGTCCTGGGCCTGCCGGGCCGCCGCGTCCAGGTCGCGGGCCGTCGGGCCGAGCCTCCTGATGGCCGTCTCGATGCGGTCGACCAGCTCCGGATCGGGCCGCGCGGTGCCGGACGGCCCGCCCGCTCCGGCCCCCTCGCCGCGCTCGCCGCCGCCCGCGCCGTACGGCTCCGCCGGTACGCCCAGCAGGGTGCGCAGGTAGGCGGCGACCCGCGCCCCGTCGTCCGGCGCCGGCACGCTGAGCGGAAGCTGCACGATCTTCTCCAGGAACCGCCATCCGAGGCCCGACCGCTCCTCCGCGCCGGCCGGCAGCGAGCCGGCGAGGTCGCGGTAGGCCACCTCGACGTGCGCGGCCACCACCTCAGGCTCCATCGCCAGCACGAAGACGCAGTTGGGGAACTCGCCGGCCAGGAACAGGTTCACGGCCTCGATGACCTGCGCGACCGTGCCCGGCGAGCACCTGTCCAGGTCGTCCACGAACACCACCAGGGGCCGTTCCGCGCTCGCCACCATGTCGAGCACCCGGCGCATGTCGGTCTGCACCAGGTGCAGGAACCCGGTCCTGGACCGGTAGCCGGGGTCGGGTACCAGCTCGCCCGCCGATTCGGGCACCGGTCCGAGCAGGTCGGGCTGGCGGACCAGCCTGCGGAACGTGGCGTCGGCCGACTCGCTGAGGAAACGCGTCAGCCGCACCGCCGCCGCGACCAGCACGACCAGCGTGCCCCCCGACCCGACGGCGGCCGCCGTGCCGCGCAGGGCCGGGCCGAAGGCGGGCACCAGGACCGAGGCGGCCAGGGCCGCGACGGTGGACAGCGCGGTCGCGCCCAGCGCCAGGGCCACCGGCAGCAGCCGGGTGGCGGCCAGCCGGTAGGCGCGGCGGCGCACCGCGTCGCGGTCGATCCGCGACAGGTTGAGCGTCAGCCAGAAGCGCTCCCGCTCGCCCCGGGGCAGCCGGCAGGTGACCTGGCTGATGATCTCGTGAGCGAGGCCCGCCCAGACCTGCTCCCCGCTCTGGTACATCCACGGGTTGAACCACACGGTCGGCCGCCAGTCGGCGGGCCGCAGCGGCAACTCCCCGGGGACCGCGTGCTCCACACCACCGTCCCTCGGCGCGCCGACCCGCGCCAGGACCTCGGCATTGGTCACCCCGCCAGGTCCGCGCCGCCGGTGCGGCGGCCAGCCCCGGTCTGCGGCGTCCGGGCCGCCGGTCCGCGGGAGGACCTCGGCGTTGGTCACCCCGTCCGGTCCGCGTGGCCAGGCACGGGCGGCCGCGTCCGGGGCGGTGCCCCGCCCGGGGGCCCGGTTCAGGTGGATTCCGGCGGGACGGTCGCTGGCGGCGCCGGGGTCGAGCAGGTCCTGGACCATGCGCATCAGCGAGGTCTTGCCCGCCCCCCACGGCCCCTTGACGCCGATCGTCAGCGGCGGGCGCGTGTCGGGATGGCGGACGAACGCCGCGATGGCCTCGGCGTACACGCGGTGGCCGAGCCGGTCGTCGATCGTCCACCGGTCGCCGGTCAGCCGGGCCCGGGGGCGTACGGCCCGGCGGGCGGCGCGCCGGAGCCGCAGCATGGCGGACACCTGGGCCAGTTCCTCGGGCTCCAGCCGCCCGGCGACCGCGCGCCGGACCGCGGGGTCGGCGAACGGCGTGTTCCGGCCGAGCAGCCCCCACTCCGCCAGCTCCCCGAGCGCCGCGCCGGACGGGGTGCCCTCGCACAGCAGCGCGGCCAGCTCGGGCGTGAGCGGCTCGTCCTCGGCCAGCAGCGCGGCGCGGCGCAGCAGCTCCCGGGCGTCCTCGCCGAGGTGGACGTCGTAGATCCTGCTCACCAGCTCGGCGGCCGACACCGCGGGCACGGCGTCCCCGGCGACGGCCAGCCGGGCCAGGGCCGGCCCGAACGCGGCGCCGAGGTCGGGCGCCGAGGCCCGCGCCGACGCGACCCCGATCAGCTCGCCCTCCCCGTAGGTGAGCAGGCACGGCCGCCGGTCGTCGCCGAGCTCCGCGCAGCGCTCCTCGGCGTACCGGTGCAGGTCGCCCACCGACACGGTGCCGTCGCGGTCGAGGTCGGCCTCGCCCGACAGGATGCCCTCGGCGAGGATCGCGGTGAGGGACGCGGCGCGCACCGGCCGTTCACCGGGGACGGTGGCGCTGGTGGTGAGCGCGGCGGCCGCGGCCACCGGCTCGCCCCTGACCCGCAGGCGGCTCACGGTCTCGTGGGCCCGTCCTGGCCCGGCGGTGACCAGCCAGCCGAAGTCGACGACCAGCACCAGCGCGGCGCCGTCCGACCGCTCGACCCTGCGGGCGAACTCGGCCATCAGCGCGCCGAACTCGCGCCGTCCCCACCCGGACTCGGTGGACCACCGGACCAGCAGCAGGTCGCCCGGTTCGACGGCGTCCAGGAAGGCGCCGACGAGCCGGTGGTCGCCCGCGTCGCACTCGGCGGTCTCCACGGCGTACCCGCGCGCGGCGAGGGCGTGGACGAGCCTGCGGTCGGCCCCGCCCGCCGCCTGCCTGCCGTCGCGGTCGAGGAAGACCAGCGCCCTGCGCGTCCGGATCACCGGGGCGGGCGGCGCGGAAACGATCATCGAGGTCATCGGCGGGCTCCCGTGGCCGGCCGCGGGCCCGGCGGCCCCGGGCCGCGCGGTACGGCGCTCGCCCGATGCTCCCAGAGCCCGCCCCGCCCCCGGCGGCGGTGCGAACGGCCACGACCGCCGCTTTACCCGAACTTTGCCCCCTCCGCACGCCCGCCTGCGGTCAGAGGTCGCGGGACCAGGTTTGGAAGGTGACCTCGGTGCCGTAGGCGGGGGCGGTGTGTTCCTCGTCGAGCCGGAATCCGGCCCGTTCGTAGATGCGCCGCGCCCCGGCGAGCGCCGCGATGGTCATGAGCATGATCCGCTCGTAGCCGGACCTTCTGGCGAACGCGAGGCACTCCTCGACCAGCCGGCCGCCGATGCCCATGCCCCGCGTGCCCGGCTCGACCAGCAGCAGCCGGAGCTGGGCGGTGCGGTCGTCCCTCCTGACGCAGAACACCGAGCCCACCGGCTCGCCGTCCACCTCGGCGATCCAGCCGGTCTCGCGCTTGGGGTCGTGGTCCTCGGCGTAGTCCGCCGCGATGCGGGCGGTCATCGCCTCGAAGGTCTCGTCCCAGCCCTGCTCCTCGGCGTACAGCGTGCCGTGCCGGTGCACCACCCAGCCGAGGTCGCCGGGGCGGGGCGGGCGGATGACGTACGGTTCCGGGCGCGGCGGCCCGCCGAGTACGCCCTGGATCGTGGTCATGGCCGAGATGAGGCGCCGCCGGTCCTCCTGGCCGAGCGGGGCCAGCAGCTCGCGCACCGCGGCGGCCGAGGCCGCGTCCAGGGTGCGGAACACCGCATGTCCGGCCTCGCTGAGCAGGACGATCTGCCGCCGGGCGTCGGCGGCCGAGCGCTCCCGCGTGACCAGCCCGCCGGTCTCGAAGCGGGCGAGCATCCGGCTGAGGTACCCGGCGTCCAGGCCGAGCATCCGCCGCAGCTCGCCGGCCTCCATCGACCCCCGCCGGTCCAGCTCGAACAGCACCCTGGCCTCGGTGAGGGAGTACGAGGTGTCGAGCATCTCGGCGCCGAGCACGCCGATGACGCGCGTGTAGAAGCGGTTGAACGCGCGAACCCCGGCGACCAGCTCGTCCATCGTTGCTCCAATCAACTGATTCGTTGCCTCAGTCAAACATAATGCGACCCGAAGATCCAGACCGCGACCGATCCAGGGAGGCCGCGAAGGTCCCCGGCGGGACGCGGGCACCACGCGGCCATCCGCCGGGCCCCAGGCTGGTACCGGGCGCTATTGTCGATCACATGACAACGGGGTACGACGTCCTCTACATCGGCGGATACACCCCCGGCACCGGGGGCTCGGGCGCCGGGCTGACGGTGGTACGGCGGGAGGAGGGCGGGGTGCTCAAGGCCCTGGCCGAGACCACCGCCCCCGGCCCGTCCTTCCTCGCCCTGCATCCCCGGCTGCCCGTGCTGTACGCGGTGCTGGAGCGGGAGGAGGGCGGCGTGGCCGCCTACTCCGCCGACCCCGACGGCCCCGGCCTGCTCGCCGACGGGTCCAGCGGGGGCTCCTACCCCTGCCACCTCGCCGTCGACCCGGCCGGGAAGTGGCTGGCGGTCGCCAACTACGGCGACGGCACGGTGGCGGTGTACCGGCTCGGCAGCTCCGGCCTGTTCGACGGCCGCCCCCGGCTGTTCCCCCACCAGGGCCACGGCCCCGACCCCGCGCGGCAGGCCGAGCCGCACGCCCACCAGGCCGTGTTCGGCCCCGGCCGGGTGCTGCACGTCTCCGACCTCGGCACCGACGAGATCCGCCGCCACCTGCTCGCCGCCGAGCCGGAGCTCCACCCCGAGGGCCCCGTCCGGCTGACGCCGGGCAGCGGCCCCCGCCACATGGTCCGCGACGAGGACCGCTGGTACGTCGCCGGCGAGCTGGACGGCATGGTCACCGTCCTGGACGCCGAGTGGCGCGAGCTCGGCCGGGTCCGGGCCAGCGGGTCCGCCGGCCCGAACCTCGTCTCCCACATCGAGCTCTCCGCCGACGGCCGCCACCTGTACGTGGCCAACCGGGGCCCCGACACCATCGCGGTCTTCGCCGTCGAGGCCGGCGCCGGCGCCGGGCTGGTCCCGGTGGCCGAGGTGGGCTGCGGCGGCCTGTGGCCCCGGCACTTCGCCCTGGCGGGCGAGCACATGTATGTGGCCAACCAGCGCTCCGACACCGTCGTCACGCTCCTGCTGCGCGACGGGGTCCCCGAGCCGACGGGGGAGGCCTTCCAGGTCGGCAGCCCCTCGTGCGTGCTCGTCGCACCCGCCTGACCCGGCCGGGTGCCCAGGTCGTACGGCGTACGAGGCGGCTCTGGCACCGGGGACCCCGCGGGGGATGTACCTTCGCGGGGGTAATGAGACGCTCTCACCACTTGGTCTAGACCAATGTTGGCGGCTGCGGCACAATGCCTTGGTCGGTGGCCGTGCCCGGGACGCGTGAAGGCATCCCGGCGGTCGCGGAGCTCGACATAGTCTGACTGTGTATCCCATCGGGAGGAACCCGCCATGCGTATCGGAGTACTCACAGGGGGCGGAGACTGCCCCGGTCTCAACGCGGTGATCCGCGCCGTCGTCCGCAAGGGCGTGAGCACCTACGGCCACGAGTTCGTGGGGTTCCGCGACGGGTGGCGCGGCCCGCTCGAGGGCGACACGATGCCGCTGGAGATCCAGACCGTCCGGGGCATCCTCCCGCGCGGCGGGACGATCCTCGGCTCCTCGCGGACCAACCCCATCAAGATCGACGGCGGCGTCGACCGCATCAAGAAGAACCTCGCGGACGGCGACGTCGACGCGCTGATCGCGATCGGCGGCGAGGACACCCTCGGGGTCGCCAAGCAGCTCTACGACCTCGGCGTCAACGTGATCGGCGTCCCCAAGACGATCGACAACGACCTCAACGCCACCGACTACACCTTCGGCTTCGACACGGCCGTCAACATCGCCACCGAGGCGATCGACCGCCTGCACACCACGGCCGAGTCCCACCACCGCGCCCTGATCTGCGAGGTCATGGGCCGCCACGCCGGCTGGATCGCGCTGCACGCCGGCATGGCCGGCGGCGCCAACGTCATCCTGATCCCCGAGAAGCCGTTCGACATCGACAAGGTCTGCGAGTACGTCGAGAGCCGCTTCAAGATCCGCTACTCGCCCATCATCGTGGTCGCCGAGGGCGCGCACCCGGTCGAGGGCCAGATGGCGCTCCAGGCCGGCGAGCTCGACTCCTTCGGCCACGTCCGCCTCGGCGGCATCGGCGAGCTGCTGGCCCACGAGATCGAGAAGCGCACGGGCAAGGAGGCCCGCACGACCGTGCTCGGCCACGTCCAGCGCGGCGGCACCCCGAGCGCGTTCGACCGGGTCCTCGCGACCCGCTTCGGCCTGCAGGCCATCGACGCCGCCCACGAGGGCGACTTCGGCAAGATGGTCGCGCTGCGCGGCACCGACATCGTCAGGGTCGGCCTCGACGCGGCGACCTCCGAGCTCAAGACCGTGCCGCCGTCGCGCTACCAGGAGGCCGAGGTCTTCTTCGGCTGATCGTCCCCGCGCCACCACGGCCCCCGGCGCCTCGGCCGGGGGCACGGCGCCCGCTTGCCATCGCATCCGGATTCCGGCGGTGAGAAACGGACATGAGGTCGTAGATCCGGCCGAGCGCCGGAACGGGTCGCGGGGGCCGGCGTGGCGGGCCCCCGGGCGTCAGGGGGTCCGGCGGCCCGTCATCCGGGATAAATTGAATGGTGCCGCCTGGGGGAACTCCCATCCGCCCGGCGCGGCGTCCGCCTGATCTCTCACCATCGCTCCGGAGGCGATCCCATGTCCGACGTGCCCCCCTCCGCTCTGGGCGAGCCGTGCGTGCTGCTCAAACTGGGGGAGGTCGTCCTCAAGGGCAAGAACCGCGAGCTCTTCGAACGACAACTGCAGATGAACATCAAGTTCGCGCTGAAGAGCCTCGGCGTCAAGGTCGACGTCCGGCAGCGGCACGGGGTCATCGCGATCCTGCTCCCCGAGGGCACCGGCGTGGAGACCGCCGACGCCATCGCCCTTCGCCTCACCGACGTGATCGGCCTGGTGTGGATCCACCGCGCCTGGCGGGTCGCCAAGGACCCCGACGCCGTCACCGCCGCGGCGCTGGAACTGGTCGCCGACCGCCCCGAGGTGGAGCGGAAGGCCACGTTCGCCGTGCGCTCCCGCCGCCGCGACAAGCGGTTCCCCCTGCGCTCCAACGAGCTCGACCGCGTGGTCGGCGGCGCCATCAACGACAAGTACGGCCTGCCGGTGCGCCTGAAGAACCCCGAGCTGACGGTCAGCATCGAGGTCGACAGGGACGAGGTGTTCGTCTTCATCGACGGGATGCCCGGCCAGGGCGGCCTGCCGGTGGGCACCAGCGGGCGCGGCCTGGTGCTGATGTCGGGCGGCATCGACTCGCCGGTCGCCGCCTACCGCATGCTGCGTCGCGGCCTCCAGCTCGACTTCCTGCACTTCTCCGGCATCCCGTTCACGACCTCGGAGTCCATCTACAAGGCGTACGCGCTCGTCCGCGCCCTCGGCCGGTTCCAGGGGAACGCGCGGCTGTTCGTGGTGCCGTTCGGCAAGGCCCAGCAGTCGCTGAAGGCCTCCGGCGCCGACCGGCTCCAGGTGGTCGCCCAGCGCCGCCTGATGCTCAAGACCGCCGAGGAGGTCGCCTACCGTCTGCGGCGCCGCGTCCTGATCACCGGCGACTCGCTCGGCCAGGTCTCCTCGCAGACGCTGCAGAACATCACGGCGCTGGACGACGCGGTGTCCATGCCGATCCTGCGGCCGCTCATCGGCATGGACAAGAGCGAGATCATCGCCGACGCCCGCCGCATCGGCACGCTCCAGATCTCCGAGCTGCCCGACGAGGACTGCTGCACCCTGCTCACCCCGCGCCGGGTCGAGACCCAGGCCAGGATCGCCGACCTGCGGCAGATCGAGAAGCGCCTGGACGCCGAGGAGCTCGCCGTCCAGCTCGCCGGCTCCATCCAGGAGTACAAGATCACGGACTGACGCGGGCGGCGCGGGGGCGGGCCACGCGCCGGGCCCGGGGCCCGGCGGCCCGGTCAGCGCAGGGAGTGGACCACCCACACGTTGGGTTCGACGTACACCGCGTGGTCCTGCTCGACGTCGCAGTGGACGGGAACCAGCGCGTCCGGCACCACGGTCGGCCCCGAGGTGTCGAACGGCAGGCCGGTCCAGCCGCGCCACTCGACGAGCGTGCCCGCCACCACCATCGACCGCGGCGCCACCTTCGTGATCACCCCGCCGGCGCGGGCGTGCACGCGCAGCCAGGGGTCTTCGGGCAGGCCGTCCTCCCGGCGCAGCGCCGCGTACTCGGTCATGGGCGTCCACGGCCGCAGATGCTTGCCGTTCGGGCGCACCGGGGCGACCAGGCGGTCGAAGCCCAGCCGGGCGACCTGGTCGCGCAGGGCCTTGAGCATGACGCCCGACAGCCCCTTGCCCTGCTTGTCCGGCCGGAGCGTGATCTCCAGGGCCGAGACCGTGTCGGGGGTCTGGCCGCGCCTGCGGGTGCGCAGGGCGCGCCACAGGGCGCCGTCCCAGCCGTTGTCGGGCAGTTCCTCCTCGCCGAGCAGGAACGGCACGCACAGGGCGCGCGCCACCAGTTCGCCGGGCTCGTCGAGGTCCACGGCGACCAGCGTGTACTCGGCGAACTCCTCGGCCGCGACCGGGTAGTGCAGGTTTGCGGTGAGGTCCTCCTTCATGAAGACCGGCCAGCTGTCGGCCATGGTCCACAACCCGGCGGCCAGGTCGGGCCGCTCGGCGAGCGTGGTGATGTGCAGATCCATGCCCGGATCGTCGTCAGTACCGGCGCTCTCGTCAACAGATCAGCCACCGCCCATCGCCCATCGCCCATCGCCAGTCGCCGGTCGTCCGCCGCCGGGACCCCGCCGACGCGTGAGGCGGCCGGGCCGGCGCCCGCGCTCCCGGGAAGGGGCGTCCCCCTTCCCGTCGGCGCGGGCGGGTGCCCGGTGGCGCTACGGCACCGGGACGAGCGCCGTCGCGGCGACGCGGTCGAGAAGGGGCGGGAAGTCGCGCATGACGCGGGCCAGCTCGCCGAGATCGCCGTCCACCAGGGCCTGCGGGCCGTCGCAGAGCGCCTGCTCGGGATGCGGGTGCACGTCGATGATCACCCCGTCGGCCCCCGCGGCGATGGCCGACCGGGTCAGCGGGAGCACCAGGTCGCGGTGGCCGCCCGAGTGCGAGGGGTCGACGATGACCGGCAGGTGCGACAGCCGCTGGACCACCGGCACCGCCGAGATGTCCAGGGTGTTTCGGGTCGCGGTCTCGAACGTGCGGATGCCCCGCTCGCACAGCACGATGTCCAGGTTGCCGCGCTGCGCGATGTACTCGGCCGCCATCAGCCACTCCTCGATCGTGGCGTTCATGCCGCGCTTCAGCATGACCGGCCTGCCCGCCGCCCCGACGGCCCGCAGCAGCGCGAAGTTCTGCATGTTTCGCGTGCCGACCTGCAGCATGTCGGCGTACGAGGCCACCAGGTCCACCTCACGGGCGTCCACGACCTCGGTGACGATCGGCAGGCCGGTCTCCTCGCGCACCTCGGCGAGGATCCGCAGCCCGGCCTCGCCGAGCCCCTGGAACGCGTACGGCGAGGTCCGGGGCTTGAAGGCGCCGCCGCGCAGCAATGTCGCGCCGGCGGCGATGGCCATGCGCGCCGCCCCCAGCGTCTGCTCGGGCGTCTCCACCGCGCACGGCCCGGCGATCAGGGTGACGGTGTCCGGCCCGATCGGCACACCCCCCACCCGCACCGTCGATCTCTCGGGATGGTTCTCCCTGCTCACCAGCTTGTACGGGGTCGAGACGCGGATGACGTCGGCCACGCCCGGCAGGCTCCCGATGTTCAGGGTGCCGAACTGCGCGATGTCCCCGACGAGGCCGATGATCGTGCGGTTGACGCCACGGCTGACGAACGCGTCGCCGCCCGCCGTGGCCACGAGGTCGACGACGGCGTCGACGTCCTGCTGCGTGGCCTCGGGAGTCATGACGATGACCATGGTGATGTCCCTTCTTGCCGGGCTCCGGTGAGCCCTTCGTGAACGAGGTGCGTGGGCGGGTGGGGCGGCCGGACAACGAAAAAGGCCCCGGGTCCGTTGGGACCCGGGGCCTTCGTCGACGTTTGCCGGTCAGCGCAGCATCTGACGGCGAACGGTCCGCTCCGCGGGTCCGTCGCCATACCAAAACTCGATCGCCATGCGCATGGTCCGCAGTCTAGCGCACGGCCGCCGCGCCACGCCGGTGAGACCGGGTGCCGATGGCGGGCGGCCGGGCGGGCGATGGCAGGATTGCCGCGTGCCGGATCCGACGGAGGAAGATCGGCTGCCCCCAGGGCAGCACGTTCCGCGCGGCCATCCGGTCGTCCACTATGGCCGGGTTCCCACCTTCCGGCCGGAAAAGTGGAACCTCTCGGTGTTCGGCGCGACCGCCTCCGGGCAGGAGGCCCGCCTCACCTGGCCGGAGTTCTCCGCCCTGCCGCGCACGACCGTCGTCGCCGACTTCCACTGCGTCACCAAGTTCTCGATCATGGGCAAGGAGTGGGGCGGCGTCTCGGCCGGGACCCTGATGCGCGCCGCGCCTCCCGCGCCCGGCGTCGGCCACGTCATGGTGTGGGGGGAGTACGGCTACAGCGCCAACCTGCGCCTGGCCGACTTCGAGCGCGACTCCACGATCTTCGCCCTGGAGCTGGACGAGCGTCCGCTGACGGCCGAGCGGGGGTTCCCCGTCCGCATCGTGGTCCCCCACCTGTACGCGTGGAAGAGCGTGAAGTGGGTGCGGGCCGTGGAATACCTGCTGGACGACCGGCGGGGCTTCTGGGAGGACCGCGGCTACCACAACCTGGGCGATCCGTGGCGGGAACAGCGGTACGCCTATCAGGAGGATCCCGGAGACGGCCCTCCGTAGAGTTCGCCCACGATCACGTTACGTCACCTATTACGGTTGCCCGCATGCTCCTTACCGGGTGGGCACTGTTATGCCTTCTGAGCGGCCTCGCGGGGTACACCGTGGGCCGGCGCCGCGGGCCGAGGCGATGCGACCCCGCGGGCAACCCCACGTTCGCCACCCTGCACCTCGCCGCCATGGCCGCCCCCTACCTGCGCGGCGGGCTGGCCCGCGACTCCGCGCGCAGGGCCGCCCGCCACCTGCGCGCCCTGCTCGGGACGGCCGCGCTCGCGGTGACCTCCACCGACCAGGTGCTCGCCTGGGACGGCGCCTGGGAGTCCACGGGCGACGCGCACGTCCGCGACCTCCTCGGTCACGTCCACGGCGTGCTGGCGGGCGGGCGGCCCCACCTGGTCGCCGGCGACGAGCTGTTCTGCGAGGCCGAGGACTGCGCCATCCGCAGCGCCGTCGTGGTGCCCCTGACCGTGGACGGGCGGGTCATCGGCGCCCTGGCCGCCTACGACGCCCAGGTCAGCGCGGCGCTCGTCCGGGCCGCCACCGAGGTCGGGCAGTGGGCCTCCGGGCAGCTCGAGCTGGCCGAGCTGGACGCCACCCGGCGGCGGGCGCTGGAGGCCGAGACGCGGGCCCTGCGGGCGCAGATCTCCCCGCACTTCGTCTGCAACTCGCTGGCCACGATCGCCTCCTTCACCCGGACCGACCCCGACCGGGCCCGCGAGCTGCTGCTGGACTTCGCCGACTTCGCGCGGCACGCCCTGCGCCGCGCGGGCGACCTCACCACCCTGTCGGACGAGCTGACCTGCGTCGACCGCTACCTGCTGCTCGAACGGGCCCGGTTCGGCGACAAGCTGCGCTACGTCGTGGACGTCGTCAGGGAGGTGCTGCCGGTCCCCGTGCCGTTCCTGTGCCTGCAGCCCCTGGTCGAGAACGCGATCACCCACGGCATCCGGCGCGGCGGCGGCTCGGGCGAGGTGAGCGTCGTGGTCCGCGACCTCGGCAACGAGGTGCACATCACCGTCGAGGACGACGGGGCCGGCATGGACCCCGCCCGGGTGCGGGAGATGCTCAACGGCCGGCCGCCGAGCGGCGAGAGCGGCGGCATCGGCCTGGCCAACGTCGACGTCCGGCTGCGGCAGATCTACGGCCAGGAGTACGGCCTGGTCATCGACACCGCGCCGGGGGAGGGAACCACGGTCCGCATGCGCGTACCGAAAATCCGGCCAAGTCATGGCTAAACGGAGTCACCCGATTACATGATGCCGGGCCGGGTCTTGCCCGGGGGGCGCTCCGGGCGGCAGCGTGGACATCATGCTCCGTGTCTTTGCGGTCGACGATGAAGTGCACGCGCTGTCGGAGCTGGCCTACCTCCTCCGGCAGGACGGCCGCGTCGAGCAGGTGCTGGCGGCCTCGGACGGGGTCGCCGCGCTGCGGGACATGGTCGCGATGGTCGGCGCCGGGGAACGGCTCGACGGCGTGTTCCTGGACATCCGCATGCCCGGCCTCAACGGGCTCGACCTGGCCAGGCTGGTCGGCGCCTTCCCGATCCCGCCCAAACTGGTGTTCGTCACCGCGCACGACGACCGCGCGGTGCAGGCGTTCGAGCTGGAGGCCGTGGACTACCTGCTCAAACCGCTGCGGCCCGAACGGGTCGCCGAGGCGGTGCGGCGCCTGGAGGCGGCCACCTTCGGCCCCTCGGCGGCCGAGGCGGCGATGGACGACGTCATCCCGGTCGAGCTGAGCGGGCGCACCAGCTTCGTCCCCCAGCACACGGTCACCTACGCCGAGGCCCGCGGCGACTACGTGCGCCTGCACACCCCCGAGGGCACCCACCTGGTCCGGATGTCGCTGGCCGCCCTGGAGCGCCGCTGGGCCACCTCCGGGTTCATCCGCATCCACCGCAGCACTCTGGTGTCGGCGCGGCACGTCACCGAGATGCGCTTCGACGAGGGCCGCATCGTGCTCCGCGTCGGCGCGACCACCCTGCCGGTCAGCCGCCGCCACACCCGCCGCGTGCGCGAGCAACTCGTCCGCCAGTTCCGCGGCGGCCTGCCACCCGCCCCCGACGTCCCCGCGCGGCCCCCAGGCGGTTCTCCCGCCTCCGAGGTGCCCGTGCGGCCCTCGGGCGGCCCGCCCGCCGCCGACGGGCCCGCGCGAGCCCCCGGCCTACCGCCGGTCGGCGGTGAGGCGCCGCTCGTCGCACCATCACGTTCCGTATGACGCTGGCTACTGACCGTTCGCCGAGCGGGCCGCCAAGCACCCCCGCGACCCCGATGACCCGCCGTAATGTCGTGCCCGTCGAAGAGCCACACTGCGTGACCGGGGGGGACGACCGGCCGGAAGGCCGGGCAGACCTTGGCTACGCGGACCCGATGACGACCGCCCGGCGGGTGCGCCCACGCGCCCGCGGGGAGGTCGTCCCAGGTCGCCGGGCCCTTACCGGGGGGTAGGGCCCGGCCGGCCTCGGCGGGGTGGGGTGTTCGCCCGCAGGCCGGCAGGCCCGCGGTGATCCGGTCTCAAGGGGGGCGTCCGGATCACCGAGCGAACACCCCACCACACCGTCCCGACCCGCACGGACACCCCCGCACCAGTCTGATCTCCGGATATCCCGCCATACTGGTCGCGATTCCCACGCGGGCGCCTCGCCAGGACGGGATCAGTCCTCGTCGCGGAGTTTCTTGAGGAGCAGGATGTCCTCGCGGTGCCGGTCGGCCTTGCCCGGGGTCTCGATGCACAGCGGGACCCCCGCCGCGACCGGGTGGCGCATGAGCTCGCCGAACGCCCGCGCGCCGATGAGCCCGGCCCCGATGTTCTCGTGGCGGTCCCGCGTGGACCCGCAGGGGTCCTTGGAGTCGTTGGCGTGCAGGAGCCGCAGCCGGCCCGGCGCCACCGCGTGCAGCGCGTCGAGCATGATCCCCATCCCGCCCTCGGGGGCGATGTCGTGCCCGGCGGCGAAGGCGTGGCAGGTGTCCAGGCAGATGTTCGCCCGGGGGTGGAACTCCAGCGCCTCCAGGTAGGGGCCGATGTCCTGCACGGTGGCGCAGAGCATCCGCTGCTGGCCGGCCATCGGCTCCAGCAGCAGGTCGGGCCCGTCCTCGGGGATCTCCTCCAGCAGCGGCAGCAGGTGCTCGTGGAGCTGGCGCATCGCGTCGTCGCGCGGCTGGGTCACGGCGGACCCGGTGTGCACGACGACGCCCAGCGCGCCCGTCTCCACGCCCCGCCGCAGCGAGTGCCGGATCATCTCGACGGACTTCTCCAGGGTGTCGGCGCTCGGGGAGCCCATGTTCACCAGATAGGGCGTGTGGATGTACACGGGGACGCCGGAGTCGCGCAGCGCGGCGTCCTCCGCGGGCTTGCCGGCCGCGAGCGCCCAGCCACGGGGATTGGTCACGAAGACCTGGATCATCTCGGCTTCGATCTCGGCCGCGTAGCGCAGGCCCCCCGTGGCCAGACCGCCCGTGACCAGCGCGTGCCCGCCGATGAGAGAGGTTACGGTCATGGTGCCCCCAGCCTACGGGAGCCGCCCGGATGCCGCCGCTCCCACCCGCGTGAGCCGCCCGGATCCCACCGCCACCGGCCCGCGTGAGCCGCCCGGACCCCACGGCCACCGGCCTTCGGGAGGCGCATGGATGCCACAAGCGTCCCGTCCGCCCCCGCGGGTGTTGGAGCAAGATACAAAAGCCGTGGCGGCGCGCCGGGGCACTTGGGAGCTCCCGCCGCTGGACCGCGACCGCCCGTCCCTGTCTACTTGCTGCATGCCCGACGTCACACCCGGCTCCGCCGGTCTCGCCGGCCTCAACGCGCTCGGCCCCGCCGAGGCCGAGCGGGAGCTGCTGAGCTGCTGCGCCTCGCCCGCGTTCGCCCGAGGGGCCGCCGCCCTGCTGCCCTGCGACGACCCCGCGCGGCTGGTCGCCTCGGCCGGTGACCTGGTCCGCGAGCTGGGCTGGGACGACGTGCGGGAGGCGCTCGCCGCCCACCCGCGCATCGGCGCCCGCGCGGCCGGGACGGGCCGGGAGGCGTCCTGGTCCCGCGCCGAGCAGTCCGGCACCGCCGGCGCCGACCGGCGGGTGCTCGCCGAGCTGGCCGCCGGCAACGCGCTCTACGAGCAGCGGTTCGGCCACGTCTACCTGGTCTGCGCCACCGGCCTTTCGGCCGAGGAGATGCTCGACCGGCTGATGGCCCGCCTGCGCGCCGACGAGGAGACCGAGCGGGCCGTGGTCAGGGAGGAGCTCGCCAAGATCACCGAGCTCCGGGTGGCTAAGCTCCTGGCGAGGGACGAGGAGAGCGCATGACCTTCCCGGCGCGCCCGCCCGCCGCCGTCGACCGCGGAGAGGGAGAGACGTGAGCCTGTCCACCCACGTGCTGGACTCCAGCAACGGCAGGCCCGCCGAGGGCGTGGCCGTCAGCCTGCACCAGGCCGACCGCCTGGTCGGCAGGGGAGTGACCGACCACGACGGCCGGCTGCGCGACTGGCTGCCCGCCGGGGAGCCGGGCAAGGGCGTGCACCGCCTGGTCTTCGAGACCGGCGCCTACTTCGCCAGGTCGGGCCGCACGTCGTTCTACCCCGAGGTCGCCGTCACCTTCGTCGTGGACGACCCGGCCGCGCACTACCACGTGCCGCTGCTGATCAGCCCGTTCGCCTACTCGACCTACCGAGGGAGCTAGCGATGACCGTGGTCCTCGGGCCCAACCGCTACGGCAAGGCCGAGACCCGCGTCGTCCGGGTCACCCGCGACGGCGAGGTCCACCACCTGAAGGACTGCAACGTCGGCGTCTCCCTGTCCGGCGCGATGGAGGACGTGCACCGGAGCGGGAGCAACGCCGCCGTCCTGCCGACCGACTCGCAGAAGAACACCGTCTACGCCTTCGCCAAGAAGTACGGGATCGGGCAGATCGAGGAGTTCGCCCTGCTGCTCGCCCGGCACTTCGTGGAGTCCCAGCCCACCATCCACCACGCCCGGGTCGTGGTGGAGGAGTACTCCTGGGAGCGGCGGGGCCCGCACTCCTTCGCCCGCTCGGGCACCGAGACCCGCACGTGCGCCGTCCACCACGACCGGGACGGCACCTCCACGGTGGTGTCGGGCCTGCGCGACCTGGTGGTCCTGAACTCGACGGGCTCGGAGTTCCACGGCTTCGTCCAGGACGAGTACACGACGCTCCCGCCGGCCACCGACCGCGTCCTCGCCACCGCCGTGACCGCCCGCTGGCGGCACGTGCCGGCCGCCGGTCAGGCACAGCCCGATTTCGGGAAATCGTATGATGAAGTGCGGCGATGCCTGCTGGAGGCGTTCGCGGGGACCCACAGCCTGTCCCTGCAGCAGACCCTCTTCGCCATGGGCGCCCGGGTGCTCGCCGAGCGCGAGGAGATCTGCGAGGTACGGCTGGAGCTCCCGAACAAGCACCACTTCCTCGTCGACCTCTCGCCTTTCGGGCTCGACAACGACAACGAGGTGTACTTCGCCGCCGACCGCCCGTACGGGCTGATCGAGGGCACCGTGCTCAACGACGACGCGCCGGACGCCGGCCCGGCCTGGGACTGACGGGGAGGACCGATGGAATTCCTGCGACCCGCCACCTGGGCGGAGGCGCTGGCCGCCAAGGCCGGCACCCCGGACGCGGTGCCCATCCAGGGCGGCACCGACGTGATGGTGGAGATCAACTTCGACGTGCGCCGTCCCGTGGCCCTGCTGGACCTGAACCAGGTCGCCGAGCTCCGCGGCTGGGAGCCGCTGCCCGACGGCCGGCTCCGCGTCGGCGCCGGGGTCCCGTACGCGCGGGTGATCGCCGAGCTGGGCGAGGAGCTGCCCGGCTTGGCGCAGGCGTCCCGCACGGTCGGGTCGCCGCAGATCCGCAACCGGGGCTCGGTCGGCGGCAACCTCGGCGCCGCCTCCCCTGCGGGCGACAGCCACCCGCCCCTGCTCGCCGGCGACGCCGTCATCGAGGTCGAGTCCGCCGCCCGGGGCATCCGGCTCATCCCGGCCACCGAGTTCTACCTGGGCGTGAAACGCAGCGCGCTGGCGCCCGACGAGCTGATCCGCGCCTTCTGGATGAGCCCGGCCACCGGCCCCCAGTACTTCTCCAAGGTCGGCACCCGCAACGCCATGGTCATCGCCGTGTGCTCCTTCGCGATCGCGCTGCACCCCGGGGAGCACCGGGTGGGCACCGGCATCGGCTCCGCCGCCCCGACCCCGCGCCGCGCGCCCGCCGCCGAGGAGTGGCTCGCCGGCGAGCTCGACTGGGGCGGTACGGCCGCCCTGGCCCCGGCGCTGGTGAAACGGTTCGGCGAGCTGGCCGCCGAGGCCGCCTCGCCGATCGACGACGTGCGGGGCACGGCCGCCTACCGGCGCCACGCGATCGCGGTGATGGCCCGCCGCACGCTGACCTGGGCGTGGAACGACTACCGGGAGAGGGTGGCGCCATGCGCGTGAACTTCACCGTCAACGGCAGGCCGGAGGCGGTCGACGGGGTGTGGGAGGGGGAGAGCCTGCTGTACGTCCTGCGGGAGCGGGTCGGCCTCCCCGGGTCCAAGAACGCCTGCGAGCAGGGCGAATGCGGGTCCTGCACGGTGTACCTCGACGGCCTGCCGGTGTGCGCGTGCCTGGTGGCCGCCGGGCAGGCCGAGGGATGCCAGGTGCGCACCATCGAGGGGCTGTCCGACGGTGACCGGCTCGACCCGGTCCAGGAGGCCTTCGTCGAGTGCGGGGCCGTGCAGTGCGGGTTCTGCACGCCGGGCCTGATCGTGCAGGCGCACGACCTGATCGAACGGGTGCCCGAGCCCGGCGACGCGGAGATCCGCGAGGCCCTCGCGGGCAACCTGTGCCGCTGCACCGGCTACGAGAAGATCCTCGACGCCGTACGCCTCGCCGCCGCCAGAAAGGCGGCGGCACGGTGACCGGCCGGACCCTGAACGGCAGAACCGGAGACACGATGACGGGCGGCGGTCGCCGGGGGATTCACGGGGCGGGAGCGCGATGACCGGCGGCACGCTGATCGAGAACGTGGCCATCGCGCCCGTCGTGGGCCCGGAGATCGGCCGTGGGTGGATCCACCTCGACGGCGACCGGATCGCCGCCCTGGGCGCCGGCCAGGCCCCGGAGACGCCCGGCGCCGCGCGGGTCGACGGCACCGGCTGCCTGGCCACCCCCGGACTGGTCAACACCCACCACCACCTGTACCAGTGGGCCTCCCAGGGCGTGGCCCAGGACGCCACCCTGTTCGAGTGGCTCACCGCCCTGTACCAGGTGTGGGCCGCCATGGACGCCGAGGTCGTCAAGGGCGCCGCGACCGCCGGGCTCGGCTGGCTCGCCCTGTCGGGCTGCACCACCACCACCGACCACCACTACATCTTCCCCAAGGGCCGCGGCGACCTGTTCGCCGCCGAGATCGAGGCCGCCAGGGACCTCGGGCTGCGGTTCCACCCCTGCCGGGGCTCCATGGACCGGGGCGCGTCCCAGGGCGGGCTGCCGCCCGACGAGGTCGTCGAAGGGCTGGACCGCATCCTCGCCGCCACCGCCGAGGCGATCGACACCTACCACGACCCCTCGCCCGGGTCCATGCTCAGAGTCGCCGTCGCCCCGTGCTCGCCGTTCTCGGTCAGCGCCGAGCTGATGACCGAGGCGGCGGCGCTGGCCCGCGACAAGGGCGTGCGCCTCCACACCCACCTGTGCGAGACCCTCGACGAGGAGGAGCACTGCCGCGAGCAGATGGGCTGCACCCCGGTCGACTACATGGAGAAGCTCGGCTGGCTCGGCCCCGACGTCTGGGTGGCGCACGCCGTCCACCTCCACGACCGTGACATCCGGCGGTTCGCCGACACCGGGACCGGCTCGGCCCACTGCCCGAGCTCCAACGGGCGGCTCGGCGCGGGCATCGCCCGGGTGTCGGAGATGCTGCGCGCCGGCGCGGTCGTCGGCCTCGGCGTGGACGGCAGCGCGTCGAGCGAGCTGACCCCCCTGGCGGGGGAGATGCGGCAGGCGCTGCTGTTCCAGCGGGCGAGGTACGGACCGGCGGCGCTCACCGCCCGGCAGGCGCTGGAGATCGGCACCCTGGGCGGCGCCCGGTGCCTCGGCCGGGAGGACGAGATCGGCTCCCTGGAGCCCGGGAAGCTCGCCGACCTGGTCCTGTGGCGGGTCGACGGGTTCGCCTCGGCGGTGGAGGACCCGGTGTGCGCGCTGGTCTTCGGCGCGACGCCGCCGGTGGCCCGCGTCATCGTGGGCGGCAGGACCGTGGTGGAGGACGGCGAGCTGCGCACCGTCCCGCACGACGCCGCCGGCCGCGCCGGCGCCGACGCCCACCACCGCCTCCTCACCCTGGCCGCCGCCCGAGGCCACACCGTCACCCAGGAGGTCCACCATTGACCCCGGAACCCACCCCAATGCCCCCGTCCGCCGCAGGTCGTGCCGCGCGGCTGGAGGTCGTCCGTTGACCCGGGATCCCGCTCCGATGCCGGCCTCCCCTGCCGGTCGTGCCGCGTGGCCGGAGGGTGAGTGGTGACGGCCGGGCATGTGCTGGTGGCGCCGGACAAGTTCAAAGGGTCGCTGAGCGCGGTCGAGGTCGCCGGGCGGGTGGCGGCCGGGCTGCGGGAGGTGCGGCCGGACGTCGCCGTCGTGACCATGCCGGTCGCCGACGGCGGGGACGGCACGGTGGACGCCGCCGTGGCCTGCGGGTTCGAGCGCGCCGAGGCCGTCGCCTCCGGCCCCACCGGAGAGCCGGTCACCGCCTCGTACGCCCTGCGTGACGGGGTCGCGGTGGTCGAACTGGCCGAGGCGTCGGGCCTGCACCGGCTCCCCGGCGGGCGGCTCGCGCCCCTGACGGCCACCAGCCACGGCGCCGGGGACCTGATCGCCGCCGCCCTGCGCCACCGCCCCCGCCGGGTGGTGCTCGGCCTCGGCGGCAGCGCGTGCACCGACGGCGGGTCCGGCATGATGCGCGCCCTCGGCGTCCGCCTCCTCGACACGCGCGGGCGGGAGCTGCCGCCCGGCGGCGGGGCCCTGACCGGCGTGCGGGCCCTGGACCTGTCGGGGTTCGCCCGGCCCGCCGGTACCACGTTCGTCGTCGCGAGCGACGTGGACAACCCGCTGCTCGGCCCGGACGGCGCGGCGGCGGTGTACGGCCCGCAGAAGGGGGCCGGGCCCGGCGAGGTGCCCCTGCTGGAAGAGGGCCTGGCCCGCTGGGCGGACGTCGCCGAGCGGGAACTCGGCGTCCGCGTCCGCGACGCGCCGGGGGCCGGGGCGGCGGGCGGGGTCGGGTTCGCGGCGATGGCCTTCCTCGGCGCCGGGGTCGAGCCCGGCATCGGTCTCCTGCTGGACCTGCTCGGCTTCTCCGCGCGGCTCTCCGGGGCCCGGCTCGTGATCACGGGGGAGGGTTCGCTCGACGGCCAGACCCTGCGCGGCAAGGCCCCGGCCGGGGTCGCGTCCGCCGCCGGGCGCGCCGGGGTGCCCGTGGTCGCGGTGTGCGGGCGCCGGGCGCTCACGGGCGAGCAGCTCCAGGCCGCCGGCATCGAGGCCGCCTTCGCCCTCACCGACATCGAACACGACCTGCGCCGCTGCATGGCCGACGCCGGCCCCCTCCTCCAACGCCTCACCACCACCCTCGCCACCCAATGGCTCCCCCCCACCCACTGACCGTCCCCGCACGTCCGACGTCCCACCCCCAACCCCCAGCTCCCATCCACCGACCATCCCTGGACGTCCGGGGTCCCCACCCCCCACCCACCGACCATCGCTGGACGTCCGACGTCCCCACCCCCACCCCCGCTCCCTCCGCCTTGTTCTTGTGGTTGTTCTTCGGGCGCCGGTGCGGAGGGAAGGAGGTCGGTGAATTCGGCGCCTTGTGCGGTGGCCGGGTGGCAATCGAGTGAAATGTGACCCATGGAGGCGTTTTGAGGTCTGGTGAGAGTTCGCCCGCCGGCGCGGGGTCCTGGGTGACCCGGGAACCGGGTGCCGGGGGGTTCGATTTGGTGGTGCGGTCGCGGCGGGTGGTGGTGGGGGAAGGGGAGCGGGCGTTGGCGGTGGGGGTGCGGGGTGGGGTGATCGCGGCGTTGCTGCCCTACGACGACCCGGCACCGGCGGCCGAGCGGGCCGACCTCGGGGAGGTGTGCCTGCTTCCCGGGCTGGTGGACACCCACGTCCACGTCAACGAGCCCGGCCGCACCGAATGGGAGGGGTTCGCCACCGCGACCAGGGCGGCGGCGGCCGGCGGTGTCACGACGATCATCGACATGCCGCTGAACTCGCTCCCGCCGACGGTCGACGTGGCGGCGCTCGCCGTCAAGCGGGCCGCCGCGGCCGGGAAGTGCGCCGTCGACGTGGGCTTCTGGGGCGGCGCGATCCCGGGGAACGCCGCGGACCTGCGCCCGCTGCACGAGGCCGGCGTGTACGGGTTCAAGTGCTTCCTGTCCCCGTCCGGCGTGGACGAGTTCCCCCCGCTCGACGAGGAGGGCCTGCGTACGGCCCTGCGCGAGGTGGCCTCCTTCGACGGGCTCATGGTGGTGCACGCCGAGGACCCGTCCCTGCTCACCGACCCCCTCGGCCCGACATATCCGGAATTCCTCGACTCGCGCCCCGGGTCGTCCGAACGCCGGGCCGTCGAGCGCGTCATCGCCGCCGCCCGCGAGACCGGGGCCCGCGTCCACATCCTGCACGTCTCCTCCGCCTCCTGCCTCGAACCGCTGGCCGCCGCCCAGCGGGACGGGGTGCGGATCACCGCCGAGACCTGCCCCCACTACCTCACCCTGACCGCCGAGCAGGTGCGCGGCCCGGAGTTCAAGTGCTGCCCGCCGATCAGGGACGGCGGCAACCGCGACGAGCTGTGGGACGGCCTCGCGGCGGGCGTGCTGAGCTGCGTCGTCTCCGACCACTCGCCCTCGACCCCCGACCTGAAGGTGCCCGACTTCGCCGCCGCCTGGGGCGGGATCTCCTCGCTGCAGATCGGCCTGCCCGCCGTCTGGACCGAGGCCCGCGCGCGCGGGCACGACCTGGCCCGGGTCACCGGCTGGATGTCGGGACGCACGGCCGAGCTGGCCGGCCTGACCGCCAAGGGCGCCATCGCCGTGGGCCGGGACGCCGACCTGGTCGCGTTCGACGACACCGCCGAGTTCACCGTGGACGTCGCCGAACTGCGCCACCGCAACCCGGTCAGCCCCTACCACGGCCGTACGCTGACGGGAGTGGTGCGCGCCACCTGGTCGCGCGGGCGCGCCGTGACCGACGACGTCCCGCCGTCCGGCCTTCTGCTCTGACCCACCACCCGCCCGCAGCCTTTGGAGCGCCGCTTTGATCGAGGTACCAGCCGCCACCGCCCGCCCGCCACACGCGCCCTCAGGGAGCGCCGGTGAGTGACGTGACCCGCCTGCCGGACCTGGCCCTGCGCTCGTACGGCGGGTCGGTCGTGGCGGCCAGCGACGAGTCCTTCGCCGAGCGGCAGGCCCTGATCCGCCCCGGCGCGCCCGCGTTCCAGCCGGCCACCTTCGGCGCCCGCGGCCAGGTGTACGACGGCTGGGAGACCCGGCGGCGCCGCGAGCCCGGCCACGACTGGGCGATCGTCCGGCTCGGCATGCCCGGGGTCATCCGGGGCGTGGTGGTCGACACCGCCTGGTTCACCGGCAACTACCCGCCGTTCGCGTCCGTGGAGGCGTGCGCGGTCGCCGGCCACCCCTCGCCGGCCGAACTCCAGGACGCCGCCTGGGCGGAGATCGTGCCGAGGAGCCCGCTCGGCGGGGACGCCGCCCACGAGTTCACCGTCGCCGACCCCCGCCGGTACACCCACGTGCGGCTCAGCATCTTCCCCGACGGCGGTGTGGCGCGGCTGCGCGTCCACGGCGAGGTCGTCGCCGACCTCGCGCTGTACGAGGGCATGACCCTGGACCTCGCCGCGCTGGAGAACGGGGCCGTGGTCACCGGCTGCTCGGACGAGTTCTACTCCTCGCCGGCGAACGCCATCGCCCCCGGCCTGCCCCGCCACCAGGCGGAGGGCTGGGAGACGGCCCGCCGCCGCGACGGCGGCCACGACTGGATGACCGTGCGGCTGGCCGTCCCCGGCGTCGTGCGCGTCGCGGAGCTGGACACCAGCAACCTGCTGTACAACGCCCCGGGCGCCGCCGCGCTGTCGGGCACGTTCCTGCCGGACGGGCACCCGGCGGAGGGCGCCGAATGGTTCGAGCTGCTGCCCCGCACCCGGCTGCAACCGGACACCCGCCACGCGTTCCGCCTGCCCGGCGACCGCGTGACGACGCACGTGCGCCTCGACATCCACCCCGACGGCGGCATGGGCCGCCTGCGCCTGCTCGGCAGCCCGCGCACCCCCTGACGGGCGGTCAGTGCCAGATGGTGATGCGGGTGCCCTGCGGGGCCTGACCGAGGGGGTTCTCGGCGACCACGGCGCCCGCCCCCGCGATGCGGCGCACCCGCACCCTGAACCCGGCGGCGCGCAGCTCCCTGGTCGCGTCGGAGACGTTCTTGAACCGCACGTCGGGGATCGGCACCAGGGCCTGCCCCGGCTGGACGTTGTCGGGGTTCTCCCAGGGCCAGTGGAACCCGGTGTCGGGCCCCTTGGAGCAGGTGAGCTGCACGGCCTGCCCTGCGGTCACCTCGGCGCGCGCCGAGGGGCTCTGGGCGATGACCGTGCCGGGCTGGGCCTTGTCGGTCTGCTGGACGACCGCGGGCTGGTACCCCTTCTGCCGCAGGAACGCCTCGGCCTGGTCGCACTGCATCTCGCTGACGTCGGGCATGAGCTGTCCCGCGCTCAGCACGAGCTGCACCTTGCCGCCCTTGGTGACCTTGTTGCCGACCAGCGGGCTGGTGCGCATGACCAGGCCGCGCTGGACGGTGTCGCTGGGCACCCGGCTGACCAGCCCGACGGCCAGCCCCACGTCGGAGATCTTGGAGCGGGCGTCGGACTCGGACAGGTTGACCACGTTCGGCACCGCGATCTTGACCTTGCCCGCCGACGGGATCAGCGTGATGGTCGTGCCCTTGAGCACCTCGTTGCCGGACTCGGGGTCGGTGCGCAGCACCCTGTCCGCCGCGACCTTGTCGTCGTGCTCGGCGGGGCCGAGCCTGACCTTGAACCCCTGCTTCTTGGCCTCGGAGGCGGCGATCGTGACGTTCTGGCCGAGCAGGTCGGGGACCTTGGCGTACCGGCCCTCGGAGAACCACCACCCCGAGGCGGCCATCCCCGCGATCATCACCAGGACCAGCGCGACGATGAACCAGTTGGGCCGGAAGCGGCCCCTGCGCCGCGCCTCGGGGGCCGCGACCGCCGGGGCGGTCAGCATTTCGGTGCGCGAGTGGATCAGGGTCGGGTTGGCGGGCGGCGCGCCCGCCGTGAGGACGCCGGATGAGCGCGGCGCCGCCGCGCCCGTGGGCGGGCGTTGCGGGCCCATGTCGCGCGGCAGCACGCGGTGGGCCTCGACGGCCGCGACCAGCAGCGCGGTCGCGTCCGCGGGCCGGCGGTTCTGGTCGCGGTCGGTCGCCGACAGCACGAGCGCGTCGAGCGGCGGCGGGACGTCGGCCGCCAGCGAGGACGGCGCGGGCACCCGGTCGTGGACGTGCCGGTAGGCCACCGACATGGGGTTCTCGCCCTGGTAGGGCTGGTGGCCGGTGAGCAGCTCGAACAGCATCACCCCGGCCGCGTACACGTCGCTGCGCGCGTCGGCGACCCCGGCGGTGACCTGCTCGGGCGACATGTACGCGATCGTGCCGATCATGACGCCGGTCTTGGTCTGGTTGCCGGCGTCGACGGCGCGGGCCAGCCCGAAGTCCACGACCTTGACCCGGCCGTCGTCGGTCAGCAGGACGTTCTCCGGCTTCACGTCGCGGTGGACCATGCCCGCCTGGTGGGCGGCGCCGAGCGCGGCCAGCACCGGGATCATGATCTCCAGGGCCTCGCGGGCCGGCAGCCGCCCCCGGTCGCGGAGCACGTCGCGCAGCGTGCGCCCCGGGACGTACTCCATCGACAGGTAGACGTGCTCGCCGTCGGTGCCCTGGTCGAAGACGTGCACCACGTTGGGGTGCGAAAGGCTGGCGACGGACTTGGCCTCGCCGATGAAACGCCGCACGAAGTCGGGGTCCTCGGCCAGGGAGCGGTGCATGACCTTCAGCGCCACCGTGCGGTCGAGACGGATGTCCAGGGCCAGGTAGACGGCGGCCATCCCACCCCGGGCAACCCGGGACTCAACGCGATAGCGCCCGTCCAGCACCCGCCCTACAAGGGGGTCCGCAACCGTCGTGTCCACGGGAGTGAGTTTACGGGCGGTTTGCCAGGGGGAGGGCAAGCACATCCCAAACCGATGCCGACATGTTTTCCCGTCAGGAAGGGGCTCGTCGCTGTTCGCCGACCGGCCCGGTGACCGGTGAGGAGGCCTCAGCGTACCGCCGCCTGGGTATCCTGCCCGCGAGGCGCGCCCTACGGCCCGCGACCACCCCGTCACGCATCGCCATCGCCATCAGCTCCGGCCTGCGCGCCCGTGTGACGGCGGTGGCCAGCAGGACCGCGTCGCAGCCGAGCTCCATCGCCAGGGCCGCGTCGCTCGCGGTCCCGATGCCGGCGTCCAGGATCACCGGCACGGTCGCCGCCTCGGTGATCAGCTCGATGCTGTGGGGGTTGCGGATGCCGAGCCCCGAGCCGATCGGCGAGCCGAGGGGCATGACGGCCGCGCACCCCGCCTGCTCCAGCCGCCGGGCCAGCGCGGGGTCGTCCCCGATGTAGGGCAGGACCACGAAGCCCTCGGCCACCAGCCGCTCGGCCGCGTCGAAGGTCTCGATCGGGTCGGGCAGCAGCGTGCGCTCGTCGTTGATGACCTCCAGCTTGACCCAGTCGGTGCCCAGCGCCTCCCGGGCCAGGCGCGCCGTCAGCACGGCCTCGCCCGCCGTGTAGCAGCCGGCCGTGTTGGGCAGCACCCTGACGCCGCGCTCGCGCAGCACGTCCAGCACCGACCCCCGCGACGCCGGGTCCAGGCGGCGCATGGCCACCGTGGTGATCTCGGTGCCGGACGCGGCCAGCGCCCGGTCCAGCACCTCCAGCGACGGGGCGCCGCCGGTGCCCATGATCAGGCGGGAGGCGAACTTCTCCCCGCCGAGTACCAGCGTGTCGTCCGTGTCGTCCACGAGGTCGTGCTCCCGTCCGTCAGCCACCCTGCACCGCCGTGAGCACCTCGACGCGGTCGTTCTCGCCGAGCGTGGTCGAGCCCCACGCCCCGCGCCGCACGACCTCGTCGTTCACCGCGACCGCTACCCCGGCGCCGGCCTGGGTCAGCGTCTCCACGGCCTGGGCGACGGTGGCGCCGGGGGGCAGGTCCCGGGAGATGCCGTTGATCGTCACTCTCATCGCGCTTCCGGGGCGGCGGGCCCTGGCGTACGGCCAGGGGAGGGGCCCCGTTCCTCCTTCGTCCATGGGAAGTGGCCGGTGCCCGGCCGGGGCGGGCCGCCGAACCGCAGCGGCGAGCAGATCGAGGCGACCGGCGGATCATCGGTCCCGCCCGCGGGGGAGCGGTCCCCGGCGATCTCGGCGGCGACGACGTCGGCGGTCAGGGGGGCGAGCAGGACGCCGCCCCGGTGGTGCCCGGTGGCGAGCAGGAGCCCGGGAAGGGCGGTCCGCCCGATGAGCGGGAGGTTGTCGGGGGTCCCCGGGCGCAGGCCGGCCACCACCCCGGCCACCTCCAGCTCGGTGACGCCCGGCACGAGCTCGCGGGCGTCGCGCAGCAGCTCCCACAGGGCGCCCGCGGTGACCCGGGTGTCGAAGCCCATCTCCTCCTGGGTGGCGCCGAGCACGATCTCCCCGTCGCCGCGCGGCACCAGGTAGGCGCCGGACCCGTGGACGGTCCCGCGCACGCAGCGGCCGAGGAACCCCGGGGCGCCGCGCAGCCGCATGATCTGGCCCTTGACCGGCCGGACCGGCGGCAGCGCTTCCGGCGGCAGGCCCTCCAGCGTCCCCGACCAGGCCCCGGCGGCAAGCACCACCTGGTCGGCGGTGATCAGCCGGCCGTCCGCCAGGCGCACGCCGCGCACCGCGTCCCCCTCCACGGCGAACCCCCGCACGCGGGCGGCCACCATGGTCACCCCGCGATGGGACAGCGCCGCGAGCAGCGCGGACGTCACCCGGCGCGGGTCCACCCAGGCGTCGCCCGGGGCCAGCACGCCGCCGCGCACCGAGGGGGCGAGCATGGGCTCGACGCGGCGGCACTCGCGCCCGGTCAGCCGTTCGACGGGCAGGGAGAGCTTCTCCATCAGCCCGGCCACCTCGCCGAGCGCGGCGAGGTCGTCGGGCCCGAAGGCGACGTCCAGCGTGCCGTCCGTGCGGTGGTCGACGCCGATCCCGGACTCCCCGGCCAGCTCGGCGGCGAAGGCGGGCCACCTGACCAGGGACGAAAGGCCCAGGCGCAGCAGGGGTTCCTCGGTGTAGGTCAGCTCGCTCACCGGGGCGAGCATCCCGGCCGCCGCGTGCGTGGCGCCCGAGCCGGGGGAGGGGTCGGCCACGGTGACGGCGTACCCGCGCTGCGCCGCGCGCCAGGCGACCGACAGGCCGACGACGCCGCCGCCCACCACCAGCACCTCCGCGTGCGCGGCCGGTGGTACGTCCATGAGCGGTCCCGCTCCCTTCGCCGGCATGATCCGGATCAGGTCTGTGGCGGTCGAGGGCCCTGAGCCCTCCTCTCAGCCCGGTCTCGCCGGACTCCCGCGCGTGCTGACGCCCCCAGCCTATTCCTGCCTCCCTACGGCTTGCGCACCCGCATGTGCGTTCTCATCACTGCGTGTGTGCGATGGTGAGCCAATTTGTTACCAAATCGCCGTTGGCGAGTTACCCGGCTGGCCGCTTAGGGTCAGGATGTGAATCATGTCGTGGTCGTGGGAGCCGGGCTGGCCGGCGTGCGAAGTGTCGAGGCGCTTCGGGCGCGCGGGTACCGAGGGCGCGTCACCCTGGTCGGAGACGAGGACCATCGCCCCTATGACCGGCCACCTCTGTCCAAGGCGGTGCTGCTCGGCGAGCTGGACTCGACGGCCGTCGACTCCGATCTCGGGGCGCTCGACGTCGACCTGCGCACCAGCGTCGCGGCCAAGGGGCTCCGCGAGGGCGCGGTGGAGACCACCGAGGGCGAGCTGGAGTACGACGGCCTGATCATCGCCACCGGCGCGGCCCCCATCAGGCTGCGCGGCGAGGGCACCCAGCACGTGCTGCGCACCATCGACGACGCCCTGGCCCTGCGCGGGCTGCTGGTCCCCGGCGCCCGGGTCGTGGTCGTCGGCGCCGGCTGGATCGGCGCCGAGGTCGCCACGGCGGCGCGCCGGGCCGGCTGCGAGGTGACGGTGGTGGAGGCCGCCCGCTCGCCGCTGGCGGTGGCCCTCGGCACCGAGGTGGGCGGCCTCACCGTCCCCTGGTACGCCGAGGCCGGCATCGACCTGCGGCTCGGCACCATGGTCGGCTCGGTCGACCCCGGCGGCCTGACCATGATGGACGGCTCGTGGCTCCCCGCCGACGTGGTGGTGACCGGCGTCGGCGTGCGGCCCACCGTCGGCTGGCTCGCCGGCTCGGGCGTCGAGCTCGACAACGGCGTCCTGGTGGACGAGCACCTGTCCACCAGCATGAAGGGCGTGGTCGCGGTCGGCGACTGCGCGAACTGGCTGTCGCGGCGCTTCGGCCGCCGCATGCGGGTCGAGCACTGGGACACCGCGCTGCACGCCCCCGAGACCGCCGTGGCCACCCTCCTCGGCGAGACCGCCGTGTACGACCCGGTCCCCTACTTCTGGTCGGAGCAGTTCGGCCGGATGCTGCAGTACGCCGGCCACCACGACGGCGCCCGGCTGGTCCTGCGCGGCGATCCGGCCGCCGGGCGCAGGTGGTCGGCCTTCTGGTTGACCGACGACGACCGGATGGCCGCTATCCTTACCGTCGAAGTCCCCCGTGACCTGGTGCAGGGCCGACGCATCATCGAGGGGGGTCAAAGACTCGACGTGGATCGCGCGACGGACCCCTCGGTACCCTTGCGTGACTGTTTGTGACCCCCTCTGGGGTGTTTGAGAAGAGGCGCGACGTGGTAGTTGTGGTTTCGTGACGCTTTCTGTTGCGCAGATCGACCGGGAAACCGACCAGTTGGTAGGGGAGTGGCTCCCTCTCTCGGAGGTGGGCAGGCGGCTCGGCCTCACCACGGGGCGGGCCAAGCAGCTCCTCAAGGACAAGAGGCTCATCGGCGTCCGCCGAGGCGGCTCGGAGCCCGAGGTGCCCGCCGCCTTCATCGACGGCGACGACGTGGTGAAGGGCCTGCCAGGGACGCTGACCGTCCTGTCCGACGCGGGCTACACCGACGTCGAGGCCCTGCGATGGCTCTACACCGCCGACGACTCCCTACCGGGGGCGCCTGTCGACGCCATCGTCGCGGGACGCCACACCGAGGTGAAAAGGCGTGCCCAGGCGCTCGGTTTCTGACGCCAGGCTCTACCTCTGCACCGACGGCCGCCGCCGTCAGGGCGACCTCGCGCGCTTCCTCGACGCCGCACTCGACGGCGGCGTGGACATCGTCCAGCTCCGCGAGAAGGGCCTTGAGGCCCGCGAGGAGCTAGCGCTGCTCGAGGTCTTCCGCGCGGCGTGCGACCGGCACGGCGCCCTGCTCGCGGTCAACGACCGGGCCGACATCGCCTACGCGGCCGGTCCCGACGTGCTGCACCTCGGGCAGGACGACCTCCCCGTGGCGGTGGCGCGCGCGATGCTCGGGCCGGACATCCTGATCGGGCGGTCCACCCACAGCGAAGCGGAGGCGACGGCGGCCGCGGCCGAGGAGGGCGTGGACTACTTCTGCTGCGGGCCGATCTGGCCGACGCCGACCAAGCCCGGGCGCCCCGCGCCGGGGCCCGGCATGCTGAAGCACGCGGCGGCGCTGGGCGGCGGCCGGCCGTGGTTCGGCATCGGCGGCGTGGACCTGAGCACGCTCGACGAGGTCATGGCCTGCGGCGCCACGCGCGTCGTGGTCGTGCGCGCGATCACCGAGGCGGACGACCCGAGGGCCGCCGCCGCGGAGTTCGCCCGCCGCCTCGCGACCGCCTGAGGGTCAGCTGCGGCGGGAGGTGGCGGCCACGGCGAGCTCCACCAGGGCCTCGCGGGCCTCGGCGGTGATCGGCGCGTGCTCCAGGGAGTTCAGCGCGTCGTCGAGGTACCGCTTGATCATCTCCTCGCTCGCCATGAGGGCCCCGGTGTCCTCGATGATCTCGCGGAGCCGCACGACGCCGCCCGCGTCCAGGCCGGGATCGCCGAGCAGGCGCCGCACCTCGGCGGCCTGCGCGTCCGAGGCGGCCGACAGCGTGCGGGCGATGAGCATCGTCCGCTTGCCCTCGCGCAGGTCGTCGCCCGCCGGCTTGCCGGTCTCTGCCGGGTCGCCGAAGACCCCCAGCACGTCGTCACGGAGCTGGAACGCGATCCCGACCTTCTGCCCGTACTGCACGCACAGCCGGTCGATCCACGGCTCCTCGCGGCGCGCGGCCAGCAGCAGGCCGAGGCGCAGCGGCTGCTCGACCGAGTACTTGCCGCTCTTGTGCAGGGCCACCCTGAGCGCGCTCTCGAAGGTGTTCTCCCCGTGCGCCTGCTCAAGCAGGTCCAGATACTGGCCGCACATCAGTTCGGTCCGCATGAGGTCGTGAACATGCTCGGCGGCGGCGAGCGACTCCGCGGGGAGCCCGCTGGTCCGCCACATCTCGCCCGACCAGACCAGCAGCAGGCTGCCCAGCAGCACGGCAGCGCCCTCGCCGAACTGGGCCGCCGACCCCCGCCACCCCGACTCCTCGTGCATCGCCTGGAACCGCCTGTGCGCCGACGGCATCCCGCGGCGAAGATCGCTGGCGTCCATGACGTCGTCATGGATCAAGGCGCTGGCCTGCAGCAACTCCAGCGACGCGGCGGCCGTGAAGATCGCCGGGTCGTCGTCGCCCCCCGCGCCGCGCCAGCCCCAGTAGCAGAAGGCGGGACGCAGCCGCTTGCCCCCGGCGAGGAAGTCCTCGGCGGTCGTCATCAGAGGAATCAGTTCGGGACCGCTGACCAGGGGGCGCTGCCCGTCGACGAACGTCCTGAGGCGATGGTCCACCTCGGAGCGGAGGGCGTCCGACTGGGCGAAAGATGTGGTCATGCTCTGAGATTAACCGGCGTCCCCTGACGTACTGATTCGCCGTACCCGGTGTAACACGGCGCGGCGCGTCCGCACCCGGCCCCCGAGGGCCGGAGCGGCGCCCTCGGGCCGGGCTCGAAAGGGGCTGGAGTCCGGCTGGAGACCGCACGTTGCCAGAGGTGCGGGGCGGGCGGGACCTGTAGCCTTGGGCGTATGGCTCTGGGTCGTCCTTCGTTCATGCCCGACCGGGTTCCCACGGTCCGGGAACTGCTCGCCTCAGGGGGCCGGTCGTTCTCGTTCGAGTTCTTCCCCCCGAAGACCGACGAGGGGGAGCGGCAGCTCTGGCGCGCGATCCGCGAGCTGGAGGCGCTGCGCCCGACGTTCGTCTCGGTGACCTACGGCGCCGGCGGCTCCACCCGGGACCGCACCGTCGAGATCGTCGAGCGCCTCGCCCACGAGACGACGCTCACCCCCGTGGCGCACTTCACCGCCGTGAACCACTCGGTACGCGAGCTGCGCCACCTGATCGGCCGGTTCGCCGGGGCCGGGGTGCGCAACATCCTCGCGGTGCGCGGCGACCCCCAGGGCGCCGACCCGCTGTCGGAGTGGGTGCGCCACCCCGAGGGCGTGCTGTACGCCGAGGACCTGGTCCGGCTCATCCGCCAGGCCGGCGACTTCTGCGTGGGGGTGGCCGCCTTCCCGTACCGGCACCCGAGGTCGCCGTCGATCGAGTCCGACACCGAGTACTTCGTCAGCAAGTGCCGGGCCGGCGCCGACTACGCCATCACCCAGATGTTCTTCCAGGCCGAGGACTACCTGCGGCTGCGCGACCGGGTGGCGGCGTCGGGCTGCGACACGCCGATCATCCCCGGCATCATGCCCATCACGCAGATCGGCACGATCGCGCGCTCGGAGCAGCTGTCCGGCGCCCCGTTCCCGCCTGATGTGGCCGCGCGCTTCGAGGCGGTCGCCGACGACCCGGCCGCCGTGCGCGAGCTGGGCGTCGAGCACGCCGCCGAGCTGTGCCAGACCCTGCTCGACGAGGGCGCCCCGGGCATCCACTTCATCACCTTCAACAGGTCCAGCGCGACCCGCGAGGTCTACAAGGCCCTGGCGCCGTCCCCGGTCCCCGCCCTCTGACCCTCTTGCTCCCGCGGGCTAGGGTGCGGCGGGCGCGCCGGGCGCGTCCGCCGTGAGCGGCAGCGGGGTGCCGACGATCGCGTAGTGCTCGTAGCCGCCGGGGAACACGAACATGGTCATCAGGTCGACGAAGCCGAGCCGCCGGTAGAGATGCCGCGCGGCGGTGGGCTGGTCGTGGGTCGACAGCACGGCGGTGCTCTCGGGCCGGCCCTCGCACAGGCCGCTCACCAGCCGGCGGCCGATGCCCTTGCCCTGGTAGGCGGGGTGGACGTGGATCTCGGCGATCTCCAGGGCGTTCCCGAACCAGCCGGCGGCGGCCTCGGCGCCCGACCGCTCCTCCAGGGCGCGGCGCACCACCTCGTGCCACCACTGGCCGGGCATGCCGTGGAAGCCGTAGCCGAACCCCACCACCGTCCCGTCCTCGGTGTGCGCGAAAAGGCAGGTGAAGTCGGGGAACGTCGCGTGGTTGCGCATGATGTTCTGCCGGCCCGCCAGCTGATCGACCGGCGGGCGCATCGCCGCCGTGTAGATGCCGATCACGGTGTCCAGAGCGGGCATGAACCCCTCAGGACCGGCGCGTCGCAGTTCGATCACTCATCGCACACTAGCAGGGGCGGTGAACGTCCAGAGGGCGAACCCGGCGAGTGCGATCTTCACCCCAGGTTTCCCGCTATCGGCCGCCAAAATGCCTTTTCACCACCGATACACGGCAGCCTGGCCGGACGACGGCCGCCGGCCACGAAAGGCCCGGCCGGACTACGGCCCCCGGCCAAGGAAAGCCGGGCGGGTGACGGCCGCCCGTCCATGAAAGGCCGGGCGGGTGACGGCGGCCCGGCCTCCGGCCGTCAGATCACCACCGCGCCGAGGCGGCCGACCTGGTCGGCGTCGGCGGACCAGCAGTAGAGCATCACCTCGTCGGCGCCGAGGTCGCCGAACGCGGTGATCGCCTCCCGGATCGCCCGCGGCGTGGTGAGCAGGCCGCCGAGCACCCGCTCGGTGTCACCGGTGAAGGCGTAGTACGCGCCGATCGCGTCCCTGGCGTCCTGAACAGTGGCGTCGGGGCCGAGGGCGACGTTGACCTGCGCGACCAGGCGCGGCCGTCCGGCCCGGCCCGCCGCGTCCCAGCTCCGCTCGACGCGGCGCATGAGCCCGTCCGCCACGCGGGGCGGTGCGGCGCACAGGAACCCGTCCCCCCACCGGGCGACGCGTTCGAGCGCGGCCGGGGCGAAGGCGCCGATCAGGACCTCGGGGCCGCCCTCGGCGACCGGCGCCGGGCCGATCGGGCCCGCGCCCTCGCCGTACGGCTCGCCGGCCCAGAGGCGCCGCATGGTCGCGAGCTGCTCGTCCAGCCGCCGCCCGCGTGTACGGAGGTCGGTCCCTGCGGCGGCGTGGTCGTCGGGGCGCCCGCCCACCCCGACGCCGAGGGTGAAACGGCCGCCGGAGAGAGCGTCCAGGGTCGCGGCCTGCTTGGCGAGCAGCGCCGTCTGGCGAAGGGGGCCGAGCAGCACCTCGGTCTGGAGGCGGATGCCCCACGTGGCGCCGGCGAGCGCCGCCAGGGTGACCAGGGGCTCGGGGTTGGCGTAGACGAGGCGGTCGAGCAGGCCGAGGGTGCTGAAGGGGCCTGCCTCGGCGCGCCTGGCCCAGGTCAGCAGGGCGGCGGGGTCGCTGATGGGCAGGCCGAGACCTACGTTCATGGGGACGGAACCTCCGGAAGGGCATGCGGAAAACGGCTGCCGCCCCTCACGGTCACCTGCGCGTACCCGCGCGGTGCGCTCCCTTGCTGCGACGTCCATCCGGGGAGCGTTGTTCTCAGAGTGCGACCACCCTACCGGACGGCCCCGCGCGTGCGGCGCGCACGGGGGACGGCCCCCCGCGCGGCGGGCGGGTCCCATGGCACCGTCCCGAACCGGACCCCGCGACGACGGCCCCCGCGCGGGCGGGCGGGTCAGGCCACCTCGGCCGGGGTGCCGCCGGTGACGCGGACGAGCTCGTCGAAGGACGTCGGGAAGACCGTGTGGGAGTGGCCCGCCGCCGCCCACACCACCTCGTGCTCGCCGAGCCAGGTGTCCACCAGCGTGCGGATGGGCGCGGGATGGCCGACCGGGGCCACGCCGCCGATCGTCTGCCCGGTCGCCGTCTTCACGAACTCCGGAGAAGCCCGCCTGACCTTGGAGACGCCCACGAGCCCGGCGACCAGCCCGGTGTCGACGCGGTGGGCCCCGCTGGTGAGCACCAGCAGCGGCTCCCCGTCGGCGTCGAAGACGAGGCTGTTGGCGATCGCCCCGACCCCGCACCCGAGCTGGGCGGCGGCCGTGGCGGCGGTGGGCGCGGACTCGGTCAGCACGACCACCTCGCCGGTCACCCCGGCGGCGCGCAGGGCCTCGGACACCTTCACCACGCTCGGGTGCAACTTTTCTGACACACGGACACTCTAAACAGATTGCCGGGCATCAGTGATTGATTACATCTCCGTGACTGTAGGGGGAGCGGGGATACCGATGCGCTAATGTCCGTTTACTTTTTGTGGTGTTCTCAGAAGGGAAGTTCGGACATGGGGGTTGGAAGACGGCTCGCCGTGGCGGTGGTGATGACCGCGGGAGCCGTGCTCGTCTCGGGCGGCGGGGTGGCGGCCGCGCAGGCCGCGACGCCCGCGGCCGTCCACACGCTGACGCTCCCGGCGGCGCCCGCCGGTCACGTGACCGCCGCCGCGCCCTTCGTGGCGCCGCACGGCACTCTGCGGCTCGGGGCCAAGGGCGCCGCGGTCAAGGAGCTGCAGACCAGGCTGCGCGAGCTCGGGTACGTCCCGGGCAGGCTCGACGCCAAGTACGGGGGGACCACGCAGTCCGCCGTCTGGGCCTTCCAGAAGGTCCAGGGCCTGTCCCCGAGCAGCACGATCAACGCCCGCACCTGGCGGGCGCTGGAGAACCCCAAGGTCCCGCAGGTGCTCGTCCCGAACGGCAAGCCCGACCGGGTGGAGATCAACCTCACCAAGCAGGTCGCGGTGCTGTACAGGGCCGGCGCGGTGAAGCTGATCACCCACATCTCCTCGGGCAGCGGCATCCCCTACTGCGAGACCGCCACCTGGCAGGGCAAGACGCAGAGGTTCTGCGGCGACGCGCGTACCCCCACGGGCAACTTCAAGACCACCTGGCGGCGGTCGGGCTGGCACAAGTCCTACCTGGGCCAGCTGTACAACCCGGTCTTCTTCAACGGCGGCATCGCCCTGCACGGCGCCCTGTCGGTCCCGCTGTTCCCCGCCTCCCACGGCTGTGTGCGCCTCCCGATGCACGTCGCGGCCATCCTCCCCGGCCTCCTCGGCACGGGGGTCCCCGTCCACGTCAAGGGCAGGTTCCAGCGCTGACCCCCGCACCTCCGGCCCGGCGAGTCGCACCGGGCCGGTGAAACCCGGCATCGCGCGTCGCCGCGCGAGACCGTCGGTCCCCCGAAGGGCCGAGGCCGTCACACGGCCTCGGCCCTTTCGCCGTCCCGGCCCCGTTCCCCGCCCCTGGTGGGCCGCCTGTTCGAACGGCGGGTTGACCACATGATCGAACCTATGTTCGTGTGCCGCTTGACATCTCGGGTCATCGAATTTATGTTCGATATCAGTGAGGGCGGGACTCGCGGCCCGCCCTCACTACAGGGCGGGAGAGCGTCGTCGGCGGCGGCCCTCACGCGAACCGGATGGCCGGACGGGGAGAGGGGAAGCTCCTCGTCCGGCCCTGGTGAACACGGCAGGGACCCCGGGTGCGGGCAAGGCCGCCCGCGCCCGGTGAAGGTCCGTCGCCGAATACCGGGCGCCTCAGCGGGCACGGGTTGTAGATCGGGCGCGCAGGGCGCCCGGTGCCGGACGTCCAGCGGCCGGCCCTGGCGAGGGAGCGAGGTGCGAGCCGGCCGAGTGACCACGACCAGCGGACCACCGGAATTGTCGGTGGTGTCTGCGACTGTGTTATCACCGGCGGTCACCGCCGGGGCCACGACCCCAAGGAGGGTGTCATGACTCGAGAGTCCGGAGAAGGTCCCCGGGTTTCACAGACCGTGCGCGCGCACCTTGCCGACGCGCATTCCTGCCTCGCGGACGCCGCGGCGGCCGGCACCCCCGCCGAGCGGTACGTCTCGGCCCATCTCGCGGCGCTCCGCGCGGCCGCGGCGATCCTCGCCGCGCTGCCGAGGCCGATGGACGGGCGCAGGCGGCGGCTGCGCAGCGCGTGGGAGCTGCTGCCCGAGGCCGAGCCCAGGCTCGCGCAGTGGGCCGCCTACTTCGCGGTGAGCGCGACCAAGCGCGCCTCGGCCGAGGCCGGCATGGTGCGCGTGGTGTCGGCCCGTGACGCCGACGAGCTGATCACCGAGGCCGACACCTTCGTGGGCGTCGTCGAGGGCATCCTGGGCGTCCCCGGCCAGTCCGCCCTCCCGGTCCGCGCCCCCCTGGCAGGCTGATCCCGCTCCCGTCCGGGACGGGCCTTCACCGCGCCCTGGGCGGCTCCGGCCGCGCGGGTCAGGGCCGGTGGGCGCGGAAGGCCGCCGGGGGAGCGGGGACGCTCATCCGGCGGCCCTGAGGCGGGACGGCGTCAGAAGGACTCGACGGCGCGGCGGGCCTCGGCGTCGAGCACGCCCCAGGTGATGAGCTCCTCGGTGAGCTCGGTGGGCGACTTGTCATAGATGACCGCCAGCGAGCGGAGGTCCTCCTGGCGGATCGACAGCACCTTGCCGTTGTAGTCACCACGCTGGCTCTGGATCGTCGCCGCGTAACGGGCGAGCGCTCCGGCCTTCTCCTTGGGCAACTGGGCGAGCCGCTCGAGGTCTATCACCAGTTTCGGCTGCGGGCCAAGCGGGCTCGGCGCGGAGCCGCCGGGCAGCAGCTCCGAGACGGGCACACCGTAGAAATCTGCCAATTCCGCTAGCTTCTGCACGGTCACGGCCCGGTCGCCACGCTCGTACGAGCCCACGACGACCGCTTTCCACCTGCCCCGCGACTTCTCTTCGACTCCATGCAGCGACAGTCCCTGCTGGGTGCGGATGGCGCGGAGTCGTGCGCCCAGCGACTTGGCGTAGTCAGACGGCATCGTTTGGCCCCCCGGCTTTCTATGAACGTTCTCACTTATTGTGCGCCTTGCGACGAATGCCACGGCGATCGGGTGGCACCCGGGGAGGCACCATCGGTGACCGACGCGTCGTGGTTTACCCGAGAACGTCGCGAGGTGTGGTTACGGACAGTGACGGTAAAGGTGTGGACGTGATTGGTCAAGCTGATTGGAAAAAAGATGCCGAATCCTGTCCGGTCCGGCCCTGATCTGCTGGGTCACAAGCGCCGCTCCCGCTCCTCCCGTCCAGCGGCCGCACGGCTCGCGCGCGGGCGCCCTCGCGGCTCCGGCACCGCGGCCGAGGGCCGGGGTCCCGGCGCGCGACACCCGGCATAAGGCCATCTGCCCAGGTTAGGAAGGCCGAACCGGTTCCGGGCGCTTCCGGAGGGGCTGCTACCGTGGTGGAGCCGAGTCCTTTAAGACCCGTCCTGTGAGGCGGGAAAGGTGGTGACCTCCATGAACGTCGCCCGAAATCAGGTGCGCGACGATCCGGAACCCGATGGCGGCCGGGCCGGTGACGGCGGGCGACCGCGCGAAGACGGGCCCCCGCATGACGGGGAGCGCGCCGTGCTGGAGGCCCCGGACATCAACCGGGCCCTCACCCGCATCGCCCACGAGATCCTCGAACGCGCCAAGGGCCCGGAAAGGCTCCTGCTCCTCGGCATCCCCACCCGCGGCACCTTCCTGGCCCGCAGGCTCGCCGAGCGCATCGAGCAGGTCGAGGGCCACCCCGTGGCCTCCGGCTCCCTCGACGTGACGATGTACCGCGACGACCTGCGCCTGCGGCCCGCCCGCGCCCTCGGCCGCACCGTACTGCCCGAGGACGGCGTGGACGGGCGCATCGTCGTCCTGGTCGACGACGTCCTGTACTCCGGCCGCACGGTCCGCGCCGCGCTCGACGCGCTGAACGACCTCGGCCGCCCGACGGCGGTCCGGCTGGCCGTCCTGGTCGACCGGGGCCACCGCGAGCTGCCGATCCGCGCCGACTACGTGGGCAAGAACCTGCCGACCTCGCGCGCCGAGACCGTCCGGGTGTGCCTGAGGGAGACCGACCAGCGCGACGCCGTCCTGCTGCGGGGAGGCCAACGGTGAACCGCCACCTGCTGTCCACCGCCGACCTGTCGCGCGAGGACGCCCTGCTGATCCTGGACACCGCCGAGGAGCTGTCGCGGGTCTCGGGACGCTCGATCAAGAAGCTGCCGACCCTGCGCGGGCGCACCGTCGTGAACCTGTTCTTCGAGGACTCCACCCGCACCCGCATCTCCTTCGAGGCCGCCGCCAAGCGGCTGTCCGCCGACGTGATCAACTTCTCGGCGAAGGGGTCGAGCGTGTCCAAGGGCGAGAGCCTCAAGGACACCGCGCTCACCCTGCAGGCGATGGGCGCCGACGCCGTGGTCGTCCGCCACGGCGCCTCAGGGGCCCCGCACCGCCTGGCCAACTGGGTGGACGGCAGCGTGGTCAACGCCGGCGACGGCACCCACGAGCACCCCACCCAGGCCCTGCTGGACGCCTTCACCATGCGCCGCCGCCTCGGCGAGCTGGACGGCCGGCGGGTGACGATCGTCGGGGACGTGCTGCACAGCCGGGTCGCCCGCTCCAACGTCCACCTGCTGCACACCCTCGGCGCCGAGGTGACGCTCGTCGCGCCGCCGACGCTGCTGCCGGTGGCGATGGGGGAGTGGCCGTGCGAGGTCTCCTACGACTTCGACTCCGTGCTCGCCAAGTCCGACGTGGTGATGATGCTGCGCGTCCAGCACGAGCGGATGAACGCCTCCTACTTCCCCTCCGCCCGGGAGTACAGCCGCCGCTACGGGCTGGACCCCGACCGGCTCGGCCGGATGCCCGAGGGGGCCATCGTGATGCACCCCGGGCCGATGAACCGCGGCATGGAGATCGCCGCCGAGGTCGCCGACTCCGCGCGCTCGACCATCGTCGAGCAGGTCACCAACGGCGTGACCGTGCGCATGGCCGTCCTGTACCTGCTTCTGTCCGGCTCGGAGCCCGCCATCGGGGGAAACCTGTGACCTACCTTGTGAAGGGCGCCCGCGTCCTCGGCGGCGAGCCGAAGGACATCCTGGTCAAGGACGGCGTGATCGCCGAGATCGGCGCGCCGGGGCGGGTGGACGGCACCGGCGCCGGCCACGTCGACGCCGACGGGCTGGTGGCGCTGCCCGGCCTGGTCGACCTGCACACCCACCTGCGCGAGCCCGGCCGCGAGGACGCCGAGACGGTCGCGTCCGGCACGGCGGCGGCGGCGCTCGGCGGGTTCACCGCCGTCCACGCCATGGCCAACACCTCGCCGGTGGCCGACACCGCGGGCGTGGTGGAGCAGGTCTGGCGGCTCGGCCGGCAGGCCGGGCACTGCGACGTGCAGCCGGTCGGCGCGGTCACCGCGGGCCTGCTGGGCAGGCAACTCGCCGAACTGGGCGCGATGGCCGACAGCGCCGCGCGCGTGCGGGTCTTCTCCGACGACGGGGTCTGCGTCTCCGACGCGGTCCTGATGCGCCGCGCCCTGGAGTACGTCAAGGCGTTCGACGGGGTGGTGGCCCAGCACGCGCAGGAGCCGCGCCTGACCGAGGGCGCGCAGATGAACGAGGGCGCGGTGTCGGGCCGTCTCGGGCTGACCGGCTGGCCCGCCGTCGCCGAGGAGGCGATCATCGCGCGCGACTGCCTGCTGGCCGCGCACGTCGGCTCCCGGCTGCACATCTGCCACGTCTCGACCGCCGGCTCGGTGGAGATCATCCGCTGGGCCAAGTCGAAGGGCTGGGACGTCACCGCCGAGGTGACCCCGCACCACCTGCTGCTCACCGACGCGTGCGCCGAGACCTCGCCGGCCGGCGCCTACAACCCGATCTACAAGGTGAACCCGCCGCTGCGCACCGGCGAGGACGTGCGGGCGCTGCGCGAGGCCCTGGCCGACGGCACGATCGACTGCGTGGCCACCGACCACGCCCCGCATCCTGTCGAGGACAAGGAGACCGAGTGGCAGGCGGCGGCCATGGGCATGATCGGCCTGGAGACCGCGCTGTCGGTGGTCCAGGAGGCCATGGTCGAGACCGGCCTGCTCGACTGGGCGGGCGTCGCCGACCGCATGTCCGCCCGGCCCGCCCGCATCGGCAGGCTCCCCGGCCACGGCAGGGAGCTGCGCGCCGGGTCCCCGGCGAACCTCGTCCTGGCCGACCCCTCGGTCCGCTGGGCCGTGGACCCCGGCGGGTTCGCCTCCAAGAGCCGCAACACGCCCTACCAGGGCATGACGCTTCCGGGCAGGGTCGTCGCGACGTTCCTGCGCGGCCGTCCCACCGTTCTCGAAGGGAAGCTCACGTGACGCGCGCGACCACGACCCCGGCGGTCCTCGTCCTGGAGGACGGCCGGGCCTTCCACGGCACGTCGTACGGCGCGGAGGGCGAGACGTTCGGCGAGATGGTCTTCTCCACCGGCATGACCGGGTACCAGGAGACCCTCACCGACCCCTCCTACCACCGGCAGATCGTGGCGATGACCGCCCCGCACATCGGCAACACCGGGGTCAACGACGAGGACCCCGAGTCCTCGCGCGTCTGGGTCGCCGGGTACGTCGTGCGCGAGCCGGCGCGCGTGGCCTCCAACTGGCGGTCGCGCCGCTCGCTGGACGAGGAGCTGCGCGCGCAGGGCGTCGTCGGCATCGCCATGCCCGGCACGCGGGCCCTCACCCGCCACCTCCGCGAGCGCGGCGCCATGCGCGCCGGCGTCTTCACCGCCCCCTCGGCCACGGTCGGTGAGCTGGCGGAGCGGGTGCGCGACAGCCCCTCGATGCTGGGCGCCGACCTGGCCAGGGAGGTCTCCACCGCCGAGCCGTACGTCGTCGCCGCGCACGGGCGCAAGCGGTTCACGGTCGCGGCGCTCGACCTCGGGATCAAGTCGATGACGCCCTACCGCATGGCCGAGCGGGGCTGCGAGGTGCACGTGCTCCCCGCGGGCTCGACCGCGGCCGACATCCTGGCCCTGGACCCCGACGGGGTGTTCCTGTCCAACGGCCCCGGCGACCCGGCCGCGGCGGACTACGCCGTCGAGGCGCTCACCGGCGTGCTCGATGCGGGCCGGCCGGTGTTCGGCATCTGCTTCGGCAACCAGATCCTCGGCCGCGCCCTCGGGCTCGGCACCTACAAGCTGGCCTACGGCCACCGCGGGGTCAACCAGCCCGTCCAGGACCGCCGCACCGGCAAGGTGGACATCTCCGCCCACAACCACGGCTTCGCGGTGCGGGCGCCCCTGGACGGCCCGTTCGACACCCCGTACGGCCGCGCGGAGGTCAGCCACGTCAACCTCAACGACGGCTGCGTGGAGGGGCTGCGGCTGCTGGACCGCCCGGCGTTCAGCGTGCAGTACCACCCCGAGGCGGCGGCGGGGCCGCACGACGCCGCCGGCCTGTTCGACGAGTTCTGCGCCCTGATGGCGCGCCCCGGTACCACGGCGAAGGCGGAGGCGGACAAGCGTGGCTAAGCGCACGGACATCCAGACGATCATGGTGATCGGCTCGGGGCCGATCGTGATCGGGCAGGCGTGCGAGTTCGACTACTCGGGCACGCAGGCGTGCAGGGTCCTGCGCGCCGAGGGGTACCGCGTCGTCCTGGTCAACAGCAACCCCGCGACGATCATGACCGACCCGGAGTTCGCCGACGCGACCTACGTCGAGCCCATCACGCCCGAGATCGTCGAGCAGATCATCGCCAAGGAGCGGCCGGACGCCCTGCTGCCCACCCTCGGCGGCCAGACCGCGCTCAACGCGGCGGTGGCGCTGCACGAGTCGGGCGTGCTGGAACGGTACGGGGTCGAGCTGATCGGCGCCGACATCGACGCGATCCAGGCCGGCGAGAACCGCGAGCTGTTCAAGGGCATCGTCGCGAAGGTCGCCGCCGAGCACGGCCTGAACGCCGAGTCGGCCGCGTCGGCGATCTGCCACACCCTGGAGGAGTGCCTCCAGGCGGCGGACGACCTCGGCTACCCGGTGGTCGTGCGGCCGAGCTTCACCATGGGCGGCGCCGGCTCGGGGTTCGCCTACGACGCCGGGGAGCTGCGCCGCATCGCCGGCGCCGGGCTCGACGCCTCCCCGACCACCGAGGTCCTCCTGGAGGAGTCGATCATCGGCTGGAAGGAGTACGAGCTGGAGGTCATGCGCGACCGGGCCGACAACGTCGTCATCGTCTGCTCCATCGAGAACATCGACCCGATGGGCGTGCACACCGGCGACAGCGTCACCGTCGCCCCGGCGCTGACCCTGACCGACCGCGAGTACCAGAACATGCGCGACGTCGCCATCGCGGTGATCCGCGAGGTCGGCGTCGACACCGGCGGCTGCAACATCCAGTTCGCCGTCGACCCGCGCACCGGCCGCATGATCGTCATCGAGATGAACCCCCGGGTGTCACGGTCCAGCGCCCTGGCCTCCAAGGCCACCGGCTTCCCGATCGCCAAGATCGCGGCCAAGCTCGCCGTCGGCTACACCCTGGACCAGATCCCGAACGACATCACCCGCGAGACCCCGGCGTCGTTCGAACCCTCCCTGGACTACGTCGTGGTCAAGGTGCCGCGTTTCGCCTTCGAGAAGTTCGCCGGGGCCGACCAGACCCTCACCACCCACATGAAGTCGGTCGGCGAGGCCATGGCCATCGGCCGGTCGTTCCCCGAAGCCCTCCAGAAGGCCCTCAGATCGCTGGAGAAGAAGGGATCGTCCTTCTCCTGGTCAGGGGACCCCGGAGACAAGGACGGCCTTCTCAGCGCCTCACGCACGCCGCACGACGGCCGCCTGCGCACGATGCAGCAGGCGATCCGCGCCGGGGCCACGCCGGAGGAGCTCAACGAGGCCACCAACGTCGACCCGTGGTTCGTCGACCAGCTCTTCCTGATCGACGAGGAGGCGCGGGCGCTCGGCGAGGGCGAGCTGACCGCCGCGGCCTTGGTCCGCGCCAAGCGGCACGGCTTCAGCGACGCCCAGATCGCCGAGATCCGCGGCACCACCGAGGCCGAGGTGCGCGCGGCCCGCCACGGCCTGGACGTCCGCCCGGTCTACAACACCGTCGACACCTGCGCCGCGGAGTTCGCCGCCAAGACGCCCTACCTGTACTCGACCTACGACGAGGAGACCGAGGTCCCCTACGGCGACCGGCCCAAGGTCATCATCCTGGGCAGTGGCCCGAACCGCATCGGGCAGGGCATCGAGTTCGACTACGCGTGCGTGCACGCCTCGTTCGAGCTGTCGGCCGCCGGATACGAGACCGTCATGGTCAACTGCAACCCCGAGACGGTCTCCACCGACTACGACACCTCCGACCGGCTCTACTTCGAGCCGCTCACCCTGGAGGACGTCCTTGAGGTCGTGCACGCCGAGCGGCTGACCGGCCCGGTCGCCGGGGTGATCGTCCAGCTCGGCGGGCAGACGCCGCTCGGCCTGGCCCAGTCGCTCAAGGACGCGGGCGTGCCCGTCGTCGGCACCAGCCCCGAGTCGATCCACCTGGCCGAGGAGCGCGGCGCCTTCGGGCGGGTGCTGGCCGAGGCCGGCCTGCTCGCCCCCAAGCACGGCACCGCCGTCACGGTGGGCGAGGCGCGGGCCATCGCCGCCGAGATCGGCTACCCGGTCCTGGTGCGCCCCTCCTACGTCCTCGGCGGCGCGGGCATGGCGATCGTCTACGACGACGAGACGCTGAGCTCGTACATGGCGCGCGCGGGCGCGGCCAGCGACCACCCCGTGCTGGTGGACCGGTTCCTCGACGAGGCCATCGAGATCGACGTGGACGCCCTGTACGACGGCACCGAGCTGTACCTCGGCGGCGTCATGGAGCACATCGAGGAGGCCGGCATCCACTCCGGCGACTCGGCGTGCGCGCTGCCGCCGATCACGCTCGGCGGGTTCGACATCAAGCGCATCCGCGCCGCCACCGAGGCCATCGCGCGCGGCGTCGGCGTGCGCGGGCTGCTGAACGTCCAGTACGCCATGCTGTCCAACGTCCTGTACGTCCTTGAGGCCAACCCGCGCGCCAGCCGCACGGTCCCGTTCGTGTCCAAGGCGACGGCCGTGCCACTGGCCAAGGCCGCGGCCCGGATCATGATGGGCGCCACCGTCGCGGGCCTGCGCGCGGAGGGCATGCTGCCGGGCGAGGGCGACGGCGGGACGCTGCCCCTGGACGCGCCCATCGCGGTCAAGGAGGCCGTGCTGCCGTTCAACCGCTTCCTCGGCGTCGACACGATCCTCGGCCCCGAGATGCGCTCCACGGGCGAGGTCATGGGCATCGACGAGGTCTTCGGCACCGCCTACGCCAAGTCGCAGTCGGCCTCCTACGGGTCGCTGCCGACCAAGGGCCGGGCGTTCGTCTCGGTCGCCAACCGCGACAAGCGCGCGATGATCTTCCCGGTGAAGGCGCTCGCCGACCTCGGCTTCGAGATCCTTGCCACCGAGGGCACCGCCGAGGTGCTGCGCCGCAACGGCGTCCATGCCAAGATCGTGCGCAAGCAGAGCGACGGCACCGGCACGGACGGTGAGCCGACCATCGTGACCCGGATCCTGGACGGCGAGGTGGACCTCATCGTGAACACCCCCTTCGGCAGCCCGGGACAGTCAGGCCCGCGCCTGGACGGCTACGAGATCCGCACGGCGGCCGTCCTGCGGGGCATCCCGTGCGTCACCACTGTGCAGGGACTCGGCGCGGCCGTCCAGGGCATCCAGGCGATAGCGGCGGGCTCGGTGGGCGTACGGTCGCTGCAGGAGCACGCCCAGCGGCTGAGGGGCTGACGACCCGGCGGGAGGTGAGGAAGACGGCCGTTACTCCGGTGCAGGTGACGGGCACGGTGCTGACCACGCGCCGCGTGGACGCCTACCACGCGCTGACCGTGGTGGCGCCCGGCATCGCCGAGCGCTTCCGGCCCGGGCACTTCGTCTCCGTGGCCGTCGGCGGGCCGCGCACCTCCATGCCCACCCGCCGCGCCTTCTCCGTCCACGACGTCAAGCCCGACTACGGCGGCACCGTCGAGCTGGTCTTCTCGGTGCGCGGCGCCGGCACGTCCTGGCTGGCCGAGCGCAAGGCCCGCGACAGCCTCGACCTGGTCGGCCCGCTCGGCCGCCCGTTCCCGGTGCCGCGCGACCCTTGCGCGTGCGTGCTGGTCGGCGGGGAGTACGGCTCGGCGTCGCTGTTCTCCCTGGCCGACACGCTGCAGCAGCGCGGGTGCCGGGTGGACTTCGTGCTCGGCGCCGCCTCGGCCGACCGCGTCTTCGGCGCGCTGCGCGCCCGGCGCATGGGGGAGACCACGACGCTGACCACCGAGGACGGCTCGCTCGGGCTGCGCGGGCGCGTCACCGACGTGCTGCCCTCGGTGATCGCCGACGCGCGGGCCGACGTGGTCTACGCGTCCGGGCCGATGCCGATGCTGCGCGGCGTCACCGCCGTCGCCGTCGAGTTCGACATCCCGGTGCAGGTGTCGGTCGAGGAGTCGATGGCCTGCGGGTACGGCGTGTGCATGACGTGCGTCCTGCCGGTCCTCGGGGACGACGGGGTCACCCGCATGGTTCGATCCTGCGTGGAGGGGCCGGTCTTCCGCGGCGAGCGGGTGCGGTTCGAGGACATCGGCACGATCCCCTTCGACGCCCTCGGAGCACCCGGGGGACGAGCCCAGGAGGGAGGTGCTCACACCCGACATGTCAGTTGACATGCGGACGTACCTCGCGCACGTCGAACTGGCCAACCCGATCACCACGGCCGCCGGGTGCGCCGCCTCCGGCGCCGAACTCGCGCAGTTCTTCGACCTCGCCCGCCTCGGCGCCCTCGTCACCCGGTCGATCACCATGGCCCCGAGGGCCGGGCGGCCCACCCCCCGGATGGCCGAGACCCCCTCCGGCATGCTGAACGCCGTGGGGCTCCAGGGGCCGGGCGTGGACGCCTTCCTCGAGCTCGAACTGCCCCGCCTGGTCGAGCGCGGGGCGCGCGCGGTGGTGTCGATCGCCGGCGGCAGCGTCGCCGAGTACACCGCGCTCGCCCGCAGGCTGGCCGACGCGCCGGGCGTGGCCGCCATCGAGGTCAACCTGTCCTGCCCGAACGTCGAGGACCTCGGGCGCGTGTTCGCCCGCGACCCCGCCGCCTCGGCCGAGGTGGTCGCCGCGGTGCGGACCACGATGCGCTACGACGTCCCGGTGGTGGCCAAGCTCGCCCCCGACGTGGCCGACATCGTCGCGGTCGCCCGCGCGTGCGTCGACGGCGGCGCCGACGCGCTCGCCATGATCAACACGCCGCTGGGCATGAGCATCGACGTCGACACCATGCGCCCCTCGCTCGCGGCCGGCACCGGCGGGCTCTCGGGGCCCGCAATCCGGCCGCTGGCCGTGCGCTGCCTGTGGCAGGTGCACGCCGCGCTGCCCGGAGTGCCCCTGGTCGGCATGGGCGGCGTCCTGACCGGCCGCGACGCCCTGGAACTGATACTCGCGGGCGCCTGCGTCGTCGCCGTGGGCACCGCGCTGTTCCACGACCCCTACGCCTGCCTGCGGATCCTGCGTGAGCTCGAAGACCTGCTCAAAGAGCGCGGCTTCGAACGCCTCGCCGACGCCGTGGGGCTGGCCCACCGGCCACCCGGGGCAGGACCCCGGCACCGAATCGACCTGGAGGAGAGCTCTCTGTGACGTCCGCACCCATCGCCGTCGCCCTGGACGCACCCGATCTGGAGACGGCGGCCCGCTGGGCGGCCCTGGTCACTCCGCACGTGAGCACCGTGAAGGTCGGCCTCGAACTCTACCTGCGCTACGGCCCCGACGTGATCGCCTCGGTACGCGGCGCCACGGGCGTTCAGGTCTTCCTGGACCTGAAGCTCCACGACATCCCGAACACCGTCGCCGGCGCCGCCAAGGCGGTCGCCCGGCTCAAGCCCGCCATCCTGACCGTCCACGCGGCCGGGGGGCGCACCATGATCCAGGCCGCCGTGGACTCGGCACCGAACACCTGCATCGCCGCCGTGACGGCGCTGACGTCGCTGTCAGAGGACGATCTGGAGCGCATCGGGGTCAGGGGACCCTCGGGGGACGCCGTGCGCCGTCTGGCGGTCGAGGCCGTCGGCGCGGGCGCCCAGGCCCTGGTCTGCTCGCCCCGCGAGGTCGCCGCGGTGCGCGCCGAGGTCGGGCCCGGCATCACCCTGATCACTCCCGGGGTCCGGCCCGCCGGTTCCGGCACCCAGGATCAGGCAAGAGTAGCGACTCCTGAGCGCGCGATCGCCGATGGGGCCGATCTTCTCGTGATCGGACGGCCCATCACGGGCTCGGCCGACCCCGGGGCGGCCGCCGCGGCCATCGCCGCGGCCATCCGCCGGGTCGCCTCCGGCTGACCCGGGGCGGTCCGCGGGGCGTTCGCGGGTGATCCGAGGGGCGTTCGCGGGTGATCCGCGGGGCGTTTCCTGCCGTTTCGCCGGGCGCCGCCGCGCGTCCGGACAGGGCCCGCGAGGCGGGGCGCGGACTAGCCCGTCCGGGCCCGCTCCCCGCCGCTGTGACTAGCCCATGAGGGGCCTGTACAGGCGCGTTTTGTCGACGCAATGCGATATCGCGAACACGCAGAGTGATGAAATGGAATTTGTGGGGGGAGAAACTGGTCTTGACGTTGCTTGAAGGCCCAAGACCAGCTAGTTTCCCCTCCCGTCCGAGTACATCGACAGAAATTCGAGGTGACCCGGCGTGGCTCTTCCTCCCCTGACCCCCGAGCAGCGCGCCGCAGCCCTGGAGAAGGCTGCCAAGGCCCGCAAGGAGCGTGCCGAGGTCAAGAACCGGCTGAAGCACGGCGCGGTTTCTCTGGCTGAGGTGCTGAAAAGTGGTCAGGCCGACGACGTCATCGGCAAGATGAAGGTGTCGGCACTTTTGGAGTCGCTCCCCGGCGTGGGCAAGGTCCGCGCCAAGCAGCTCATGGAGCGGCTCGGTATCGCCGAGTCCCGTCGCGTACGGGGCCTCGGCGCGAACCAGCGCGCCGCACTGGAGCGCGAGTTCGGCGGTGCCGAGAGCTGATCTCGGCTCGCATCGGCAAGTCAACGGGGGGTGTGGAGTGACCGGTACGTCCTGGCCCGAAGAGGGCGGAGCCCACGAGGCGCCCGTTTTCGGGAGGTCTGGGACAGCTGCCGGTGACTCCGTGCCTCCATCCGGGAGTCCGGAGGTGGCCATGGCCTCCTCCGGACCGACGGGAAAGCGCCTGACGGTCCTCTCCGGGCCGTCGGGCGTGGGCAAGTCCACGGTCGTCGCCGAGCTTCGGCGGTCCCACCCTGAGGTGTGGCTGTCGGTCTCGGTGACCACCAGGGCACCCCGTCCGGGCGAGACGCACGGCGTCGAGTACTTCTTCGTCGGCGACGGCGAGTTCGACCGGATGATCGCCGCCGGGGACCTGCTCGAATGGGCGGAGTTCGCCGGCAACCGGTACGGGACCCCCCGGGTGCCCGTGGAGCGCAAGCTCGCCGGAGGCGTGCCGACGCTGCTGGAGATCGACCTCCAGGGCGCCAGGCAGGTGCGCGAGACCATGCCCGAGGCCCTGCTGGTCTTCCTGGCCCCGCCGAGCTGGGAGGAACTGGAGAGCCGCCTGCGCGGCCGTGGCACCGAGCCCGAGGACGTCATAGCGCGCCGCCTGGCCGCGGGCCGCGTCGAGCTGGCCGCCGAGAAGGAGTTCGACCTGTCCCTGGTCAACACGGCCGTCAGCGAAGTGTGCGGCCGGCTGATAGCCTTGATGCGGTGAAGATCGGCCAGGACCGGCTCCGTCGGCCCCGCCCGCTTCCCTTGGTATCCTTCGAGGCCAAGACCGAACACTCGACATCCGACTGAGAGGCCGACGACGTGGCAGGCACTGCCCCGGTTGCCGAAGGCATCACCAACCCGCCGATCGACCAGCTCCTCGAGGTCGTCGACAGCAAGTACAGCCTGGTCATCATGGGTGCCAAGCGCGCCCGCCAGATCAACGCCTACTACTCCCAGCTCGGCGAGGGCCTCCTCGAGTACGTGGGCCCCCTGGTGGAGACCCACGCCCAGGAGAAGCCGCTGTCCATCGCGCTGCGCGAGGTCTCCGAGGGCCTGCTCACCTCCGAGCCGATCGAGGGCTGAGCCGGCTCCGTCCGGAGACCGTCATGACGAGCCAGGCCCGTGCCAGGCCGAGAGTCGTTCTCGGCGTCGGCGCGGGCATCGCCGCGTACAAGGCCTGTGAGCTCCTGCGGCTGTTCACCGAGTCCGGGCACGACGTCCGGGTGGTCCCCACCCGCGACGCGCTGCGCTTCGTCGGCGAGCCGACCTGGGCCGCCCTGTCCGGCAACCCGGTGACGAGCGAGGTCTGGGACTCCGTCCACGAGGTGCCGCACGTCCGCATCGGCCAGAGCGCCGACCTGGTCGTGGTCGCCCCCGCGACCGCCGACATCCTGGCCCGCGCCGCGCACGGCCTGGCCGGCGACCTGCTGACCAACACCCTGCTGACCGCGCGCTGCCCCGTCGTCCTGGCGCCCGCCATGCACACCGAGATGTGGGAGCACCCCGCGACCCGGGCGAACGTGGCGACGCTGCGCGAGCGCGGGACGCTGGTCGTCGACCCCGCCGTGGGCCGGCTGACCGGCGCCGACACCGGCCCCGGGCGGCTGCCCGACCCCCAGCAGATCTTCGAGGTCTGCCGCCGCGTCCTCGCCGGGCGCCCCCGCGACCTCGCCGGCCGCCGCGTCGTGGTCTCCGCCGGCGGCACCCGCGAGGCGATCGACCCGGTCCGCTTCATCGGCAACCGCTCCTCCGGGCTCCAGGGGTACGCCCTGGCCCGCACGGCCGTGGCCCGCGGCGCCGAGGTCACCCTGGTCGCCGCCAACGTCGCCCTGCCCGATCCCGCCGGGGCGACCGTGGTCCGGGTGGAGTCCACCGCCGACCTGCGGGCCGCCGTGCTCTCGGCGGCCGGGACCGCCGACGCGGTGGTCATGGCGGCCGCCGTCGCCGACTTCCGGCCCGCCGCGCGCGGCGACTCCAAGATCAAGAAGACGTCGGCCGAGCCCGAGCCCATCCACCTCACCAAGAACCCCGACATCCTCGCCGAGCTGTGCGACCGGCGGCGGGAGGGGCGCGGGCCCGCGCCCGAGGTGATCGCCGGGTTCGCCGCCGAGACCGACGACATCCTCGCCAACGGGCGGGCCAAACTGGCCCGCAAGGGGTGCGACCTGCTCGTCGTCAACCAGGTCGGCGAGAACCTCGCCTTCGGCACGCCCGACAACGCCGCCGTCGTGCTGGTGGCGGGCGGCGACCCCGTCGAGGTCCCGCGCGGCCCGAAGGACGACCTCGCCGACGTCGTCTGGGACCTGGTCGCCGCCCGCCTCGGCTGACCCTGTCCGGGACCCGGCCACCGCGCCGGCGGCCCCCTGCGGCGGGTGGACGGGGCCGGGCGCGCGTGATCGGGGCGTCTTCCGCGCGATGGGGGGCGCGGGGCGCTTGATGACGGCGCCTCCCCGGCGGATACTCCAGGAGGACGCTGTAGCGGGAGGGCCGAAAAAATGCCGGTGACCGCCGCCATCAGAGGACGCTGCCGGGCCCTGCTGGCCCCCGGCGAGGACATCCAGTACGTCTTCCCCGTCTCGCTGGCCGGCTCGGGCGACGCCGTCAACTACATGGTCGTGGTCACCGACCGGTCCGTCACCGTCCTGGCCACCAAGGTGTTCAGCCGCTTCGAGCCCGCCGCGGTGTGGGCGACGTACCCGCGCCAGACCCGCCTCGGCCCGCTGGAGCCCGGAGACGGGCCCACGATCGAACTGGGTGGTACGGTCTTCGAGGTCGACGACGAGTACGCCGCCGTCGTCGCGGCGGCGGACGCCGAGGAGTTCACCCCCGGTGACCTGCCCAGGGATCCGCTTCCCGATCTCTAGGCCGTCGGCCACGACCACCCGTCAAGACGGTTGAGCGGCGCCGCCTCAGGTAGGGCTAGACTCTGCGGAGCGCTTTGGCCGTCTCACGCCAAAGCCCACGACGTCAGCAGCCGCTGCATGAGGAGCCACTGAGTTGTCCCGCCGCCTGTTCACTTCCGAGTCGGTTACCGAGGGCCACCCGGACAAGATCGCCGACCAGATCAGTGACGCGATCCTCGACGCCATGCTCAAGGACGACGCCACCAGCCGCGTCGCGGTCGAGACCATGATCACGACCGGTCAGGTCCACGTCGCCGGTGAGGTGACCACGGAGACCTACATCGACATCCCGGGCGTCATCCGGGAGAAGATCCTCGAGATCGGGTACGACGCCTCCCACAAGGGCTTCGACGGCGCCTCGTGCGGCGTGTCGGTGTCCATCGGGGCGCAGTCGCCCGACATCGCCCAGGGCGTCGACGACGCCTACGAGCACCGCGTGGACGAGGGCGGCGACGAGCTCGACCGCCAGGGCGCCGGCGACCAGGGCCTCATGTTCGGCTACGCCTGCCGCGAGACCCCCGAGCTCATGCCGCTGCCGATCACCCTCGCGCACCGCATGGCCCGGCGCCTGGCGGAGGTGCGCAAGAACGGCACCGTCCCCTACCTGCGCCCCGACGGCAAGACCCAGGTCACCATCGAGTACGACGGCGACCGGCCCGTCCGCCTGGACACCGTCGTCGTCTCCACCCAGCACGCTCCCGAGATCGACCTCAAGGAGATGCTGGCCCCCGACATCAAGGAACACGTCGTCGACCCGGTGCTCGCCGCGCTCGACATCGACACCGAGGGCTACCGCCTCCTGGTGAACCCGACCGGCCGGTTCGAGATCGGCGGCCCCATGGGCGACGCCGGGCTGACCGGGCGGAAGATCATCGTGGACACCTACGGCGGCATGGCCCGGCACGGTGGCGGCGCGTTCTCCGGCAAGGACCCCTCCAAGGTGGACCGCTCGGCCGCGTACGCCATGCGGTGGGTCGCCAAGAACGTGGTGGCCGCCGGGCTGGCCGACCGCGCCGAGGTGCAGGTGGCGTACGCCATCGGCAAGGCGCAGCCGGTCGGGGTGTTCGTGGAGACCTTCGGCACCGAGAAGGTGGCGGTCGAGAAGATCCAGGAGGCGATCCTGGCTGTGTTCGACCTGCGGCCCGCCGCGATCATCCGCGACCTGGACCTGCTCCGCCCGATCTACTCGGCCACCGCCGCCTACGGCCACTTCGGCCGTGAGGACCCCGACTTCTCCTGGGAGCGCACCGACCGCGCCGACCAGCTCCGCCAGGCCGCCGGCCTCTGATCATCCCCGAACGGCCGCCCGGCGGGTCCACGCCCACCGGACGGCCGTTCGGCATGTCCGCGACCGTCCGCCCGGTGTGTCCACGCCCTCCGGACGGCCGTTCGGCATGTCCACGACCGTCCGCCCGGTATGTCCACGCACTCCGGACTGCCGTTCGGCGCGTCCACGACCGTCCGCCCGGTGGTCGTCCGAGGATCTCCGGGGCCCGCGATTCGATTACGGTCCCACCGGCGGCGTCTGGTAGGACCTGAACGTGACCCAACCGAGCCGACCCGACGACGTCAGAGCGGCACCCCGCCCCGTCGCCACGACCGGCTCCGCACCGCCCCCCGGCCCCCCCACCTCCGGCGACGCTCCGGAGTCGGCCAAGGAGGAGCGGCCCGCCAAGGGGGCGCTGGTGCCGGCCGAGGTGCTGCCCGTCGCGCGCGTCCTGGTGGACAACCCGCTGCCGCACCTGGACCGGCCGTTCGACTACCTCGTGCCCGAGGCCATGGCCGCGGACGCCGTTCCGGGGTGCCGGGTGCGGGTGCGTTTCGCGGGCAAGCTCGTCAGCGGGTTCCTGCTCGAACGGGCCGGCACCAGCGAGCACGAGGGCAAGCTCATCGGCCTGGAGCGGGTGATCTCTCCCGAGGCGGTGCTCACCCCGCGCATCGCCGAGCTCTGCCGGGCCGTGGCCGACCGCTACGCCGGCACCATGTCCGACGTCCTGCGCCTCGCCGTCCCGCCCCGCCACGCCAAGGTCGAGGCCGAACGCCCTCAGCCCGCCCCCGGCCCCGAGACGAGCGCGAAACCCTCCGAGGGCACCTCGGCCGGCCCGGCGGACCCCGAGGGTGCCACCGCCGCCCCCGCGACCCCTGAAGGCGGCTCCGGGCCCGCCGAGACCGACCCGGGCAACGGCGCCGACCCCGAGGAACCCGGCCTGTCCGACGACCCTGAGGGCGGTCCCACGGACGGCCCAGGGGTCTCTGCGCCGGTGCCCGCGGGGGTCTGGGGGGAGTACGCGAACGGCCCCTCGTTCCTCGCCGCCCTCGCGGAGGGCCGGGCCCCCCGCGCCGTATGGACCGCCCTGCCCGGCATACCACCGCCAGTCCCCGCGACCGGAGGGCCGGGTGCCGGAGGGGCCGGGGGGCCGGGGTGGGCCGAGGGGGTGGCCGAGGCGGTGGCGGCGGTCCGGCGCGGCGGGAGGGGGGCCGTGGTCGTGGTGCCGGACGGCAAGGACGTGGCGATGCTCGACGCGGCGCTGCGGCGCGTCCTCGGGGAGGGCGGGCACGTCGCGCTGACCGCCGACCTCGGCCCCGCCGAGCGGTACCGCCGATGGCTGAAGGTGCTGCGCGGCGAGGTGCGGGTGGCCGTGGGCACCCGCGCCGCCGCGTTCGCCCCCGTGTCCGGGCTCGGGCTCGTCGTGATCTGGGACGACGGCGACGACCTGCACGCCGAGCGCCTGGCCCCCTACCCCCACGCGCGCGAGGTCCTGGCCCTGCGCGCCCACCTGACCGGCGCCGCCATGCTGATCGCCGGCCACGCCCGCACGGCCGAGGCGACGCAGCTCGTCGCCACGGGCTGGGCCCGGCCGATCGGCGCGTCCCGGGAGACGCTCAGGCGGTACGCGCCCCGCGTGCGGCCCGCCGGGGACGACGCCGACCTCGCCCGGGACCAGGCGGCCCGCGCGGCCCGCCTGCCGAGCGTGGCCTGGGCGGCGCTCAAGCAGGGCCTTCTGAGCGGCCCGGTCCTGGTCCAGGTCCCCCGGCGCGGCTACCTGCCCGCCCTCGCCTGCCAGCACTGCCGCGCCCCGGCCCGCTGCGTCCAGACCCCGGCCATCCTCCCCGCCCCGCCGCCCGCGCCGCCCGAGCGCTCCCGCCCCACGCTCTTCCCGCCCGGCGCGTCCCGCTCCGGCACGTTCCCGGCCACCGGCCCCGCAAGCCCGCCCGCGTCGTCCGGCTCGTCCGGCTCGTCCGGGTCATCCGGGTCATCCGGGGTCCCGGGGCGGGCGGACTCTCCGCGCGGGGACGGGGGTCCGTTGTGCGGGGGGCCGCTGGCGTTGCGCAGTGGCCACGCGGCGCCGTACTGCCGGTGGTGCGGGCGGATCGCGGGCATGTGGCGCTGCCCCGCGTGCGGCGGTGACCGGATGCGGGCCGTCGTGGTCGGCGCCCGGCGCACCGCCGAGGAGCTCGGCCGGGCCTTCCCCTCCGTCAAGGTGCGGACCTCGGGCCGCGACGGCGTCCTGGCGACGGTGGGCCCCGCCGCCGCGCTGGTGGTGGCCACCCCGGGCGCGGAGCCGGTCGCCGAGGGCGGGTACGCGGCGGCCGTGCTCCTGGACGGCTGGGCCCAGCTCGGCCGCCCCGACCTGCGCGCCGCCGAGGAGACCCTGCGCCGGTGGATGAACGCGGCCGCGCTGCTCCGCCCCGCCGCCGAGCTGGTCGTCCTCGCCGACTCCTCGGTCCCGGCCGTCCAGGCGCTCCTGCGGTGGGACCCGGTGACCCACGCCGAGCGCGAGCTGGCCGAGCGGGCCACCCTCGGCTTCCCCCCGGCCGTCCGCATGGCCACCCTGACCGGTTCGGCCGCCGGGGTACGGGAGATGGCCGCCGATCTCCGGCTGCCCGAGGGCGCACAGGTCCTCGGCCCCGTCCCGCTCGACACGCCGCGCGGCGAGCCGGGGGAGGCCGGGGAACGGCTCATGATCCGGGTGCCGCGCGGGGCGGGCGGAGCCCTCGCGAGGGCGCTCAAGGGGGCCATGGGAGTGAGGTCCGCGCGTAAGGCTCCCGACCTGGTCCGGGTGTGTATGGATCCGATCGATCTGATCTGACCGCACGTCGCCGATTCGCGGTGCTGAAAGTAAGCCGTTAGTTTCTCCCTGTGTCGATCGAATGGGTGAACGGGGCCATCGAGGAGATCCGGGCGTGGGGGCGCTCGAAGGATGTCGCGGTGGACGTCGACGAGGTGCGGCTCCTGTGCGACTACGCCAGCGACTATCTGGACGTCGGCGAGCTGTCCGACTTCACGCCCGGCACGTTCGAGCAGCTCCTGCTCGACATCTACCCCCGCAAGGTCATCGCTCCGCCCGAGAGCGCGGCCGAGACCGTCGCGGCGGCCCGCACGCTGGTCGACTTCCTGCTCGACAGCGGTGAGATCGGCGCCAAGATGGCCACCCGCATGCGGTCGAAGATCGACGACATCGCCCCCGAGATGCCCGGCGCCCTCGCCGACACCTCCAAGTTCGGCATGGCCAAGAGCATCTTCGGCGCGATGGGCGCCGACGCCGACGCGCCGGGCCCCGTCACCGACCACCAGGGCCGGCGGCTGCGCGGCGTCACCGCCGACGACGAGTGCGGCTGCCCCGGCTGCTCGCCGCTGCCCCCCGTGCGGCCCGCCGCGCCCCAGGCGATCGCGCGCGCCGTCCGCGGGTCCGGCCTGCTCCGCGACGCCCACGCCCTGCTCGCGTGGATGCTGGAGGGCGGGCGCACCCCGACGGTCCGCGGGACCCTGCGAGTCAGGGACGCGGCCCGCGTCACCCGCGAGCTCGGCCTCGCCGCCCCGGCCCTGGCCTGGGAGCTGGTGGTCGCCGTCGAGCTGGCGGAGGTGTCGGGCGCGTCCGTGCGCGCCCCGGGCCTGGTGCCGCTGGACGCCCGGGGCGACGAGGAGGTGCTCGACCTGTGGGCGGGCACGGTGACGTTCCTCACCGGCGGCCCGGCCGCCGAGGTCACCGGCTGGCCCAAGCTCGACCGCGAGCTGTACACGGTCCACGAGTCGCTGTACCGGCTGCGGGGCCCCATGGCCGTCCAGGCGCTGCGCGAGCACCTCGACGGCGCCCCGCCGGACGACGACGGCGGCCCCGAGGACGGCCTGGAGCTCGACCTGGACGGGGACGACGGCGGCGAGGACCCCGGCCGCCTCGACGCGGCCCTCGCCGCGCTCGCCCGGTGCGGCACCGTCGAGCGGCGCGGGGACACCGTCCGGCTGACGGCGCAGGGCCTGTGGGGGATGCGCGAGATGTTCTCCCGCATGGGCCTGCCCGCGCCCGTCGCCCCCGGCCTCGCCGACGGCGGCGCCGCCGAGCTGATCGCGGGGCTGCTGGAGGGCATGCCCGCCGAGCAGGCCGAGCCGGACATCGCCTCGTGGCTGGAACGCCGCACCCAGGCGGAGGCCGCCTCCGATCTGCTGTCGGCCGTGCGGGGGGAGCCGGCGGTGGCGCGGGGGGTGGCCGTGACGATCGTCGACCGGTTCGGGGCCGAGGCGGCCGGGGCCGTACGGCCGTTCCTGGACGATCCTGAGCTTCGCCCGCACGTCGTCCACTGGCTCGCCGGGCGGGGCCTGGAGGCGCCCGCCCTGAGCCCCGGAGAGGTCCTGTGGGCGAGCGTCGACATGCTCGCGCTGGCGGTCCCCGCCGCCGGGACCGACCCCGGGGAGTTCGCCGAGACGCTGGCGGGCGCGGGGCCTCCCGCCCACGTCATCGAGGAGATGTGGCAGGTGGACCACCCCGACGTCGCCGAGGTGCTGGACCTCCTCGGCCGTCATCTTCCCGACCGCGACCTCGCCAAGGCCGCGCGCAAGGCGGCGTTCAAGGCCCGCTCGCGCGGCATTCACTGAGCGGTCTTGGTCAACGTCGGAAGTCCGTCATCGGCTGTGGCTGGTGTGGAGTAAGTTGCCTGAATGGCCAACAGCGGGAACGGTGGCGTCTTCGATCTTGGAGAGCTGCGCAGCCTCATCGACGAGCTGGGAAGCGTGTCCGGCGAGGAGCGGGAGGCGCTGCTCTCCGAGATGGCGGGCGGAAGCGACGAGTGCGACTGCGGCGAGTGCGAGAGCGAGGTGCTGAGCTTCCCGCCGGTCGAGGTCGCGTCCTCCGACGAGCTCGCCGAGGCGGTCCGCGCCGTCCCGCTCGTGAGCGACGCCCTGCGGCTGGCCGCCTGGACCGGTGCCCGCGAGGTGACCATGGAGGGCCTGCTCCACCCCGCCGACGCCCTCGCCGCCGCCGCCGAGCTCGGCCTGGACGGCGAACGGCTGCGCCTGGTGTGGATCGTCGCCGTCAACAGCGGCCTGCTGCGCGTCACCCGCGCCGGCGCCGCCGCCGGGCCCGGCCTGCCGCCCGACCTGATGGAGTTCTGGGACGGCGTGGTCATGGACGTGCTCGACCGCACCGAGGACGGCCTGACCGGCTCGGCCGTCGCCGACGAGCACCTCACCGAGATGCTGGCCACCATCTACGCCACCAGCGACGGCATCACCTACTCCGCCCTGGTCGAGGGCATGCTCCAGGCCCACGAGATCGGCTGCGAGGCGCGGGCCCCCGAGATGCGCCGGCTGCGCGAGGAGCTGCCCGGCGAGCTCGACGTCGCCCTGGATCTGCTGCGCTACTGCGGGCTGTTCGAGCGCACGGCCGACAGCGTCCGCCTGACCCCGCTCGGGGTGTGGGCCGTACGGCAGGACCTGCTGCGCGAGGGCCATGACGCGCCGCTGCTCTCGGAGGTCGCCGGGTTCGCCGAGCTGAGCGCCGCCGAACTGGTCGACGCGATGCTCACCGGCGAGGCGCCGTCCAGCGCCCCGACCCTGTGGGTGGAGTGCCGCGTGCCCGAGGACGCCGCCCGCGAGCTGATCAAGGTCGCCGCCTCCGGCACCGCCGGCCAGCGCGGGGTGATCGGCACGGTCCTGGAGGAGATGGGCCCGGAGGCCGAGCCCGCCATGCGCGAGGCCCTGGCCGAGCCGACGATGTGGCGGCACGCGGCGGTCTGGCTCGGCGTGCGCGACCTGGACGCCCCCGCCCTGTCCGAGGACGACGGCACCTGGCTGGCCGTCGACACCCTGGCCACCCTGCTGCACATCCCCGACGCCCAGGAGGCGATGGGCGAGTTCGAGGCGCTGGAGGCCGGGGACGAGCTGCTGCGCCTCGTCGAGGACGTCAGCCGCAGCAGCCACCCCGACGCCATCGCCGTCCTGGACCTGCTCGGCGCCCACCACCCGGACGCCACGGTGGCCAAGGCCGCCCGCAAGGCCGCCATGAAGGCGCGTTCGCGCTGAGGCGGGCGGGTTGCCCGCACGGACCGGCAACGATCGGCAAACGACGCGTTCGCGGTGGCCCATAAACTAGAGGCACCTTTACTCGTGATGTGAACGGAGTCGTCCGTGGCCATTCAGTCGATCCGCCTGTTCGGCGATCCGGTGCTGCGCACCCCCGCGGAGCCGGTCAGGGATTTCGACAAGGAGCTGCGCAAGCTCGTCAAGGACCTCACCGACACGATGGTGGACGCGCCGGGGGCCGGGCTCGCGGCGCCGCAGATCGGCGTCGGCCTGCGCGTGTTCACCTACTACGTCGACGACACCCTCGGTCACCTGGTCAATCCCACCCTCGACCTGTCGGAGGAGCGCGACGAGGAGGGCGAGGAGGGGTGCCTGTCCTTCCCCGGCCTGGCCTTCCCGACGCCGCGCGCGATCCGGGCCGTGGCCAAGGGGTTCGACATGCACGGTGAGCCCGTCACGATCGAGGGCACCGACCTGCTGGCCCGGTGCGTCCAGCACGAGACCGATCACCTCGACGGCGTGCTGTTCATCGACCGCATGGACCCCAAGCAGCGCAAACTGGCGATGAAGGCGATCCGCGAGGCCGAGTGGAGCGGCCTGTCGGCCCCCACGGTCAAGCTCTCGCCGCACGTCACTCAAGGGAAGGCCCTCTAGCGTCGTGCGTCTCGTCTTCGCCGGAACCCCGGAAACCGCCCTGCCCTCGCTCCGGGCGCTGCTCGGCTCGCCCCGGCACGAGGTGGCGGCCGTGGTGACCCGGCCGGACGCCCAGTCGGGGCGCGGGCGCCGGGTCCATTCGAGCCCGGTCGCCGACCTGGCCGAGTCCGAGGGCATCGAGGTGCTCCGGCCGGCCAAGGCCGGTGACCCGGAGTTCCTCGACCGGCTCAGGGCCATCGACCCCGACTGCTGCCCGGTGGTGGCGTACGGGGCGATGCTGCCGCAGCGGGCCCTGGACGTGCCCCGGTTCGGCTGGATCAACCTGCACTTCTCGCTGCTGCCCGCCTGGCGGGGCGCCGCCCCCGTGCAGCACGCCGTCCTGCACGGCGACGCGATCACCGGCGCGGCGACGTTCCAGATCGTCAAGGAGCTCGACGCCGGCCCGGTGTACGGGGTGGTGACCGAGGAGATCCGGCCCGCCGACACCAGCGGCGAGCTGCTGGCCCGCCTGGCCGAGGCCGGCGCGGGGCTGCTGCTGGCGACGCTCGACGGGGTGGAGGACGGCAAACTGGAGGCCCGCCCGCAGCCGCCGGGCGAGGGCGTCAGCTACGCCGCCAAACTGGACGTGACCGACGCCCGGGTCGACTGGACGGCGCCCGCGATGCGCGTCGACCGGCTGGTCCGCGCCTGCACGCCCGCCCCGGGCGCCTGGGCCCGGTTCCGGGGGCAGCGGGTCAAGCTCGGCCCGGTGACACCGGTGCCCGCCGCCGCGGACGCCGTCCCGGGCGCGGCCACCCCCGCGCCCGGCGAGATCGTGGCCACCAAGAACGTCGTCCTGGTGGGCACCGCGAGCCATCCGGTGCGGCTCGGCGACGTCCAGCCGGAGGGCAAGCGCCAGATGACCGCCGGCGAGTGGGCGCGGGGTGCCCGCATCGCCCCCGGCGACCGGTTCGACTGAACCGCCCATCATCGGACATGACCACATCGGGCAGGCGTGAGTACGGGGGAATCGTGACACGGGGGGACAAACAGGCGGACCGGCCCACGGGCGGGGGCCGCGCGGGCGGGAAGCGGCCGAAGCCGGTGCGGGACGAGGCGCGCAACGTCGCCTACGACCTGCTGCGGGCCGTGGACGAACGCGACGCCTACGCCAACCTCCTGATGCCGACGCTGCTGCGCGAGCGGGGCCTGTCCGGGCGGGACGCCGCGCTGGCGACCGAGCTCGCCTACGGCACCCTGCGCGGCCTCGGCACCTACGACGAGATCATCGCCGCGTGCAGCGACCGGCCGCCCGAGGACATCGACCCGCCGCTGCTGGACGCCATCCGCATCGGCGTCCACCAGCTCCTGCGGACCCGGGTGCCCCCGCACGCCGCCGTGAGCGCGACCGTCGACCTGGTGCGGCTGCGCATCGGCACCGGCGCGTCCAAGTTCGCCAACGCGATCCTGCGCAAGGTCGCCACCCGCGACCTCGGCCAGTGGCTGCCCATCGTGGCGCCCGACCCGAAGGACGACCCCGTCGGCCACCTCGCCGTCGCGCACAGCCACCCGAGGTGGATCGTCTCGGCGCTCCGCGACGCCGTCGGCGGCCGCTTCGAGGACGCCGAGGCGCTGCTGGCCGCCGACAACGAGCGGCCCGCCGTCACCCTGGTCGCCTGGCCGGGCCGCAGCACCGTCGGCGAGCTCGCCGACTCCGGCGCCGTCCCCGCCCGCTACTCGCCTTACGCCGCCTACCTCCCCGACGGCGACCCCTCGTCCGTCGAGGCGGTCGGCCAGGGCCGCGCGGCCGTCCAGGACGAGGCCAGCCAGCTCGTCGCCCTCGCCCTGACGCGGGTGCCCGTCGAGGGCTCCGACCGGCTGTGGCTGGACATGTGCGCCGGTCCGGGCGGCAAGGCGGGCCTGCTCGACTCGCTCGCCGTCCAGGACGACCGCCACCTCCTGGCCGCCGACCAGCGGTTCCACCGCGCCCGGCTGGTCTGGCGGGCGACCCGGCGCGCCGGGGTCATCACGGCGGACGGCACCGAGCCCGCCTGGCGCCCCTCGGTGTTCGACCGGGTCCTGGTGGACGCCCCCTGCACGGGTCTCGGCGCCCTGCGCCGCCGCCCCGAGGCGCGGTGGCGGCGTTCCCCGGAGAGCGTGCCCGAGTTGGCCGCGCTCCAGCGCCGCCTGCTCGGCTCCGCGCTGGACGCCACCCGCCCCGGCGGGGTGGTCGCCTACGTCACCTGCTCGCCGCACCTGGCCGAGACCCAGGCGGTGGTGGGGGACGTGGTGAAGCGCAGGAGCGACGCCGAGGTCCTGATCGCTCCCGACTACCTGGAGGAGGTCGACCACCTCGGCGACGGCCCGTACGCCCAGTTCTGGCCACACCTCCACAACACCGACGCCATGTTCCTAGCCCTCCTCCGCAAAACCCCCTGACCCCCCACCGCCTCACGCAGGGGAAGCGGCATTCCCGCCTACCGCCGAAAAGGTGCCTTCGGCGCAGTCCTTTTTGGCGACCCTCCGCCTCCCACTGGCGGTTCGTCCCGCAGGCGGGCCGCCGGTGCCTGTCTCAGAGGCTCGTGGCAGTGAGACGCCCGCCGTTCGATGACGTCGAGTCGGAGATGACCTTGTTCAGCCCGCCGGCTCCGGCTCCCGATCGCGCGATGCCTCTGACCTGCCGATATTGAAAAGGTGCCTTCGGCGCAGTCTTCTATGAGCGACCCTCCGCTTCCCACTGGCGACCATCCCGCAGGCGGGCCGCCGGTGGCTGTTCTAGATGCTTGTGGTGGTCAGGCGCCGTTGAATGGCGTCGAGCCGAAGGATGACCTCGTCCAGCTTGGGGGAGTCGGTAGTGGTCATGGACTGCCGGGCCTGGATGAAGCCAGCTGTCACTGAGACGATGGCGCGGCATAGTCCAGCGGTGCTGTACGTCGGGCGGTGGCAGACCGCTTCACGCCAGGCGGTGAAGACCGCCCGCACATTGCGTGAGATGGGGCCATGAACGGAACGGGAGAGGTGGAAGGCTCCGGCTGGGAAGTGGGGGTTCACGGGTCGGGGGTTCAGGCTGGGTTCGGCGGGTTCAGTGAGGTGGAACTTTGACGCGCTGGTGTTCCGGCGGCGCGGTGGAAGCCCCAGTGAGTCGCCCCTGCGTTCGCTATCGCCAGGCACGGCCGCCCGGATGGTGGTACGTAACGCTCAACTCAGGGATCTGTGCCAAGCAGAGACTGATCGTCAACTGACTCACGGCTCATCCGTGCTTATTTACTCGGTGATGTGTCGCTTAGTGTGATTTCATACGGGTTGCGAGATAGGTCAGAAGGGTGGGGACTTGAAGTAAGTAGACGTTCGGCAGACTGTCGATCCAGGCTTTCGGTCAAACTCACGAAAGATGGAACATGGGGGAGTGACCCTTCGCCATCCCTTACCTCAACGTCGAGCTGACGACACGGGCCCCATCGCTGCCAGCTCTCGCGTGCGGGGATCCCAACCCCGGCGCCGCGATGCGGCCCGCCCTCGGCGCCGGCGAATCGATGGTGTAGGTCGGTTCAATCCGCACAAGGTTTGCACGTGGACCAGCTGACGTCGGCGCATGACCTCTACTAGGGTTAAGTCACGCAGAAAGCGATCCGTAGGAAAAAGATGATAACGAAGCTGAGACTTCAGAATTTCAAAGCTTGGGAAGATAGCGGACCGGTCGAATTTGGGCCGATCACCGCATTCTTTGGTAGCAACTCATCCGGTAAGACTAGCTTTCTTCAGAGCCTGCTACTCCTGAAGCAAACAGCGGAGTCGTCCGACCGGGGGCGCGTATTTGACTTGGGGGGCCCTGCATCACTGGTCAGCCTCGGGACGTTCAGTGATATTATATTCAGTCATGAATTCGATCGAACGGTCGGCATTGATCTGTCCTGGCAAGAGGACAAACCGTTTGAGATAGCAAACACAGAAACCAAAAAGCGTGAGGTAATAGCCTCAAGTCGGGATTTGCGACTCTCCGCCGAAGTGCGGGCAATGCGCGCCACACCGGTGGTTCAGCAGGTCGGCTACGGCATGGGTGACCTTTGGTTCGCCCTGACCCGCCAGCGGGGATCTAAAGATGAGTACAGCCTGGATGCGGACGGATTCACTTTTAGGCGTGTTATAGGGCGGCCATGGCCCTTGCCTCCTCCAGGAAAATTCTACAGCTTTCCTGATCAAGCTCGCGCGTACTATCAGAATGCGGCATTTCTTTCCGATCTCGAGCTTCAGTTCGAAAAGCTTTGTAGTCGGATCTTCTATCTAGGGCCACTTCGACAAGATCCCGAGAGGCAGTACATCTGGTCGGGAGGGAGGCCGGTCGATGTTGGCCAACGAGGTGAGCTTGCGATTGAGGCACTGATCGCCTCGCAATCCGATACCAAGAGAAATGCTCGGGGATTCGCTATCAGAAAGGACGGGAAGAGGCGGACGAAACTTTACTCCGTGGAAGAGCATGTGGCCATGTGGCTTAAAGACCTGGGGCTGATTCACTCCTTCAGGGTAGAAGCGGTCGATGACCGAAAGACCCTATATCGAGTTCAAGTCCAGAGGTCAGAAGCCAGCACATCGGTGCTGCTGACAGATGTCGGATTCGGGGTCAGCCAGGTGCTTCCCGTACTGGTCCTGCTGGCGTATGCACCCGAGGGTTCAACGGTTTTGCTAGAGCAGCCGGAAATTCACCTGCACCCTGCCGTACAAACAGGGCTCGCTGATGTGATCATCGAAGCGGCGAAGGTGCGAAATATTCAGGTTGTACTGGAGAGCCATTCCGAGCATCTCTTGATGCGACTTCAAAGGAGAATCGCAGAAAGAAGTGTCGGCCAGGGCATCGTGCTGGAACCGGAGGACTGTCGACTGTATTTCTGCGAGGCGCAAGAGAAAGCATCGTCAATCAGCCGTCTTGATATGGATCTCTTCGGTAACATCACGAACTGGCCTGACGATTTTTTCGGAAATAGTTTTCAAGAGGCTGCGGCAATGAATATTGCTGCACGCAAGCGAGCAATCCGAGAGTAATCAGAGTGAACTATCCTGCGCGCGCGGTCGTGGACTCAAATGTCCTGATCGTTGCGAATGGCAAATCGAGTCATTCATCAACTGAGTGTGTTATAGCTGCGACGGAGTTCCTTTCGTACGGCGAGAAGAATGCAGTTATTGTCCTCGACTCCTCCTGGCTCATTTTCGATGAGTACCGAAAATACTGTTCTTTCAGAGGGCAACCGGGAGCGGGAGATCGATTCTTCCTTCACTTGCACCAAACACAGGCCGATCCCCGAAGGGTTCAAAAAGTGGAGATCCATCAAAAAGAAGACGGCTCTTTCGCGGAGGTGCCGGATATGCTGTCTGGTTTCGACCGATCCGACCACAAATTCGTTGCCACCGTCATCGCTGATCGGCGGCAGTCTGTAATCGTGAACAGCTCTGATTCTGATTGGCGCGAGGCGGCTGAGAAATTAGCTAAATGTGAAATCGAAGTTATTGAATTATGTCCAAACTTAAGACGTAGATAGATGGAAAGACAGTGCAACGTCGGCATGCCGGAGGAGCCAGCGGAGTGGTGCCCAGAGCAACTGTGGAGGCTTGTTTCGAGGGGGGTGCCGTGTGGGTGCGTAACTCGAATGATCCGCCGTTGCTGGGGTCGGTGATCGAGGCTTCGGTGGAGGGGTGGCTCAGGTTTCTGGCGGAGGTGCGGGCGGGGGAGTTGGCGCTGGGCAGGCTGGGGGTGCGGCGTTCGTACGGTGGTGGTCTTGTCGTTGGTTTCGACGGGATTCGCGTCACTGTGGCGCTCGATACGGGCTCTGGGGTCGTCGCGTATACGAGGGCGGAGTGGCAGGTGTTCGTGGACGGGGTGGCTCGCGATGGTGAGTTCACCCTGGAATGGCTTCTGGCCGAGCCCGTCACTTGACGTCGGGCGGGAACGGGCCGGGAGGCAGGGGGACGATTGTGCGGTGTTTGCCGCCGGGGGAGCGTTGTGGGGGTTCTTCCGCGCGTTCGAGGGTGACGCCGGGGAGGCCGTGGGTGGTGAGCAGGCGTGTGAGGTCGGTTCGGACCGTCTGCCAGACGTGGTCAGGGGTGGCGTCGGCCGCGAGCGTCAGGCGTACGCGGAGGGTCGACGGGGTGGTTTGGAGTAGCTGGAACTGTTCGATTCCGGGGATGCGGTCGAGGAGGGTGGCGAACTGGAGGGGGGCGAGGACGGTGGGGTCGCCGGAGGCGGTGGGGAAGGCGAGCAGGTCGGCGGCGCGGCCCTGGACCCGGATCGCGGGCAGCGGGTCGCCGCACGGGCAGGGGTCGGGCCGGGTCAGGACGCCGTCGCCGAGGTCGTAGCGCAGGATCGGTTGCACGCGGTTGGCGAGGTTGGTCAGCAGGACGGTGTGCGAGGGCTCGCCCGGCGGGACGGGGCGGTGGTCGGCGTCGACCGGCTCGGCGATGACCCAGTCGCCGTTGACGTGGTACCACCCGTGCGCGCAGCCGTCGCCGATGAAGGTGCACTCGGTGGCGCCGTAAGCGGTGCGGACCTTGGCGCCGTAAGCGGTGCGGACCTTGGCGCCGGATGGGGTGTGGACCTTGGCGCCGAACGGGGTGCGGACCATAGCGTCGTAAGAGGAGCGGAGCTTGCCGTCGTACGGGGTGCGGAGCTTGCCGTCGTACGGGGAGTGGAGGTTGGCGTCGTGTGGGGTGCGGACCACGGCGTCGTGCGGGGTGTGGAGGTTGGGGCTGAAGGCCGTGCTGATCTGGGTGCGGTCGTTTTCGGTCAGGGTTTCGCCGCCCGGGTCCACCAGTACGGGGTCGATGCGCAGCCGGCCGGCCGTCTGCTCGGTGGCCAGTAGCGCGATCATGCTGCCGTAGCCGAGGAGGATCGCCGGGCGGAACCGGTTGAGCTCGGCGACCAGCTCCGGCAGGGGCATGTGCACCGAGAAGATCCTCACCGCTCGGCCGACCGGGCCGAGGCGGGTGGCGCCGGCGCGCCCCATGGAGTGGCCGCCGGTCACGACCACCTCGGCGATCCGCCCGCCACGGGCGAGGACCCTGGCGACGCCGTCGGCGCCGAGCCAGGAGAGTCTCATCCGGAAGGCGAGGACGAGGCTCACGGCGACCGCCCGGTCGTCCATCACGAAGATCCCCGGGCTTCCGGTGGTGCCCGAGGTGGTGGCCACCAGGTACCTCCCGAGGAAGCGCTCGCCGGCCAGCGCGGGGTTCGCGACGAACGCCCGGGCCTTCGCCAGCGTCACCTCGCGGTCGGTGACCCAGTCGTCGAACCGGGGCATCAGCGCACTCTTGCCGGTGACCGGCAGCATGGCGGGGTCCTCGACGCGATCGGGCAGGTGCCGGTAGAGCTCGCGGTAGTAGGGCGAGCGGGCCCGCGCGTACGCCACGAGCTCGGCCAGGCGGGCGCGCCGCCGCCGCGCCATCGCCTCCGGGCCCCCGCTTCTGGCCCGGCGGATGTCGCGCCACAGCCCAAGGACACTCTCGCCCATGATCCCCACGCCCTCTCAGGTCTCCCGACGGCATCCCACCGCCTCTCCGCATTAGACAGCACTGAGTGCAAAATCGCAAAGAGTGCTGATATGCCTGCGGTGCAGTAGGATGACGCGCATGGTGGACGAGCCGGGGTTCCGGGAGCGCAAGAAGCAGCGCACGAAACGGGCGCTGGTCGAGGCGGCCCTGCGGCTCTTCGACGAGCAGGGGTACGAGGAGACCACCCTCGACCAGATCGCCGCCGCCGCCGACATCTCCCGGCGGACCTTCTTCAGCTACTTCCCGGCCAAGGAGGACGTGCTCTTCCTCGGCATGGAGGAACGGGTGGAGGGGGTGCTGCGGGGCATCGCCGGGCGCCGGCCCGAGGAGGCGATGGTCGACGTCCTGGTGCGCGCGGCCGAGGAGGTGGCCGGGCACGCCTGGGGCGACGACCTGGCCGGGGCCCTGGAACCGGTCGAGCTGCGGCTGCTCCTGACGGTTCCGGCCCTGCAGGCGCGGGCCCTGTACCGGCTGTCGCTGGCCGAGGCGCGCATCGCCGAGGCGCTGCGGGCCGCCTTTCCCGGCGAGCTGGACCCGATCACCGCCGTCGCCGTCGTCGGCGCGGTCGTACGGGCCGGGACCGCGGCGGCGATGGCCGCGCTGCGGAACGGCGAGCCTGGTGACCAGGTGCGGGCCGCGACGCGCCGCGCCGTACGGATCGTCGGCCAGGGCCTGCGGCACACCCTCGGACCCCGGCCGGAGGACCGCTCGGCCCAAGTCCCCTCGGAGGACCGCTCGGCCCGAGGCCCCTCGGAGGGGCGCCCAGTCCGAGGCCCCTCCGAGGACCGTTCAGCCCGAGACCCCTCGGAGTGGCGCTCAGCCGAGGACGGCTCGACCGAGGACGGCTCGGTCGAGGGCGCGCTCGGCGTGCGGACAGAGGCCGATGCCGACCAGGGCGGGAGGTTCTAGACTGCGGGCTCATGGCCGTACAGATCTCACCCAGCATCCTCACCGCCGACTTCGCGCGGCTGGCCGACGTGGCCGCCAAGGTCGCGGACGTGGCCGACTGGCTGCACGTCGACGTGATGGACAACCATTTCGTGCCGAACCTGACGATCGGCCTCCCGGTGGTCGAGTCGCTGCTCAAGGCGACGGGCCTGCCGCTCGACTGCCACCTGATGATCGAGGACCCCGACCGGTTCGCCCCCGCGTACGCCGAGGCGGGGGCGGGCAGTGTGACGATCCACGCCGAGGCCGCCAAGGCCCCCGTGCGCACCCTGCGGCAGATCAGGTCCGCCGGGGCCAGGGCCGGGTTCGCGCTCAACCCCGGCACGGCCGTCCAGGACTACGAGGGCCTGCTCGGCGAGATCGACATGCTGCTGGTGATGACCGTCGAACCGGGTTTCGGCGGGCAGCCGTTCCTGGACATCATGCTCCCGAAGATCCGCCAGGCACGCGAGCTGATCGGCAAGCACGGCGGCGAGATCTGGCTCCAGGTGGACGGTGGCGTGTCGGCCACGACCATCGAGCGCTGCGCCGAGGCGGGCGCCGACGTGTTCGTGGCCGGCAACGCGGTGTACGGGTCGCAGGACCCGGCGCAGGCCGTGCGTGCCCTCCGCGCCCAGGCCGAGAACGCCTCCTGAGCGGTCCCCGGGAGGGGCCGGGGCGAGCGGGTCAGCGCCCGGATGCGGGCGTGCTCGCCTTGCGGGCGGCAAGCCCCGGCGTCCGACGTCGGGCGGCCTTCGCCGTTCGGGCCGCACGCCGCTCATCCGGATCAGGCGCGTTTGCGCTGATGGTGAACGGGGTTGAGCTGACGGTGAAAGGGATTGAGCGGGCGAGCGGCGTGGTGGTTCAGTGGCCGGATGGAGATCTTGGTGCTGGGCGGCACGGCGTGGGCCGGCCGGGAAGTGGCGAGGCAGGCGCTGGCCCGGGGACACCGGGTGACGTGTCTGGCCCGGGGTGAGAGCGGGGAGGTCGCCGACGGCGCCGTCCTGGTCGCCGCCGACCGCAGCGACCCCACGGCGTACGCGCCGTTGCTCGACCGTGAGTGGGACGCGGTCGTCGAGGTCTCCTGGCAGCCGGGGTTCGTGCGCGGCGCCCTCGCGGCGCTGGCGGACCGTACGGCGCACTGGACCTACGTCTCCTCGGTCAGCGTCTACGCCTCGCACGCCACGCAGGGGGCGGACGAGTCCGCCGAGATCCTCGGGCCGATCGCCTCGAGCGAGGCCGGCCGCGAGGAGTACGGCGAGGCGAAGTCCGCGTGCGAGCAGGCTTCGGCGGACGCGCTCGGCGACCGCCTGCTGATCGCCCGCGCCGGTCTCATCGGCGGCCCCGGCGACCACAGCGGCCGTACCGGATACTGGGTCGCCAGGTCGGCGCGCGACCCGCTCGGGCCGATGCTGGTCCCCGACTCGCCGGGCGCCGCGACGCAGGCCGTCGACGTCCGCGACCTCGTCGCCTGGACGCTCGACGCCGCCGAGAAGGGCACCACCGGGACCTACGACGTCGTCGGGCCGGTCGTCCCGTTCACGGAGTGGGTCGAGCTCTCCCGCACGATCGGCGGGCACGAGGGGCCGGTCGTCGGCGCCGATGCCGCCTGGCTGCTTGAGCAGGGCGTGAACGAGTTCATGGGGCCGGAGTCGCTGGCGATGTGGCTGGTCGAGCCGGGCTGGGAGGGCTTCACGACGCGCTCCGGCGCGGCGGCGGTGGCCGCGGGCCTGAGTCACCGCCCGCGAGCCGAGCTGCTCGCCGACACGCTGGCATGGGAACGCGAACAAGGCCTGGACCGCGAGAGGCGTGCCGGCCTCAGCGCCGGGCGCGAGCGCGAACTGCTCAGGGCACTGGGGGTCACGCCCCCGGATCCGCAGGCGTGATCGGGGGCCGGCCCAGGCCGCCGGTCCAGGAGGGGGCGGGCGGTCAGGCGAGGGCCGGGTCCAGGACGATCTCCTGGTCGCCGTGGACGGTGGGCTCCTCGGGGAAGTGGCAGGCGGTGAGGTGGCCCTCGTGGTTGCCGGTGATCTGGATCAGCGGCGGCTCCTCGGCCGCGCACTTGTCCTGGGCCTTCCAGCACCGCGTGCGGAACCGGCAGCCGGACGGCGGGTCGATCGGCGAGGGCACGTCCCCGGCCAGCCGGATGCGCTCGGTCCCCACCCCGTCCTCGGGCAGCTCCACCTCGGGCACGGCCGACAGCAGCGCGTGGGTGTACGGGTGGCGCGGCCGCTCGTAGATCGACTGCCGGTCGCCCACCTCGACGATCTTGCCGAGGTACATGACGGCGACCCGCTGGGAGACGTGGCGCACCACCGCGAGGTCGTGCGCGATGAACAGGAACGCGATCCCGAGGTCCCGCTGGAGCTGCTGCAGGAGGTTGACCACCTGGGCCTGGATGGACACGTCGAGCGCGGACACCGGCTCGTCGGCCACGATGAGCTTGGGCTCCAGGGCGAGCGCCCGCGCGACGCCGATGCGCTGCCGCTGGCCGCCGGAGAACTCGTGGGGGAACCGGTTGTAGTGCTCGGGGTTGAGCCCGACGGTCTCCAGCAGTTCACGGACGCGCTTCTGCCGCCCGCCGGGGGGCTGGATCCCGTTGACCTCCATCGGGCCGCTGATGATCGTGCCCACGGTGTGCCGGGGGTTCAGCGACGAGTACGGGTCCTGGAAGATCATCTGGATCTCGGACCTGATCGGCTTGAGCTCGCGCCGGCTCGCGTGGCTGATGTCCTGGCCGTTGTACCGGATCGTGCCGCCGCTGGGTTCCAGCAGCCGGGCGACCAGGCGGCCGGTGGTGGACTTGCCGCACCCGGACTCGCCCACGAGGCCGAGTGCCTCGCCCGCGCCGACGGTCAGGTCGACGCCGTCCACGGCGTGCACGCGCCCGACCTGGCGCTTGAAGACCAGCCCGCCCATGACGGGGAAGTACTTGGTCAGGCCGGACAGCTCCAGCAGGCTCTCGGTCACAGGCGTTCCTTGATCTTGCCGTTGAAGATTTCCCGCTTCTGCGCGAGCGTCAGGTAGCAGGCGTCCCGGTGCCCGTCGGCGGGGGACAGCTCGGGCCGCTCGGTCGAGCACAGGTCCGGGCCCACCAGGTCGCGGTAGTCGCACCGGGGGTGGAACGGGCAGCCGGACGGGGGGTTGAGCAGGCTGGGCGGCGTGCCGCGCACGGGCAGCAGCGGCAGGTCCACGTTGGAGTTCAGCTTCGGCATCGAAGCGAGCAGGCCCCAGGTGTAGGGGTGGTGCGGCTCGCGCAGGACCTGCTGGACGGTGCCCTGCTCGATGGCGCGCCCCGCGTACATCACCAGCACGTTGTGCACGGTCTTGGCGACCACGCCGAGGTCGTGGGTGATCAGGATGATGGACGTGCCGAAGTCCTGCTGGAGGTCCTTGAGCAGGTCGAGGATCTGCGCCTGGACGGTGACGTCCAGCGCGGTCGTCGGCTCGTCGGCGATCAGCAGGTCGGGGTCGCAGACCAGGGCCATGGCGATCATCACGCGCTGGCGCATGCCGCCGGAGAACTGGTGGGGGTAGTCCTCCAGCCGGGTCTTGGCCTGCGGGATGCCGACCCGGTCGAGCATCTCGATGGCCCGCGCGCGGGACTCGGCCTTGCTCGCGCCCTTGTGCTTGCGGAAGACCTCCGAGATCTGCCGGCCGACCGTGTGGTAGGGGGACAGCGAGGTCAGCGGGTCCTGGAAGATCATCGCGACCCGGTTGCCCCGGAGGCGCTCCAGGGTGCTCCGGCTCGCCGAGACCAGCTCCTGGTCCTCCAGCCAGATCTCCCCGCCGATCTTGGTGTGCGCCTTGTCGTGCAGGCCGAGGATCGACAGGTTGGACACCGACTTGCCGGACCCGGACTCGCCGACGATCCCGAGGGTGGTGCCCTTCTCCAGGTCGAACGAGAGGCGGTCCACCGCGTGGACGATGCCGTCCTCGGTGCTGAACTGGACCGACAGGTCACGGACCGACAGGAACGGCCCGGGACCACGCGGTGTCGCCGGCTCGCGGTCCCAGGTCACGGTGGTCACTCGCTGCTCCTTGAGGTCGTACGGTGTGCGCGCATGCCCCTCACGCCAGCCTGACGCGCGGGTCGATGAAGGCGTACAGGACGTCCACCACGATGTTCAGCACGACGATCGAGAAGGCCCCGACCAGGGTGACACCGAGGAGCATCGGCAGGTCGGTGTTCTGCACCGCCCGCACCGCCAGCTCGCCGATGCCGTGCAAGGTGAACGTCTGCTCGGTGATGATGGCGCCGCCGAACAGGGTGGCGAGGTCCACGCCGAAGATGGTGACGATCGGGATCATCGCCCCCCGCCAGGCGAACCGCAGGAAGACCGTGCGGCTGGACATGCCCTTGGCGCGGGCCGTGCGGACGTAGTCCTCGGCGAGCTGTTCCACCATGACCGAGCGGGTCATGCGGGTGTAGTTCGCGGTGAAGATGATGGACAGCACCACCCACGGGATCAGCAGGTGGACGAACCACCCGAGCGGATCCTCGGTGAAGGGGATGTAGGAGGGCCGGGGGAGCAGGCCCATGCTGTCCACGACGAAGAAGACCACGATCGGCCCGACGAAGTAGATCTGCAGCGACGCGCCGATCACCGAGGTCGTGCTCGCGATCTTGTCGAGCGGCCTGCCCTGCTGCCAGGCCGCGATCATGCCGGTGATGATGCCGAAGCTCAGGAACACCACCGCCGCGCCCATGGTCACCGAGATGGTGACCGGGAACCGGTCGATGATGGCCGAGAAGACCGACTCCTGGGTGGCGAAGGAGTACCCGAGGCACGGGGCGTCGCACTGGCCGAACTGGACCAGGTCGCGCCCGGTGAAGATGCCGACCAGCCAGTGCCAGTACTGCACGAACAGCGGCTCGTCCATGCCGAGGTTGTGCCGGATGAGGATGAGGTTCTGCGGCGGGCAGATCTTCCCGCAGAAGGCCCGGGCGGGGTCACGGGGGATCGCGTAGAACAGGAAGAACGTGACGGCACTGATGATCAGCAGGATCACGGCGGCGCCGATGACTCGACGGACGAAAAACCGGAACATGGCCTCGGACTTCTTCTCCTGCTGGGCGGACGATCTGGTGCCGGTGGCCGCCGCCCGGGCCGGAGCCCGGGCGGCGGCGTCGGTGACTACTTGATGTAGACGTTGGTCGGCGACTGCTCGCCGTCGATGGCGCTGAACTCCACGCCGCCGAGCCCGGAGCCGTACAGACCGAAGTAGGTCTGGTAGAACTCGGGCACGATCGCCGCCTGCTCCATGATCTTCTTGTCGAGCGCGGCCCAGGCCTTGCCGGCCTCGGCGGCGTCGGGGATGGCGTTCGCGGCGTCGATCCCGGAGTTGATGTCCGGGACGTTGAGGTGGCTGTAGTTGGACGCGTTGTCCGCGATCAGCCGGCCGTCGAACAGCGGCTGGATGGCCGTCGAGCCGGTGGGCCAGTCAGCGGCCCAGCCGCCCCAGTAGATGTCGAACTTGTTCTCCACCGGGCCGATGGCGTCGTAGAACGTCGCCGGGTTGAGCGGCTTGGCGACGACCTTGAAGCCGGCCTTGGTCAGCGCGTCCTTGATCGCGACCGTGAGCTTCTCCTGGGTCGGCGTCTGGTTGTAGGCGTAGACGACGGTCGGGTTCGGCTCGCCGGCCTCGGCGAGCAGCGCCTTGGCCGCCTCGGGGTCGCCGGTCGGCTTGGTCAGCATGCCGTACAGGTCGAAGGACTCGTAGCCGAGCACCGTCGGGCTCATCACCGTGGTGGCGATCTTGCCGGTGTTGACCTCGCCGCCCTGGATGAGCTGGAGCTGCTTGGACGGCCACGCCTTGATGATCGCCTCGCGGACCTTCTGGTTGGTGATCCGCTTGGTGTTGATGTTGTAGAAGGTGGTGAACGGCGTCAGGCCCTGGATCGACCGCTTCATGGCCTCGGCGTTGCCCAGCACCTCCTGGACCCGCTCGGGCGCGATGGCGTTGTGGAAGGTCATCGCGGTCTTGTCCGCGCCGGAGTCCGCCAGGAAGCGCTCGGTGGAGTTCTGCGACTGGACGCCGAACTCCATGTGCCACTTGTCGGGGTAGGCGTTGCGGATCGGGTCGGTCTTCGGGTCCCAGTTGGGGTTGCGCACCAGGTCCAGCGACTTGTCGGTCACGTGGCTCTCGATCTGGTACGGGCCCGAGGAGAAGGGCTTCTTGTCGTACTTCTCCTTGGTGTCCTGCGCCTTCGGCACCGCTCCGTAGCCGGTCATGGCGACGGTGAAGTTGAAGTCAGGGTGCGCGGCTTGCAGGGTGAACTCGATCGTCTTGTCGTCCGGGGTCGCGATGGCGTCCAGCGACTTGCCCTTGTACGGGCCCTCGTAGGCCTTGCGGTAGTCGCCCTTGACCAGCCACTGCTGGATGTAGGTCGGGCCCTCGGTGATGAACGGCGCGTAGAGGCGCTCGAAGCTGTACTTGATGTCAGCCGAGGTGATCGGCGTGCCGTCCTGCCACTTCAGGCCGTCCTTGAGCGTGAACTTCCACGTCTTGCCGCCGTCGGTCGTGGTGCCGGTGTCGGTGGCGAGGTCGCCGACCAGCTTGATGCCGTCGGCGCCGGTGCGGTAGCCGGTGAGCTGGCGGGTGAACAGCTTGGACGCGGTGGCGTTGTAGTTCAGGTAGACACGGGCCGGGTCCAGGTGGGAGAAGTCGTCACGGTCGATCATGTTGACCGTGCCGCCCGGCTTGCCGCCCTCGGCGGGGGTGGCCGGGCCCGTGGAGTCCGCGGGGGTGCCGACGGTGATGCTGCCGACGGCCTTGTTCTCCAGCGGCTTGGCCGGAGTGCTGGCCCCGCCCGCCGCCGTGGGGCCGCCGCCGCCGCCCTTGGCGCAACCGGCCAGCGTGAGGGCCCCGACCGTCAGGACCACCGCTGCCGCGGTCGCCCTGCTGCGTGCGAATGTCATATCGACCTTTCTGATCATGTGCTGGCTGTTCCTGGTCGGCAGGTCAGCGGGTGGACGGCTCAGCGCCGGGTCTTGGGGTCGAAGGCGTCCCGCAGGGAGTCTCCGAGCAGGTTGAAGGCGACGACGAAGATCACCATGGACACGCCGGGGAAGATCAGATAGGTGATGTCCTGGTGATAGACGTTGGAGCCGACCAGGAACATGCGCCCCCAGTCAGGGGTCGGCTCGGTCATGCCGACGCCGAGGAATCCGAGCCCGGCCTCGGCGCCGACGTACAGCGGCAGCGCGAGGGTGGACTGGATGATGATCGGCGTCCACAGGTTGGGCAGCAGTTCCTTGAAGATGATGCGGAACGGCGAGGCCCCGGTGACCTTGGCCGCCTCGATGAACTCGCGCTCACGCAGGGACAGCACCTGGGCGCGCAGCAGCCGGGAGATGGTGGCCCAGCCGAGGACGGTGAGCACCACGCAGATGGAGACGTAGCGGAGCCAGACCGGCGTCTCCTCCTCGGGTGACACGACCGCCGCCTCGACGACCGGCAGGAACACGATGAGGAAGAGCTGGGAGGGGAAGGCGAGCAGCGTGTCGATGATCCGGCCGATGACGTAGTCGGTCTTGCCGCCCACGTAGCCCGACCAGATGCCCATCACCACGCCGATGACCGTCGTGATGATCGTGACCACGATGGCGATGGACAGCGAGGTGCGGATGCCGTACACGAGCTGCATGAACACGTCGCGGCCGAGGCCCGGCTCCAGGCCGAACCAGAAGTCGCCGCTGACGCCGCCGTTGGGCAGGATCGGGTAGCCGTAGTCGTTGAGCAGGCCCGGCTGGTTCTGGCCGTAGGTGGTGTACGGATCCTTGCCGTACACCATCGAGATCACCGGCGCGAGGATGGCGACCAGGAAGTAGAACGCCACGATGAAGGCGGACGTCACTCCCGTGCGGTCGCGGCGGAAGCGCCGCCACATGAGCTGGGCGGGCGAGCGGCCGACCATGGGAGAGCCGCCCGCGCCTGCCACCGCGGCCGGCGAGGGCCCGGAACCGGCCTCGGGGGTCGTGGCCTGTGAGGGGAGAGTCATTGTGCGGGTGCCACCAGAGATCGATCGCAGTAAATCGTGACTTGAGGGAACCTTGGCAATTTATTACCCGTGGGTCAATGTCCGCGACTCATCCTTTACACGATTTCGACGTTCGTTGCGCAAAGTCAATCAGGTTGTGTCCCTGGACCCATTGACCTGCGGCGATAGCGTAGGTCAGACTATCGATTGCGCGCAATTTGCATTGTCACGATTCTGTGACACAAGCATGACGTGCCCATGACGGAATCCCCCGATTATACGCCGATCGCCCAAATGGGATCGCGCGTGCGCGAGGAGGATGCGCCGCCCGCCCCCGTGAGGTGACGACCTCCGTACACGGTCGCCCCGCGCCGCGGCGTCCAGGTGATCCCGGCCGGCCTCCGTTACGGCCCCGGCGCGCGGCGCGCCAGACGCCTGCTGCTCGGCCGCCTGGAAGACAGGGGTGACCCCTACCTAGCAAGCGCTTGCTTAAAGTGGGGGCCCCGAGGGTTACGCCCGCTTTGCCGTGCATGGCACACTGATAGGCAGAGCAGCGTGCTCCGGGGTCGGTGAAATTCCGAACCGGCGGTGACAGTCCGCGACCCGGCCGAGTCCATCGGCCGGTTGACCCGGTGGGATTCCGGGACCGACGGTGAGAGTCCGGATGGGAGGAAGCGCGCATGCGTCCGGCGACCCTGTCGCCGGGCGTCTACGTGGTGCGTCGACCGCGCCCGATCACCCCGGGGCCCGCCGTGGCAGTAATTGCTACTGGCGAGTAGGAGGGGCCGGATGGGCCGACCGGAGACGACCACGTGCCGCGCGGGCGCACGCGCCGCGCCGTTCCGCACCCTGCCCGGCACCGCCCCGGGTTCGTCCCCGCCCTTTCGCGGAAGACGCGCGGGTCCACGCGGGTTGGTTCCTCACGCGGGAACCGATCGGCCACGGCCCCGGCTCCTCGCCCGGCCCCACCGCGTAAGGAGCGTTCATGTTCACTGGAATCGTTGAGGAGCTCGGCGAGCTCGCCGGGGTGGAGGCGCTGCCCGACGCGGCGCGCTTCTCCATCCGGGGCGCCACCGTCGCCCCCGGCGCCCGCCACGGCGAGTCGATCGCGGTCAACGGGGTCTGCCTGACCGTCGTGGACGCCGAAGGCGAGACCTTCACCGCCGACGTGATGAAGGAGACCCTCGACCGCAGCTCCCTCGGCGCCCTCACGCCGGGCACGCGGGTCAACCTGGAGCGTGCCGTCCGCGCCGACCAGCGCCTCGGCGGCCACATCGTGCAGGGCCACGTCGACGGCACCGGCGAGATCCTCGCCCGCGAGCCCGCCGAGCACTGGGAGGTCGTGCGCATCTCCCTGCCGCCCGGCCTCGGGCGCTACGTGGTGGAGAAGGGGTCGATCGCCGTCGACGGCGTCAGCCTCACCGTGATGAGCGTCGAGGAGGACCGGTTCGCGGTCAGCCTCATCCCGACCACTCTGCGGCTCACCACCCTCGGCCTCAAGCGGCCGGGCGACCCGGTGAACCTCGAGGTCGACGTGATCGCGAAGTACGTCGAGAAGCTCGTCGGCGCGCACACCGGGAGCGCCGCCCGATGAACTGGACCCAAGCGGGTTTCGACCTGTCCGGCCAGCACGTGCTCTACACCGACCTGGCCGGCAACATCCTGGCCCTGACGACCGTGTGGCTGGCGATACGGCGCACCATCTGGACCTGGCCGGTGCAGCTCGCCGGTTCGGTCCTGCTGTTCGCCGCCTCGGTCCAGGCGCACCTCACCGGCAGCGCGCTCAAGCAGGTGATGTTCGGCGTGCTCGCCGTCTACGGCTGGGTCCGCTGGACGCGCGGCACCAAGGACGGCGGCACCCTGCCCGTGCGCCCCGGCAGCGCCGCCGAGCGCCTCACCCTGGTCGCCGTCATGGTGGCGGCCACCGCCGCGGTCGCCTGGTTCTTCTCGGTCACCGGCTGGTCCTGGGCGCCGCTGCCGGACGCCTACATCTTCGTCGGCAGCGCCATCGCCACCTACGCCCAGGGCCGGGCGCTCATCGACTTCTGGTGGATCTGGGTGGCGGTCGACCTGGTCGGCGTCCCCCTGGCGTTCCAGTCCGGGCTGGTGGTGTCCGGAGTGGTGTACGGCATCTTCTTCGTCATGGTCCTGCTCGGGTTCCGCGAATGGCGGCGGCAGTACGGCCGCCGGCTGGAGGTAGTCACGACATGAGCGACACCACGCTCGACCCGATCGAGCGCGCGATCGGCGACATCCGCGAGGGCAGGGCGGTCATCGTCGTCGACGACGAGAACCGCGAGAACGAGGGCGACATCATCTTCGCCGCCTCCAAGGCCACCCCCGAGCTGCTGGCCTTCACGATCCGCTACACCAGCGGGGTCATCTGCGTGCCCATGCTCGGCGAGCACCTCGACCGCCTCGGCCTGCCGCTGATGGTCCACCAGAACCGTGAGCGGCTGCGCACCGCCTACACGATCAGCGTGGACGCCCGCGACGGGGTGAGCACCGGCATCTCGGCGGCCGACCGCGCCAGGACCATCCGCACCCTGGCCGACTCGGCCACCGAGCCCTTCGAGCTGGTGCGCCCCGGCCACATCTTCCCGCTGCGCTACCACGAGGGCGGGGTCCTGGCCCGCCGCGGCCACACCGAGGCGGCGGTCGACCTCGCGCGCCTGGCCGGGCTCACCCCCGCCGGCGTGCTCGCCGAGATCGTCAACGACGACGGCACCATGGCGCGGCTGCCCGAGCTGCGCCGGTTCGCCGACGAGCACGACCTGGCGCTGGTCTCCATCGAGCAGCTCGGGGAGTACCGCCGCCGCACCGAGCGGGTGGTCACCCGCGTCGCCGTCACCGAGATCCCCAACCGGTACGGCCTGTGGCGCGCGTACGGCTTCGCCAGCGGCATCGACGGCGGCGAGCACCTCGCCCTGGTCTACGGGGACATCGGCGACGGCGAGGACGTCCTGGTCCGCGCGCACTCCGAGTGCCTGACCGGCGACGTGCTCGGCTCGCTGCGGTGCGACTGCGGGGTGCAGCTCGACCACGCCATGCGCACCGTCGCCGCCGAGGGCCGGGGGGTCATCGTCTACCTGCGCGGGCACGAGGGGCGTGGCATCGGGCTGCTGGCCAAGCTGCGGGCCTACAGTCTCCAGGACGGCGGCAGCGACACCGTGGACGCCAACCTGGAGCTCGGCCTGCCGGTCGACGCCCGCGAGTTCTCCAACGCCGGCCAGATGCTGGCCGACCTCGGGGTCAAGTCCGTGCGGGTGCTGACCAACAACCCCGCCAAGCTGCGCGGCCTGGACGGCTACGGCATCAAGGTGCTCGGCCGCGCGCCCATGCCGGTGGCGGCGAACGAGTACAACATCAGGTACCTCACGGCCAAGCGCGACCGCCTCGGCCACCAGATCGAAGGAGTCCGATGAGCGAGCGCGCGGCGCGCGGCCGGAACGCCGGGAAGGGCCCGCGCGCGGCGGGCGGCGGGGCGGGCCGGTGAGCGGCACCGGGCGGCCCGAGGCCGTCCCCGTCGGCGCGGCGGGGCTGACCGTCGGCATCGTCGCCGCCCGATGGCACGAGGACATCACCGACCAGCTGCTGACCCGGGCGCGGGAGGCCGCGCGGGAGTGCGGGGCCGAGAGCGTCGCGGTGCGGGTGGCCGGCTCGCTGGAGATCCCCGTGGTGGCGCAGGCCCTGGCGCGGCGCTGCGACGCGGTGGTGGCCCTCGGCGTGGTGATCCGGGGGGAGACGGCGCACTTCCAGTACGTCTGCGACTCGGTCACCTCCGGACTGACCCGGGTGTCCCTGGACGAGTCGACTCCGGTGGGCAACGGGGTCCTGACGTGTGACAACCTTGATCAAGCCGTCGACCGGTCGGGCCTGCCCGGGAGTCACGAGGACAAGGGGTACGAGGCCACGGTCGCGGCGATCGAGACAGCGTTGGTGTTGCGTGATCTGAAGGGATGAGGGAATTGCCGCGCCGATCCATCCGCCGCGCCCGCCGGGCGGGCCGTCGTGCCTGACAACGACCCCCCGCCGCTGCCGGTGGTCTGGCGCCCGCGCCGGGCCCGGATCCTGGCGTACGGGTTCGCCGCGGTGATGCTCGTGGGCTCGGTCGTGCTCGCCCTGCTCCTGCCGCCGCCCTTCAAGCTGCCCGACAAGATCGGGCTGGTGGTCTTCGGCTGCGTGGTCGCCTTCATCCTGCACCTGCTCGGGCGGCTGCGCGTCGAGGCCGACGAGCTGGGGGTCACGGTCGTGAACGCCGTGCGCGTCCACCGCTACGAGTGGCCCGAGGTGCTCGGCGTGACCCTGCCCGAGGGGGAGCCGTGGCCCAAGCTCGACCTGGCGGACGGGTCCAGCGTCGGCGCCATGGGCATCCAGGGCACCGAGAAGGGCCGCTCCCGCAGGGCCGTGACCGAGCTGCGGGCCCTGATCCACCAGTACGGCGAGGCCCCCGACCGCCGGTAGCCGCCCCGCCCCGCACGCGCGGGAGGCCCCGGCGCGTGCCGGGGCCTCCTGTGCTCATCTCAGCGGGTCGTGGGGGTCAGGGGTAGGAGACGACGTTGGACGGGACGGTGTTGGTGCTGAAGTTCGGCTCGCCGGTGTCGTTGATGACGTGGTTGTACCGGCCCTTGCCGCCTAGGGACACCACCAGCAGGCTGTGGAACTTCACGCCCGCCTTCACCGGGGTCTCGAAGCCGTGCTCGGCCTGGATGGCCGGGTCACTGGTGAAGTTGCAGTAGCTGCCGACCCCCCAGGCCTCGTGGGTGTTCACCGCGTTCTCGACCTTGTACGCGGCCCAGCCCTTGACCGAGCCGTTCATGTACGCGGCCTGGTTCGGCGGGTCGTAGGGGAGCTCGTTCTGGAAGAAGATCGTGCGCCCGCGCTCACCGAACCACTGCACGTTGTACTTCTGGTAGTGCTCGACGAACAGGCCCGTCGCCAGCACGTCGTCGCCGTAGACGCGCAGGCCGTAGTCGGCGGTGTTGACCGTCCAGCCGATGCCCGAGCCGTGGTCGGCGCGCCACAGCCAGGTGTGGTCGATGATCGTGTCGTCGGAGTACACGGCGACGCTGGTGGTGGCCTTGCCGGCGAACTGGCCGCCGATCCGCACGAACACGTCCTGCACCGTGATCGGGTTGGCCGAGTGGTCCACGTGCGCGCCCTGCTGGCCGATCTCCAGCAGCGTGGGCGAGTTGACCGTCCCGGCGTCGATGAGGAAGCCCGCGAGCTTCACGCCGTCGACGTCGGAGACCTTGACGGCGGTCACGCCGTTGTCGGGCACCAGCGTCGCCAGGCCGAGGCCGAGGAGGATGGTGTCGGCCCGGGTGACGTTCACCGTCTGGCTCAGGTGGTAGACGCCGGGGGTGAACAGGATGTGCAGGCCCTGGGTGATCGCCTGGTTGAGGGTGGCGGCGGTCACGCCGGGCTTGGCCACGTAGAACTGGCTGAGCGGCAGCGACGTCCCGGGGGTCGGGCCGTTCGCCCAGGTGGTCCCGCGCGAGTTGGTCCGCTTGCTCGGCACGAACACCCGGTACTCCGAGCCCTCCAGGTACAGGTAGGGCTTCTCACGGGAGATCGGGGTGGTGTCCAGGGTGGTGTACACCGGGTTCGGGAAGCTCGTCGCCGGAGCGCCCTGCACGCCGGAGAACGTCATGTTCCACACGCCGTTGAGCCAGCCGCCGATCGAGCTGTCGCGGGTGTACCACTGCTGCTGCGAGTAGGGGCCGACCGTGCCGTCGATCTTGCTGTCGGCGATGTAGCCGCCGGAGGCCCAGCCGTAGCCGGACGGCGCCAGGTTCAGCCCGCCCTTGATGTGCATGCGGCGGAACGGCGCCGCCTGGGCGACGGCCCACCGGTTGGTGCCGTCGTAGGGGGCCACCGACAGGTTCTCGGTGGAGCGCCAGAAGTTCTGGGTGGCGTTGCCGCCGAACCAGCCCGCGTCCACCGACACGCCCTTGACCGTCACGTCGTCGGGGTTGCGCCCGAGGCCGTGCACCGAGGTGTAGAAGCCGGTGTTGACGTTGACGTCGTAGCTGCCCGGCTTGAACATCAGCGCGTAGCGGCCGAGGCCGAACTGCGCGGCCTCCTGCTGGGTGAAGATCGTGTTGATCTGCGACTGGATCGTGGCCGAGGACATCGAGGGGTCGAAGACCTTCACGTTCGGGCCGAGGTCGCCGCCGCCGGGCAGCGTCGGGCCGCCGGTGCCGCCGTCGGTCAGGACGTGGACGCCGATTTCCCACAGCGAGTAGCCGTAGCCGGTGGCCCGCGCGGTGCCGTAGACCCGCAGGTACCTGCCCGAGCCGGACACGTCGTAGGAGACGGTGCCGCCCGTGCCGCCGGTGACCGCCTTCAGGTCGCTCCAGGCGGACCCGTCGGCGGACGCCTGGACCTTGAAGTCGCGGCCGTAGGCGGCCTCCCAGGACAGGTCGACCTTGCAGATGCTCTGGGAGGAGCCGAGGTCGACCTGGACCCACTGCGGGTCGCTGAACTGGCTCGACCAGCGGGTGCCGGCGTTGCCGTCGAAGGCGAACCTGGCCGCGTTGCCGTCGTTCTCGTTGCTGGAGCTCGTCGCGGTCTTGTTCAGCGCCGCGTTCGCGGTGTCGCAGACCGCGGCGGCCGCGAGGGCGTTCGCGGTGGAGGGGGCCGTCGCCGCCTTGCCTTGCGGCAGGGGGGCGGCGGCGCGGGCGGGGGCCGCGACGGCGGTGCCGGCGAGCATTCCGCCGAGCATCACGAGTGCGGCGCCCGCAGCTCTGACTCTCATGTTCTGACGCTCCGATTCACTGGGGTGGGGGGTGGACTGGCGGTACCCAGATGGGAGAGCGCTCTCCAAATTGCCACGTCAATGCCCCTGTCAAGGGGTGGGACAGGGGTGCCCGGAGAGCCGGGAGGGCATCCGTCCCTGATCAGGACCATGGCGCGGTGCCTGACAGGGGCGGCGCCCCCTCGCTGGAGAGCGCTCTCCGATGCGGCTGACGCTAGATCCCGATTTCGCCCACGTCAAGGGTTACGGACGTGTGAACCTTCGCGGCGGATCGTGTTGCGTTTCCCGCACCAGGCGGGGCGAGGGGTCGTTGGAAGCGGCGGACGGCCCCTCGCCTGAGCTCACCCCGGAGGCGGCGGAGGGTAGCGGCTCTTGCGGCGCGTCTCGGCCGCGGCCTGCTCGTCGAGCTGCCGCGCGAGGTCCTCGAGGTTGTCGGCGCCGAGCACGTTGGAGACTCCGAAACGGGCGGCGGTGGCGGACCAGGGGTGGCGCCGGTAGGCCACCCACCCGCCGTGGAAGTCCAGGATCTCCCACGTCCTGCCGTGGGCCTGCTGGACCTGGGCCAGCGTCGGCCGGTTCACGGTCACCGCCCGCATGCCGGGCCCCCGAGGACTTCGCCCGGCTGTTTCCCGTTCGGGTGGGGGCGGCGCGGTGCGGGGGGAGATGCGACGTGCGTGCAGGCCACTGTCACGGGAGCCTTTCCTCGGAACCTGAGTCAAATTCGCTTTACCGAACGCCGTCAGGACGTTCAGAAGTCATTCGACGCCGAGGGGTATCTGGATGACTCGCAATCAACTTCTTCGAGGATCCGGCGGGTTTTTTCGCCCGCCAACCAGGCCTAACCGGGCGTACCGGGAGATGTTCCCCGCGTACGGACCGGACCGTTCCGCGCGTTTATGGGCGTCCGTCATCTCCTCGCCGTGCCCGGCGGCCCGCACCCCGAAGTTCTTGACCGGCCCGGCCGCCGTGCAGATGATCGGCCGGTGGCGCGGGCGGGCCCGCGCCACCGCGTGTCCCGGCGGTCAGGCGGGCAGGCGGACCGCGTCGCCGGCGCGGTCGAGGACGCCTCGGCGGCGCAGTTCCGGCAGCACCCCCTCACCGAACCAGTAGGCCTCCTCAAGGTGCGGGTAGCCGGACAGGACGAACTCGCTGATGCCCTGGTCGGCGTACTCCTCGATGAGGTCGGCCACCTCGGAGTGGCTGCCGACCAGCGCCGTGCCCGCGCCGCCGCGCACGAGCCCGACGCCCGCCCACAGGCCCGGGTGGATCTCCAGGTCGTGGACGCCTCCCCCGTCGCGGCGGTAGCCCTCGTTCAGGGCGAGCATGCGCTTCTGCCCGACCGAGTCGCTGCGGCCCAGGGTCTGCCGGGCGGTGGCGATGTCGGCGGGGTCGATCGCCGCGAGCAGCCGCCCGGCCTCGGCCCAGGCCTCCTCGGAGGTGTCGCGGGCGATGACGTGCAGCCGGACGCCGAACCGCAGCGTCCTGCCCTCCTCGGCGGCCAGCCCCCGCACCCAGGCGATCTTCTCGGCGACCTGGGCCGGCGGCTCGCCCCAGGTGAGGTAGGTCTGGACGTGCCGCGCCGCGACGACGCCCGCCGCCGCCGAGGAGCCGCCGAAGTACAGCTCGGGCACCGGGTCGGGCACCTCCGACACCGTGGCGCCCTCCACCTGGTAGTGGGCCCCGGTGAAGTCGTAGGGGGTGCCGCTCCACGCGCCGCGCACGATCGACAGGAACTCGTCGGTGCGCGCGTACCGCTCGTCCTTGGACAGGTGGTCGCCGAAGCGCCGCTGCTCGGTGCCCTCGCCGCCGGTGACGACGTTGAGCAGCAGCCGGCCGCCGGAGATGCGCTGGTAGGTGGCGGCCATCTGGGCGGCCAGGGTGGGGGAGACGAAGCCGGGCCGGAAGGCGACCAGGAACTTCAGCCGGGTGGTCTGCTGGGTGAGCGCGGCGGTGACCAGCCAGGCGTCCTCGCACCACGTGCCCGTCGGGGTGAGCACCGCCTCGAACCCGAGCTGCTCGGCCGACCGCGCGATCTGGCCGAGGTAGTCGATGGTGGGCGGCCGGAAGGCGTTCGCCGTGGAACGGCCGTGACCCCCTCGCAGCCCGTGTCCGCCGCCGACGATCGCGCGGCCGTCTCCGGAGGTGGGCAGGAACCAGTGGAACTTCACAGCCATGCTCAGGTGTCCTTCTTGACGATGTCGTTGAACCTGCGGTCGGCGAAACGCGCGAAGTCGATCTTCGAGGGGAACAGGCCCCCGGCGGTGAACGCGTCGGCCATCTCCTGCTCGGAGGCGATCAGCGCGTCGTCGATCGGCACCGGGGTGGTGGTGCGGTTGGCCGCGGCGGCGGTGGTGACCTCGATGGGCAGGCCCGTCTCCTTGGCCCACACCTTGGCCCATTCGGCCTGGTGGGAGTTGGCCCAGATCTTGGCGCGCTGCAGGCGGGTCAGGTAGTCGCGGATCGCGTCGGCCTTGGCGGTGTCGGCGAGCGCGGCCTGCCCGGCCACCTGGAAGTTGTAGCCGTTGACGTAGCCGGTGCCGTCCACCAGGACCTTGGCCTGGTTCGCCACCTTGGCCTGCGAGGTGTAGGGGTCCCAGATCGCCCAGGCGTCGATCTTGCCGGAGCTGAAGGCGGCGAGCGCGTCGGCGGGCTGCAGGTAGCTCACCGTGATGTCGTCGAAGGTCAGGTTCTCCTTCTTCAGCACGGCCAGCAGGTGGTAGTGGGCCGAGCTGCCCTTGGCCACCGCGACCCGCTTGCCCTTGAGCTGGGCCGGGCCGGTGATGGCCGACCCGGCCGGCACGACCACGGCCGCGCCGGCGACGTTCTGCCGGTCGGCGGCCACCACGGTGATCTTCGAGCCGGCCGCCGCCGCGAAGATCGGCGGGGTGTTGCCGACCGCCCCGAGGTCGACGCCCCCGGCGTTCACGGCCTCAAGGAGCGGCGGGCCGGAGGTGAACTGCGCCCAGGTCACCTTGTACGGCAGCTTGTCCAGCTCGCCGGCCGCCGTCAGGAGCACCTGGGAGCCGGCCTTCTGGTCGCCGATCCGTAAGGTGATCTCCTGGGCGCCGGACGAGGAGCCCGGGGCGGAGGTGCCCGAGGCGCCTCCGCAGGCGGCGAGCACCGCCGTCAGCGCCAGCGCGCCGAACAGCCGGACGGTCTTGCTGATCATGGTTTTCCTTCCGGGGCGGGGCCGGGGGCGGTGGTCATCGCCCGGCCTCCGCCGTGAGGGGCCGATCGGGCACGGGATGGCCCTCGGGGCCCACGCCGAGGGCGGTGAGCAGGCGGGCGCGCAGGGCGACCAGCTCGGGGTGGTCGCGGTGGCGGGGGCGGCCGGCGGAGATGGCGGCCTCGTGGGCGATGCGTCCCCCGTCCAGGACGAGCACGCGGTCGGCCAGGACCAGCGCCTCGTCCACGTCGTGGGTGACCAGCAGCACGGCCGGGCGGTGCGCGGCCCACAGCCGCAGCACGAGCCGGTGCACGGTGATGCGGGTGAGCGCGTCCAGGGCGCTGAACGGCTCGTCGAGCAGCAGCAGCTCCGGCTCCCTGACCAGCGCGCGGGCCAGGCTGGCCCGCTGGGCCTCGCCGCCGGACAGCGTCAGCGGCCAGGCGCCCGCCCTGCCGGTCAGCTCGACCTCCTCCAGGGCACGCCGGGCGCGCGCGGCGGCGTCGGGCGCGGCCAGGCCGAGCGCGACGTTGGCCTCCACCCGCTTCCAGGGCACCAGGCGCGGTTCCTGGAAGGCGACGGCGACCGTGCCGGTCACCTCCAGCCCGCCCTCCACGTCGCGGTCCAGCCCGGCCAGGGCGCGCAGCAGCGTCGACTTGCCCGACCCGCTCCGGCCGAGCAGCGCGATGAATTCGCCGGCGTGGACGTCGAGGTCCAGTTCGTCGAGGACGGTGCGGTCGCCGAACCGCCGGGTCAGGCCCCGGACGGCGGCTACTCGCCGAGGAAGCCGCTCCTCCATGAGAGCGCCCTCCGTTCGAGCAGGCGCACGACGGCGTCGGTGAGCAGGCCGAGCGCGCTGTAGACCAGCAGCCCGACCACGATCACGTCGGTCCGCAGGAACTCCCTGGCGTCGTTGATCATGTATCCGAGCCCGGCGTCCGCGTTGACCTGCTCGGCGACGATGAGGGCGAGCCAGGCCACGCCGAGGCTCTGCCGCAGCCCGACGAGCGTCTGCGGCAGGGCCCCCGGCAGCACGATGTGGCGGATCAGCGCGGCGCGGCCGAGTTCCAGGGTGCGGGCCAGCTCGGCGAGCTTGCCGTCCACCCCCCGCACGCCCGCGAAGGTGTTGAGGTAGAGCGGGAAGGACACGGCGAGCGCCACCAGCGTGACCTTGGGGGTCTCGCCGATGCCGAACCACAGGATGAACAGCGGGATCAGCCCGAAGAAGGGCAGGGCGCGGAGCATCTGCATGAGCGGGTCGACGGCGTTCTCCCCCGCGCGGCTCAGCCCGGCGACCAGGGCCAGCAGCACCCCGGCGAGCCCGCCGAGGACGAACCCGATGGCGACCCGCTGGAGCGAGACGGCGATGGCGGTGGGCAGGGTGCCGTCGGTGACCAGGTCGACGGTGGTGGCGGCGATGGTGGCGGGCCCGGCGAGCAGGCGTTCGGGCAGGAGCCCGGTGGCGCTCGCGACCTGCCACAGGACGACGACGACCAATGGGCTGATCCAGCGCCGCCAGGCCTTTCTCCGGGCCGAGGGGCGGGGGGCCGGTGGGCGGGGCGGGCGGCCGGGTGCGGGCGGGCCCGGCGGGGCGGGCTCACGGGCCGCCTGAACTTCCAGTGCGGGGGAGGACATCGAAGGGCCTCGCTGAGGTTGTCGAGTGCGGCGTCTCTCCGCATAATTAACGGTAATTCCTACCAAGTCAATAGGTTTTGTCCTTTGCTTCGGGTCCGGGACCGTTTCGGCGGCTCCGGCCAGAGCGGCGCCCCGCTACCGGCGCGTAACCTGAGGGGGTGCTGCACAGGACGGTCCGGGCCGTGGACATCGAGACCCCGGGCATGCTCGCCCGCCTCCTCGGCGAGCACGCCTACCTCGCCGACGAAGGGCTGGCCACCGCGTGCTTCCTCGCGCTGCGCATGGGCCGGCCGCTGTTCCTCGAAGGGGAGGCCGGGGTCGGGAAGACCGAGCTGGCCAAGACCCTCGCCGCCGTCCTCGGCGCGCCGCTCATCCGCCTGCAGTGCTACGAGGGCCTGGACGCCGCCCAGGCCCTGTACGACTGGGACTTCGCCCGCCAGCTGCTGCACCTCAAGGCCGCCGAGGCCACCGGCGCCACCGGCGCGGGCGACGCCGCCCGCCTGGAGGGCGAGCTGTACGACCGGCGGTTCCTGATCGCCCGCCCGCTGCTCAAGGCGCTGGAGACCCAGCCGAGCGTGCTGCTGGTCGACGAGGTCGACCGGGCCGACGACGAGTTCGAGGCGTTCCTGCTCGAGGTGCTGTCCGATTTCACCATCTCGGTGCCCGAGCTCGGCACCATCAGCGCCAAGACGCCCCCGGTCGTGGTCGTGACCTCCAACCGCACCCGCGACGTGCACGACGCGCTCAAGCGCCGGTGCCTCTACCACTGGCTGGAGCACCCCGGGTTCGAGCAGGAGGTCGCCATCCTGCTGCGCCGTCTGCCCGACTGCACCGAGACCCTCGCCGCGCAGGTCGCGCGCGCCGCCGGGCGCCTGCGCGCCGCCGGCCTGGTCAAGCCGCCCGGCGTCGCCGAGACCATCGACTGGACCGAGGCGCTGCTCACGCTCGGCGCCCGCGACCTGGACCCCGGCCTGGCCGCCGCCACCCTCGGCGCGGTGCTGAAGTACCGCGAGGACCAGCGGGCCGTCCGCGAGAACGGCCTGCTCGGTGGGTGACCTCACCGCCACCCTGACCGGCTTCGCCCGCACACTGCGGGCCGCCGGCGTCCCGGCCGACCACGAACGGACCCAGAACCTCCTGCGCGCGGCCGCCTGCCTGGACGTCACCGACCGCCGGGCCGTCTACTGGGCCGGCCGGCTGACCCTGTGCGCCGGGCCCGACGACCTGCCCCGCTACGACCGCTGCTTCGCCGCCTACTTCGGCGGCGAGCGAGCCCGCCCCGGCCGCCCGGCCCCGGCCGTGGTGACCGTCACCCGCCACACCGTCTCCCCCCGAGGCGAGGACGCGGGCGGGGACGGCGACCAGCGGGCGCTCCCGGCGACCGCCAGCCGCGCCGAGGTGCTGCGGCGGCGTGACGTCGCCCGCGTGACCGCCGCCGAGCTCGCCGAGATCCACCTGCTGCTGTCGATCCTGAACGCGCGAAGGGAACGGCGCCGCTCCCGCCGGTTCGCCCCGGCCCACCGCGGCCGCCTCGACGCCCGGCGCACGATCAGGGAGACCCTGCGCCGGGGCGGCGAGACGGCCCGGCTGCGCCGCAGGGTCCACCGGTCCCGGCCGCGCCGCGTGGTGCTGCTGGTCGACGTCAGCGGCTCGATGGCCCCCTACGCCGACACCCTGCTGCGGTTCGCGCACGTCCTGGTCCGGTGCGAGCCGCGCGCCACCGAAGTGTTCAGCGTCGGCACCCGCCTCACGCGCGTCACCGCCGAGCTGCGCCACCGCGACCCCGGCACGGCGATGCGCGAGGTCTCCGCGGCCATCCCCGACTGGAGCGGCGGCACCCGGCTCGGCGAGGAGCTCAAGGAGTTCCTCGACCGGGGGTCGGGCGCGCGCGGCGCCGTCGTCGTGATCGCCTCCGACGGCTGGGAGCGCGGCGACCCCGCCCTGCTCGGGCACCAGATGGCCCGGCTGTCCCGGCTCGCCCGCCGGGTGGTCTGGGTGAACCCGCACAAGGGCCAGGACGGTTATCAGCCGCTGACCGGCGGGATGCGTGCGGCCCTGCCGCACGTCACGGCGTTCGTGGCCGGGCACAGCCTGGCCGCGTTCGAGGAACTCGCGGAAAGGCTGTCCCATGCGTGACGTGCTGTCGCAGATCGTGCGGTGGTGGTCGGCCGGGGAACGGTTCGGCCTGGCCACCGTGGTCGGCACCTTCCACAGCGCCCCGAGGCCGCCCGGCGCTTCCATGGCCGTCTTCGGCGACGAGGCCGTCGGCAGCGTGTCCGGCGGCTGCGTCGAGGGCGCGGTGTACGACCTGGCCCAGCAGGTCGTCAAGGACGGCCAGGCGGTGCTCCAGAGGTACGGCGTCAGCGACGACGACGCGTTCTCCGTCGGGCTGACCTGCGGCGGCATCATCGACATCCTGGTCGAGCCGGTGTCGAAGGAGACCTTCCCCGAGCTCGGCCGCGTCGCCGCGTCGGTGCGCGCCCACGAGCCGGTGGCCGTCGCGACGATCCTGGCCGGGCCCGGGCGCGCCGGGGCGCGCAAGGTGATGTGGGCCGGGCACGCCTCGGGGTCGCTCGGGCCGCCGAGGCTGGACGCCGCGGTGGACGACGACGCGCGCGGCATGCTCGCGCAGGGCCTCACCGGCGTGCGCCGGTACGGGCCGAGGGGCGAGCGGCGGCTGGACGACCTGTCGGTGTTCGTGCAGTCCTTCGCCCCGCCGCCGCGCATGCTGGTGTTCGGGGCCATCGACTTCGCCGCGGCGGTCGCGCGGGTCGGCAAGTTCCTCGGCTACCACGTGGTGGTGTGCGACGCGCGCCCGGTGTTCGCGACGACGAAGCGCTTCCCCGACGCCGACGAGGTGGTGGTGAAGTGGCCGCACGACTACCTGTCCACCGCGCACGTCGACGAGCGCACGGTGATCTGCGTGCTCACCCACGACCCGAAGTTCGACGTGCCGCTCCTTGAGGTGGCCCTGCGCACCGACGCCGGGTACGTGGGCGCCATGGGGTCGCGCCGGACCCACGACGACCGGCTGGCCCGGCTGCGCGAGGCGGGCCTGCCCGAGGCGGCGCTGGCCCGGCTGCGCTCGCCGATCGGGCTGGACCTCGGGGCCAGGACCCCCGAGGAGACGGCGGTGTCGATCGCGGCCGAGCTGATCCAGCATCGCTGGGGCGGCTCGGGCCGTGCGCTGAGCGACACCAGCGGCCGCATCCATGGCATCGCGGGCACGGCGGAGCGGACCGAACGCCCGGCGGAGGGCGCCGCGGAGGGCGATCATGGGAACGGATCGGGGAAGGAGCCACGGGAAGGGGCCACGTGAACGTGTCGACCAGATCAGGATGCGCCGGCTTACTGCTCGCCGCCGGGCAGGGCGCCCGCCTCGGCACGCCGAAGGCGGTCGTGGAGTTCGAGGGCGAACGGCTGGCCGACCGGGGGGCGCGGCTGCTGCACGAGGGCGGCTGCCACCCGGTGATCGTGGTACTCGGCGCGGTGACCGTGCAGGTCCGCGCGGCGGTGACCGTGCGCAACCCCGACTGGGCCACGGGGATGGGCTCATCCCTGCGCGTCGGGCTGGACGCCCTGCCGCCGGCCGCACTGGCCGTCGTGGTCGCCCTCGCCGACCAGCCGCTGATCGGCGCGCTCGCGGTGCGGCGGCTGATCGACGCCTGGCGGGGCGGCGCGGCCGTGGCGGTCGCCACCTACGGCGGCGCGATGCGCAACCCCGTGCTCATCGGCAGGGCGCACTTCGGTGAGGTGGGCAGGCTCGCGGCCGGGGACGTCGGGGCCCGGCCGTTCCTGCGGGCGCACCCTGAGCTGATCACGCGGGTGCCCTGCGACGACGTGGGGGATCCCGCCGACATCGACACGCTCGACGACCTGGTCAGGCTCTCGCCGCCCCCCGAGGCGACCGGCGCCCCGGGCACGCGGGCGCGGCCTGGAGTTGGTGACGAGGACGCGACTCGATAACCTGACCCGACTGGAACAACATTCGGTTCCTGCTCGGACGGAAGGACGCGGGATGCGCATCGGCATGGCCCTGAACTACGCCGGAGGCTTCAAGGAGACCGTGGCGGAGCTGGCCGACTACGAAAGCGCCGGGCTCGACATCGTGTTCGTCGCCGAGGCCTACAGCTTCGACGCCGTGAGCCAGATGGGGTACATCGCGGCGAAGACCGAACGGATCCAGATCGCCTCGGGCATCCTGCCGATCTACTCGCGCACGCCCGCCCTGCTCGCCATGACCGCCGCGGGCATGGACTACGTCTCCGACGGCCGCTTCGTGCTGGGCCTCGGCGCCTCCGGCCCGCAGGTCATCGAGGGCTTCCACGGCGTCCCGTACACCGCGCCGCTGGGCCGCACCCGCGAGGTGATCGAGATCTGCCGCAAGGTGTGGCGGCGCGAGCGGCTGACCCACGAGGGCAGGCACTACACGATGCCGCTCCCGGCCGGCCAGGGCACCGGGCTCGGCAAGCCGCTCAAGCTGATCAACCACCCCGTCCGGCCGCGCATCCCGATCGTGGTGGCGGCCATCGGCCCGAAGAACGTCGAGCTGACCGCCGAGCTGGCCGAGGGCTGGGAGCCGATCTTCTACGTGCCGGAGAAGGCCGCCGGGGTGTGGGGCGACGCCCTTTCCGCGGGCAGGGCCAAGCGCGCCGGCGACCTCGGCGAGCTGGACGTCATCGCCCAGGCCACCCTGGCGATCGGCGAGGACGTCACGGGTTTTCTGGAGTTCGGCCGGCCGATGGCCGCGCTGTACATCGGCGGCATGGGCGCCAAGGGCAGGAACTTCTACAACGACCTCGCCCGGCGCTACGGCTACGAGAAGGAGGCCGAGGCGATCCAGGAGCTCTACCTCGACGGCAAGAAGGACGAGGCCGCCGCGATGGTGCCCATGGAGCTGCTGGAGAAGATGTCGCTCGTCGGGCCTGAGGGCTTCGTCCGCGACCGCGTCGAGGCCATGCGGGAGTCCGGGGTCACCACGATCAACGTCAACCCGATCGCCGGCACCCACCAGGAGCGGATCGCGCTCATCGAGAAGATCAAGGAGATGGCGGCCTGAGGGCGCTTCCTCGCTGATCGCGCCGGATGTCATGGCGTGCGCTGGTTTCGGCGTGCAAGGTCGTACAGTCGTGGACATGTCCGCCATACACGAATCGCGGCGCGCCCTGCTCGCCGCGCTCCTGGCCGAGCACGACGTGGACGCGCTGCTGGTCACCCGGGGCGTCAACGTGCGCTACCTGACCGGCCTGGTCAGCTCGAACGCCGCCGTCCTGGTGCGGGCCGACGCCACCGCCCTGCTGGCGACCGACTCCCGGTACATCGAGACGGCACGCCGGGTCTGCGACGGCGTCGAGGTCGCCGACCGGCGCGACCCGGCGGCCGCCCTGATGGAGGCGGCGGAGCGGCCGGGCATCGAGGCGCACGTCATGTCCGTCGCCCAGTACCGGCGCCTCGGCGAACCGGTGGCCCTGGAGGGCCTGGTGGAACGGCTGCGGGTGGTCAAGGACGAGACCGAGATCCAGGCGCTGCGCTCCGCCTGCGAGCTGACCGACCAGGCCTTCGCCGACGTGACGGCCACCCTGGCGGCGGGCATGACCGAACGGCAGGTCGCCCGCGCGCTGGAGTCGCGCATGACCGAGCTCGGCGCCGACCGGCCGGCCTTCGACTCGATCGTGGCGAGCGGGCCGAACGGGTCGGTGCCCCACCACGCCCCCTCCGACAGGCCCATTGAGCGCGGCGACCTGGTCACCATGGACTTCGGCGCCCTGTACGAGGGCTACCACGCCGACATGACGCGGACCGTCGCGGTGGGCGCGGTCGCCGGCTGGCAGCGCGAGCTGTACGACCTGGTCCGCCAGGCGCAGCGCGCCGGGCGGCGTGCCCTGGCCCCCGGCGCCTCCACGGCGGAGGTGGACGCCGCCGCGCGCGACGTGATCGAGGACGCCGGGTACGGCGGGCACTTCGGGCACGGCCTCGGCCACGGCGTCGGCCTGGAGATCCACGAGGACCCGTTCCTGCGGGCCACCGGTGCCGGTAGACTCGAGGATCGGGTTCCGATCACCGTCGAGCCCGGCGTCTACCTGCCGGGCAGGGGCGGCGTCCGGATCGAGGACACTCTCGTGACGCGCACCGACGGACCGGAGCTCCTCACCCGCACGACGAAAGAGCTGCTGGTCCTGTAAGGGCGGGCCGGCGGCCGCGCGAGCGTGACCATGACGACGCAGGAGAGAACGAGTGGCGACGACCAACGACCTCAAGAACGGCCTGGTGCTCAAGCTCGACACTGGCGAGCTGTGGACCGTGGTGGACTTCCAGCACGTCAAGCCGGGCAAGGGCGGCGCCTTCGTCCGCACCAAGCTCAAGAACGTGCTGTCGGGCAAGGTCGTGGACAAGACCTTCAACGCCGGCGTGAAGGTCGAGGTGGCCAATGTCGACAAGCGGGAGATGCAGTACTCCTACATGGACGGCGACGACTTCGTCTTCATGGACACCGAGACCTACGACATGCTCAACGTCCCCCGGGTGACCGTGGGCGACGCCGCCAACTACCTGCTGGAGAACACCCTGGCGACCGTCGCGGTCAACGAGGGCAACGTGCTGTACATCGAGCTCCCGGCCGCCGTCGAGCTGACGATCTCCCAGACCGAGCCGGGCCTGCAGGGCGACCGCTCCACCGGCGGCACCAAGCCCGCCACGCTGGAGACCGGCGCCGAGGTCAAGGTGCCGCTCTTCATCACGACCGGCGAGAAGATCAAGGTCGACACCCGCACCGGCGAGTACCTCGGCCGGGCCTGAGGTGTCGGCTCGGGGAAAGGCGCGCAGGCGCGCACTGGACATCCTCTTCGAGGCCGAGCTGCGGAGCGAGCCCCCGGCGAACGTGCTCGCCGAGCGCGTGGAGCGGGCGGAACCGCCGGTGAACGAGTACACCACGACCCTGGTCGAGGGCGTGAACCTGCACCGGTCGCGCATCGACGAGCTGATCTCGACCTACGCCGAGGGCTGGACCCTCGACCGCATGCCCGCCGTCGACCGCAACCTCCTGCGGGCCGGCACCTACGAGCTGCTGTGGGTCACCGACGTGCCCGAGGCGGTCGTCATCAGCGAGTGGGTCCACCTCGCCTCGGAGCTGTCCACCGACGAGTCCCCCCAGTTCGTCAACGGCCTGCTGGCCCGCTTCAAGCAGCTCAAACCATCGCTCGCGCTGTGAGGCGTCCCGGCCCCGCGGGGAGGCCGGGCGACCCGCCGCGGCGGCGCCGCACCGCGTAGGCTGGGGCCCACCGACACGCTTCAAGGAGGCGAGCTGAAGTTGCGCACCGAAGGCGCCACACGCCAGGCGGCCACCTCTCCGGCGGTGCGCACCGCCGTGGTGTGGGACGCGCTGCGGGCCGCCCTGGCCGAGCGGGCGGGCGCCACCGGGCGTGAACGGCTCGACATCCTCGACGCCGGAGGCGGCACCGGAGGCTTCGCCGTGCCGCTCGCCGAACTCGGCCACGCGGTCACCGTGGTCGACCCGAGCCCCGACTCGCTCGCGGGCCTGGAACGGCGGGCCGCCGAGGCCGGGGTGGCCGTCAGGGGCATCCAGGGCGACGCCGCCGACCTGCGCGACCTGCTCGCGCCCGGCTCGGCCGACCTCGTGCTGTGCCACAGCGTCCTCGAGTACGTCGAGGACCCCGCCGGCGCGCTGGCCGCGGTCGCGGGGCTGCTGAGGGACGGCGGGGTGATCAGCGTCCTGGCGGCCAACCCGGTCGCCACGGCCATCCACCGCTCGCTCTCGGGCCATTTCGACGAGGCCAGGCAGGTCCTGACCGACCCCTCCGGCCGCTGGGGGGACCAGGACCCGACGCCCCGGCGCTTCAGCGGCGACGCGCTCGCGGCCCTGCTGGCGGCGGCGGGGTTCACCCCCGGCGAGGCCAGGGGCGTGCGGATCTTCGCCGACCTGGTGCCCGGCCGGCTGCTCGACGGGGAACCGGGGGCCGCGCGGGCGCTGATCGCGCTGGAACAGGCCGCCGCCGCCCATCCGGTGCTCCGTGACATCGCCACCCAGCTCCACGTGCTCGGCCACCGGTGACGCCCACCGGAAAAACGTCCCCGGCGCAAGCCACTGGTAGAACGCCTGTTCGGTAAAGGATCAACGCGTGTCGCGCAAGCAGGTTCTGCGGTCGGATCCAGGGCCGGGCCATGACCCGGCCCGCCCGGCCGACGACACCGGCTGCCCGATCCTGCACGTCGACATGGACGCCTTCTTCGCCAGCGTCGAACTGCTCGACCGTCCCGAGCTGCGCGGCGCCCCGGTGATCGTCGGGGCCGCGGGCGCCCGGGGGGTCGTGCTCAGCGCCACCTACGAGGCCCGCCGCCACGGGGTCCACTCGGCGATGCCGATGACCCGCGCCCGCCGCCTGTGCCCGGACGCCGTGGTCATCCCGCCCAGCCACGGGAAGTACTCCGCGGTCTCCAAGGGCGTCATGGAGATCTTCCACGCCATCACCCCCGAGGTGGAGCCGATCTCCTCCGACGAGGCGTTCCTGGACGTGGGCGGCGCCCTGCGCCGGCTCGGGCGGCCCGCCGCGATCGCCGCCATGATCCGCGCCCAGGTCGCCGAGCGCCACGGCATCACCTGCTCGGTGGGCGTGGCGAGCAGCAAGTTCGTGGCCAAGCTCGCCTCCCGCCACTGCAAGCCTGACGGCCTGCTGGTCGTCCCCGCGGCCGGGGTGGTGGAATTCCTCCACCCGCTGCCCGTCGCGGCCCTGTGGGGCGTCGGGGAGCGCACGGAGCAGGCCCTGGTGCGGCTCGGCATCAAGACCGTCGGCGATCTCGCCCAGGTGCCCCCCGCGACCCTGCGGCGCGAGTTCGGGGCCGCGGGGACCCATCTGTCCGAGCTCTCCTGGGGCCGCGACGACCGCCGGGTCACTCCGCACACCCCCGACAAGAGCATCGGCGCCGAGGAGACCTTCGCCCACGACGTCGACGACCCCGAGGCCATCCGCCGCGAGCTGCTGAGGCTGTCCGAGCGGGTCGCCGGCCGGCTGCGGGGCGGCGGCCACGTCGGCCGCACGGTCAGCGTCAAGCTCCGCCGTTCCGACTTCACGACGATCACCCGTTCCCGCACCCTGCGCGAGGCGACCGATGTTGCGAAAGAGATATATGCCACTGCCTGCGACCTCTACGGGGCCGCCGGTCTGGAGCGCGTACGGCTCCGGCTGGTGGGCGTGAGAGTGGAGAACCTGCGCCCGGCGGGCACCGCGACCCGCCAGATGGGCCTCGGAGAACGTGAAACGGGCTGGCGGGAGGCCGAAATGGCGATGGACAAGGCGATGCGGAGGTTTGGCCCGGAAGCGGTCCGCCCGGCGTCGCTTGTCAGGCCCCCGTTTGATGGAATAGATCTATGACGTCGCCTCCGGTTTGGTCTACGTTGGACGTTTTCTTTCGCCTACGTCTACAGCCTCGTATTCTGGGGATAACCGACCGCGAGGTCCGGACACCCTGTGGTGCCCGTTGCCGTCTACCCCGTCAAGGGGCTGTCCTTGGGAGGCGCCGTGCCGCTCTCTGAGCACGAGCAGCGCTTGCTCGACCAGATCGAGCAGGCCCTCTACGCCGAGGACCCGAAGTGGGCCAATACCGTTCGGATCAGTGATCCGCGCAACCATTACAAGCGCCGCCTGGTGAAGGCCTCCATCGGCTTCGTCCTCGGTGTCGTCCTGTTGATGGTGGGCGTCGTGGCACCGATCATCCCACTCGGTGTAGGCGGCTTCGTGGTCATGCTCGCCGCGTGTCTGTGGGGTCTGTCCAGTTGGAAGCGCATGAACGGGTTCGGCGGTGAGGCAAGGCCGGCGGGCGCCACGGGGCAACCCGAGCGGCGGCGGGCCAACCGTCCGAGCTTCATGGAGCGCATAGAGGAGCGCTGGCGCCGCAGAGGCGACGAGCGCTGAGCCGCCGCACGGCGGCCCCCCGCCGTGCGCCTCCGCCCCCCGGACGCCCCCCGTCACGACTCCTCAGGGTGACCTTCCGGCTGCCCGGCGTCCCCTCCGGCGGCCCCGGCACGCGCGCCCGTCCCATCCCCGCCGAGGCTCCGCGCCGCCGTCGGCGGCCCACGGCCCGGTCGCGCACGGTGACCGCCCGCGTGCCCGGCGTCCCCCCGGACCGATCCGGGACGGCCGTACGGCGTCACCTCGGGGGAGGCCGACCTATCCGGACGGCCACAGTTCGAATTCCGGTCACCGGACGGGAACGGTCCGTGACCCCCGGCCTTCGGGCATGACAGACCCCCGTCGCCGGCCCGGGTGACGGCGGCGCCCCACCGCCGGGTGGCGGAGCCGGGGCGCCGGCCGTGATCGGTCAGCGGGAGCCGGAGCCGGTGAGGACGCGGTCCTCGGCCGCCTCCTCGGGGACGGCGCGGCGGGCACGGCGCGGCCACAGCCGCAGGGTCTCCAGCCGGTCGAACCCGTCGAGCACCTTCTCGCCCAGCCCCCGCACCCTCAGCAGGGTCGAGGGCGGCAGCAGCCCGGCGCGCAGCCGCCGGCCGCGCGACACCGTCGCCCCGAGCGCCCGGCGCACCCGCGCGAGGTCCCCGGTCAGCGAGCCGATCGCCCCGGGCGCGCGGGCGTACCGCGTCCGCTCCTCGGCCGAGGCGATCCTGGCGACCGAGGCCGCCGTCTCGGCGTCCAGCCCGTACTGCCCGGTGAGCCGCGCGGCCAGCGCGCGCGGGCTCTCGCTGGCCTCGTGGCCGATCCCGAGGTCGTGCAGGGTGTCGACAAGCTCGCGCCAGCTCGCGTGCACCGCCTGCCCGAGACGCCGGGTGTCGGGCCCGAGGCCGTCCGCCCGCGCCTGCGGAGGGGCCCCTGACGGGGTCTCCCGCTCGGCCCAGGCGCGCCGGCGCCGATAGCGGGTCCCCGCCCGCCACACGGCCGGGATCAGCGCGATCAGCAGCAGGACCACCAACCCGATCCCGATCTTGGCGGGCACGCCCAGACCGGTGTCCACCAGGATCGGGTCGGTGCCGAGGCCCGGGTCGGGGTCGCGCAGGTCGCGCTTGCGGCCCGCCAGCGTGTCGGCCAGGTCGGTCGAGTCCGGGCCGGCGGTCGGGCTCGCGGTGGCGCCGTCCCCCGAGGGGTCGGTCGTCGCGGGCGGGCGCGAGTAGTCGGGGACCCGGGCCGTCTGCTGGCCGAGGCCGCCGGAGGGGGTCGGCTCGAACCGCAGCCACCCGGCCCCCTGGAAGTACAGCTCCGGCCAGGCGTGCAGGTCGTGGGTGCGGACCTGCCACGAGCCGTCGATGCTGGTCCCCCCGGTGTACCCGATGCTCACCCGGGCCGGGATCCCGAGCGAGCGGGCCATCACCGCCATCGCGGCGGCGAACTGCTCGCAGTACCCTGCCCGGTTGCGCAGGAAGTCGACCAGCGCGTCGTTGCCGTTGCCCTGCGTCCGCAGGCTGTACACGAACCCGCCGCGGAAGGTGAACCACGCCTGGAGCTTGACCGCCTTCTGGTACGGCGAGTCCGTCTCGTCCACCAGGCTGGAGGCGATGGCGCGGATGCGGGACGGCAGGTCCTGCGGCAGTTGCAGGTACCGCTGGTTCACCTCGGGGGAGGGGACCTCCAGCAGCGTGCCGAGCGTCTCGGGCGTCGGCTGGGGCTCGTGGCTCACGACCTCGTACGCCTGGCCGCCCGCAGTGTCGTGCGTGGAGAAGACCATGAGCGTGCTCTCGTCGGCCCGCCAGTCGCCGTCCACCTTCACCTGCGTGGCCGGGTAGGGCAGCGGGAGGAAACTGAGCCGCTCCACCTCGTCGCTGACCCTGATCTGGGTCATGGTGTTCTTCAGCGGGACCGTCGCGTACAGGCCGGGGGGCGCCGGCAGCGGGCCCTCCGACACGCGGTTCTCCGGCCGGCCCTTGGGCTGCGACATGGTCCACTGCGCGCCGTCGAAGGTGTCCAGCGAGTACATCCGCAGGTAGCGCGGCACGTTGTCGTTGTTGGTGTAGGTGAGCACCGTGGCGTTCGCGGGCTGGGTGAGCTGGCCGCGCAGGCTCGCGATGGGGTTCGGGATCGTGATCGTGTTGCCGCCCTCGCCGGAGCCCGAGCCCACGCCGAAGCCGAACAGCGGGTTCGGGTCGAGCGTCGGGAGCGCCGCGGGCAGGGCGACGGCGATGGCGATGGCCGCGAACCCGATGCGCTTGCCCGCCAGGGACAGCGGCGCCGCGTCGGTCCGCACGGCGGCCCCCGTGCTGCGCGAGCGGCGGACCAGCACCGCGCGTCCCCAGTGGGTGAGGCGCTCGCGCCCGTCGGCGGTGAGCAGGCCCACGTACCCGAGCGCGGCGATGATGAACGCCGGCCAGGCGATGGGGTCCGACAGCACGGCCGCGGGCACCGTGAACAGGGCCAGCAGCGGCAGCCCTGCGAGCGCCGCCCGGCGCGCGCGCACGGCGAGAAGGTCGACCAGCAGGGCGACCAGGCCGATGCCGCCTGCCGTGAGCAGGGAGATCCCCGGGTTGGCCGGCACCGGGGCGGCGTAATGCTGGATGTCCTCGAACCCCTCGCGCAGCAGCTCGGCGAGGGCGAGCACCGTGTCCTTGGTGGGCACCACCCAGGCCCAGGTGTACGCGCCGGCGAACACCAGCGTGAGGTACAGCCACAGCGCCACGAGCCCGAGCGGCGGCCCGAGCCAGCGCGGCACGGTGTGGCGCGTGGTCAGCGCCGAGACGGCGGTCACCACCAGGATCGCGCCCATCCCGGTCCAGAACCAGGTGCCCCCGCTGAACAGCGGGTACAGGGTGATCGACACCGCGGCCGTGGCCAGGCCCGCCGCGATCGGGAGTCTCATGCCGCGTCTCCTGCCGTCATCGTGCCCTGCGGCCCGGCGTACCTGCTGTCGCGGGCGGCGTCCTGCCAGACCGAGGCCAGCGAGGTGCCGGCCGGGAGCCGGACGACCCGCCAGCCCGCGCCGGCCAGCACGGCGCGCGCGGTCTCGTGGGACCCGCCGGCGCCGGTGTGGTGGGCGGGGGTCTGCTGCCAGGTCGTGACGTCGAGCATGACGGCCACGCCGGTGACCCCGCCGCCGCGCAGCCGCGCCAGCGCGTGGGCCTCCTCGGCGTCCAGGTCGCCGAGCACGGCGACGATCAGCCCGTCCCCGCCGCCCTGGCGCAGGGCGCCGATCCCCGACTCCAGCGACCGCGCGGTGCTCTGCCGCACGACCGCGAGCGCGTCCAGCAGGGAGGTGCCGGCCCCGCCGTCGGTGAGGTGGTGGGCGCCCTGGTCGGTGACCAGGCGCAGGCCGAGCCCGTCGCGGGCCAGGTGCGCCCCGATGGACGCCGCCGCCGACACCCCGACCTCGAACGACGACCTCGGGCCCTCGCCGCGGTGGGCGTGCCTGCGGGTGTCCAGCAGCAGGGCGCCCCGGCTCTGCCACTGCTGCTCCTCGCGGCGCACCATCAGCTCGCCGTACCGCGCGGTGGAACGCCAGTGCACGCGGCGCAGGTCGTCGCCCTGCCGGTACTCGCGCGGGCCGACGTCGTCCTCGCCCGCGGCGGCCACGCTGGTGGTGCGGCTCTCGCCGCCGCCGGTCCACTCGCCCGACAGCCGCACGTGGGGGAGCGCCACGACCTCGGGGACCACCATCAGGGTGTCGGTGGCGGTGAACGCCCGCGTCAGCTCGACCAGCCCGAAGGGGTCGGCGATGCGGACCGACAGCGGGCCGATGGGAAACCTGCCCCGCAGGTCGGACCGCACCTTGTAGTCGATCTCCCGGATGCCGCGCGACTCGACCCGGTCCAGGACGAACCTCGGGCGGGTGCCGACGGCGTAGGGGACGGTGTCCTCGATGAGCAGCAGCCCGGTGGGCAGCCGCGTCACGTTCTCCAGCCGCAGCGTGACGGTGCTGTCGGACCCGACCGCCACCCTGCTCGGGTCCAGGCGCCTGGCGCAGCTCAGCCGGTAGCGGGTGCGCGCGACGACCAGCGCCGCGAGCAGCGGCAGGGCGATGACGAGCACGCTCACCCGCAGCAGGTCGCTCTCGCCGAGGGCGACCGCGCACAGCAGGGCGGCCGTCCCGGAGGCGAGGAACGAGCGCCCGCGCGAGGTGAGCGCCCTCAGCCCCGCGATCACCGCCGGGGTCCCGCCCCGTCGAACCCCTTCTCCCGGCTCTCCGGCACGGGGACGCGGCGGACGAGGTCGGCCATGACGTGCTCGGGCCGGCGCCGCTGGCCCTGGGCCTCCAGGCTGGGCAGCAGGCGGTGGGCCAGGACCGGGACGGCCAGGTCCTGCAGGTCGTCGGGGATGACGTAGTCGCGACCCGAGAGCGCGGCGTGGGCGCGCGCGGCCCGCACCAGGTGCAGCGTGGCCCGGGGGGAGGCGCCGAGGCGCAGGTCGGGGGACTGGCGGGTGGCGGTCACCATGTCGACGGCGTACTTCTTGATGGGCTGGGAGACGTAGACCGCGCGCACGGCGTCGATCAGGGCGCGGACCTCGGCGGTCGTGGCGACCGGCTCCAGCTTGTCCAGCGGCGAGGAGGAGCCGTGGACGTCGAGCATCTCCAGCTCGGCGGCGGCCTCGGGGTAGCCCATGGCGATCCGGGCGGTGAAGCGGTCGCGCTGCGCCTCGGGCAGGGGGTAGGTGCCCTCCATCTCGATGGGGTTCTGGGTCGCGATGACCATGAACGGCGTCTCGAGGTGGTAGGTCATGCCGTCGACGGTGACCTGGTGCTCCTCCATGCACTCCAGCAGGGCCGACTGCGTCTTGGGCGAGGCGCGGTTGATCTCGTCGCCCACCACGATGTTGGCGAAGACCGGGCCGGGCTTGAACTCGAACTCGCGGGACTGCTGGTTGAAGGCGCTGACGCCCGTGATGTCGCTGGGGAGCAGGTCGGGGGTGAACTGGACGCGGCGCACCGGGCAGTCGATGGACCGCGCGAGCGCCTTGGCGAGCATCGTCTTGCCGACGCCTGGCACGTCCTCGATCAGCAGGTGCCCCTCCGCCAGCATCACGGTGATGGTGAGGCGGACGACATCGCTCTTTCCCTCGATCACCGACTCGATCGCCTCACGGATCCGATGCGCCGTGGCGACCAGACCTTCCAGCTCCTGTCCGACATCGTGGGTTACTCCCACCGGGCCTCCATGAGGGTGCGACAGCCCCACGCGGCATCACGATGCGGGGGGCTTGGTGTTTCCGACTCCATTGTGCTTACCGACACTACGATGCCGTGGGTTCCCCGGCGACTTTCCATCAGATTTCGGACGAACACGCTCAGTGTTCTTCTCCGGCGTCGCGTTCTCGTCCCGCCGCTGTCCGAATCCCGTGACATAAGCCGACGTGAGAGGCCGTCCGGCCCTCCCCTTTCCTCCACCGAACGCCGCCGTTTACCGCGCGTCCGGCGGAGGCGGCCCCCGCCTGTCAAACCGGGCCGCCGACACGCCCGTTCGCGTGTGCGCGGGGCTCACGGCGCTCCACTCCGCTCCACCCCTGCTGACCTGCGTAAACGCGCGCGAAACGCCGATCGAATACTGTTTGAATCAGTTGACGGTGGAGAGAAGTGGAGTATGGTGGTGCGCAGTGGAGCGACTGGGGTCCTAGCGCCAGTCGTTTCACGTGGCACGGGAGGTGGGGCCGGTGTTCCTCGGCACCCATCAACCGCGTCTGGACGAGAAAGGACGACTGTTCCTGCCGGCGAAGTACCGTGAGGAGCTGGCGGAGGGTCTTGTGATCACCAAGGGCCAGGAGCGGTGCCTCTACGTCTTTCCCGTGGAGGAGTTCCAGCGCATTACCGAGGCGCTGCGCACCGCGCCGGTGACAGCCAAGGCCGTCCGCGATTACAGTCGTGTCTTCTTCGCCAGTGCTTCCGACGAGACGCCCGACAAACAGGGGCGGCTCACCATTCCCCAGAGCCTGCGTGTGTACGCGGGCCTCCGCCGAGACTGTGTGGTCATCGGGGCCAACACCCGGCTGGAGATCTGGGACGCGACGGCCTGGGAGACCTACCTGGCCGACCAAGAGCAGGCGTTCTCCGAGCTGTCGGAGGAGGTGCTGCCAGGAGTCCTTTGAAACGGTCGACTCGTCGGTGAAGACGTCGTTCGGCGAGGTCTCCACCCGCTCCCACGGTGCCGGGACGGTTCCCGGCCTGCCACACGCGCCGCCGCTAGCTGATGCACCTTCCCCGGTGTCAGGTGGCGGGGCGCAGGACCGGGGACGCGGATGGGGACCTGGCCGGACGAGCCCGTCCATCGGGGTGGGGCCCGGGGCCCGGCGAGAAGACGATCAGAACAGCCGCACATCCGCGAGCAGGGAAGTGTCCCGGGGTCTCAACGGACACGACCATGGCGGCGAAGGGGGTCAGACCATGCATGCCGAAAACCACGCCGAGCCGGGCGGGCACGTGCCGGTGATGCTTCACCGTGTCCTGGAGCTCCTCGCTCCCGCCCTCGCCGGGCCGTCCCCCGTCCTCGTCGACGCCAACCTCGGCCTCGGCGGTCACGCCGAGGCGCTGCTGGCCGCGCACCCCGCCCTCCACCTGGTCGGCATCGACCGGGACCCCACCGCCATCGAGCGGTCCACGCTGCGCCTGGCCCCGTACGCCGGCCGGACCACTCTGGTGCGCGCGGTCTCCGACGAGCTCCCCGAGGTCCTGGAGCGCTCCGGCCTGGCCCGGGTGGACGCGGTCCTGTTCGACCTCGGGGTGTCCTCCCCGCAGCTCGACGAGGCCGGGCGCGGCTTCGCCTACTCCTACGACGCCCCCCTCGACATGCGCATGGACCCCGAGCAGGAGCTGACGGCCCACGTGGTGGTCAACACCTACTCCGAGGGGGAGCTGACCCGCATCCTGCGCGACTACGGCGAGGAGCGTTTCGCCTCCCGGGTCGCCCGCTTCCTGATCAGGGAGCGGGAGCAGGACCCCGTCACCTCGACCAAGCGGCTCGCCGAGATCGTGCGCGACGCGATCCCGGCCGCGACCCGCCGTACCGGGGGAAACCCCGCGAAAAGAACGTTCCAGGCGTTACGCATCGAGGTCAACGGGGAGTTGACCGCTCTCGAACGGGCGCTCCCCGCCGCACTCGACGCTCTGTCGGTGGGGGGGCGCGTGGTCGTGCTCTCCTACCACTCACTTGAGGACCGGCTCAGCAAGCAGGCCCTCACGGCGCGAACCAGGGACACCGGCCCTCCGGGGCTGCCCGTCCCGCTGCCGGCCCACCAGCCGAGGTTCCGCCTGCTGACGAGGGGAGCCGAGCTCCCAGACGAGGAGGAGGTGGCGCGCAACCCGCGCGCCACCTCGGCCAGGTTGCGGGCGGCAGAGAGGATTCGTGAGCCGGAATGACGACCGACAAGGACACCACGCGGGACGGCGGCGCCACGGCGACCGCCGTCGGAGAGCGGCCCGCCACGCGTCAGGCGCGCGTCGCGCCGCCGAGGCCGGACCGGACCACGCGCCGCGCCGCGCCGTCCCGTCCGCCGCGCCCGGCCGCGGCCAAGGCGGCCGTGAAGGCCCCGAGGCGGGTGCTGCCCGCGCGCGGCGCGCCGAAGGCTCCGTTCGTGCTGCTCGTGGTCGGGCTGCTGTGCGGCGGGCTGGTCAGCCTCCTGCTGCTCAACACCGTGCTCGCCAAGGACTCCTTCCGGATGAGGGACCTGCGCGACAGCACCCAGCGGCTGCACCAGCAGTTCGCCGACAAGAGCAAGGAGATCCTGGTCAAGTCCCAGCCGGGCGAGCTGGACCGCCGCAACACCGAGCAGGGCGGTGGCCAGCGCCAGGACGACAGCGCGCCCGGCTTCGTCCGCGTGCCCGCGGGCGGCGGGAGCACGGGCCCCGGGGCGACGGCGAGCGGGCGGCCCCAAGCGGAGGTCGCGGCGCCGTGAGAGAGGGCGGCGGCCGCCGGCCCGGTCGCGACGGGCCCGGCGGCGGCCCGGGGAACGGGCGCGGGAAGGGCAGGCCGGAGGACTCGGGGCGGGGCGAGGGGAAGGGCAGGCCGGACCCCACCGCCAAGCCCGGTTCCGGCGCCCGGCCCGCCCGGCCCGGTGCCGCGGGCCGCGCCGAGCCACCGGCCCGGTCCGGGCGCCCGGCGCGGCCGGGCAGGCCCGAGGCCACCAAACCTCTGCCCCGCCGCGTCCTCGGCAACGGCCAGGGTCCCCGGCGGGTGCCGCCCGGCGGCCGGGGAGGGGGCCCAGGCGGCCCCCCGGGGCCGGGTCCCGACCGGCCGAGGCCGCCGCGCCCGCCCGTCCCGCTGCGCCTGGGCAACCCGGCCAGGCGGATCAACATCGGGCTGATGGGCATGGCCGTCGTGATGTCGCTGTTCGCCGGCCGGCTGGTCCAGCTCCAGGGCCTGGACTCCAAGGTGTTCGAGGCCAAGGCCGCCACGCTGCGCGTCCGCGAGGAGACGCTGCCCGCGCGCCGGGGGCCGATCACCGACGTCAACGGCCACGAGCTCGCCGTCACCGTCGAGGCCCGCGAGATCTCCGCCGACCCCACCGTGATCACGCCCGCCCGCCGCGACGCGGTCGCCGCCTCCCTCGCCACCGCGCTCGGCGTCCCGAAGGCCGACATCGCGGCCAAACTCGCGCTGCCCAGGACCCACTACGCCCTGCTCGCCCGCGACGTGTCGCTCGGCGCCGCCAAGAACGTGCTCGACCTGAAGATCAACGGGGTGGCCGCCGCGCCGCAGTACCAGCGGTTCTACCCCGGGGGGAACCTCGCCGGCGGCCTGGTGGGCTTCGTCGGCGACGACGGCACCGGCCTGACCGGGTTCGAGCAGACCTACGACAAGCTCCTCGGCGGCAAGGACGGCAAGCAGACCGTCGAGACCGGCGGCGGCGGCGTGGACGGCCAGCGCATCCCGATGACCCGCAGCGTCCGGCAGGAGCCGGTCGCCGGGCAGGGCGTGCGGCTGACCATCGACCGCGACATCCAGTGGGCCGCCCAGAAGGCCATCGCCGAGCGGGTCAAGGCCAGCGGGGCGCGCAGCGGCAGCGTGATCGTCATGGACGTGCGCACCGGCCAGGTGCTGGCCATGGGCAACGCCCCCGAGGTCGACCTCGCCGACTGGAAGGACGTCCCGGCCGCCGACTGGGGCAACCGGGCGGTGACCGAGGTGTTCGAGCCCGGCAGCACCAACAAGGTCATCACGGCCGCCGCCGCCCTGGAGGCCGGCGCGGTGCGTCCTGAGACGGTGTTCGAGGTCAGGGACAAGTACCAGTGCGCCGACCGGCTGCTCAACGACGCCCACCCGCACCCGCCCGAGCACCTGACCTTCACCGGGATCATCGCCGAGTCCAGCAACGTGGGCACCATGATGGCCGCCGACCGCATCGGCGACCAGCCGCTGTACGACATGCTCAAGGGCTTCGGGTTCGGCGCGAAGACCGGCGGGGGCTTCTACGGCGAGGAGGCCGGGCTGCTGCCCCGCCGGGAGTCGTGGTCGGGCAGCCAGCGGTGCACGATCGCCTTCGGGCAGGGCGTCTCGGTGACGGCCCTGCAGATGGCCAGCGTCTACCAGACCATCGCCAACGGGGGCGTGCGGATCACCCCGCAGATCGTGGCGGGCACGGTCGATCAGCACCACAGGCTGATCCCGGCGAAGCCCGGCAAGCGCACCCGCGTCATCGGCACGACCACGGCCAAGGACATCTCGCGGATGCTGGAGGCGGCGGTCGGCGCCGAGGGCAGCACCGGATCACTCGCCGCCATCAAGGGTTACCGGGTGGCGGGTAAAACCGGCACCGCCATGCGGTACGACGAGAACTGCCGAGGGTATTGCGGTTATACCGCTACGTTTGTGGGGTTCACTCCCGCGGACGCGCCGCGTCTGGTGGTGCTGGCGGTCGTCCAGGCGCCCAAGAACGGCCACTTCGGCGGGGAGATCGCCGCGCCCGTGTTCAAGGATGTCATGACGTTCGCGTTGAAGAGCCGCAAGATTCCGCCGACCGGTACGACCGCCCCATCGGTGCGCTTGAGCACCGACGGGTGACGGGGGAAGGTACGCTCTCGCCCGTGCGTCCCCCGTCGTCCATGCGCCCCACGGCATGCCCGGTCCGGCCGTTGTCCGGCCTGGCGGCCCTGCTCGGCGCGCCCTCCGCCGGCCCGAGGGCCCCGCTCGCCGCCGTCACCGGCGTCACCATCGACTCGCGCCAGGTGCGCCAGGGCGATCTGTACGTGGCGCTGCCGGGCGCCAGCTCCCACGGCGCCGCGTACGCCGCCCAGGCCGCCGCGCGCGGTGCCGTCGCGGTGCTCACCGACCCGGCGGGCCGTGAGGCGGCCGTCGCCACGGGCGTGCCCGTGCTGGTGGTGCCCGACCCGCGCTCGGCGCTCGGCCAGGTGGCCGCCTGGGTGTACGGGCGGCCCGCCGACGAGGTGCTGCTGCTCGGCGTGACCGGCACCAGCGGCAAGTCGACCACCACGTTCCTGCTGGAGGCGGGCCTGCGGGCCGCCGGGCACCGCACGGGCCTGGTGGGCGGCGTGGAGATCCACGCCGGCGACCTGAACTTCGCCCCCACGCTGACGACCCCGGAGGCGAGCGACCTTCAGGGCCTGTTCGCCCTCATGCGCGAGCAGGGCGTCACCGCGGCCGCGATGGAGGTGTCCAGCCACGCCCTGGCGCTCGGCCGGGTCGACGGCGTGTTCTTCGACGTCGCGCTGTTCACCAACCTGTCCCAGGACCACCTCGACTTCCACGCCGACCTGGAGGACTACTTCCTGACCAAGGCGCGGCTCTTCACCCCTGAGCTGTGCCGGGCCGGCGTCGTCAACATCGACGACGGCCACGGGCGGGAGCTGACGGGCCTGTCCAAGGTCCCGATCACGACGTTCTCGGCGTGCGGGGCCCCGGAGGCCGACTGGCGCGCCCAGGACGTGCGCCTGGGCGCCGACGGCAGCACCTTCCGGGTGATCGGCCCGGGCGGCGTCGAGGCCGACGTGTCGGTGGCCCTGCCGGGCCCGTTCAACGTCGCCAACACGCTCGGCGCGCTCGTCACCCTGGTCGAGGCCGGGGTGCCGCTGCAGGCGGCCGTGCACGGCGTCGGCACGGTCATCGGCGTCCCGGGCCGCATGGAGCGGGTGCCGGGCGCGCGGGGCTTCCAGGCGATCGTCGACTACTCCCACAAGCCGGGGGCCGTCGAGTCGGTGCTGGGGGCGCTGCGGGAGGTCACCTCGGGCGAGCTGATCATCGTCCTCGGCTGCGGCGGCGACCGCGACCGGGGCAAGCGCCCCATGATGGGGCAGGCCGCGGCACGGCTCGCCGACGTGGCCGTCCTCACCAGCGACAACCCCCGATCGGAGGACCCGCTCCGCATCCTCGCCGAGATGCTGGAGGGGGCGCTTTCGGTGCCCGGGCGCGAACGGGCGCACGTGGTCGTCGAGCCCGACCGGGCGGCCGCGATCGACCTCGCGATCGCGCGGGCGAGGCCCGGCGACGTCGTCGTCGTCGCGGGCAAGGGCCACGAGCAAGGTCAGTACGTCGACGGTGAGGTCCTGCCGTTCGACGACAGGCAGGTCGTGGCAGAGGCGATCGGCAGACGCGGGCACATGTGACAGGCGGCGTTGTGCGAGGCTGAGCCGGTGGCCCGGCCGGTGCACGGGGCGAGGCGCCGGTCCCCCCGCACACCCCACGGACAGCTTGTATGGAGAGTAGGGAAAAACGAATGATCCCGTTGCCGCTGGCAAGGATCGCCGAGATCACCTCGGGTGCCCTCGCGGGCACGGCCGATCCTCGCGCCGTGGTCCTCGGGCCCGTCCTGATCGACTCGCGCGCCGCCGAGCCCGGATCGCTGTTCGTCGCGATCAGGGGGGAGCGGGCCGACGGGCACGACTTCGCCGCACGGGCCCACGAGGCCGGCGCGGTGGCCGTGCTGGCGAGCAGGCCCGTGGAGGCGCCCTGCCTGATCGTGGGCGACGTCGTGACGGCACTGGCCGAGCTGGCCGCCGCCGTGGCCGCCGAGCTGCCGCGCACGACGGTCGTCGGCGTGACCGGGTCCGCGGGCAAGACCACCACCAAGGACCTGCTCGCCGGGCTCACCACGCTGATCGGCCCGACGGTCGCCCCGGTCGGCAGCTACAACAACGAGATCGGGCACCCCCTGACGGTCCTGCGGGCCGACGAGGGCACCCGCTTCCTGGTGCTGGAGCTGAGCGCCCGCGAGGAGGGCCACATCGCCTACCTGGCGCGCATAGCCCCGCCGAGGATCGGCGTCGTGCTCAACGTCGGCTCCGCCCACCTCGGGGTGTTCGGGGGCCGCGAGCAGATCGCCAAGGCCAAGGGCGAGCTCGTCGAGGCGCTGCCCGCCGACGGCGTCGCCGTGCTCAACGCCGACGACCCGCTCGTCCGGGCCATGGCCTCCCGCACCCAGGCCAGGGTGACCCTGTTCGGCCGCTCCGCCGACGCGGCCGTGCGGGCCGAGGGCGAGACGCTGGACGAGCGCGGCAGGGCCTCCTTCACGCTCAGGGCCCCCTCGGGCAGGGCGCGGGTCAGCCTGCGCCTGTACGGGGCGCAGGCCGTGGAGAACGCCCTCGCCGCCGCCGCCGCGGCCTACGAGCTGGGACTCCCGGTGGCGACCATCGCCGAGGCGCTGTCCCGCGCCGAGCCGCGCAGCCGGTGGCGCATGGAGGTCACCGACCGCCCCGACGGGGTCACCGTGATCAACGACGCGTACAACGCCAGCCCCGACTCGGTGCGCGCGGTGTTCCACACGCTCGGCGTGCTCGGCAAGGAGCGGCGCAGGTTCGCCGTGATCGCCGCGATGCGCGAGCTGGGCGACCAGAGCGACGCCCTGAACGAGGAGGCGGGCCGGCTCGCCGCCGGCGCCGGCCTGGAAGGACTATGGGTGGTCGGGGACGACCCGGGCCCGGTCATGGCCGGCGCCAGGGGCGCGCCCGCCGTCCAGGTGGCCGACCCGGCCGCCGCCGCCGCCGAGCTGGCCGCCCGCCTGCGCCCCGGCGACGTGGTGCTCGTCAAGGGACCGCGCGCCGCCGGCCTGGAACGGGTCGCCGAGGCGCTGCTGGGAGGTGATGCCCGATGATGGACGTCCTCGTCGCCGCCGGCGTCGCCCTGTTGCTGTCCATGCTCGGCACCCCGCTGGCGATCCGGATCTTCAGCCGCCGGGGCTACGGGCAGAACATCCGCGAGGAGGGCCCCTCGGGGCACCAGGAGAAGCGCGGCACGCCCACCATGGGCGGCACGGTCCTGGTCATCGCCGCCCTGGTCGGCTTCGCCTGCTCCCACCTGGCCACCTGGACCCCGCCCACGGTCTCGGCCGTGCTGGTGCTGTTCCTGATGGCCGGCCTCGGCACGGTGGGCTTCCTCGACGACTTCATCAAGATCTACAAGCAGCGGAGCCTCGGCCTGCGCAGCGGCGCCAAGGCCCTCGGGCAGCTGATCGTCGGCGCGGTCTTCGCGGTGCTGGTGGTCCGGTTCCCGAACGCCTACTCGATCACCCCCGCCGAGACCCGGCTGTCGTTCCTGCGCGACTTCGGGCCCTCGGTCGGCATCGTGGTGTTCACGATCTGGGTCCTGATCATGATCGTGGGCTTCTCGAACGCGGTGAACCTCACCGACGGCCTCGACGGGCTCGCCAGCGGCGCCACCGGCGTCGTCCTCGGCGCGTACGTCCTGATCGGCAACTGGCAGCTCCGCAACAGCTGCCTGAACCAGCTCGGCCCGAGCTGCTACTGGGTGCGCGACCCGCTCGACCTCGCCGTGGTGGCCGCGGCCGTCCTCGGCGCGCTGGTCGGCTTCCTGTGGTGGAACGCCCCGCCCGCGAAGATCTTCATGGGCGACACCGGCTCCCTGGCGCTCGGCGGGGTGCTCGCCGGGCTCGCGATCACCACGCGCACCCAGTTCCTGCTGTTCATCCTGGCCGGGCTGTGCGTCATCATCACCGCCTCGGTCATCATCCAGGTCGGCTTCTTCAAGATGACGGGCAGACGGGTCTTCCGCATGGCACCCCTCCAGCACCACTTCGAGCTGGCGGGCTGGGCCGAGACGACGATCGTGGTCCGCTTCTGGCTGATCGCCGCCCTGTGCACGGCCGCCGGCCTCGGCCTGTTCTACGTCGAGTGGATGCCCAAGCAATGACCCCCGTACGGACGGCCGGGCGACGGGCGCCGGGGACGGCCGGGCGGCGAGCACGAAGGACGGGCGGGCGGTGAGCACGAAGGACGGGCGGGCGGTGAACATGAAGGACGGCCGGGCCGTGAGCACGGTCTGCGTGGCCGGGCTCGGGGTCTCAGGGATGGCCGCCGCCCGGGCCCTGGCCCGGTCCGGCCACCACGTCATCGTGGTCGAGACCGCCGCCGGCGAGCGCCAGCGGGCCGCCGCGGCCGAGCTGGCCGGGCTCGGGGTGGAGGTGCGCTTCGGCGGCGGGCTGCCGCCCGAGGCCACGCTGGTGGTCACCTCCCCGGGGTGGCGCCCCGGCCACCCCCTGCTCGCCGAGGCCGCCGCCACCGGCGTCGAGGTCATCGGCGAGGTGGAGCTCGCCTGGCGGCGGCGGCCCGCCGGGGCCGCCCCCTGGCTCGCACTCACCGGCACCAACGGCAAGACCACGGCGGTGCGGATGCTCACCTCCATGCTGCGCGCCGCCGGGCTGGACGCCGCCGCCGTCGGCAACGTCGGCACCCCGATCGTGGAGGCCGTCGAGAAGCCCTACGACGTGCTCGCCGTGGAACTGTCCAGCTTCCAGCTCCACTGGTCCACCAGCCTGGCCCCGGCCGCCGCCGCGATACTCAACGTCGCCGACGACCACCTCGACTGGCACGGGTCGATGGCGGAGTACGCCCGCGCCAAGGGCCGCATCTACGAGCACGCGCGGGTGGTCGTCCACAACGCCGACGACCCCATGGCCACCCGCCTGGCGGTCCCGTACGCCGAGGACGGGTCCGCGCGCGTGGTCGGCTACACGCTCGGCGTGCCCGGGCGCGGGATGCTCGGCGTCGTGGAGGACCTGCTCGTCGACCGCGCCTTCGTGCCCGACCCGGTCGGCGGGGCCGAGGAGCTGGCGACCCTGGCCGACGTGCGCCCGTTCGCGCCGCACAACGTGGCCAACGCGCTGGCCGCCGCGGCGCTGGCCCGCGCGCACGGCGTCCCGCCCGCCGCCGTCAGGCAGGGCCTGCTCGACCATGTCCCCGACCCGCACCGCATCGCGCACGTCGCCCGCGTCGGCGAGGTCGACTACGTGGACGACTCCAAGGCCACCAACCCGCACGCCGCCGCCGCCTCCCTGGCCGCCTACCCCTCGGTCGTGTGGATCGCCGGAGGGCAGCTCAAGGGCGCCGACGTCGACGACCTCGTCCGGCGCTCGGCCGGCCGGCTGCGTGCGGCGGTGCTCCTCGGCGCCGACCGGGAGCGAATTCGGCAGGCTCTGGCGCGACACGCGGCGAATGTTCCGGTCGTGGAGGTCCAGGGGCAAGACACTGGGGTCATGGACCGTGTCGTCACCGAAGCCGCCAGGCTCGCCTCCCCGGGGGACACCGTGCTGCTCGCCCCCGCCGGCGCGTCGCTGGACATGTACGCCGGCTACGGCGCCCGTGGGGAGGCGTTCGCCCGAGCTGTCCACCGCCTTCCGGCGCGATGAGCGACGTCCCGATCGGACCCGGCGCCGCCACCACCCGGCGGGCCGGGCGCGCGGACCGGCTGGCGGCGCTCGGCGAGCTGCTGAACCGTCCCCTGACGTCCTACTACCTGGTGCTCGGGTGCAGCGCCCTGCTGCTCGCGCTCGGGCTGATGATGGTGCTCTCGGCCTCCAGCATCGAGGCGCTGCAGAAGACGGGCAACCCGTTCTACTGGTTCCTCAAGCAGTCGCTGTCGGTCGGGCTCGGCCTCCCGGTGATGTGGATCTGCTCCCGGCTGCCCCAGCGGTTCTTCCGCCTCGCCGGCTACCCCCTGATGGCCCTGTCGGTCATCGGCCTGATCATGGTCATCTTCATCGGCGAGACCGAGCTGGGCGCCCAGCGGTGGCTGTACGTCGGCGGGCTCACCATCCAGCCCTCAGAGCCCGCCAAGCTCGGCCTGGTCCTGTGGGGGGCCGACCTGCTGGCCCGCAAGGCCAAGGGCGGCCTCATCGAGTGGCGGCAACTGCTGATCCCGCTGATGCCCGGCACCGCCATCCTCGCCGTCATGGTCATGCTCGGGCGCGACCTCGGCACCACGCTCGTGCTCATGCTGGTCTTCCTGGCGCTGCTGTGGGTCGTCGGGGCGCCGCTCAAACTGTTCGGCGGCATCCTGGCCGTCTCCACCCTGGCCACGGTCATCATGATCAGCGTCGAGGGTTACCGCTCGGCCCGCATCGCGGGCTGGCTGGACGTCTGGGGCAACGCCCAGGGCTCGGGCTACCAGGCCGCCATGGGCCAGATCGCGCTCGGCTCGGGTGGCTGGTTCGGGCTCGGGCTCGGCAGCAGCCGGCAGAAATGGGGCCGGGTCCCGCACGCCGAGAGCGACTTCATCTTCTCCATCATCGGCGAGGAGCTCGGGCTCATGGGCACCCTGCTGGTGGTCGCCCTGTTCGGCCTGCTCGGGTACGCGGGCCTGCGCGTGGCCAGCCGGGTGAAGGACCCGTTCGTCCGGCTCGCCGCCTCGGCCGCCGTGGCCTGGATCGCAGGTCAGGCGATCGTCAACATCGGGGCGGTGATCGGCGTGCTGCCCATCACCGGCATCCCGCTGCCCCTGGTGTCGTACGGTGGTTCGGCGCTGTTGCCCACCCTGGCCGCGCTCGGGATGCTCCTGTCGTTCGCCAAACAGGAACCCGGCGCGGCCGACGCGCTGGCCGCTCGTGGACCCGGGCCCGCGGCGCGGGCTCTAAGCTGGCTTGGCCTGAGTCGCCCGCTGGCGAGGATTCGCCGGCCGGGACGGCTCCGACCGACATCGAGGCACGTGGAGTGAAAGGACCGACATGAGGGTGGTCCTCGCCGGCGGCGGCACGGCCGGCCATATCGAACCCGCCTTGGCGCTGGCCGACGCGCTGCGCAGGCACGACCCGGGCATCGGGATCACCTGCCTCGGCACCGAGCGCGGCCTGGAGACCAGGCTGGTGCCCGCCCGGGGGTACGAGCTGGCGCTGGTGCCCGCGGTCCCGCTGCCGCGCGCCATCACCCCGCAGCTGCTGAGCGTGCCCGGCCGGCTGGCCGGGGCGATCAACGCCGCCGCGGGCGTCATGGACCGCGTCCACGCCGACGTGCTGGTCGGCTTCGGGGGCTACGTCGCCACCCCGGCCTACCTGGCCGCCCGGCGGCGCGGGGTGCCGATCGTGGTCCACGAGGCCAACCCCAAGCCCGGCCTGGCCAACCGGCTCGGCGCCCGGCTCACCGACCACGTCTTCACCGGCCACCGCGACACCGCGCTGCCGCACGCCGAGTACGTCGGCATCCCGCTGCGCCGGGAGATCGTCGCGCTCGACCGGCTGTCCATGGGCGACAAGGCCAGGTCGTACTTCGGGCTGGAGAACGACCGGCCGACGCTGCTGGTCTTCGGCGGCTCGCAGGGGGCGCGCGCGATCAACGAGGCCGCCCTCGGCGCCGCGAACGCCCTGCGGCACGCCGGCGTCCAGGTGCTCCACGTGGTCGGCCCGAAGAACCCCGTGGTCGAGGAGCCGCCGCCCGGCGACCCGCAGTACGTCGTGCTGCCCTACGTCGACCGCATGGACCTGGCCTACGCCGCCGCCGACTTCGTGCTGTGCCGCAGCGGGGCGATGACCTGCGCGGAACTGACCGCCGTAGGGCTCCCGGCGGTGTACGTCCCGCTGCCGCACGGCAACGGGGAGCAGCGGCTCAACGCCGCGCCGATCGTCGAGGCCGGGGGAGGGATGATGGTCGACAACGCCGACCTGACCGCCGATTGGATCATCCGGACCGTGCTTCCGGTCCTGCGCGACCCCGAGCGGGTCGTCACCATGTCCGACGCGGCCTCGCGCATCGGCCGCAAGGACGCGGACATGGTCCTCGCGCGCAAGGTCCTCGACATCGTCGCCGCCGGAGGCCGCCGATGAGCCTGGTCAAGCTGATCGAGCCCGTCGCTGCCGGTGACCTCGGCCGGGTCCACTTCATCGGCATCGGCGGCGCCGGCATGTCGGGCATCGCGCGCATCCTGCTCAAGCGCGGCGTCGACGTGTCCGGCAGCGACGCCCGCAGCTCCCAGATGGTGGCCGAGCTGCGCGAGCTCGGCGCCACGGTGCACGTCGGCCACGCCGCATCCCACATCAGGAACGTCGACACCGTCGTGGTGTCCACCGCCATCCGCGACTCCAACCCCGAGCTCGGCGAGGCGCTGCGCCAAGGGCTGCGCGTGATCCCCAGGGCCGCCGCCCTGGCCGCCGTCATGGTCGGGCGCACCGGCATCGCCGTCGCCGGCACCCACGGCAAGACCACCACCACCTCGATGCTCACCGTCGCCCTGCAGAAGTGCGGTCGCGACCCGTCCTACTGCGTGGGCGGGCAGCTCGTGACCACCGGCCTCGGGGCCGACGAGGGCGCCGGCGACGTGTTCGTGGCCGAGGCCGACGAGAGCGACGGCTCGTTCCTCATGCTCGCCCCCGACCTGGCCGTGGTGACCAACGTCGAGGCCGACCACCTCGACAACTACGGCGACCCGCAGGCGGTGTACGACAGCTTCGCCCGGTTCGTCGAGCGCGTCGGCTCGGCCCTGGTCGTGTGCGCCGACGACCCGGGCGCCGCGGTGCTGGTCCCGCTGGCCCGCGCCCGCGGCCTGCGCGTGCGCACCTACGGCGAGTCCGAGGGCGCCGACGTCCGGGTCACCGGCATCGTCCCCGACGGGTTCGGCATCGCGTTCACCGTCGAGGGCAAGGGCGGGATCCGGCTGGCCGTCCCCGGGCGGCACAACGCCCTGAACGCCACCGCCGCCCTGGCCGTCGCCGAGGAGCTCGGCGTGCCGTTCGACGAGTTCCGCGACGGCCTCGCGGCCTTCACCGGCGCCAAGCGGCGGTTCGAGGCCAAGGGCGAGGCGGCCGGGGTGGCCGTGTTCGACAGCTACGCCCACCACCCGACCGAGCTGGCCGCCGACCTGCGCGCCGCCCGTGACGTGGTGGCGTCGTTCTCCGGGCCCTCCGGCCGGGTCATCGCCGTCTTCCAGCCCCACCTGTACTCCCGCACCCGCTTCTTCGCCGACGAGTTCGGCGCCGCGCTCGGGCTGGCCGACGAGGTCCTGGTCCTGGACGTGTACGGGGCGCGCGAGGACCCCGAGCCCGGGGTGTCGGGCGCCCTGGTGGCGGGCAAGGTCCCGCTCCCGGCCGGCCAGGTCGCCTACGTGCCCGACCGGGGCTCGGTCCCCGGCCTGGTCGCCGAGCGCGCCCGGCCCGGGGACATCGTGCTGACCATGGGGGCCGGAGACGTGACCGAGCTGGGCCCGCACATCGTCGCCGAGCTCGCCTCGCGGTGAGCCAGTCGGCGTGGCGCACGGTCTTCGCCGTCCTGCTGTCCTGCGGGGTGGTGGGGGCCGCGGCCTGGCTGGTGTTCTTCTCCCCGGTCCTCGGCGTGCGCGACGTCGCGGTGTCGGGGAACGGCGACCTGCCCGCCGACCAGGTCCGCCTGGCGGCGGCGGTCCCCGACGACCAGCCGATGGCCACGGTGGACCTGGAGCAGGTCCGCAGGCGCGTCGCCGCGCTCCGCCAGGTCGAGTCGGCGAGCGTGGAGCGCCGCTGGCCGGCCACCCTCGCCGTCCGGGTCGTCGTGCGCCGGCCGGTGGCCGTGGTCGTCCTGACCTCCGGCCAGGTCGCGGTCCTGGACCGGCACGGCGTGGCGATCGAGGTCAGGCAGCTCGCCCCCTCGGGCCTGCCCGCGCTGCGCGTCGACCACTTCGCCGAGGGCGACCCCGCGACGAGGGCCGCGCTCGCGGTCGCGGCCGGGCTGCCGGGCGATCTGGCCCGCAGGATCGAGACCGTACGCGCCGGCTCGCCCGAAGATGTCTCCCTCAGCCTCCTGGACGGCCGTACGATCGTCTGGGGCGGGGCCGAGCGCACCCGGGACAAGGCGCGCGTCGCGCTCACACTGCTCCAGCGCCCGGCGGACAGCTACGACGTCAGCTCGCCGGACGTGGTGGCCGTCAAGTGACCTGCCCCACCGCCGGACCGGGTCTGGCAGGAGCGAAAGGGACAGGCCGCGACACGCCGGGCGACCTTGCGGCGCGGTGAGTTGACCCTGGGGGAGGGGCAACCCTACTGTCCGTATCATTCCTCAGGTTGACATAACTCTAAATCTCAACTTGAGGGTGAGAGTTAAACAAGAAGGTCCGGGACCGTTTCGGGCTTCACGTAATGCAAGTAACGAGCGGAAAGGCCCCTCGTCGTGGCAGCACCGCAGAACTACCTCGCGGTCATCAAGGTCGTCGGCATCGGCGGCGGCGGAGTGAACGCCGTGAACCGGATGATCGAGGAGGGACTCAAGGGCGTCGAGTTCATCGCCATCAACACCGACGCCCAGGCGCTGCTGATGAGTGACGCCGACGTCAAGCTGGACGTGGGCCGCGAGCTCACGCGCGGCCTGGGCGCGGGAGCCAATCCCGAAGTCGGCCGCAGGGCGGCCGAGGACCACCGCGAGGAGATCGAGGAGGTCCTCAAGGGGGCCGACATGGTCTTCGTCACGGCGGGGGAGGGCGGCGGCACCGGCACCGGTGGCGCGCCCGTGGTCGCCAACATCGCCCGGTCGCTCGGCGCGCTGACCATCGGCGTCGTGACCAGGCCGTTCAGCTTCGAGGGCCGCCGGCGCGCGGCGCAGGCCGAGGCCGGCATCGAGACGCTGCGCGACGAGGTCGACACCCTCATCGTCATCCCGAACGACCGCCTGCTGTCGATCTCCGACCGCCAGGTCAGCGTGCTCGACGCCTTCAAGGCGGCCGACCAGGTGCTGCTGTCCGGTGTGCAGGGCATCACCGACCTCATCACCACGCCCGGCCTGATCAACCTGGACTTCGCCGACGTGAAGTCGGTCATGTCCGGCGCGGGGTCGGCGCTGATGGGCATAGGGCACGCGCGCGGCGACGACAGGTCGGTGGCCGCGGCCGAGATGGCCGTGTCCAGCCCCCTGCTGGAGGCGAGCATCGACGGCGCCCACGGCGTGCTGCTGTCCATCGCGGGCGGCTCCGACCTCGGGCTCTTCGAGATCAACGAGGCGGCCCAGCTCGTGTCCAACGCGGCCGCGCTGGACGCCAACATCATCTTCGGCACGGTCATCGACGACGCCCTCGGCGACGAGGTCCGCGTCACGGTGATCGCCGCCGGGTTCGACGAGCCCGCGCCCGAGAAGGCGGCGGCCCTGCCGCAGCCCGCGGCGCGGCCCCAGGCCCCGGCGCGCCCGGTCACCCCTCCGGCGCCCGCGCCCGGGGCGGCCCGTCCCGCGCCTGCCTTCACCGCCTCCAAGAGCGAGGCGCCGAGGGCCGAGCAGCGCCCGGCCCCGGTCCGTCCGCTCTCATCGGCGCAGCCCGCGCCGATGACGCCCGCTCCTACGCCCGATCCCGCCCCGTCCCCGGAGCCGGCCGCCCCGGCGCCCGGTCCCGGGGCCTTCGGGCGCGAGGCCGAACCCTCGCACGCCGCGCACTCCTCGCACGGCGAGCAGCAGGGGCCGGTGGCCGTCCCGAGGCCGGCCCCCGAGCCGCCCACGCCGATCACCTCCCGCGTCTCCGAGCCCGCCCGGCGCCGCCCGGTGGTCTTCGAGGAGCAGGAGGAGGAGCTGGACGTCCCCGACTTCCTCAAGTGACCGCCCCCCAACTGTGGTTCTGAAATTTCCGTGAACAATACGAATACGAATACGACGCGGCGCGACGAGATCGCGGCCGGGCTCGCCGAAGTGGAACGCCGGATCGCCGGCGCCTGCCAGAGCGCCGGGCGCGCGCGCCACGAGATCACCCTGGTCGCGGTCACCAAGACCCGTCCGGCCTCCGACGTGCGGATCCTCGCCGGTCTCGGCATCCGCGACGTCGGCGAGAACCGCGACCAGGAGGCCGCCGCCAAGGCGGGCGAATGCGCCGGCCTGCCGCTGACGTGGCACTTCGTCGGGCAGCTCCAGACCAACAAGGTCAGATCCGTCGTGTCCTACGCCGGCGTGATCCACTCCATCGACCGCCCCAAACTGGCCGAGGCCGTGGGCCGCGAGGCCGTCAGGACGGGCCGGGAGGTCACCTGCCTGGTCCAGGTCGCCCTGGACGAGGATCCGGGGCGCGGCGGCGTCGTCCCGGCCGGGCTGCCGGCCCTCGCCGACCTGATCGCCGTCACCGGCGGCCTGCGGCTCGGCGGCGTCATGGCGGTGGCCCCGCTCGGCGGCGACCCCGGGCCGGCCTTCGCCCGGCTCGCGGAGCTGTCGGCGGAACTTCGGAAGGACCATCCCGATGCGAAGGTCATTTCAGCGGGTATGAGTGGAGATCTGGCCGAGGCGATCCGCCATGGTGCGACACACGTGCGTGTCGGTACGGCGTTGCTCGGCCGCCGGACGCCCTTCGTCAGGTAATGTCCCCCCGAGTGGACCTTGATGTCCATGTATCCGAGCAGAGGTCGACAGCGGTGCCTTAGGTTGCCTTGGGTACGGACCATGAGCAGGAGGACGACGTAGCGATGGCCGGCGCGATGCGCAAGATGGCGGTCTACCTCGGTCTCGTGGAGGACGATCGCTACCCGGACTATGGCGGTTACGCCGACGACGAGGACTACACCGACGACTACGTCGACCGTCGCCGAGGCGACGAGCACGGGGTTGGAACGCCCCAAGACGGCCTGGAGGTCGAGACCCCGGTTCCTGCCCCGAGGTCCGGGTCTGCCGTCGTAGAGCGCCGTACGACCGATCTGGCGCGAATTACGACCCTCCATCCGCGTACGTATAACGAAGCGCGAACGATCGGCGAGCACTTCCGTGAAGGCACGCCCGTCATCATGAACTTGACAGAAATGGTCGACAGCGACGCGAAACGACTGGTTGATTTCGCGGCAGGTCTGGTCTTTGGCCTACATGGCAGCATTGAACGTGTTACCAACAAGGTGTTCCTGTTGTCCCCTGCCAATGTCGAGGTGACCGCCGAGGACAAGGCCCGAATCGCGGAACGCGGGTTCTTCAACCAGAGCTAGAGTTCCACCATGAACAGTGAACGGCCAGACATGGCCTCTCCGGACCGAGGTCGGCACATCGGGATGGGGGCAGGGCGCGACCGTGGGGATCGTTAGGGACATCTTGGTCGCGGTTCTGTCGATCTATCTGGTGTTGCTGATCGGCAGGATGATCTTCGAGACGGTGCAGGCGTTCGCCCGCTCCTGGCGGCCCCGGGGGGTCGTGCTGGTGCTGGCGGAGGCCACGTACACGGCAACCGATCCACCTCTCAAGTTCCTCCGCCGTTTCATTCCGCCCCTCCGGTTGGGTACGGTGGCCTTTGACCTAAGCTTCACAGTGCTGTTCATTGTGGTCTTGGTCATGATCCAAATCGTGTCCGCGCTTCGTTTTTGATCGGGTACCGTCCTCCGGACAGACTCCGAGCGCGCCAAGGAGACCGAAATGCCGCTGACGCCCGCTGATGTGCGGAACAAGCAGTTCAGTACCACCCGGCTGCGGCCGGGGTACGACGAGGAAGAAGTAGACGCCTTCCTCGATGAGGTGGAGGCCGAGCTCGACCGCCTCATCCAGGAGAACGAGGAGCTTCGCGCGAAGCTGACCGAGTGCCTGCGCGGCAAGGTGCCGGGCGGGATGGGCATGAGCATGGCGCCGGCCCCCATCGCCGAGCCCAAACCCGAGATGATGGCGCCGCAGCCGGAGCCCATGAGGCAGCCGGAGCCGATCAGGCCCGAGCCGGTCCCCGTCGGCATGGGCATGCCGCCCGCCGAGGACAACATGGACACCGCCGCGCGTGTGCTCGCCCTGGCGCAGCAGACCGCGGACCAGGCGATCGCCGACGCGCGCCGCGAGGCCGACGAGACGGTCACCCGTGCCCGCCGCGAGGCCGACGAGGTCCTCGGCAAGGCCCGTCGCCAGGCCGAGCAGATCCTCGGTGACGCGCGCGCGCGCGCCGAGACGCTGGAGCGCGACGCGCAGGAGCGGCACCGGCAGGCCATGGGCTCGCTGGTGCAGACCCGCGACGAACTGGAGCGCAAGGTCGAGGAGCTGCGGAGCTTCGAGCGTGAGTACCGCAGCAGGCTCAAGCTCTACCTGGAGAACCAGCTCGCCGAGCTCAACGTGTCGGCCGAAGGCAGCGGCGGCTTCCCCGTCGTCGGTGCCCAGATGGGCGCCCCCGCCATGTCCCACGCCGTCGCCCCCGGTGGCCAGCAGCAGATCCCCGGTGGCCAGAACAACCCGTTCGGCTCCGAGCCCTCGCAGCACTCCGGCGCCTTCCAGGGAGTTGACGGCCCTCACAACGACCGCCGTTAAGGTAACGGGTCAGGTTCACGTACCGACCCGCGACTGGGAGCCCCTCTGTGATCTACCTGAGCGCCATTCTGGTCGTTCTCGCCTTCGGCCTGCTGGTCGCGGGCGTGGTGACCGGAACAGCGGTCCTGGTGATGTGGTCGATCGTGGTCAGCGTGCTGTCCGCGGTCTTCCTGATGATCGGGGCGCTGCTGCGACGCCACGAACTCTTCCCCTCCGGCGGCACGACGGCGGCCACGGCGCCGCCGATGCCTCCGGCGGGCATGGGCGTCGCGGGCGGCTCGGGCCTTCCGATGACGATGGCCGCCACGCACGGGCCCTCATCCCCCCTTCCCCACCCGATGACCGCCTCCCACCAGACGGCGACACTGGCCCGTCCACGAGGCCGCACGGGCCCCGGCCAGCCGGGCTTCCCCGGCCCTGGACAGGCAGGCTTCCCCGGCACAGCCCAGGGAACCCATGCCGGGGCAGGTCACTCAGGAACTCACACCGGGGCAGGGCAGGGAGCCCACTCCGGGGCGGGGCAAGGAGGTCACTCCGGCCGGGGACGGGGCGCCGGACCCTCTCCCGAGGCGATCGTGCTGGTGATCCCCGGGCGTAAGCGGTTCCACCTGCCCGGATGCCGGCAGCTCGCCGGGCGCGAGATCGAGGAGCTCACCTACGAGGAGGCCCGCGAGGAGGGCTTCACCGCCTGCACCACCTGCCTCCCCGACGGCTACACCCCCCAAGTGGCCCGCCGCACCACCCAATCCTCCCCCGCCACCACCCCCCTCCCCGAAACCGGCCACCGCGCCACCCCCGCCCCCCTGCCCGAGGCGGAACGGACGTCCGACGCCAGGCGCAAGCCCGGCACGGCACAGGGCACCGAACCAGGACAAGAGCCTCGGTCCGGACGTGAGACCCCGGCGGTACGCGAGTCTCAGCCGCGGCGCGGAAGCGGATATCGGTCCGACGAGACGCGGCCGGTGACGCCGGTCGCCTCCGAGCAGTCGATGGAGCCGGTCGAGAAGCGTCCCGGGCGCGCCGGGACCCCGACCGGCTCCGCCGCCCCCTCACGCCCTTCAACGGCGACCTCTTCTTCCCCCTCCTCGGCGCCCACCCCGTCCTCGCCCACCCCGTCCACGTCTTCCTCCACCCCGTCCTCGTCCTCCGCCGGCCGCTCCGGTGGTCCAGCCGATTCCAGTGGCTCCGACGCGGCCGGTGAGGAACGCTGGAAGTCCGACGCGTGGTTCTCGGCCCAGGCGGCGAGCACCGACGGCGTGAACGTGAGCCCGGCAGGGGCCCGCCCGGCCGGCAAGGCGCCCGCTGACGACGAGCCCACGAGCGATCCCACCACGGACAAGACACCCGCGAGTAGATCCGCCACGGGCAAGGGACCCGCAGGCACGTCCGCCACGGACAAGGCACTCCCGAGCACTCCCGCCACGGGCAAGCCGCCCCCAGGTACCGGCGAGAAGGACCGTTCACCCGAGGCCCCCGGCCTTTCACCCGGCGCCGCCGGGACAAAGCCCTCGATTCCGGGAACCCCCTCGGTTGCGGGATCCTCGACTCGGCCTGTCCCGGCCGTGAAGGTCCCGGAGGCCGCCTCCCCGTTCCAGGCTTTCAAGCGCCCCGACCCGCCCGCCACCCCGCCGCCCGCGACCGGCAAGCCCTCGGCGACCACCACGAGCCCCGCCGAGCCGGACGACGAAGGCGACGACCCCGTGGTGGTCGTCAGCGCCACCCCCCGCACACCCACCACCCCCAGACCCAGCACGACCAGCACCTCTTCTCCCGGCAAGTCCGACGGTCCCGGCAGGTCCGACGGTCCCGGCAGGTCCGACGGTCCCGGCAGGTCCGACGGTCCCGGCAGGTCCGAGGGCCCTGGCAGGTCCGAGGGCCCTGGCAAGACACCTGACCGCTTCACGACGAGCGCCCGATCCTCCTCGGCCGGGACCCCCTCGGACTCGTCGAGCCCCCCGGAAGTCTCCACGGGACGTCCCACGGAATCCTCGAAGTCCCCAAAGACTCCGAACGCCGCCTCCGAGCCCGCGAAGGACCGGCAGCCGACCACAGGCAGTGGATCCGGTACGAGGCCCGAAGCGCCGAAGCCGGCCACCACGTCCTCCAAGGACCAAGGCCCCGCCAAGGCGACCCCGACGCCTGTCACAGAGGACACCGGCGAGCCGGCCAAGCCCTCACCGGACGAGGCTCCGGCCCGGGGCGGCGATGTCGAGGACAAGCGGTCCGACGACGCTGGCGGCGCGGCGGACAAGCCGAAGGACGCTGACGACAAGCCCAGGAAGGCCGGGCCGACCGTCGAGGTCAAGCGTCCCGTGATCGTCAAGATCATCCCCGGTACCCGGCGCTACCACAGCTCCGCCTGCCCGCTGATCAAGGGATCCGACCCGGCCACCCTGGAAGCGATGTCCAAGTCCGACGCCGAAGCCGCCGGCCTCACCCACTGCTCCGTCTGCGCCAGAGACGACGACTGACCCTCGGTCCTCCGGATATCACGGAAGCCGACGAACTACCGAGCCCCGCCCTCGGCCGGTACGCGGTCGCCTGCCGAGGTGAGCGGCGAACCGCTGGACGACGTCTCCACCCACGGACGATCTTGGCAACGCCGAACGTGACGAAGCTCACGTCCAGCAGTGAGACGGCTCTGCCGGACGGCCTCGCAAGGACTCCGATCAACGAAAAGGGAAGCGCCTACGGCTCGCCGCTCGCCGGCGGCTCGTGAAGAATCCCACGGTCGACGGAAAGCGCGAATACCATGAGCGGCCTCGTCAGCTTTGTCATTCCGGCCGATTTCGTGTCCTCGAGAGTCGCTTTGACCCGTGAGGAATTGGTCTGCGGATACAGAAAAGGCTGGCTCGCGCCGATGGGGCTGACGGAACTCGCCGGAGATGTCCTCCCCGCCCTGTCCGGCCTACCGGCAGAGGAGGAGATGCCGTATCTCCTGCCCAGCGAGGTCGCGCACCAGGTGAACGCCGCTGTCGACGCCGTGGAACTTGACTGCGAAGACCCGAGGACGAACGAAGTCTGGTCGTATTTGGCACTCGCGCATCTGTACGAACGCCGTAACACTGTCTCCGGATTTTTCCAGGTCATCGAGATGATCTGGTCGGATCACGATTACCCGGAGGAAATGTCGGGGTTCATCTATTACATGCCCCCGCCTCCAGGCGGTGAGTACGGGGAACCGGCCATGCTCCGCCGGTTGGCGACCTATCTGTCAGATCAGGCACGACGGTACAGAACCCGAGGTGGCTTCAGGGCCGGATAGGAGCCGGAGCACGGCCACCACCGGCCAGGCGGTCCCCTTTGACGGCTGGTAGAGGCCGTCGGACCTGTGCGCTCGTCGACGTCTGAAAAAGCGATTGCGGTGTCGTTTGGGCGGGCCTAGGCTGCGCGGGCATGACGACGGTGTTGTGTGTGCCTCAGTGGCAAGGGTCCGGGTTGGGTGATTCGCCGCGATTGGCGGTGGGTGCTCTTCGCAGCGCCGAGGTGCTGGTGGCGGATGCTCGCGTCACGGTGCCGGTGCTCGATACAGGGGGTAAGCCCGAGGCGGGCGTACGTGGGCTGGACGTGCTCGTGGAGAACCTGCGGCTGACGCGGGAGGCTCTGGCGGGCATCGACGATGTGGTGATCACCGTCGGGGGAGACTGCGGGGTGGACCTGGCGCCGATCGCCGCCGCCCGCGATCGGTACGGCGATCGGCTGACGGTGTTGTGGATCGACGCGCACCCGGATCTCTACACCCCGCAGACGCTTCCGTCGGGTTCTTTCCACGCGATGGTGCTGCGCACGCTACTGGGCGAAGGCCCTGCGCCACTCGTCCCGGAGCGGCCGTTGGTCCCCGAGCAGGTGATCATCGCGGGGGAGCGGGCGGGCAGTGAGACGGAACACGAGTACCTCAAGAAGGTGGGCATCCGCCGGTACGGTGTCGCCGACCTGGACAAGGTGCTCGACGGTCTCACCGGCCCGGTGTACGTCCACATCGACCTCGACGTGCTCGAACCCACGGAATTCGGCTCTCTCGGCTACCCCGAACCCGACGGGGTGCCGCCCCAACGGCTGATCGACCTGGTCGCACGTCTGGACAACGTGGTGGGCGCGGCCATCACCGAACACATGCCGACCGGCGGCCCCGCCGACGCCGCCGACACCGACGTGATCCGCCGCCTGGGCGCCGCCCTTCCCCTCTGACCAACACACAAGGGCGTTCCTCTGTCCTGCCATGCCGTAGACCTGGATCCTCTGATCGGCTATGTCACAGTCCAGATGCCCTGACCTGCGATGACGGTTACTCGAGCGTGATCTCAATCCGGCCGGTCCGGCTGACCTGCGGACATCGCACTCCGTGATCACTACACGTCCATAAGCGCATTGACAGTGCCGCTGACGCTAATAAAGATGAGGGCGTTTGTGTGTATTTATATGTGCTTTATACGGGGCCGCAGGACGCGGTGTCGCTGGTAGACGGGGTTTTCCGGAGGTTGTGGCGTGCGCCTTCAGCGTGCTCGGATTTGGTTGTTCGCCGTTGTTTCCGTCGCGTTGCTGGTGTCGAGCATCGGGGTGATCACCGATCTGGTGTCACCGTCGGTGCCGGGGGCCTCATCGTCCGAGGAGCGGTCGGTGGAGGGGCGGCCGATCCGGAGGGTCGCCGACGTGCACGGTGTGGAGGACTCCCCGCCTCCGGTGACCGCGTCCGCGCCGCCGGTGGTGCCGAAAGCCGGAGCGGCCGAGGTGGCGGTGGGAACGGCGCCCGCCAGAGCGACCGGGTCGCCGGTGTCGGTGGCGCAGCCGGCGGAACCGTCCGGGAAGTCGGTTCCGGGCAAGGTGCGGGTGGAGACCATCGGGCCCGATGTGGTCAAGCGGCTGGGCGGGACCGCTGTGGGGGTCAGGGTCATCCGCGCCGATGGTGGGAACGTTCCGGGCCGGGTGCGGGTGAGCGTCGACTACTCCGGGTTCGCGGGTTCGTTGCCGGCGGGCGGGGCGGCCCGGCTGGGGTTGGTCGAGATGCCGGCGTGCGTACTGACCGCGCGGCCGGACGCGGCGTGTGCGAAGGCGGCGGAGCGGGCGCGGGTGGTGCCCTCGTCCAATGACCCGGCCGCACGTCAGGTGGTGGCCGAGGTGGAGGCCGGTACCGACGGGCCGGCGACCGGCGGGCAGGTGTACGTGCTGGCGGCGGCCGCCCCGGACTCGGGGACGGGGAACTTCGCGGCGACCGATCTGAAGGCGGCCGGGTCGTGGCAGGTCGGGTTGTCGGGTGGCGGGTTCTCGTACTCGTATCCGATCCCGGTGCCGCCGCCGGTGGCCGGTGAGGCGCCGAAACTGGCGTTGTCGTACTCCTCCTCGGCCATCGACGGGTTGACGAACTACACCAACAACCAGGCGTCGGTGGCCGGGATGGGGTGGGACATCTCGACCGGGTTCGTCGAGCGGCGGTTCCGGGGGTGCGCCGACGACATCGTGGAGACCAGCAAGAACCCTGACCAGCGGAACTGGAAGCACCTGTGCTGGGAGTCCCCGGACGAGAACGACGGTGACTCGGCGACCACCGACTACACCACCTCGCACCTGACGTTGTCGGTGGAGGGCAAGTCGTCGGCGATCGTGAAGGACCGGACCAGCGGCGGGTGGAAGACGGTCGAGGACTATGGATGGAAGATCGAATACCTGACCTCCAGCCAGACCTCGCAGACGTTCTGGGTGGTGACCACGGCCGACGGGACGGTGTACCGGTTCGGGTACCACCGTGACTCGATGTGGCAGACCGCGTTCGTGGGGGACGACACTGGGGAGCCGTGCCGGGACCAGTACTCCAAGACCAGTGCGCCGGGGCTGTGTTTCGCGCCGTGGCGGTGGAACCTGGACCAGGCGATCGACCCGAACGGCAACGTGGTCGACTACACCTTCACCCGCGAGGAGAACTGGTACTGCAAGACCGTCGGCGCGTTGTGCCAGCCGGGGCCGCTGGGGGACGGGCGCGCGTTCCGAGTGGCCTACGACCGGGGCGGCTACCTGTCCCTGGTCGCCTACGGCCGCAACACCAACGTGGCGGCGTCGGCGCACACGGCCAAGGTGGTGTTCAACGCCGTGGACCGGGGGACCCCGCCCTCCTCGGGGGAGCCGTGGGACGACGACACCCCGACCGATCTGGACTGCCCCTCGGGCCCGGCGGATGTGATCACCGCCTGCGACACCCCTGGGCCGGCGTTCTACATCTCCAAACGCCTCGACACCGTGGTCACCTCGGTGCTCAACCCCGCGACCTCCGCCTGGGACCAGGTGTACCGGCTGGAGGCCCGGTACAAATGGGTGTACACCCAGATCATCGGCAGCCTGCCCCCGGCCGGGCCGGTGCTGTGGCTGGACACCCTGCGCCCGGTCGGGCTGGCCGGGACCGGACCCGACATCGCGCTGCCCCCGGTTGACTTCGAGGCCACCCTGCTGGACAACCGGGCCGACTACAACGAGTCCCAGGGCAAGGCCCGCCTGCGGTTCCCGCGCATCTCCTCGGTGTACAACGGGCTGGGCGGGCGCACCGACGTCTACTACGGCCAGGCCAAACCCTGCCCCTTCCCGTCGGGATACCCCACCACCGGGTGGGACACCAACGCCCGGGACTGCTATCTGGCCACCCTGGGCACCTACTACGACTCCAACGGCATCGCCCGCACCTCCCGCGCGGTGTACCTCAAATGGCTGGTCACCCAGACGGTCGACAAGGACCTGGTCGGCGGCTCACCTGACATGCCCACCTTCTATGTGTACGAGGGCACCCCGGCCTGGGCGCGCCCGTTCAACTACATGCGCGCCACCACCCTGGACGGATTCGTCTGCACTCCTCCGGTCACCGGCTATTGCAAGACCCTGACCGAGGACTGGGACGAGTTCCGCGGCTACCAGCAGGTACGCACCATCAAGGGCGCCGGCACCAGCCCCGACGACTTCTCCGTCACCACCACCGCGTTCTACCGCGGCATGTACGACGACCCGCTGACCAACGGCACCGCCAAGCACACCACGGTCACCGACTTCGACGGCAACACCTACAACGACCTGCGCGTCCTGGCCGGCCGCACCCTCCAGGAACAAACCTGGCGCGCCACCACCCTCAACGGCACCGTTCCCGCAGCACCGGCAGCCGCACAAGCCCGCCCAGCCGCCGGGCCCCCGCTTCCCCAGCATTCCGGCTCCCAGCCACGACCGGTCCTCGTCGCAGCAGGCACTCAACCGGCAGTCGCGCCCCTCGGTGCCCGAGTGATCACCGCCGCGTTCACACCCGCCCGCACACTCTTCAGCGGCCTGCGCACCATGCTCGGCACAACCGCGCTCGCCTGCACCTATCCCACCTGGTCACGCACGGGCTTTTACGGCAAGGGCAACCGCGTCACCTGGGTCAACCACACCTGGGAGGCCAAGAACCTCAACATGGGCATCGGCGCCGAACCCGGCGTCGACCCCTCATGGTTAGACCTCGGCGTCTGCGCGACCCCGACCCCGACCCCGACGCCCACCCCCACGCCGACTCCCACCACACCACCCACCACACCCCCGAGCGGTCCCACCCTCGGCGGCTACATCGAGGTCGGCTCGATACGATACGAGTACGCAACCCAGTCGGCTGGCAATGGTCCAGGCATCTACGACCCGCTGCTCATTACCACCAGCCGCCAGGTCTCCCGGGAAGCTGTCACCACCGGCTTCCGCTACACCGACCAGAAGACCACCTACGACACCTACGGTCTCCCCACCAAGGTCAACGACTACGGCCGAACCGGCGACGACACCGACAACACCTGCACCACCACCACCTACGCCCGCAACACCACCAAATGGCTCCTCACCTACCCGGCAACAATCGAACGCCGGGCGGGGGACGCATGTACGAGCGGCACCCTGCTGGGCAGGACCGTCACGCTCTATGACGGCGCCACCACCCCCGCTGCCAACACCCCGGCCGTGGGCAACGCGACCCAGACCCGCGTTTACAGCAGCGACGTCGCCTACGCGACGAACGGCAATGGCTATGACGGTTACGGCCGGACCATCGCGGTCGTCGACGCCGCGAACAAGACCACGAGGATCGACTACACTCCCGCGACCGGATGGCCGTCGGGCGGCATGATGACGACCAACCCCCTCGACCACGCCACGACCAGTTGGCTGTCGCCGCACGATGGCCAGCTCACCCGGCAACGGGACGCCAACGGCAACGAGACCCTGATCGAGTACGACGCCTTGAGCCGCACGACCACGTTGTGGACACCTCAGCAGCCCAAGGGCGGCGGCACCGCCGCGGCGACCGTGGCCTACGCCATCCCCTTCGACGGCAACGTCGGCCAGCCGACGGCGGCGCTGAAGACCACGGTGAAGAAGCTGCGGTCCGGTTCCGGCGGCGCGGCCGTGTGGTCCGCCGAGCACGCCTACATCGACGGGTTCGGCCGTCCCCGGGAGCAGCAGTCGGCGTCGCCGGCGGGCGGGCGCATCGTCACCGCCGTCGCCTACGACGCGCGCGGCCTCACGGCCGCCAACTCACAACTCGCCCACAACCCCGACGGAGCGGGCAGCGGCCTGCTGAACCCCGCGTTCACCAGCCTGCCCCAGTGGGCCAAAACCGTTTACGACGGCGCCGAGCGGATCGTCGCGCAGGTCGAGTACACCGGCGCGAGCGAGTTGCGGCGAACGAGCATCGCCCACTATGGCGACCGGTACGACGTCCAGCCCCCTTCCGGCGGTAAGAGCGTCTACTGGACCGACGCCCGCGACAAGATCGTGAAGATCGAGGAATGGGTGGACGGCACCGTCCACCAAGACACCTCGTACACATATGACACCGATGGCCAGCTCACCCGGATGGTGGACGCCAACGGCAACATCCGCACCCTCACCTATGACATCCTCGGCCGCCGGACCGCCGCACACGACCCCGACGCCGGGGACAGCGAGTACGACTACGACGCGGCCGGGCGGCTGAGCTGGACCAGGGACGGGAACGGCCAGAAGGTCTCCTACAGCTACGACGATCTGGGCCGCAAGACCGCGCAGTGGGCCGGAGACGCTGGCACTGGGACCAAGCTGACGTCCTGGGTCTACGACACCCTGGCCAAGGGCCAGCCGACCTCCTCCACCCGCCATGTCGGCGCGAACGCCTACATCGATAAGTTCACCGGATACGACACGATGGGGCGGCCGACCGGCTCCACTCTCACCATCCCGGCGTCGGAGGGTCTGCTGGCGGGCGACTACGTCTTCACCACGAACTACAACACCGCTGGAGAGGCGGCCGAGGTGGAGATGCCCGCCGTGGGCGGGCTGCCCAAGGAGAAGGTCACCTCCACCTTCACCGAGCTTGGTCTGGCCAAGGGACTGACCTCGAACCTCGGCGGTGGGTTCACCTACGTCAAGGACACTCAGTACACACCGACGGCTCGGATGGCTGAACGGACCTACGGGGCGACCGGGAAGATCAAGCGAACCCTCGGCTGGGACAACTCCACGGGACTGCTCGAGTGGGTCACCACCACGGCTAAGGCTGACACCGCTACTCCTCAGCTCACGCAGGCCGATCAGTATTCCTACGACGTCTCCGGCCAGATCAGCAGGGTCCTGGACGCGGCGTCCGCCGTCTCGGGCGGCACGGCGGGTCAGTTGGAATGTTTCTCCTACGATGGGCTGCGCAGGCTCTCGGCCGCGTGGACCACCACCGCCTCGTCCTGCGCGGCGGGTGCGGGAGGCGCCGACGGGCTAGGTACCGACCCCTACAAGCAGCAGTACGGCTACGACCCGGTCGGCAACACCACCACGCTGACTGACAACGGCCAGGTCTCGACCTATCGCTACCCGGCGGCCGGCCCATCCGCAGTCCGTCCCAACGCCGTAACCTCCGTCGACCGGCCGGGCGGCGGGACCGACAGCTACACCTACGACAACGCCGGCCGGCTCAGAACTCGCTCGGTGGCGGGCAAGCCGGCCACCTTCGACTGGAACGAACTTGGTCAAATGACCAAGGTCACCGTCGACGGCCAGGACACCTCGATGGTGTACGACGCCGACGGCGAGCGTCTCATCCGCCGTGACCCCGGAGGCAAGGTCACGCTCTACCTGGGGTCCATGGAGGTTGAACTAGCAGGTGGGCGGCTCACCGGCAAGCGGTACTACAGCGCCCCTGACGGGGCCGTCGTTGCCGTCCGCATCGGCGATATAGATCTGAAGTGGATGGCGTCAGGTCTCCAGGGCAGTCGGCAGCTGGCCATCGACGATGCCACCGGCCAGATCAACCGGGAACGCTACCTGCCCTACGGCAAGCGCAGGGGCATCGACGATCTGAGCTTCACCGATCAGGGTTTCCTCGGCAAGGTGGAGGACGACTCCACTGGTCTGGACTACTTGTCCGCCCGGTATTACGACCCCGGCCTCGCCCGGTTCGTCTCGACCGATCCGCTTCTCGACCTCACCAAGCCGCAGTGGGCCAATCCCTACAGCTACGCTGGCGACGACCCCATCGGGTCGTCCGATCCGGACGGTCTGAAGCCCGAACCGGACTGGGGATATCCCGCGCCGGAGGCCTGCCCGCACAAGTGGACCACGAGAACCTGTCAAGAGTATCTGAGGACGCATTACTGGGACGGCCAGGGATGGCGCCAGAAGACGGCCGACCAAATAAGGGCGGAACGCACTCTCGGCACCACAGGGGCCATCATCGTTCCGGACGGAGTGGACTTCGAGGAGTTCAAAAAGAAGTGGGAGGAACTCTACGGAGAATTCGTCTACAAGGACAACAAGGAATTCTGGTGGAATGTCCAGCAGGAACTCGCCGCCGCCAGGAAGGTCTGTGAGTCCATCGGGGCTGATAAGTGCGGGGCGGAGTGGTACACACATCTGGTCATGGCCCACACCGAGGTCGCACGCGAGCACAACATCACCTTCGAGGGCAGCGGGCTCGGCGGCGGGCGCGCTTTCAGAAACCTGATGCGGTACCTGCGGCCCGGATACGGCCTGAGGTACGTCTGGTATAACAAACATCACCAGAACTCGAAGGGAGGAATTTCCAAACCTCCCACGGACGGTCAGCGCGCGCTCGAGCGCTCCGTGCCGGTGACGGAACAGACCAGGGTCGCCTACGATCCGGGCACCGGAGAGTTCGTCGTCCTGAATCCCACAAGGGCGGAGACCGGCGAATGGCACGGGCACGCGCGGAAGTGGAAGGACCTGGAAGAGGTCGATCGGCGGGCGCTCATCAAGGCCGGAATAGTCAACAGGAAGGGTAAGCCGTTACGGTGACAAGTAACGGGTATTCGTGCACATCAGCTTGACATGGATGAGCCGGTCGACATTTGGATCGGCCGGCCTGTGGGGCCGGGAGGCGGAGGGACGATTGGATTGGGAGAACGGCAGTGATCTCATACGGTGTGATGATCCAAGGGAGGTCGAGGCTGCGTTCGAGCGGGGAGAGCGGTTCGTCGGGATCGCGGTCATGGGGCTGGCCTTGTCCGTCGCGGATGCCGGGGTCGTGGAACCGCTGGTCGTTCGAGCCATGCGGTCAGCGCGTGTGGAGGTCCGCCTGCAGGGCCTGACCGCCCTGAGCCACATGGCGCGGATCACCGGTGAGGTCGACCGGACGACGCTCGCGCTCCTTCGGACGCTGATGCGTAGTCCCGACGCGCAAGTCGAAGAACATGCCCGCCACGTCGTGGGAGATATATGGATCTTCGTTCCGCACTCTCGGCTGCCGGCCTGGTTGCATGTCCGGGCGAGGATCCGCGCCCTGCGCTTCTGGCTGGAACGGTGCTGGTGGGGGATCACCGGGCAATACAAATAGGCCGCTCGTCACCGAACTATTCCGTCGATGGCGGTGGCTTTCGGAGCTATGGCGGTGAGCCGGGCGCGGGTTGCGTCCACGGAGGTGGTGTATGGGTTTTCGCTGGTAGGCGGCGTGGCGTCATGGAATGAGGACGGCCATCGCGTGATCCTTCAGATTGCTAAACCAAGATCGAAGGAGATCAGAGCGATGGCCGTGAACGACTGGGCCGCCCCGATGAAGTTGGAGGCTAGATCGCTTGGTTCTCGATCACCCGGCCGGTGCCGGCGGTTGATTGATGGAACGTCTCCTCGTACTCGGCCGGAGGAACGTTCCCGCAGTAAGAATATAGCCTTTCGGCCCGCTGTATAACAGCGCGACCGCAGGCGCGGGCCTGCTCAACCCCTCGATGGCTGACATGCCCTCATGGGCGAAAACGGTCTTCGACGGCGCTGGCCGGGAGGTCGCCAAGATCCAGTACGGCGGCGCGGCGGAGGTGCGCCGCTCGGCCACCGTGTACGCGGGAGCGGACCAGCACACCGTGACGCCGCCACTTGGTGGCAAGACCACCTACACGACGAACGCCGCCGGGAAGATCACCGGGATCTCGGAGCAGTTCGGAACTCAATGGCTGAACAGCGCACGCGAATATGACGCGCTCGGGAACCTCACCCGGATGACCGACGCCAACGGCAATGCGCGCAAGTTCACCTATGACTGGGCCAAACGGCGGGTCGCCCTGACCGATCCCGATTTCGGGGCCACCACGGCCGCTTATGACCCGGCCGGGAACCTCACGTCCGCGACCGATGCCAAGGGCGTGACGATTTCCACCGTGTATGACGACCTTGGGCGGAAGAAGGAACAATGGGTCGGGAACCCCGGCTCCGGCACCAAGGTCGCAGAATGGGTCTACGACACCCTGTTCAAGGGAGAGCGCACCTCGGCGACGCGATGGACCAGTGGACAGGCCTACACGGACACCGTGACGGACTACGACGCGGACTATCGCCGTCTCGGGTCGACTCTGACGATCCCCTCCACCGAGGGCCTGCTCGCGCGCACTTATACGTTCAAGGTGGGGTATGACAAGGCGGGCCGGGAGAACTCCAGAACCTTCCCGGAGGCCGGAGGATTACCGGAGGAGACGATCGCAACCACGTCCAACGACGTCGGGCTCCCGACCGGATTGTCTTCCGACTTCGGGGGCGGTCTCACCTACGTGAAGACCACCGGCTACTCGCTTACAGGCAAGTTGTCATCGCGTGACCTCGGAGACTCGGCGAGTGTGCGGCGGACGCTGACCTGGGACCCTGCGACGAACGCGATCACGTCCGTCAAGACCGTGTCGAGCGCCGGGAACACCCCGTCCGCCACCGTTCAGGAAGACCAGTTCTCCTACGACTTGGCCGGTTCCCTCGCCTCGATCCTGGACAAGACCGGAACACCGGCGCCCCAGATGGAATGCTTCGGGTATGACATACGGCGCCGCCTTGCGTCTGCGTTCACGACGACGGGGGCGTGCACGGGTGGACCGGCGTCGGGCGGTCCCGATCCGTACAGTCTTTCCTACACCTACGACCCGGTCGGCAACATCAAGTCCGTGGCCGATTTCGGGCAGGCGGCGGCGTACGACTATCCGGCACCCGGTGCCGGGGTGGTGCGGCCGAACGCCGTGGGTTCGATCACGCGGGCGTCTGGAACGGACACGTACACCTACGACGCGAGAGGCCAGCTGACGTCGCAGCTCGTCAGTGGCACGCCGTCCACATTCGACTGGAACGAGCTCGGGCAAATGGCCAAGGCGACGGTTGGCGGCGCGATTTCGGAGGAAGTCTACGACGCCGAGGGTAAGCGCCTGATCCGGCGAGAGTCCGGCAAGACGGTGCTCTATCTCGGTGCCATGGAGTTGGAGCTCGCCAACGGAAAGGTCACTGGCAAGCGTTACTACCAGACGCAGGACGGTGCCGTCGTGGCCATGCGCACGAGCGGCCGCACAGGCGTCACGTGGTTGCTCGCCGGGCCTCAGGGCAGTCAGGAACTCGCCATCGACGACACCACAGGAAAGGCCGACCGCCAGAAATACATGCCTTTCGGCGCCCGGCGAGCCGGACGGGACGCGTTGCCGGGTACGGATCACGGATTCCTCGGCAAGACGGAGGACGACGCCACCGGGCTCGTGGATCTCGGTGCTCGCTATTACTCACCGGCGATCGCGAGGTTCGTCAGCACCGATCCACTGCTGGCGGGTGATCCTTCCGAGCAGCAACTCGCCAATCCCTATTCCTATGCCGGCGACAACCCTCTTCAGCTGTCCGATCCGACGGGGCTTTTCCCGCAGGCACAGAACGGTTCCCTCCTGTGTCTTCCGACTGACCTTCTGTGCTCGATCGACGCGCAGAACCAGGCACTCGATAGCGAAGAGCTGGCCGGACTTCAGCAGGAGCGGCAGGGATCAAGTCAGCTGCTCGCCGAGCTGAATGGAGCTGAAACCGTGCAACGGGGCAGCGTGGCGAAGACCGTCTTGCCGAAGAAGGAATGCGAAGGGGTATCAGACGAGTCCTGCAGCCTCTTCTTCTACGCTTCCAGTAAGGCGATGCAGCTGACCGATTCCAGCTACAGTAAGCCCGATGGATGTAAGAAGAACAAGCGGTGCTACAAGAACGCGATGCGGCATTGCATACAGCAGGTTGCGTTGACGGACATGTGTGGTCTCAAAGACGCTCAGAGGATGGCAGAGAATCACGAAAAGGGTAATGACATGTCCAACCCTAATGTGGTCCGTGACACCATGGTCGATAAGCATAACAACACGGTCAGTCAGCGAACGGCTCTGGAGAATCTCAGCGAGTTAAGGGCGATCCGGACCGGCAAGGGCTCGCGCGAGCAGAGAGAGGCGAAGTACTGGGGGTATGTGAAGGACCTGTGTCAGTCGGTGTGGGACTCCAAGGAACTGCGGTGACCGGCTCACCAACCTCGGCATACTCCCCGGTCACGGCCTTCAACGCACTCGTGCTGACAATGTAGAGGGGCGGCTGATATGCGCTCTCGAACGGTGAACATGATCGTCGGCTCTGCGTTCTGCGGGGTCGTCTTGATCGGAGCGGTCCTCTTCACGAGGGCGAAGGCATGGTACGACTTCGTGGCAGACAGGCCGGACTCGGCGTGTGTGGCGCAAAGCGCCGCTGACAACGAGCGGTTGAGTACGGCGATCACGCCGTACCTGCCGCCGGGGACTGCCGCCGGCCTGTCCGGCGCGCACGGGTGCGGGCCACCGAAAAGCGGTGCCTGGATCGGGACCGATCTTCCTGGCATCACGATCAAGGACGCCCTGCGAGGGTTCCGCGCTCCGGCCTGGACTCCGGTCTCGGCGAGTGAGGCCCAGGAGTACGCCGAGGATGACGAAGTGGCCATCGCTGTGACGGGCGATGTCGACGGCCGGAAGGCGGACGTCTACGCGACGCAGCCCAAGTCGGGTGTAGGGCCTGTGACCATCACGGCCTGGTTCGACGAGTGAAGGCGGCGTTCAATGAGCCCTTTGGTCGGTGGGGGTGTTTCTTAGGTAGGTGAGGACGGCTAGGACGCGGCGGTTGGTGTGGTCGTCTGGGGGGAGGCCGAGTTTGGCGAGGATGTTGCCGACGTGTTTGCCTACCGCGGCTTCGGAGACGACGAGCAGGCGGGCGATGGCGGCGTTTGAATGGCCTTCGGCTACCGAGGCCAGGACCTCGCGTTCGCGGGTGGACAGGGTCGCGAGCGGGTCGCTCTGGCGGCGGAGGAGCCGGCGGACGACCTGGGGGTCCACGACGGTGCCGCCGTCGGCGACCTGGCGGAGCGCGGTGACGAAGTCCTCGACGTCGACGACCCGGTCCTTGAGCAGGTAGCCGATGCCTCGTCCGTCGCCGGAGTCGAGCAGGTCGGTGGCGTAGGCGTGCTGGACGTACTGGCTGAGCGCGACGACGGCCAGGCCGGGGTGGGCGCGGCGCAGGTCGACGGCGGCGCGCAACCCTTCGTCGGTGAACCCCGGGGGCATCCGGATGTCGGTCACCACCAGGTCGGGGACGTGTTCGGCGACCGCCGCCCGTAGCGCGTCGGCGTCGCCGACCGCCGCGACGACCTCGAACCCGAACCTCGCGAGCAGCCCGGCGAGGCCTTCCCTGAGCAGTACACCGTCCTCGGCGAGGACTACTCGGATGGGAGGTCGTCCGGCGTGCAAGGGATCTCCACACGTAGCAGGGTCGGTCCGCCGGGCGGGCTGGACAGCGCCAGCGTGCCGCCGGTCACCGCGACCCGGTCGGCCAGGCCGGTGAGCCCGGTGCCCCGTCGCGGGTCGGCCCCGCCGTGACCATTATCGCGGATCTCCATGGTCAGCGTGCCGGCGTGGCGGGGGGAGCCGTCCGCCGCTGTGGTGTTCGTGCCGGTGCGGCGGAGGGAGAGGGACGCCGAGGTGGCGCCGCTGTGTTTGACGATGTTGGTCAGTGCCTCGGCGGCGACGAAGTAGGCGGTGGCCTCGACGTGGGACGGGGCTCGTACGGGCAGATCGGCCCGCACGGTCACCGGGATGGCCTGCTGTTCGGCGAGCTCGCGGAGCGCGGCGGGGAGGCCGAGGTCGGTCAGGATCTGCGGGTGGATGCCGTGGATCAGCTCGCGCAGCTCGGCCATGAGCTGCTTGGCCTGGCCGTGGGCGTCGGTCACCGCCAGGGCGGCGGGTGATCCGGGGGGCAGGTCGAGGCGGGCGAGGCCGAGCTGCAGGGTGAGGCTGATCAGGCGCTGCTGGGCGCCGTCGTGCAGGTCGCGCTCGATCCGGCGGCGCTCGGCCTCGAACGCGTCCACCAGCCGCATCCTCGACCGGGACACCTCGACCAGTTCGGCGCGCAGCCGCCCGCCCGGGCCGCCGCCCAGCAGCGTGCGCGCCAGGGCGCCGTGCGCTCCGGCGAGCAGGGCGAGCACGTAAGGCACGGCCGGGAGGAGCGCGACGGCGGCCAGCGCGTAGGGCACGGCCTCTCCGACGGTGCCGACCTCGCCGAGGCCGAGGGACACCGGGGCGCCGGGCGTCACCACGAACGTCGCGGCGAGGGACGCGCCGACCAGCAGCACCGGCGTCAGCACCACGCCGTACGCCAGGGGGATCACTGTGGCCAGGAGGAACGCGTACCCGAGCTCGCACCAGGTGGCCGGCTCGGTGTACCTGGTACGTAGCCACCCGGCCGGGCCCGTGCCGCGCGGGCGTTGGTGCGCCGAGGCGGCCGGGCGGGCGTCGACGACGCGCAGCCGCCGGCGTTCCAGCTCGGCCAGCGGAAGGGCTACCAGCGGGCCGAGCGACGCGACCAGTGTGATTCCGAGCAGGACGAGGGACGTCGCCGCCAGGGCGGACGGACGGCCGTCTTCCGCGCCGGCGCGCCGCAGGAGCAGGAGCCACGGCAGGCTGAGCAGGCCCAGCGGGAGAGCGGCGGCGAGGGCCGCGGGCGGGGTCGTCAGCACGTACGCCAGCGACCGCCACGGCCACGCGGTGACGAGGAACGCGCGCCGCGCGACGGCCTCCAGGGGGTTGCGCGCGCGCCGGATGTTCGCCGCCGGTGTGGGTTTCTGGCCGGGGTCATCGTTCGGGGTGGGTGCGCGTCGTGGAGCGGGATTCTGCTGGTGGACGGGCACCTGGCCACGCTAGCTTGTCGCCGCCGCTCGTGCCCATACGCCTGGGCGTTGGTCGCGAGGTGGGGCTGGGCATACCCGATGACGCCTACTGGTGTCAGTGCCCGTCGTGGGTGCCGCGTGGTCTTCTCACCTTCAGTCGAAGAACTGGAGTTGGTGTGAAGATCTTGTTGAGGACGGTTTGTTTGATGGTGGCCGTTGCCGCCGGGGTGGGTGGGTGTGCCGATATTTCGGCGATCAATGAGGCGCGGCAGGACCGTCGTGCTTTTTCGTTCTCCGGGACGAAGCTCACGATCGACAATGACGAGGGCGATCTGCGGCTGGTGGCCGGTAAGGCCGGTTCGGTCGATGTGGAGCGGTCGCTGACCGGGAAGGCGACGCTCGACGGCAACGCGACATGGTCGCTGGGCGGCGGGACGTTGCGCCTCACCGTCGTCTGCAGCGGGCTGGTGCCGGACTGCGGCGGGCGGCACATCGTCCACGTGCCCCCCGGAGTGGCGCTCACCGTGGTGAGCGACGGCGGGCCGGTGCGGGCCGTCGGGCTCGCCGCGGACCTGACGGCCGAGGTGGCCGAGGGCTGGCTGCGGGTCGAGCGGCCGTCCGGCACGCTGCGGCTGCGCGCCGAGAACGACGTGGAGGTCACGGGCGCCCGCTCGGCCGACGTCAGCGCCACGTCGACCGATCGGGACGTCGCGCTGACGTTCACCGGCGCGCCCGGCCGGGTCGAGGCCAGGGCCGGTAACGGGTCGGTCTCCGTCACCCTGCCCGAGGGCCCGGAGACCTACCGGATCACCGGAAACCCCAAAAACCCCTCCGGGGACGACAAGGACGCCTCCGATGACCCTGGCGGCGTCGGTCCGTCCGATCTGCGGAGCGATCCGGCGAGCCGGCGGACCGTCGTGGTCGCCGCCGGACGTGACGTCCGCGTGCGGAAGGGCCGCTGATGCCGGAGCGGGTCGATGTCCTCCAGATGTGGCGGGGCGTTGATGGTGGGGGTCGGTGTCGTCGAGGTGTGGCGTGTGCGGAGGGGGCGTTGATGGTGGAGGTCGATGTCATCGGGGCCTGTCGCGTACGGAGGGGTCGCTGATGTTGGAGTTGGTCGAGGTCAGCAAGGTTTATCGCGGGGGGAAGCGGGCGGTGGAGGGGGTGACGTTGCGGCTCGGCGCGGGGCTGGTGGGGTTGCTCGGGCCCAACGGGGCGGGGAAGTCGTCGCTGATGCGGATCGCCGCGACCGTGACGCGCCCGACCGGTGGACGGGTGCTGTTCGACGGCACCGACGTCGTCGCCGACCCTGGCGCGCTCCGGCGGGTCCTCGGGTACCTGCCGCAGGACTTCGGCGTCTACCCCAACCTGACGGCCCGCGAGTTCCTGTCCTACCTGGCGGCAGTCAAGGGACTGTCCGCGCGGTCGGCGCGGGCACGGATCGGGGAGCTGCTGGAGCTGGTCAACCTGACCGAGGCGGCCAAGCGTCCGCTGGGCGCGTACTCGGGTGGCATGCTCCGGCGGGTGGGCATCGCGCAGGCCCTGCTCGGCGACCCACGGGTGATCATCGTGGACGAGCCGACCGCCGGCCTCGACCCGCAGGAACGCGTCCGGTTCCGCAACCTGCTCAGCGACCTGGCCGCCGACCGGGTGGTGCTGCTGTCCACGCACATCGTGTCCGACGTCGAGTCGGTGGCGGGCGACATCGCGATCGTGGCGCGGGGAAGGCTGCTGCGGCGTGGCACCCCCGATGAGCTGCTCGCCTCGGTCGCCGGGCAGGTGTGGGAGGTGACCGTACCGCCCGCCGAGGCCGGCGCGATGCGGGCCCGGCACCTCGTCGGGCGCACGGTCCGCACGGCGGCGGGGGTCCGCGTACGGCTGCTGTCCCCAGGGCCGCCGGCACCGGGGGCCGAACGGGTGGCGCCCGACCTGGAGGATGCCTACCTCGCCGTCGTCACCGGACAGGACACCGCCGAGGCGCTGGGGAAGGGCCGATGAGGCCGCGGGTGCTCGGGGCGTTGGCTGTTGCGGATTTTCGGGAGCGGGTGCGGCGGCCGGTGTACGCGGTGATCCTTTTGGCCGCCGTGGGTCTGGGGTATCTGGCGGTGCCGTCCACGGGCTCTCATTGGGTGATCGTCAACCTGGGGAATCACCGGGGCGTGTACGACAGCGCGTACGTCGCGGCGGTGACCGCGCTCGCCGGTGCGTTGTGGCTGTTCGCCGGCGGGTTCTACGTCGTGCGCGTCGCGATCGCTCGCGACGGCGCCACCGGGGTCGGGGAACTGCTCGCCGTCACACCGCTGCGCACCACGGAGTACCTGTTCGGCAAGTTCCTCAGCAACCTGCTGGTCCTGGGTTCGATGGCCGGCGTGCTCGTCGGGACCGCGCTGGTGATGCAGGTGGCGCGCGGGGAGTCCACCGGCGTCGACCCGGTCGCGCTGCTGGCCCCGTTCGTGCTGTTCACGCTGCCGGTGCTGGCCGCCGCCTCGGGGTGCGCGGTGCTGTTCGAGACGGTCCCGCTGCTGAGAGGCGGTCTCGGGAACGTCGTCTGGTTCTTCCTGTCGATGACGGTGATGATCGCGGGCCAGTCGCCGTCCGCGCCGCTGGGCGGGCTCGGCATGAACCTGTTCGCCGAGTCGGTCAAAGCGGACATGGCGGCGCGGCACATCGCGGTACGCGAGCTCAGCCTGGGCCTGATGTACCTCGACCGGCCGCCCCGGACCTTCGTGTGGTCCGGGCTGGATCTCACCTGGGGGTTCGCCGCCGAACGGCTGGCGCTGGCGGTGCTCGCGGGACTCCTGGCGGTGGTGCCGGCGCTGTGGTTCGCCCGGTTCGACCCGGCCCGCCGCGCCGGCCGCCCGGCTCCCGTCCCCGTCCCTGATGCCGTTCCCATCGCCGTCCCTGGCCCCGTCCCGCAGGCGGTCGTCCCGGGCCACGACGGAGCGTCTGGCCGCGAGGGAACCCTGGATCACGACGAGGCGGTGGCCGGGGGCGGCGGGTTCGAGGTCCGGGCGGTGACCGCGCCACGGCCCGGAGGCGCCGCGGGACGGCTGCTGGCCGGGGAGCTGCGCATCCTCGTGCGGGGGGTGTCGCGCTGGTGGTGGGCAGGCGTCGCGGCGCTCACGGTCGTCGGGCTGCTGGCGCCCACGGAGATCGCGACCGGGCCGCTGCTGCTCGCGACAAGCGTGTGGCCGGCGCTGATCTGGTCCCGGCTGGGCACCCAGGGACACGAGAACGGGGTCGGCGCGCTTCTCGGCGCCTACCCGGGCGTGCGGCGCCGGGTGCTCGCGGAATGGGCGGCCGGGGTCGTACTGACGGCGTTCACCGGCCTGGTGCCGGTGCTGCGGATGGCGCTGGCGGCGGACGGGCCGGGGACGGCGGCCTGGGCGGCCGGCACGCTGTTCATCCCTTCGCTGGCGCTCGCGCTGGGAGTGCTCGGCCGTACCCACCGCCTGTTCCAGGCCCTGTACCTCCCGCTGTGGTACATGGTCGTCAACGCGGTCGCCGCGCTCGACTACATCGGCGCCGTCCGTGCCGGCGGCCGCCCGGCCGGGCCTGACCCCCTCGCCGTGGCGGGAGTCGCCGCCGTCCTGCTCGCCACCGCACTCGCCGTCGTGACATTCAGGCACGCCCGGCGCTAGTGCGGTGCCCTGGCCCGCCCCATCTTTGTGGAATGTCCTGGAATCGCCCTTCGAGTGAGGTCGAAGCGGGAAACGTCCGCACGCGGCGCAGGATCGGATCATGTACAGAATGAGATCCGTCGCCGCAGGTCTCGCGGCCGCCGCCCTGCTCCTGTCGCTCCCGTGCGCGGTCGTGGCCGCCCACGCCGGTCCCGGCCGGGGCACCGGTCCGGGCTGCGGCGCGGAGGCCGATTGCGGGACGCTGCGTGTGCCGCTGGACCGTGAGAATCCTTCGGCGGGAAGTACGACGATCGCGTACGCGCTGGTGCGGAGGCGGGATCTGTCCCGGCCGGCGGAGGGGACGATCGTGCCCAATCCGGGTGGGCCGGGGGTGGCGGTGATCGGGCACCGGGACTACGCGGGGCAGTACCGGCATCTGCTGGACAGGTACGACCTGCTGCTGGTCGATCCCCGGGGGGTCGGGGCGTCGGATCCGCTGCGGTGCGACTCGGCACGGCGGAGCGACCTGTCGGGGTCCCGGGCGCTGGCGCTGGAGGCGGTGCGCGCGTGCGGGGACGAGCTCGGGGCCCGGCGCCGGTACTACACCACGGCCGCCGCCGCCGACGACATCGACGCCGTGCGGGCGCACCTCGGGATCGGGAGGCTCGACCTGCTCGGGCAGTCGTACGGGACGTACCTGATGACCGTGTACGCCGAGCGGCATCCGAGCCACGTGCGGTCGATCGTCCTGTCGTCGGCGTACCCGCTGGACTTCGACATGCTGGGCGGGCCCGCGGCCCGGGCGATGCGCAGGTCCGTCGGCCTGCTGTGCCGCCGGTCCGGGGGCGGGTGCGAGGGGGACGAGGTGCTGGGCGACCTGCGCACCATGGCCCGGCGGGTGGCGGACAGGCCGATCCGCCACGCCGGCGGCGTGCTGGACGAGACGGCGCTGGCGAGCACGGTGTACAAGCTGGCCTCCAGCCACGCGGACCTGTTCGGGCGGCTGCCCGGGGCGCTGCGCCTCGCGGTCGGAGGGGACGCCAGGCCGCTGGCCCAGCTCGCCGAACGGGTGCGGCCGCTCAGCGGGTCGGCCGCCGGGACGTTCAGCCTGCCGATGTACGTGGCGGTGACCTGCAACGACTATCCGGCGTTGTGGGACAGGGCCGCTTCGGTGCGTGAGCGGTTCCGGCAGTACGCCTCGCGGGTGGCGCGGCTGGACCCGGCCGAGTACCGGCCGTTCCGGCCGCAGGCGTGGATCGGGGGGATCGTCGACCTCGGGGACTTCTGCGTCCGATGGCCCGATCGGGCGGCGCCGGTTAGGTACGGCGTGGGGCGGTTGCCCGACGTGCCGGTGCTGGTCCTTTCGGGGGAGCTGGACCTAAGCACCCCCACCGAGGAGGGGCTGCTGGCGGCCGGGCAGTACCGGGGGGCCGAGGTGATCGAGGTCCCGAGCACGGGGCACGTCGCGGAGAAGGACGGGCGGGCGTCCTCGTGCGTGATCTCCCTGGAGACCCAGTTCCTCCGCCACTGGCACGTCGCCGACCGATCCTGCCTGAGCCGGATCCCCCCGGTCCCCGTCTGGTCCCCCTCCGAGGTCAAACGCTGAGACCTCACACACTGAGACCTCAAGCGCTGAGACCTCAAACGCCCTGACGGCTCACCGCCCTTGCCCGGCCACCCACCGTAGTAGGCGCCGCCCCCGCCGTACCCCGTCCCGCCGCGTCGGCGCCGGGTGGGGGTGCGGCGGGTCGGGGGTCGTGAGCCGATGGGGCAGGGAATGGCGGTAGGGCCGGTAGGCCTTGGGAAGACTGCCCGAGCCGTAGGCGAGGACCTTTAGGGGGTGGTGGGGGTTAGGTGGAAGGTGAGGGAGAGGTCGGGGTCGTGGTGGGGGGGGAGGGATTGGGTGGGGTGGCCTTCGGTCATGGTGGTGGCGAGGACCTCGGCGGCGACCTTGCCGCCGTCCGCGCGCAGGGCCTCGGCCAGGTCGCCGGAGGCGGTCCACCACAGCTCGATGCGGTCGGTGATCGACAGGCCGCTGGTCTTGCGGGCGTCCTGCACCAGGCGGACGACCTCACGGACGAGGCCGGCTCGCGACAGCTCAGGGGTGACGGTCAGGTCTAGGGCCACGGTCTCGCCGGTGCCCGTGCCGACCGCTCCCGTCTCCACCGCCCAGCCCGCCCGGGGCTGCTCGGTGACGATCACGTCGTCCGCCCCGACGGTGACCTCGGTGTCCCCGACGGCCACCGTGACGGTCTCGCCCGCGCGGACCCGGGCGGCCAGCGCCGCGGGGTCGGCGGCCGTGATGGCGGCGGCGACGTCCTTGGTGCCGCTGCCGAACCGCTTGCCGAGCGCGCGGAAGTTCGGCTTGACGGTGAAGGACACCAGGTCGGCCGAGTACGCGGACAGGTCCTCCAGGGCCAGCACGTTCAGCTCGTCGGCGATCAGCTCGCGCAGCGAGACGGGCAGGGCCGACCAGCGGGACGACCCGACCAGGGCGCGCCCGAGCGGCTGCCGGGTCTTGACCCCGCTGCCGGCCCGCGCGGACCTGCCGAGCTCCACCAGGCGCCGGACCAGGGCCATCTGCTCCGACAGGCCCGGGTCGAGCAGCTCCTTGTCCACCTCGGGCCAGGTGGACAGGTGGACCGACGAGGGTGACCCCGGGGCGCGCAGCACCTCCCACAGGTAGTCGGTGAGGAACGGCACCAGGGGCGCCATCAGCCGCGTCACCGTCTCCAGGCACTCGTACAGCGTGGCGAACGCCGAGGTGTCGCCGGACCAGAACCGGCGGCGGGACCTGCGGACGTACCAGTTGGACAGGTCGTCGAGGAACTCGGTGAGCCGCCGCCCGGCGCGGGTGGTGTCGAAGGACTCCATCGCGTCGGTGACGTCGGCCACGGTGCGGTTGAGCTCCGCCAGCGCCCACCGGTCGATGAGCGGCCGGCCGCCCGGGGCGGGCGCCTCGGAGAGCATCGCCGGCGTCCACGACTCGGCGTTGGCGTACAGCGTGAGGAAGGAGGTGGTGTTCCAGTAGGTCAGCAGGACCTTCCTGACGATCTCCTCGAGGGTGGCGTGGCCGACCCGGCGCGGCGCCCACGGGGAGCCTGAGGTGGCCATGAACCAGCGCAGCGCGTCGGCCCCGTGCTGGTTCATCAGCGACATCGGCTCCAGCACGTTGCCGAGGTGCTTGCTCATCTTGCGGCCGTCCTCGGCCAGGATCAGCCCGAGGCAGAGCACGTTCTCGTACGCCGACTTGTCGAACACCAGGGTGCCGACGGTCATCATCGAGTAGAACCAGCCGCGCGTCTGGTCGATGGCCTCACAGATGAACTGGCCGGGGTAGGAGGCGTCGAACGCCTCCTTGTTGACGTGCGGGGCGCCCCACTGGGCGAACGGCATGGCGCCGGAGTCGTACCAGGCGTCGATGACGTCGGGGACGCGGCGGGCCTCGGCGCCGCAGTCGGGGCAGGCGAAGGTGACGTCGTCGACGAAGGGCCGGTGCGGGTCCAGGGCCGACAGCTCGCGTCCGGCGTGCTCGCCGAGCTCCTTCAGCGACCCGACGCAGGTCACGTGGGACTCGTCGGCCGAGCACACCCACAACGGCAGCGGCGTCCCCCAGTAGCGCGTGCGCGACAGGGCCCAGTCGACGTTGTTGCGGAGCCACTCGCCGTAGCGGCCCTCCTTGATCGTGGCCGGGAACCAGTTGGTGCGGTCGTTCTCCTCCAGCAGCCGGTCCTTGATCGCGGTGGTGCGGATGTACCAGGAGGGCAGCGCGTAGTACAGCAGCGCGGTGTGGCAGCGCCAGCAGTGCGGGTAGCTGTGCTCGAAGTGGCTGCCGCGGAACAGCAGGCCGCGGGCCCGCAGGTCCTCGGTGAGGCCGTCGTCGGCGTCCTTGAAGAACTTCCCGCCGACCTGCGGCACCGTGGCCAGGAAGCGCCCGTCGGGCCCGATCGGGTTGACCACCGGCAGGCCGTACCGCTTGCAGATCGTCATGTCGTCGGCGCCGAACGCCGGCGCCTGGTGGACCAGGCCGGTGCCGTCCTCGACGGTGACGTAGTCGCCCAGCACGACGTAGTGCGCGCCGGGGATGTCGACGAGGTCGAACGGCCGCGAGTACGGGGTGTGCTCCAGCTCGGCGCCCTGGACCCGGTCGAGGACCGTCCAGCCCTCGCCGAGCGCGCTCTCGGCCAGCGGCTCGGCCACGATCACCGGGCGCTCGCCGTCCCTGGCGGCCACCACGTAGGTGACCTCGGGGTGGACGGCCACGGCGGTGTTGGACACCAGCGTCCACGGGGTGGTCGTCCAGATGAGCAGGTCGCTGCCCTCGAAGCGGCCGGAGGTCACCGGCATCCGCACGTACACCGAGGGGCTGCTGACGTTCTCGTACCCGCCGGGCTGGCCGAGCTCGTGGTCGGACAGGCCGGTGCCGCAGCGCGGGCAGTACGGGGTGATCCGGAAGTCGCGGAACAGCAGGTCCTTGTCCCAGATGACCTTGAGCGACCACCAGACGGCCTCGACGTAGGAGGGGTCCATCGTGCGGTAGGCCTGGGACAGGTCGACCCAGTAGCCCATCCGCTCGGTCATCTCCTCGAAGGCGTCGACGTGACGCCACACCGACTCGCGGCAGCGCTGGTTGAACTCGGCGATGCCGTACGCCTCGATCTCGGGCTTGCCCGACAGGCCGAGCTCGCGCTCGACGGCGACCTCCACCGGCAGGCCGTGGCAGTCCCACCCGGCCTTGCGGGGGACGCTGAACCCGCGCATGGACTTGTAGCGGGGGAAGACGTCCTTGAAGACGCGGGCCTCGATGTGGTGCACGCCGGGCATGCCGTTGGCGGTCGGCGGCCCCTCGTAGAACACCCAGGCCGGGCCGGTGGCGTTCTTTTCGAGCGAGCGTTCGAAGACGTTCCCCTCGCGCCAGCGGCCGAGGACCTCCGCCTCGAAGGCGGGCAGGTCGGCCTGGGCGGGGAGCGGGCGGAAGTAGGGTGATGACATCGTAGGTACCGGCCTCCACGCGAGCGTTTCTCCATGGCGTGGAGGGACGAGGCGTGCGCCCCGCGGTACCACCCTCCTTGGCCCCGCTTCGCAGAACTTTCCCGAAAAGAGGCCCACTCTTGTCATCGCTGCCGGTTCTACTGGGCCGCGCGGCCGTGGGCCGAGCGCTGCCGTTCCTCCGGCGGCTCCGGGGTGATCTTCCCTCCGGCTCTCGCCCCGGGCTCGCACCGTCCCCGGGTCGCTCCTGCGAGTAGGGCACGGAGGTACTCGTCCCCATCAACGCCTTGCACCCAAAACGATAGCTCACTCGGGGAGAGGACCGGACGTTCATGAGACTGGCCATCCGGGTACGGCCCGGCGCCGCGCGGGCCTTCGTCGGCGGCGCGTACGGCGAGGACGCGATCGTGGTCCGGGTGAACGTCCGCGCGGTGGACGGAAGGGCGACCGAGGCGGCGCTGCGGGCCGTGGCGGACGCTTTCGGGGTGCGGCGGGCGGACGTTCGCCTGGTCACCGGTACGACAAGCAGGGATAAGGTCGTGGAGATCATCGGTAATGAGCAGGAATTGACCGAAAGGGCTGCGGTGTTACTGATGACGTAAACGGTCGGCGCGTCGTTTGTTCTTCCGAAATGGCCGACCTATGCTTCCCGCACTGCTCAACAGGCGATCGGCGAGGAGGCCTACATGGCCGGTATCACGCGGGCGGCGAAATCCGCCCCAGAAACGAGCGGCGACGCCGGTTGGACCGACGAGGAGATCTCCGAGGTCCGCGGACGGCTCCAAGGGGAGATCGAGGAGCTCAACGCCGAGGTGGCGCGATCGGAGTCGCAGATCGCGTCGGGGGACATCAGCGACAGCGCGGGCGACGACCAGGCCGACGCCGGGGCCAAGACCTATGAGCGGGAACGCGAGATCGCCCTTACCCTGAATGCGCGAGATCTGGTCGCGCAGAACGAGCGGGCGCTCGCCCGCATCGAAGCAGGAACATACGGAGTGTGCGAATCGTGCCACAAGCCGATCGGCAAGGAGCGGCTGCGGGCGTTCCCGAGGGCGACGCTGTGCGTGTCGTGCAAGACACGGGAGGAGCGCCGCTGAGCACCCCGCCCGACGCCGCCGAGGAGCCGCTCCGCGCCAAGCGGGTCGGCTCCCTCGCTGTGGTGGCGGTCCTGGTCTACGTGCTCGACCTCGTCGGCAAGACCCTTGTGGTGCGGTTCCTTGAGGACCGCGAGCCGGTCAGCCTGGCCGGCGACCTCCTGCGGCTCCGGGTGATCCGCAACTCCGGCGCCGCGTTCAGCATCGGCACCGGCATGACGATCATCTTCACGGTGATCGCCGCCGGCGTCGTGATCGCCATCCTGCGCACGGCGCGCCGGCTCCGCAGCTTCCCGTGGGCGATCGTGCTCGGCCTGCTGCTCGGCGGCGCGATCGGCAACCTCACCGACCGGATCTTCCGCGCCCCCGCGCCGTTCCAGGGACACGTCGTCGACTGGATCGAGGTCTTCCCGGCCACGCACTTCCCGGTGTTCAACATCGCCGACTCCGCGATCGTCTGCGGCGGCGCCCTGGCGGTCCTGCTCGCCTGGCGCGGCTTCCAGATCGACGGCACGCGCACGGGCGACGAACCGGACGAACCGGACGGCGCGCGCCAGGACCTTCCTGACAGGCACGACCAGCGGCACCTGAACGACCAGAACGACCAGGACGCGGGCCGCCAGGCCGCGCGCCATGATGACAAGGAGGATGAGCGGCATGGGTGATCTGCGCAGCCTCCCCGTACCCGACGGTCTTGAGGGCGAGCGACTGGACGCCGCGCTGGCGCGGTTGTTCGGCTTCTCCCGCACGCTCGCGGCCGAGCTGATCTCGGCGGGTGACGTCCAGGTCGACGGCGCCTCCGCCGTCAAGTCCGACCGGGTGCACGCCGGCGCCTGGCTGGACGTGGTGATCCCCCCGCCGCCCACCATGCCCGTCCCGGTGGCCGAGCCGGTGCCCGGCATGCGCGTCCTGTACGAGGACGACGACATCATCGTGGTCGACAAGCCGATCGGCGTGGCGGCGCACCCCACCCTGGGCTGGACCGGCCCGACCGTCCTCGGCGGCCTGCTCGGCGCCGGCCACCGGGTCGCCACCAGCGGCGCGGCCGAGCGCCAGGGCATCGTCCACCGCCTCGACGCCAACACCACCGGCGTGATGGTGGTCGCCAAGAGCGAGGTCGCCTACTCCCGGCTCAAGCGCGCCTTCAAGGAGCGCACGGTCGAGAAGCACTACCACGCGCTCGTCCAGGGCCACCCCGACCCGCTGCGCGGCACCGTGGACGCCCCCATCGACCGGCACCCGTCCGGTGACGGCAGGTTCGCCGTGGTCGCCGGGGGCAAGCCGTCGATCACCCACTACGACACCATCGAGGCGTTCCGCGCCGCGTCGCTGCTGGACGTCAAGCTGGAGACCGGCCGCACCCACCAGATCCGGGTGCACATGTCGGCCCTGCGGCACCCCTGCGTGGGCGACCTGGCCTACGGCGCCGACCCGACGCTCGCGGCCCGGCTGGGCGTGACCCGCCAGTGGCTGCACGCGGTCTCGCTCGGGTTCGAGCACCCGACCGGGGGCGAGCGGGTGACGTTCACCAGCGACTACCCCGACCAGCTCGGCGCCTCCCTGGACAAGGTTCGCGCCGAGTCCTGATCACGCCGGGTCTTGATCACGCGGGCCCTCCGGTCACGCGCCGGGCGTCGTCCTACACGCCCGGCGGGAGCAGGACGCCGCCGTCCAGGACGGCCCGCCCGTCGCCCGTGCCCTTGCCGTCGTGGTCCTTCGGGGAGTGGCCGCGCGGGCCCGCCTCGCCCTCGTCCGGCGGCACGGCGTCGCCCGGGTCCTTCTCCTCGCTCTTGGTCGGCTTGGCGGACGGCTTGCCCGACGGTTTGCCCGTGGGCCCGCCGTCGCCCTTGTCCTTGGTCTTGTCCGGCTTCGGGGGCCCGGTGGTGGGCGTCGGCTTCGGCGCCGGCGCGGTGGAGGACGGCCGGGAGGAGTACGGCGTCCGGCCGCTCGGCTGGGAGCTCTGCGAGGGCGTCCGCCGGGTCACCGGCTCGGCCGAGGAGGTGACCGACACGGTCACCCGGACGGTCGGTGAGGTCGCGGGCGTCTGCGTCGCCCCGGACGACCGGGCGGTCACCCACGCCAGGCCGCCCGCCACCAGGCCGACGGAGATGACGAGCGCGGTGAGCCCCGCCAGGGCGATGCCCCGTCCGCCGGGGCCGGCCGGGCGCGCCTGCGGGGGGACGGCCGCGGGGGTGACGAGGTCGGGGGCGGGCGCCGGCTCGGGCGCGGGGACCGGGACGGCGGGCAGGGGGACGGGCGCGGTCGGCTCGGGGTGGGTCCCCGCCACGACCATGCGCAGGTGGTCCTCGGCCTCGGCGATGGTGAACCGCTCGGCCGGGTCCTTGCGCAGCAGGCCCATGAGCACGGTGGTCAGGGGACCCGCCAGGCGCAGGGGCGCGGGCGGGTCGTTCATGACGGCGCCGAGCGTGATGAGCGGGTTGCCGCGCTGGAACGGCGAGCGCCCCTCCACCGCCACGTACAGGGTGACCCCGAGCGACCACAGGTCGGAGGCGCGCACCGCCTGGCCGCCCGCCGCCCGCTCGGGGGCGATGAACGCGGGGGTGCCGATGAGGGTGCCCGTGCGGGTGACCGAGGAGTCGTCGTCGAGCGTCGCGATGCCGAAGTCGGTGAGGACGGCGCGCCCGGTCTCGTGGGCGAGCAGCACGTTGTCGGGCTTGACGTCCCGGTGCAGCACCCCGGCCTGGTGGGCGGCCCGCAGCGCGGAGAGCACCTGCAGGCCGATCTCCGCCACGCGGGCCGGCGGCAGCGGGCCGTGGTCGCGGACGACGGCGCCCAGGGTGTCGGAGTGCACGAGCTGGAGCACGATCCAGGGGTGGCCGTTCTCCTCGAACACGTCGTAGACGGTGGCGACGCCGGCGTGGCTGACCCGCCCCGCGGCGCGCGCCTCCCGGAAGGTGCGCAAGGAGAAGATCTCGCGTTCGGACTCGGTCAGCTCCGGCGGAGCGATCAGTTCCTTGATGGCGATCTCGCGGCCGAGGATCTGGTCTTGGGCACGCCAGACGGTGCCCATTCCTCCTCGGCCGATCCGCTCGATGAGCCGGTATCGGCCTGCCACGATTCGGTCGGTGACGTGGGAGGGCTCTGGCATGTCAGACCAGCTACCCGGAATCTGTGATCACATGCGTCAATGTTCAGCGCGCGCGGAAAGTCATCGCAAACCTGGTGAAGTCGCCAGAGTCCTGTTCCCAGCGGTCCTCGGTGACGTGCAGATAGAGGGCGAACTGCCGCCCGCTCGCCGTCGTGAAGGCCCGGTCGAGGACGTGCACCGGCCCGGACTCCGGCCGCCAGGTGAACTCCCAGTCGGCGGCGGGGCGCCCGCGGAAGGGGCGTGACCGCAGGGCGATCCGCCGGTAGCCCGGGAGCAGGTTCTTGCCCACCGACTCGGCCTCGACGTGGCGCAGCGCGTCCAGCGGGGCGGATTCCGACCATCGGGTGGTGTCGACCAGCAGGTAGTTCGGGGACCCGGGAAGCCGGAACCTCACCCGGGTGGGCTCCCGCAGGAACTCCTTGGAACCGGCGGGCAGCGCCAGCGAGAAGCCCAGCGGGTCGGTGTGCGTACGCCACCCGGGCGGGAGCGTGGGCCGGGGGGAGGGCGACGGGGTGGCCG
>NZ_JANZYP010000140.1 GCF_025506355.1 Sphaerisporangium corydalis
CCACCACCCCCCACCCTGCCACCACGGACCCGTACACCGGCATGGACTACGGCAGGGGCACACACTCACCGGGTACGGACCTCGACTCGAACACGGGAGCGGACTCGGGCACTGGAGCGAACGCGCTCACGGGCGCGGACGCGGTCACGCGCATGCACTCGCGTACGGACCTCGACCCGCGTACGGACCTCGGCTCGCGTACAGACCTCGACTCGGTCACGGCCGCGGACTCATACACGGACATGAACCCGGCCACGGCCACGGGCACGGGCAAGGCCTCTGACACCGGCACGACATCCGGCACCGGCACGGACTCGGTCACGCCCGCAGCCTCGTACGCGAACATGAACCCGGCCACGAGCACGGCCTCTGGCACTGGCACGGACTCGGTCATGGCCGCAGCCGCATACACGGACATGAACCCGGCCACGGGCATGGCATCCGGCACCGGTACGGACTCGGTCGCGGCCGCATACATAGACATGAACCCGGTCATGGGCACGGGCATGCACCTGGCCACGGGCATGAACCCGGCTGACATGGCCACGGCCTCCGGCACCGGCTCAGGCCGGACCTCTGGCACCGGCTCGGACCGGGCCACCGGCACCGACTCGGACCGGACCACGCTTCCCGGCACTGGCACCGACCGGGGTACAGCCATCGGTACCGGCTCGGACCGGGTTCCCGGCACCGGCTCGGAAGGGGCCAGGGTTCCCGGCACCGGCACCGACTGGAGTGCAGCCATCGGTACCGGCTCAGACCGGGCCCCCGGCCACGGCCCCGGTTCGGACCGGACTACGGTCCCCGGCCCCGGCCCCGGCCCCGGCACGGACCGGACTACGGTCACTGGCACTGGCACTGGCACCGGCACCGGCTGGGGTACGGCCACTGGCATCGACACGGACTGGGCCGCGGGCACCGGCGCCGGCTCGGACCGGGTCACTGGCACCGACTGGGTTACGGCCGCTGGCACCGGAACCGGCACCGGCTCGGACCGGGCCACGGCCACTGGCATGGACCCGGTCACGGCTTCCGCCCCTGGCATGGACCCGGTCACGGCCTCCGGCTCCGACTCGGGTGCGGAGCCGGGTGCGGAAGCCGGGTCGTCCTCCTCTCCTTCTTGGCCTGGTCCGGACCCTGCCGTTCGGTTCGAGGCGATCCTGGGGACGGCGCGGGGCCGCATCGGTGACCCGCTCGTCAGTTACCTGTGGAGCCAGGGCCGGCGGATGACCGTCGACCAGGCCGTGGCGTACGCCCTGGAGACCGGCACGCAGCCGGACCGCGATCTGTGCCCCGGTCCGGAGGCGGACCGCGATTTGTACCCGGGTTCGGAGGTGGACCGCGATTTGTACCCGGGTTCGGAGGTGGACCGCGATTTGTATCCCGTTCCACCTTCGGGCCGCGATCTGTATTCCGGTCCGGAGATGGACCGCGACCTTGATCCCGATTCGCAGGCGGCCCGGGACCGTGCTTTCGGTTCGCAGGCGGCTCGTGATCTTGATTCTGGCGCGCAGGCCGCCCGCGCCCTGGATCCCGGCGTGCCCGGACGGTCGCGTGCCGAGTCCACTCATCAGCAGCGCGCCGAGGCGTCCCGCCAGGGTCGGGCCGAGCCGTCCGGTCAGCCACGCGCGGGCGCTGGTCGTCGGCCGGGTGCCGTCTCCGGTGAATCCGGCCAGCCGGGCACCGTTCCCGGCAGCAATCGCAGGCCCAGGAGGGCACCGGACGGATCCCGCCAGCCACAAGTGCCCCCCGACGGACCGGACCGCCTCCGCAGGGCGCCAGGTACGTCTGGTGACCCGCGCGCGATGCCGAGCGCGTCTCGTGGTCCGCGCGCGACGCCCGGTACGTCCGGTGACCCGCGCGCGATGCCCGGTACGTCCGATGATCCGCGCGCGATGCCCGACGCGTCTCGTGGTCGGCGTGCGATGCCCGGTACGTCTGGTGATCCGCGCGCGATACCTGACACGTCTCGTGATTCGCGTACGACTTCCGGTGCGTCTCGTGATTCGCGGGTGATACCGGGTGGGTCTCGTGAAGCGCGCGGTGCGTCCAGTGCGCCCGGTCGAGGGCGTGGGATGTCCGGGGGAGTACCCCGAGCAGGAGCCACGTTCCACGGGTCGTTCGCCGACGCCGGCGGACAGGGTGTGAATCCTGCCCTTCCCGACTCCTACGGCACGCGAAGTGGCCCGAGGACGCTGAAGGGCGGGTCGCTCTCCCGTGACGGGGTGCCGTCCGCCGGTCAGGAGGGGGTGGTGACCCCCGCCAACACCCTGACGGCCCGCGAGCAGGAGATCGCCCTGCTCATCGCCCAAGGACTCAGTAACCGTGTCATCGCCGCCGAACTCGTCATCAGTTCGGCAACCGTCGCCCGGCACGTGGCCAACATCCTGGCCAAACTCGGGTTCTCCTCGCGTACCCAGGTGGCGGCCTGGATGGTCGAATGGGGAGCCCACCGCTCCAGCGACCACGGCTGAGCCGCTCAGCGGCTGAATGGCTATATGGCTGTGAATGGCTGGGCGGTCGAACGGCTGGGCGGCTGTATGGCTGTGAATGGCTGGGCGGTCGAACGGTCGAACGGTCGAACGGTCGAACGGCTGGGCGGCTGAATGGCTGGGCGGTTGGGTGGTCAACGGCTGAGTGGATGACGGTTGAACGGCTGAGCGACCAAGCGGATGACGGGTGGCTCGGCGGGTGTCCCACCTGGTGTCTCTCTGGATTTCCTATGTCCCAGGTTGTCCCAGCCTGTCCCTATGCGGCGTGCATAGAAGGCTCACCCGGGAGAGCATCGGCGGTCCGGTGGCGGGTGTGTCGGGCTGGTGGTTCGCAGGATGGGTCGGGGGCTCGTACACAGGGGGAGGGGCTCCGATTACACCGTTAAATGCGCAGAGTGGAGCATGTCCGGGGCCGGGGTTCGCGCTTAGGTTGGTGGCTTGACCGGTCAACGGCCGGCCGGCTCCGGTGACTCTCGGCAGGGGGATCGTGGGGACGGCACGGACGGCTGCCGACCGGTCACGCTGGAGCGTCGCGTGTCCCGCACTACGGGCGAGGTCACTTCGGAGGGGTGGAGACCGAACCCCAGGGGCACGCGGCCCGCGAGCTCGGGCCATGACCTGTCCTGGTGTCACCGGCCCGAGCTCGTCTCCACAACCCCGGGCCCACCCCCGTCGGCCCTCCCCGCCGG
>NZ_JANZYP010000141.1 GCF_025506355.1 Sphaerisporangium corydalis
AACCCCAGATCACCCACACCTTCGTCGACTACGAAACCACCCCCCGCGAATACGAACTCAGCGTCGCCCAAACCATCCTCCGCATCCACACCCGCGTCGCCGACCTCTACAACCAACCCATGAACCAAACCCACCAACAACTCCGCCTCACCATCGAAGCCCTCCGCGAACGCCAAGAACACGAACTCATCAACAACCCCCAATTCGGCCTCCTCCACAACGCCGACCTCAAACAACGCATCCACACCCGCACCGGCCCCCCCACCCCCGACGACCTCGACGAACTCCTCTGCCGGCGAAGAAAGTCCCATTTCTTCGTGGCACACCCGCAGACCATCGCCGCGTTCGGCCGGGAATGCAATCGTCTCGGCGTCTACCCGCAGAGCGTCGAGATCGACGGCCACGCCATCCCCTCCTGGCGCGGCATCCCGCTGCTGCCCTGCAACAAGATCCCCGTCACCAAGACCCGCACCAGCTCCATCCTCGTCATGCGCACCGGCGAACAGAACCAAGGCGTCATCGGACTCCACCAAACCGGCATCCCCGACGAATACGAACCCAGCCTCTCGGTCCGATTCATGGGCATCAACGAACAAGCGATCATCTCCTACCTCGTCAGCGCCTACTACTCCGCCGCCGTCCTGGTCCCCGACGCACTCGGCATCCTCGAACACGTCGAAATCGGCCACTGAACGAGTTCGCCCGGCCTGCCGGGCGGCGGTGCGGCACCGCACTAGCAAGACCAGTTTTTGGGCACCATGACGGAGATTGTCAGCGGTAAGTGTGATGAAGTCGATGAAGGTCTCCCCCGGTACGTATCGAGAGCTTGTACGAGGAGAAGGGGTCGCGCGTATGGCCAAGGTGATGACCACGGGCCGGCCGACGAACGAGGTACTGGCCTGGAGCCGCGAACTGGTCGGCCCGGCACTGCGATCAGCGGTGGAGACGTTGCCCCTGTCGATGCGGCGCATCGCGGGCTACCACTTCGGCTGGCTCGACGAGTACGGCCGGGAGGCCACCGCCGACGGCGGGAAGGCCATCCGCCCGGCGCTGGTCCTGCTGGCGGCCGAGGCGGTCGGCGGCACCCCGGAGCCGGCGCTGCCCGCGGCGGTCGCGGTGGAGCTCGTGCACAACTTCTCCCTCCTGCACGACGACGTGATGGACGGGGACGTGACCCGGCGCCATCGCCCCACGGCCTGGAGCGTGTTCGGGGTGAGCGGGGCCATCCTCGCCGGGGACGCCCTGCTGACTCTCGCCTTCGACGTGCTCGGCGCCGGAGGCCACCCGGCGGCGGGCGAAGGCTCCCGGGTGCTCGGCGCCGCCGTTCTCGACCTGGTCGAGGGCCAGAGTTCCGACACCGCGTTCGAGACGCGTGACGACGTCGGGCTGTCCGAGTGCGTGAGCATGGCGGAGGGCAAGACCGGGGCGCTGCTCGGCGGCGCCTGCGCCCTCGGCGCCCTGTTCGGCGGAGGCGACGCGGAGCAGATCGAGCACCTCCGCGGCTACGGCACCCGGCTCGGGCTGGCCTTCCAGCTCGTGGACGACCTACTCGGCATCTGGGGCGACCCCGCCATTACCGGCAAACCCGTCTACTCCGACCTCCGCAGCAGAAAAAAGTCCCTCCCCGTCGTCGCCGCCCTCACCTCCAACACCCCCGCCGGCCACGAACTCGCCACCCTCTACCACCACCCCCATCCCCAACCGGCCGCCCCTCTCCCGACCGTCCACCCAGCCGACACCGGTACCAGCGGACCCTCCGGTGTCGGCGGATCGGCCAACGGCGCCGCCCCGGTCCAAGCCGGCGACCCGGTCCAGGCCGCAGAGCGGGCGAACGCGGACGAGCTGGTGCGGGCGGCCGAGTTGATCGAGGCAGCCGGCGGGCGCGACTGGACGCGGACGCGTGCCGACGAGCTGCTGCTGGAGGCCCTCGCCCTGCTCGCGGCGGCACGACCGGAACCGCGCCCCTCCGCCGAACTCGGCACCCTCGCCCGCCTGGTCACCCACCGCGACCACTGACATCCCTGGCCGCCGGGCTGGATCAGCAGGTCCCAAGAGGGCCGGCGGGTCGGGAGGCCGGCGAGCCCCGGGAAGGTCAGTGGTTCGGGGAGGATCGACGGGTCAGCGGTGAGGAGGAACTCGGGAGGTCAGTGGGTCAGGGTGGCGATTATGCGGTCGAGGGTGGCGAGGTCGGTGGGGTCGAGGTCGCGCAGGGGTGGGGGTGGTTCGCCGAGGATCTCCTCGGCGCGTCCTGCGGCCCTGGCGCCTTCGGGGGTCACCGTCACGACCTTCTGCCGGCGGTCCCCCGGATGCACGTCCCGCACCACCATCCCGCGCCGTACGAGATCGTCCACCACGATCGTGGTGTACGGAGCGTCGGTGGCCAGCTTGGCGGCGAGCTGCCGCATCGTCAGCGGCGCCGCGACCAGGTAGCGCAGCGCCTTGACCCTGATGAAGCTCATGTCGAGCGCGTCGCAGACCTCCTTGCGCCGGTCGTACCGATCGAGCACCAGCGCACGCATCCCCCGCCAAACACGAACAGCCGCCTCCGCACCAGCACTCGCCCCCTCCGGGCTCGGGCCCCCAACCGGACCGGCGCTCGGCGCTTCCGGGCCCGGGACGTGAGGCGGGCCAGATCCGGGGCCGAGGCTCGGGGTTGATACACCGGAAGGCCGGGGGTTGTCCTGGTCGGTCGGGGGGGTGGAGGGACGGGAGTCGCCGGGATCGGCCGATGCGCCGGGGGGTTGGGGGTTGTCCTGGTCGGTCGGGGGGGTGGAGAGGCGGGGGTTGC
>NZ_JANZYP010000142.1 GCF_025506355.1 Sphaerisporangium corydalis
CAGGTGGGTTGGGGGGTGGAGGGGAGGGGGGTTCTGCGGCGGGCGCGGCGGCGGCGGATGAGCCGGATCGCCCACCAGGCGGGGATCGCCAGCACCACCAGCCCGACGATGACCAGCACCGGGAAGAAGACGGCGACCAGGCTCATGCCGAGCGATCCGGCGTCCTCGACCGTGCTGACGATGGGCGCCCCGACCCCGGCGGTCGAGACGTTGACGACCGGGCGGGCCGAGGCCTTCATGGCGTGGACGGCGAAGGCGACTCCGACGCCGAGCACCCAGCCGACCCACGGGTTCTGGGTCATCCAGGTGGAGTGGTCGAGCTGGGACGCCGCTTGCGTGGCGCTGAAGACCACGCCGCCGGCGGCCGGCCGCACCGCCGTCTGGATCATGTCGTTGACATGGTCGACGACCGGGACCTTGTCGAGCACGATCTCGGCCAGCAGCAGGACGCTGACCACCGCCAGCACCCAGCCGTTGGTCAGCCACGCGTAGTCGGGCGGCAGCCGCACGACGTCGGTGAAGTTCGCCAGTAGACCGACCACGAGCAGCGGGATGTAGGCGTTGAGCCCCGCCGCCGTGGACAACCCGAGGCCGGTCAGCGCCGCGAGCATCGCACCTCCACAGTCCTTGCTTCCTGATGATGAAGACGAAGGAGCAGCTGCCCCGCGTTCCCCGAACCAACCGGATTCACGTGATCCCGCTCACACGTCCGACCCCACCACGGCGAGGGGGGTCGCCGGGGGGGGTCAGGGGTGGGTCAGGTCGGTGAGGCGGGTTATCGCGGTGGCGAATTCCTCGATCATCTCGTAGACGACCTGGCGGGCGGGTTTCACCTGGTCGAGCTGGCCGACCACCTGGCCGACGAAGTAGTTGGCCAGCTCCCGCGCCCCCGGTTCGCCGCTTTCGGCGGCGTTGCCGATGCGGGTGAGGGCGCCTTCGGCGAGCAGCATCTGCAGGGGCATCGGCAGCGGCCCGGGGCTCTCGGGGGCCTCGTCCCACTCCTTGGTCCAGGCGGACACCAGCTGCCGGGCCGGCTTGCCCGTGCGCGACCGCGACCGCACGGTGTCCAGGGAGGTGGCGGCGAGCATCTTGCGCTTGACCACCGGCGGCGTCTCGGCCTCTTCGGTGGTGAGCCAGACCGAGCCGCACCACACGCCCTCGGCGCCGAGGGCCATCGCCGCGGCCATCTGCCGCCCGTTCGCGATGCCGCCCGCCGCCAGCACCGGGAGGGGCGCCACCGCGTCCACGACCTGGGGCACCAGAACCATGGTCGACACCTCGCCGGTGTGGCCGCCGGCCTCGGTGCCCTGGGCCACGATCAGGTCGGCCCCGGCCGCCACCTGCCGGTGGGCGTGCTCGACCGTGCCGACCAGCGCCGCGACGGGGACGCCCGCGGCGCGGGCGCGGTCCACCATCTCGGGGGGCGGCGTGCCGAGCGCGCTGGCGATCAGGCCGATGCGGTGCCGCAGGGCGACGTCGATCAGCCCGGTGGCTCCGGAGTGCGTGACGCGGCGCCCGATCTCGTCGGCCTTGGAGGCGGGCGGGCCCGCCTGCCCGGCGGTGAAGGTCTTGTCCGAGCTCACCCCGTACTTGGTGAACAGGTGGGCGACGAAGTCGCGGTGGACCTCGGGGACGTGGTCGAGCAGCCGGGCGTCCGGGTCGGCGACCGACCGGTCGATCTTCCCGGGGACCAGCACGTCCACCCCGTACGGGCGCCCGCGCACCTGCCTGTCGATCCAGGAGAGTTCACGTTCGAGTTGCTCGGGGGAGTAGGCCACCGCACCCAGCACGCCGAACCCGCCCGCGTTGGTGACCGCGGCGACCACGTCGCGGCAGTGGCTGAACGCGAACAGCGGGAACTCGACCCCGAACCTCTCACAGATCTCGGTCCGCATGTGGTGACCGTAGCCCGCCGCCCGGGATCGGTCCAGATCACCGCCTGATGCTGTCCCGCTCCCGGGCCTGCGCGCCCGGGGGTCCGGGAGCGATCTGGGCGTCCGAGGGCGGCTGGGCGGTAAGGGGTGATCGCGCGTCCGGCGATGGGGGCCCGGCCAAGGGCGGTCGCGTGTCCAAGGATGGCGGGGCGTCCGGGGCCGGTCGCGTGTCCGAGTGTGGCGGGGCGTCCGGGGCCGGTCGCGCGTGTGAGGGTGACGACGCGTCCGATGGCCGGGCGTTCGAGGGCGGCTGGGCGGCCACGAGCGGTCGCGAGTCCGGCGATGGCTCGACGTCCGAGGGCGGCTGGGTGTTCGGGATCGGGTGGGC
>NZ_JANZYP010000143.1 GCF_025506355.1 Sphaerisporangium corydalis
TATCGGGGTTTTTTCATTGGTTTTTTGTTGGGTGGTGAATTGGAAAACGCGGTCGGAGCGTTTGCTCCGGCCGCGTGTTTTTGTGCGCCGCTCACCGTGTGGGGGTCATCCCCAGGGGGTGTTGCCGTCGGGCTGGGGGATCGGGGTGGGTGCGGGGGTGGGGGTGGAGGTCGAGGTCAGGGGCGGGTTGGTGGGGGTGGTGTCGGCGGTTGCCATGGTGGCTGCCAGGGTGACGCCGCCGGCGGCGAAGACGGTGACGATGATGATCCGGGCGGCTGCGTTCTTGGCGAAGTTCGTCATTTCGGTGACCCCTCATCTGCGGTGGCGGCTTGCGTTTTTTGGTGTTTCCCTGCTCGCAAGACCAAAGCTATTGGGGTCTGCTATCCGGTCCTTATCGTCATCCTTCTGCCGCGCTATGCCGCCGAAAGCCGGGACGATAGCGCGTTTAGGGGGGCTCATTCCCCCGGACACCCCCACCGCCGATAACCCCAGCTCACCACCCCCACCCCCGCCCGCGACACCACCACGCAACCCGCCCGCCCACTGCGCCCGCTCCGCTCCCCCACCCCCGCCCGCGACGCCACCAAGCAGACGGCAAGCACGAACTCCGCTGAAAGTGGCTTGGTGGCGTCCTTAGGCGGAGTGCGAGTCCTGTCAGCCGGCCCCGGCGACTGGCCGTCAGGCTTGTCGGCCAGCTGGAGGTGCTGTTCCTCGACGAACCGGCGACCGGGCTGGATCCCCGCAACAGAGGCGAGGCGTGGGAGATGATGCGCGCCCTGGTCGCGGACGGCACGACCGTACTGCTTACGACGGAGTACCTCGACGAGGCCGACCAACTCGCTGGCACGATCACGGGGAACGACCAGGACAGGGTGCCCGGATCGCTCCCGCCCTTCTTCCCCCAACCTGCCGATCCGTCCACCTGCCTGCCGAGCCGTAGCGCCGACAGTCCTTGAAGACTGACATCCGCGCCCTTCACCAAGGCAAGGCGCCGCCGCGATGGCCTCGTACGGGCGGCGGCGCCCTCGTGATCACCAGTACACGTAGATAAGCGGACGGGTCACCGGTACCGCCCCGTCAGGCCAGGCCGTCGTCCTCGTCGAAACCGTAGGTCGTCGGAGGGTTCGGCGTGAGCCACTGTCGGCCGCCGGGGCAGTTCTGCATGACCAGTGGGGTGCCGGTCGCCGTACTGCCGTTGGCCGGGCTCGCGCATCTGAGGGACGCCGGGTTGCGGAGGGTCCAGATGCCGTCAAAGCCGCCGGGGTTCAGTGCGGCGAAGGTCCATTGCTGGTCGCCGGACACGGGATTGGTGCAGTCCCGCAGAACCAGTGGGGTGCCGAGAGGGGTCGGCACGGGGTGGCCGGCGATGATGCTGAGGCACTTGTCGGCGAAGCTGCGGACCGATCGATCGCGGCCGGTGCCGTGCCAGAGTTCGTTGCAGTCCATCAGCACCGCCGGGGTGCCGTTGGCCGTGCCGCCGTTGCTCGGGCCGATGCACTTGGAGACGCCGGCGAGGTTGATCTGGATCAGCGTCGACGGAAACACGGTGGTCTGGGCGTTCGCCGGTGTCAGCGCCAGGGACATCAGCAGCGCCAGCCCGGTGAGGGCGGTGACCAGTAATCGGTGCATGTTCGCTCCTATGAGCCGTGATGGATCTTGCGGCACGCGGGCGCGTGTCGCCCTGTAGGCGTTCCACCCAGGTGTGCCATCCCGTGCCAGATGCTCCGGGGTGGGGGTGGTGAGCTGGGGTTATCGGCGGTGGGGGTGTCCGGGGGAATGAGCCCCCCTAAACGCGCTATCGTCCCGGCTTTCGGCGGCATAGCGCGGCAGAAGGATGACGATAAGGACCGGATAGCAGACCCCAATAGCTTTGGTCTTGCGAGCAGGGAAACACCAAAAAACGCAAGCCGCCACCGCAGATGAGGGGTCACCGAAATGACGAACTTCGCCAAGAACGCAGCCGCCCGGATCATCATCGTCACCGTCTTCGCCGCCGGCGGCGTCACCCTGGCAGCCACCATGGCAACCGCCGACACCACCCCCACCAACCCGCCCCTGACCTCGACCTCCACCCCCACCCCCGCACCCACCCCGATCCCCCAGCCCGACGGCAACACCCCCTGGGGATGACCCCCACACGGTGAGCGGCGCACAAAAACACGCGGCCGGAGCAAACGCTCCGACCGCGTTTTCCAATTCACCACCCAACAAAAAACCAATGAAAAAACCCCGATA
>NZ_JANZYP010000144.1 GCF_025506355.1 Sphaerisporangium corydalis
GCTCCAACCTGCAATCCACCGGCAACGACTGGATCGAGGTCGCCTTCCGCACCGCACGAGCCGCCGACCCCGCCGCCAAACTCTGCTACAACGACTACAACATCGACAACTGGACCTGGGCCAAAACGCAGGGCGTGTACAACATGGTCCGCGACTTCAAACAACGCGGCGTGCCGATCGACTGCGTCGGCCTGCAGTCCCACTTCAACAGCGGCAGCCCCTACAACAGCAACTACCGCACCACCATCTCCAGCTTCGCCGCCCTCGGCGTCGACGTGCAGATCACCGAACTCGACATCCAAGGCGCCTCCGCCCAGACCTACGCAGCCGTGACCAACGACTGCCTGGCCGTCGCCCGCTGCAACGGCCTCACGACCTGGGGCGTCCGCGACCAGGACTCCTGGCGCTCCGGCGACACCCCACTGCTGTTCAGCGGCAACAACAAAAAGCCCGCCTACGACGCGGTCCTGAACGCCCTCAACAACGCCGGCCCGAACCCGAATCCCACGCCTACCCCCACGCCTACCCCCACCCCCACTCCCACTCCCACGCCGGGTACGGGGGCGTGTTCGGCGACGATCACGACGAGCAACACCTGGTCGGGCGGCTTCCAGTCGGCGGTGACGGTCAGCGCCGGCACCTCGGCGGTCAGCGGGTGGACCGTGCGGTGGACCTGGCCCAGCGGGCAGACGATCAGCAGCCTCTGGAACGGCGAGCAGAGTGTGTCCGGCTCCAGCGTGACCGTACGCAACGTCTCCTACAACGGCTCCATCCCCGCGGGTGGCTCCACGGTCTTCGGCTTCACCGCCAACGGCAACGCCGCCACCCCGACCGCCTCCTGCACCAGCCCCTGACGGCGGGTGGCACGATGAGGAGAATTCAGATGCCCCTGCCCTGGCGAACACGGACGTCCCGTCCCGCCGTGCGCCGCAGGACGGCGATCGGCGCGATCTCCGTCCTGCTGGCGGCGGGCGGGCTGCTCGCCACGCAGCCCGCGGAGGCCGCCGTCGCCTGCCGGGTCGACTACACCGTCACCTCGAGCTGGCAGGGCGGCTTCGGCGCCAGCGTGACGATCGACAATCTCGGTGACGCGGTCAACGGCTGGCGGCTGACCTGGTCCTTCGGCTCAGGCCAGGAGATCACCCAGATCTGGAACGCCACCCACACCCAGTCCGGTTCTTCGGTGACCGCGACCAATGTCGGCTACAACGCCGCCATCCCCTCCGGCGGCAGTACCGCCTTCGGGTTCAACGGCTCCTGGAACGGGAGCAACCCCGCACCCACGTCGTTCTCCCTGAACGGCGTGGCCTGCACCGGCGACCCGGGCACCCCGAGCCCGACGCCGACCGTGACCCCGACCGTGACCCCCACGCCGACGCCGACGCCGACCGGTACGTGCGCGCTTCCCTCGAGTTACCGGTGGAGCTCGACCGGTCCCCTGGCCACCCCCAAGTCCGGGTGGGTCTCACTCAAGGACTTCACCACCGTCCCCTACAACGGCCGCCAACTGGTCTACGCCACCACCCACGACACCGGCACCCGATGGGGCTCAATGAACTTCGCCCCCTTCACCACCTGGCCCGACATGGCCAACGCCACCCAGAACACCATGAACTCCGCCACCGTCGCCCCCACCCTGTTCTACTTCGCCCCCAAAAACACCTGGGTCCTCACCTACCAATGGGGCGCCACCGCCTTCTCCTACCGCACCACCACCGACCCCACCAACCCCAACGGCTGGTCCGCACAACAAACCCTGTTCTCCGGGAGCATCACCGGCTCCGGAACCGGACCCATCGACCAAACCGTCATCGGTGACAGCACCACCATGTACCTGTTCTTCGCCGGCGACAACGGCAAGATCTACCGCGCCACCATGCCCATCGGGAACTTCCCCGGCAACTTCGGCACCACCTCAACCGTCATCATGAGCGACTCGACCAACAACCTGTTCGAAGCCGTCCAGGTCTACAAACTCCAAGGCCAGAACCGCTACCTCATGCTGGTGGAAGCCATCGGCTCCCAAGGCCGCTACTTCCGCTCCTTCACCGCCACCACCCTCAACGGCACCTGGACCC
>NZ_JANZYP010000145.1 GCF_025506355.1 Sphaerisporangium corydalis
ATCAATCTTCGTACCCGGACCGGTTCTGCCACCGCGCCTCCTCGCACCGATCGGACCTGTACACAACATCCAATCGGCACCGCGGGCTACACGCGAACCCGGTGATCGTTTCCGGTCGCAGCACTAGGGCCTGTACGGAGTTCGGATCTTTAAGCGGGTCGACGGCTCCGGACCCACAAGATGGCTCCGCGTAGATGAAGGCCGGCGAGGTAGCCGGCGGGATTCTTATCGAAGCGGAAGGCCAGGCCGCGCCGGTCCTTCATCCGATTGATGCAACGTTCGGCGGTGTTGCGTTCCTTGTAGAGATCGGGATCGTGGGTGTCCGGGCGGCCGCCACGGGAGCCGCGTTTCTTGCGGTTGGCCGCCTGATCGAGTTTTTCGGGGATGACGGCCTTGATGCCGCGCCGGCGCGGGTAGGCGCGGTTACCGCGAGAGGAGTAGGCCTTGTCGGCCGCCACCGCGGCCGGTCGGGTACGCGGACGTCCGACGGGCAGGCGGATCTTGATGCGGGACAGCACGGTGCGAAACTGCGGGCTGTCTGCGGCTTGGCCCGGGGTGAGGATGAAGGACAGCGGACGGCGGTACCGGTCGGCAGACAGGTGAACCTTGCTGGTCAGCCCTCCCCGAGAGCGGCCCGGCGCGGCCGCCTTCAGCCGGATCCGGCGCCGTGGTCGTAATCGCCGGCGTTCGTCCTGGCTGCCGTCTCCGTCCCCGTCCCGGCCGCCTTCGCCGTTGTGGGGGTTTTGCCCCTTTGGCGCAGCCCCTTTTCCTGTTCCCAGGCTTCCTCCAGCGCCTTTACCAGTTCGCCGTCCAGAACCATCCCGGCGGCGTGATGGTGGGCGCGGATCGTGGTGGAGTCCACGCTGACCAGGTCGAGGTCGACCTGCCCGCGTGCGGCGGCCTCGGCGATCACGGCCTGCATCAACTGCTCGAAGACGCCGATCGTGGCCCACAAGCGGAACCTGTCGTAGACGGTGGACCAGGGGCCGTACTCGGCGGGCAGGTCCCGCCACGGGCTGCCGGTGCGAAAGCGCCACATCACGGCGTTGAACTGCTGTCGCAGGTCCGGGATCGGGCCGCGCTCGCCTAGGGGCAGGTGCGGTTCGATCAAGGACCATTCATCATCGGTGAGCTCGCCACGCGCCATGGCGATGGCCTACCAGGACCACAAACCACGGCGCAGGCGAATCCCTGTGATCCCAACTCCGTACAGGCCCTAGCTGTCATCCATGCAGTGAGCTGCTGAAACACCGAAAAGAGCTCGTATGGCGAGCTTGTTCATCCCGTAGATATCCCGCGCCAGCTGACGCCTACGGCGAGCACGTCATCCGGTAGCTGGCCGACCTGGAGGACAGGACACCGCGCGGCTTCCGGTCATACCCTGCGGTTCTTACCCGAGCGTGTGCGAACCGCAGGGTATGGCCATGATCACCGGGTTGGGTGGTCCTCAGGCCGCGGTGGCTGAGAGCGGTCGGCCGCCCCACCGGATGCGTTTCTCGCTGCGGATGCGGGCGCGTTCACGGCGTTGGGCGGCCAGCACGTCGGGGTGGCGGGCGTTGGCGTTGCGCCAGCGCAGGTAGGCGTGCAAAGCGCGGGTCTGGACCGTGTGATTGGCATGGTCGGAGCCGGCGATGGTGAACTGGCGCAACGGCCCGAAGTGAGCCTCGTTCGGGTTGGCCCAGGAGGCGTAGGTCGGCGTGAATAGCAGCTCGACCTTGTGCTTGTTCGCCTAGGTGCGGATCCGCCAGTTCTTGTGCGCCGACAGGTTGTCCAAGATCACGTAGATCGGGGCGCTGATGTACCCCGAGTTCCATGGAGTCGCTCTGGTTGACTGTCGTGTCTCTGACCCTTCCGGAGAGGTCGGCATGTCACGGAGTTATCCCCCTGAGGTCACGTCCAGCGAAGTGGTGTATGAGTTGACCTTCGTGTGATCCTGTTCTGCAGGTTAAGCGGTGAGTGTCTGCGGGATGGGGGTCTGCTGCGGTGTGTCGCCCATAATGAGGTGCATCCGGGTC
>NZ_JANZYP010000146.1 GCF_025506355.1 Sphaerisporangium corydalis
ACCCCCACCACCGCCGCCGCGAACCGCCACCCAAAAGGATTGGGCCCGAACACCCACTCCCCCGCACCGATCAACCACTTCCCCAACGGGGGGTGCGCCACATAGAGCGCGCAGGGGCCCTGGTCGTCGGGGGTGCAGGTGACCCACAGGTCGTCGCGCCCTGCGATGAGCCGCCGGTCGGCGATCGGGTCCTTGGTGGTGCCGAGGAAGCTCCGCTCGACCCCGTACCTGAGCAGCGACAGCCCGTCCTTGGCGTAGTAGGTCTCGTCGAAGACCACCGCCTTGGGCGACCCCAGCCGGTCGAACCGCAGAAACGCCCCGAACGCCGCCACCAGCAACGGCCCGAGCCACCCCCACAGGCGGCTCCCCTGGAACGGCGGGACGAGCCTGTCCAGGACGGTGGAAACCCGATCGGACTCGCCGCTCACCGCGGATGTCACCGGCTTAGCGGAAAGTCGGGGTTTCCCAGCAATTCTTAAGGAGAGGGCGCGAACAACCACCCGGGCACCCTATGCGCGGTGGACGGCGTCGTACAGTTCGCGCTTGGGGATCCCCGCGGACTTGGCCACGTCGACGATCGCCTGCTTGCGGGAGACGCCCGCGACCTCCCGGCGGGCGACCTCGTCCACCAGCCCGCCGATGTCGGGCTCGACATCGGCGGGGTCGTGCCCGGCGACCACGATGGTGATCTCCCCGCGCACGTCTCCGGCGGCCCATTCGGCCAGCTCACCGAGCCCGCCCCGCCGTACCTCCTCGTAGGTCTTGGTCAGCTCGCGGCAGACGGCGGCGGGCCGCTCGGGGCCGAACGCCTCGGCCATCGCGGTGAGGCAGGACTCGAGGCGGTGCGGCGCCTCGAAGAAGACCATCGTGCGCTGTTCCACGGCCAGGCCCGCCAGCCGCCGCGACCGCTCGCCCGCCTTGCGCGGCGGGAACCCCTCGAAGCAGAACCGGTCGCTCGGCAGGCCGGAGATCGCCAGGGCGGTGGTGACCGCCGAGGGCCCGGGCAGCGCCGTCACCTGGATGCCCGCCTCGACGGCGAGGTGCGTCAGGCGGTACCCCGGGTCGGAGACCCCGGGCATGCCCGCGTCGGTGATCACCAGCACGGTGTGCCCGTCGCGCAGGACCTCCAGGAGCTCTTTGGCCCGGGCCGCTTCGTTGGCGTCGTAGTAGGACACCACCCGCCCGCTGAGGGTGACCCCCAGCTCGGAGACCAGCCTGCGCAGGCGGCGGGTGTCCTCGGCGGCGACGACGTCCGCGGTCGAAAGCGCCTCGCGGAGCCGGGCGGAGGCGTCCTCGGCCCGCCCGATCGGAGCACCAGCCAGAACCAGCCTGCCGTTGTCGTTCACCCGTCCATCCTCTCGCATCGCCGCCGCCGGCATCCGCCCAGCACCTTCGTGCACGAGTCTCCCAATTGGGTACGTAAGAGGTGTTTCTTAGGTTGGACGTAATAGCCGCCCCGTACGATGTCCGGATGGCCCTGACGGACTTCCCCAACCAGGACTTCGAACAGCCGGAGCCGCGTGACGACCCCGCACGATCGGGATCGGTGCGCGACCGGCTCGTCCCCCCGTTCCGCGGAAGCCCCATGTGGGGGTGGCTCGGGCCGCTGCTGGTGGCGGCGTTCGGGGCGTTTCTGCGGTTCGACCGGCTGGGGTCGCCCAAGGCGGTGGTCTTCGACGAGACCTACTACGCCAAGGACGCGCTGTCGCTGCTGAAGTTCGGCGTGGAGCGGGTCGCCGTCAAGGACGCCGACAAGATGCTCCTGGCCGGCAACGAGAACATCTGGCAGCAGTGCGCGCCCGCCAACATCGACAAGTGCGCCTCCTACGTCGTCCACCCCCCGTTGGGGAAGTGGTTGATCGGTGCGGGGGAGTGGGTGTTCGGGCCCAATCCTTTTGGGTGGCGGTTCGCGGCGGCGGTGGTGGGGGT
>NZ_JANZYP010000147.1 GCF_025506355.1 Sphaerisporangium corydalis
ACGGTGGGGCATGAGGGCCTCCGGCAGGTCGGTGTAGACGTCGCAATCCACACCGAACCCGAAGGCCCTCACCCATTACAAGAACATCAACGCCGTGTCCGCGTACTCAACCTCCGTGGTCAGTACATCTAGCCATCTGATGGGCGAGCTCGCGGAGACCGTGGACGACGTCCTGGTCATCAACAAGGGCAGGCTCGTGGCCAGCGGCACCCTCGGCGAGGTCACCGGGTCCCACCAGAGCCTGGAGGATGCCTTCTTCGCCCTGACCACCGGTGGTGCTCGGTGAGGGCGCTCGCGGCGGAGGCCTCGAAGCTTGCCTCATTGCCGACGGTGTGGATCGCGATGGCAGCCGGGGTGCTCGTGCCGAGCGTGGTCGCCGGGATCACCTCCTCCGCGGCTCTCGACGCGATCACCCGCGGCGCCGAGCGGGCGGCCGGGGTCGACATCGGCTACCAGGAGCTGGCCTTCGGCGTGGTCGGCGTGATCATCCTCGGCGTCGTCGGCATCAGCAGTGAGTACTTCACCGAGAGCGAGGAGTCCGGAGGTGGGCGACAGATCACCACGAGCCTGACGGCCGTTCCGTCCCGGCTCCGTTTCCTGCTGGCCAAGGCTGCCACGATCGCGATCGGCAGCGCGTTGCTCGCCGTCGTCGCGGTGTTCACCACCATGGGCGTCGTCCACGTGGTGCTCGGCGAGCATGCACCGGTGCTGGGCATCGAGGAGCTCCCGCGGCTGGCCGGTGTGGTCTGCTACTGGGTCTACACTTCCCTGCTGGCCTTCGGGGTCACCGTGCTCACCCGGCACGGGGTCATCCCGCTTGCCGTGCTTATCGCCAATACCTCGGTCGTCACCGTCACGTACCTGCTCACCAAGATCACGCTCCTGGCCAACTACCTGCCCGACATGGCCGGGATCCGGATGTTCATCCGGAAGATCGCGGACAACACCGTCGAGATCAGCCCCCTCGTCGGTGACCTGGTCATGACAGCCTGGGTGATGGTGCTGCTCATGATCGCCGCCGCCGTTTTTACCCGGAGGGACGCATGACACCTCGCACCCGTGGCAGGGAAGCCGCCCAGGCGCTGGCGGCTGAGCTGTCGAAGCTTGTCTCCCTGCCGTCGACCTGGCTCACGCTCGCGGGCACCCTGGCCGTCAACCTGATCCTCGCGCTCGCCTTCACGGTCGCCGGCCTGCAGGGATCGACCGGCACCATGAGCGTCATCGACATCGGGCTGGCGTCGATCAGTTACGCGCAGGCCGGCTTCGTGATCTCCGGCATCCTGGCCGCTTGCTCGGAGTACACCGGCGGGCAGATTCGCACCACGCTGACTGCGATGCCTCGCCGTACCCTCCAGCTGACGGCCAAGCACCTCGCGCTGGCGATCGTTGCGCTGCCCGCGGCGGCGGTCACGGCCGCCGCTGGCGTCATCCTCACGGCCGTGATGCTGGGTGGTACGGCTGCGCCGCTGACCTTCGAGCAGGTGGCGGGCGCGCTGAGCGGCGCCACCTGCTATCTCGTGCTGATCACGTTGGCCAGCGCGGCCGTGGGCGCTCTGCTGCGTAAGACACTCGCGGCGGTCGTCGTCCTGCTGGGGTACTTCTTCATCGTCGGGCCGCTTCTGCGCGACCGCTTGCCCGAGGTCAAGTACCTTCCAGACAGCGCCGGATTCGCGATGTGGTTCCCGATCGCCGACGCCAGCGCCGCGGTGACACCCGGGCAGGGCGCACTGCTCCTCACAGCCTGGACCGCACTTCTAATCGTCGCGGCCTTGCTTGGCTACCGCCGTCGCGACACTTGAGGGGTCAGACATCCCTGGACGTTGGATGTCAAGCGGCGAGGTCGTGGTTGCGGTGTGACCATGCGGTTGCCTGGTCGTAGGTGGTGTGGGTTTTAAGGCAGCCGTGGAGGATGCCCACCAGGCGGTTG
>NZ_JANZYP010000148.1 GCF_025506355.1 Sphaerisporangium corydalis
GGCTCTGGCACTAATTTCGTGATCTTCCGGCGGTCGACTGCCCGGGTTGCCGATCATGCTGGGTGACGATTTCGGGGTTGCTGACGGTCCTGTTCCCTCATCTGGCCTGCGTGCAGATCGACCAGGTGGGCCGGTCGGGGAGATCGGTACGGATCCGGGCCAGGACTCGGACGTCACAGGCCGCTTGCCCGCAGTGCGGGATGGTCTCCCAGCGCGTGCACAGCAGCTATGAACGGCGAGTGTGCGACACCGCGGTGAGCGGCCAGGAGACGGTGCTGCACTTGCGGGTGCAGCGGTTTCGGTGCGGCAACGACGACTGCGGCAAGCAAACCTTCGCCGAGCAGATACCCGGGCTGACCGTCCGCTACGGGCGCTACAGCACCCCGCTGCGGAATCTGCTGCAGACGATCGGCCTGGCGCTGGGCGGCAGGGCCGGCGCCCGGCTCACCCATCACCTGGCCGCAGCGGTGAATCGCATGACGCTGATCAGACTGATCCGATCCCTGCCCGACCCCCACCCAGGACCGGGTCCGGAGGTGCTCGGAGTGGATGACTTCGCCCTGCGCCGCGGCCACACCTATGGCACGATCCTGATCGACATCACCACCAGCCGACCGATCGACATGCTTCCGGAACGATCATCGGACGCGCTGGCCACCTGGCTTCGCCAACGGCCAGGCGTGCAGGTCATCTGCCGGGACCGGGCGGGCTGCTACGCCGACGGCGCCACCCGCGGCGCACCACAGGCGACCCAAGTTGCCGACCGCTGGCACATGTGGCGAAACCTCGGCGACGCCGTCGAGCGCACCATCACCAAGCACCGCAACCACCTAAGGGACCTCACCCCCGCCCTCCGGCCCGCCGACATGCCCTCGCCCGCATCGACCAGCGAGCCTCTGCCGGCCAAGGCCGATCACATCGAGCCGCGAGCCGGCCGTCTGGCCAAAAGGACCCGGCACCGGCACACCCTGGTCCACCGGTTGATCGCCCAAGGCCACGACCTGCGAACGATCGCCCGCGAGCTCGGACTGGCCCGCAATACCGTCCGGCGTTTCGCCCGTGCCGGCAGCCCGGAGGAGTTGCTGGTGAACGACGGCACCGGAAAGCGTCCCCGGGCGATGGAGGAGTTCGCCGTCCACCTGCGGCAGCGCTGGGAGCAGGGCTGCACCAACGCCGAACAGCTCTACCAGGAGATCAAAGCCATGGGCTACCTCGGCAAGGGAACCACGGTGCGCCAATATCTGCGGCCCTGGAGGGCTCAGGCCACGGTGAACCTGCCGCACCCGCCGTCGCCCACCGTCCGCCAGGCCACCATCTGGTTCCTGCGCAACCCCGACGACCTCGACACCGACGAGCGACAGCACCTACGGGCACTGACCGCAGCCTGCCCACCCCTCGCCGCCGTCCGCGACCACGTGCGGGCCTTCGCCGACATGATGATGAACCTTCGCGGTGGCCACCTCGAACAGTGGATGAACCGGGTTCAGGCCGATGACCTGCCGCAACTGCACTCCTTCGTCACCGGCTTACGCCGCGACCTCGACGCCGCCAGAGCCGGCCTGACCCTGCCTCACAGCTCAGGAAAGGTTGAAGGCCACGTCAACCGCGTCAAGATGCTCAAACGACAGATGTACGGCCGCGCCAACCCCGACCTCCTGCGCAAACGCGTCCTCCTCGCCGACTGACGAGGGTCAACCTCACGAAATTAGTGCCAGAGCCA
>NZ_JANZYP010000149.1 GCF_025506355.1 Sphaerisporangium corydalis
GCTGGCTGCTGCTGATGCGGGGGTGGTCAGGGCGGACATCAGTTGCGACGATGACACCGCGGCCAGGGCGGATCCCGACATGACAGAGGTCATGAACCTCCGGCGCGAAACGGCCACGCGAACTCCTCTCGTGCCTTCACGGCAATACGCGTTTCACCGCGCCGTCCGGCGTCGTCGAGTCGGCGAAACCGCACGCCAGAGGGCACGGGGCGGCACGCGTCGTCCCCGACGCCGCAGCGGGCCGCTTGCATCATCCTGACATTCATCGATACATAGCCGCAATACTCAGAAATCCAGATGAAATCTATGAGCAAGCTGTTTGCAAGAGCTTGCGAATGCCGCCGTAATCGGACCGGTCCAAGCGGCATCCCGGACCTCACCGTCCACCGGAGGTGCGGATCGTCCGAGGTTGGGTAGGTTGGCTCGGTGCCGACCGCCCCGACCGCGCTCCCGCCGACGACGACCACGTCGCCGGTCCGCCTGGCCTGGCTGGACGCCCTGCGCGGCATCGGAGCCCTGGCGGTGGTGGCCGAGCACCTGCTCCCGTGGGTCGTCCCCTCGCTGCGCCCCTACTGGTTCAACCTCGGCCTGTACGGGATCCTGGTCTTCTTCCTGGTCAGCGGCTACATCATTCCCGCGTCCCTGGAGCGGCACGGCGACGTCGCGGCCTTCTGGACCAGCCGGGTCTTCCGCCTGTACCCGCTCTATCTGGTCGTCATCGGCGTGGTCCTCGCGCTGACCTGGTGGATCCCCATCCGCGCCACCGTGCCGCGCGACCTGTCGGCGGTCGCGGGGCACGCGACCATGCTGATGGACGTCATCGGCGTCGGCGGCGTCGTCGACACCATGTGGACGCTGTCGTACGAGATGGTGTTCTACCTGCTGGTGACGGCGTTGTTCGTGACCGGGGCGCACCGCCGCAGCGGCGCGCTCGCCGTCCTGTTCGGGGCCGTGGGGATGGCCACCGGACTGATGCTGCCGGGCCCCCCGCTGTCGGGCAACTGGCTGGCGTGGGTGTCGTTCGCCGGTTTCGCCATCGGGCTCGCGTGCGTGTTCACCGGCCGGTTCCGCACCGCCGCCGCCTGCGGGCTCGGGCTGATGGCGCTCACCCTGCTGCTCATGAGCAGCAGGGTCCCCTGGTTCGGCGCGGTCATCGTCGCGGTCATGTTCGCCGGCACCGCCATCCACCGCTGGGAGCGGGGCACCGGCCCGCTCTGGCCGGTCATGGTGACGATGACGCTCGTGGCGCTCGCCCCGGTGTGGGCGCTCCAGGGCGGCTGGTGGTGGATCCAGCCGGATGTGTGGATCACGACGATCGCGCTGGCCGCGGCGACGTTCGCGGGCGCGATGGCGCTGCGACACCGGCGGGTGCCCCGGGTGCTCGCCTGGCTCGGGCTGATCAGCTACTCGCTCTACCTGCTGCACCACCCGCTGCTGAAGTACTTCGTCGCGCTCACCGGAGACCTGCGCTGGTCACCACTGGGCGTCCAGCTCCTCATGGCCACGGCCTTCCTGGCGGTGGTGCTGCCCGCGAGCTGGCTCACCCACCGATACGTCGAACGCCCGATGCAACGCCTAGCCCACCACCTCCGCCACCCCTCCTGACCCCAAGGCCCTCGCCTTCGGCTCGGGCAGTTTTCCTATGCCCTTCCGGCCTGCCGACCCCCCAACCCGCCCTACGCACCCCCCGACC
>NZ_JANZYP010000015.1 GCF_025506355.1 Sphaerisporangium corydalis
CCCCACACCCGCCCCCTCCCCCCCACCACCCCCGGCCTCCCCGCCAACTGGTGATCCACGAGCGGCCGTACGACTGTCGCCCGCCCCGCAACCGCCTCTCCTCATCACCGCCGCGAAACTTGCATCCCCCTGCCATCACCACCACGAACCGCGCCTCCTCATCAAGGGGGCGCGGTTCTTCCACGCCTAGAACCGGACGAGGAGCCCGGACCGGCCAGTGACCGCACGAGCCGAACCAGCCAATGACCGCACCAGTCGGGCCGGCCAATGACCGCACCAGTCGGGCCGGCCAATGACCGCACGAGCCGGACCGGTCACTGACCGCACGAGCCGGACCGGTCACTGACCGCACGAGCCGGACCGGTCACTGACCGCACGAGCCGGACCGGTCACTGACCGCACGAGCCGGACCGGTCACTGACCGCACCAGTCGGGCCGCCACGTCTCCACCGAGTCGGGCCGGCCGCTCTCCGACGACTCCGACGACCGTGGCTCAGCGACGCGGGTACATCGGCGCGGCCGCCTCGGCGCCATCGCCTCGCTCATCGTGGCCCACCATGCCCTGGCCCGCGCCCACCTGACTGTCATCGACTGGACGTGCGTCGACCTGACCCGTAGGACCTGCGCAGCCGCCTCTGGAGACGACCGCGGAGGCGAGCAGCGTCCAGGAACCGGCGGTTCGCGCGTACACCTCGACGGTGCCCACGTCCTCGCGGACGGCCCCCTCCCGCGCTCCGGCCATGGCTCCCGGTGCCCCGACGGTCAGCGAGATGGTGATGGTCGTGTGCTCGCCGATCGGAAGAACGCCGTCCACCCGCAGCCCGGAGACGGTCACATCCGGCCCGAACACCTCGGCGCCGGCGGCCAGCACGATCTCGGCGTACGCGACGGCGGGCAACACGGACCCCCCGTCCGGCCGATCCCCCCACGGGAACATCGCAGGACCCACATCAACACTCCAGGCATGCCGATCCTCCCCGGGCAACTCAACATGCGGCCCCAGCAACGGATGCCGACCCGCCACCCCACCATCCGGACCCAACAGGGACCGACGCCCGACGTACGACTCCTCTAGCGGACGATGACCGGCCGAGCCGGATGGCACCTCCCTGACCCAGTGCCAGCGGTGCTCCCACGGTGGCATGGGCACGTCGGCGACCCGGCCAGGGACGGTGGGCGCGGGCAGAAGGCCGTGCACCGTCAGCGTCGCGAGCGCCTCGTGGAAGGTCACGGTGTCGTCGGTCTCGGGCGGCTCGCTCCCGTCCGCACCCCGTGGGGCCCGGCGCAGCAACGGCACCACCAACGCGCCCTCCACCGTCTCACCGATCGCCTGCGCGACCAGCGGGTGCGCGTTGACCTCGACGAACGCCGTGAACCCGTCATCGGCGGCGGCCGCGATCGCGTCCGCGAGCCGTACGGCCCGCCGGGTGTTGGCCGCCCAGTAGTCGCCGTCGAAGTCCGGGACCTGGCGCGGGTCGTTCAGCACCGTGGAGTAGAAGGGCACATCGGCCGCGCCGGTGCGAAGACCCGCCAGCTCCGCGCGCAGCGGGTCGAGGATCGGATCGACGGCCGGCGAGTGCCCGGCACCTTCCACCTGGACGAGCCGGGCCGGCAGTCCTTGCTCCTCGGCCCGGACGGCCACCCTGGCGAGTTGCTCCGCATCCCCGGCCAGCACGGTCTGCCGGGCGGACGACCGGACGGCCACGTGAACGTCGGCACAGCCGAGGGCGAACCCGAGCGCGGCCACGGCGTCGCAGCCCAGCACCAGCATCGCCCCGCCACCCGCCTCCGCGACACCGTCCAGCAGGCGCGACCTGCGCGTGATCACCTTGACCCCGTCGGCGAGAGACAGCGCCCCCGCCGTGACGGCAGCGGCGACCTCACCCATCGAATGGCCGACCACCGCGCCGGGCTCGGCACCGTACGACCTCAGCAGAGTCGCGAGCCCCATCTGGAGCCCGAAAAGCGTGGTCATCGTGCGGAAGACACCGGTCACCCGCTCGCCGCTCTCCAGCACCTCCGCCAGCGAAAACCCGGCCTCCGCCGCGACCAACCCATCGATCTCCTCGATGGCCCCCGCGAACACCGGTTCCTCGACCAGCAACCGCCGCCCCATCCCAGCCCGCTGCGCCCCATACCCAGAGAACACCCACACCGGCCCCCTACCCTGCCCGGCCGTCACACCAGCAACACGCGGCGCCCTCACACCGACACCACCAAAACGCGCCGTACTGACACCTGCGTCCGCAATGTGAGCTGGGGTCACGTCAGTACCCGCGATGTGAGCAGGGGCCCCGTTGACGTCGGCAATGCGCGGAGTGGTCACGCCGGCAATGCGCGGTGCTCGTAGTGCGCTGGCGAGCGACGCGCGGTCGCGGCCGACGACGGCGACCGCCGCGTGGCCCCGGCCAAAACGCCGGCTCAACGTGCGGGCGACGTCGGACAGCGGCGTGTCCGTGGTCTCCAGCCAGTGCGCGAGCCCGGCGGCGTACGGCCCGATCCGCCCGCCCTCGACGTCGGAGAGCAGAAACGTATGCACGACCGGCCCGCGAGCACGACCCGGCCCACCCGCGCCCTGAACCTCGGCAGGCGCCTCCCCCAGGACGAGGTGCACGCCCCCACCACCGCCCCCGAACCCGGAAACCCCGGCGACCGCCGGCCCTCCACTCTCCGGCCAAGGCACATCCTCATGCACGCCCGGCGCAGTGTGGGGTGGGTTCGGCGCAATGTGGTGTGCACCCGGCGCAGTGTGGTGTGCATCCAGCGGAATCCGCCTTTCGCTCAGCGCGAGAACCACCCTGATCAGCCCCGCGACCCCCGCCGCAGGCTCAAGCCGCCCCAGATTGAACTCAATCGAGCCGACGACTACGGGCCGGTCCTCACCGGAGTACACCGCCGTACCGTGGATGAGCGCCAGCACGCGATCGCCATCACGCCGCGCGTCGAACAATCGCTTGAGAACAAGCGCCCCGCAACCTTCAGCGCGCACCGTGCCTTCAGCGGACACCGTGCCATCGGCGGGCACCGTGCCATCGGCGGACACGTCCACCGCCTCGCACCGCCCATCGGCGACCGTCGTACCGCCTGGGTGCAACGTCCCAGTGGCCATCGGCGACAGCAGAACATTGACACCCCCGACCACCGCGAGGTCGCTCTCACCGTCCCGCAGGGACCGCACGGCCAGACGTGCCCCCTCCAGCGACGACAAACAGCCCGTATCCACGCCCACCGACGGACCACGCAGCCCAAGCACATAGGAAAGTCGCTCCGCGACAACACTCAGCGACGCCCCACTCGCCGCCTCGGGAGCGGAGACTCCGACGAAGACGCCGGTTCGGCTGCCGCGCAGGCTTGCCGGGGCTACTCCGGCGTGCTCCAGCGCCTCCCACGCGACCTCCAGCATCAGCCGTTGTCGTGGGTCCATGACGTCGGCCTCCTCCGGCGTGATGCCGAAGAACCGCGAGTCGAAGCCGGCGATGTCATCGAGGAATCCCCCAAGGCGGGCGACCTCGTCGAGCGAACCGTCATCGAACGCGTCCCAGCGACCGTCCGGAACCTCCCGGATGGCCGCCGGCACACCTTCAAGCAGAAACCGCCAATACTCCCCCGGCCCGGACACACCGCCAGGCAGACGGCAACCAACACCGACCACCGCAACCGGCTCGGAAGCCCCCGCGACCTGCCCGCCCACCACAACCGGCCCAACGGATCCCGCCACACCCAGCTCACCCACCACAGCCGGCCCGTCGGATCCCGTCACACCCAGCTCATCCACCACAGCCGGCCCGTCGGATCCCAGCACACCCTGCCTGCCCACAACGACCGACTCGGCAGAACCCCCTGGAAACAGCCGACTCACCGCAGTCGGCTCGGCAGCATCCCCCGAAACCTGCCCTGCCCGCCCGTGTCCGGCTCCCCCAAGCTCACTTGCCACCATGTGTGCCCCCCGTTACAAGCGGTGACGCCGGAACGAACACTGAAGCCGAAGATGACCGCGATCCCCCACGGAACGCCAGGTTTCGGGGCGACCCTATCGAACATACCTAACGTGCATCCATAGCCGACATGCATAACATGTATGTAAGAAGCACGATATTTTCCGGAAACCAACCGACCACCCAGCGAACGCCAGCAGAAGCCCAGGTCAGACCCACCCTCCCGATCCACCTACCGGGGCAAAACCACACGCCACCACCCAGCCCTGCGAGCCCGACCCTTCACAGCCACCACCGAAGGAGTCATGAAGGTGTTACGGACCGGCGCTATCACGGTCTCGAGGCGTGTCACTGCCGCGGGCATGGGTAACGCCATCAGGAGAACGATCGAGCCCACGTGACGACGTGGAGGTCCACCTCGGTGAGGCTTTGCTCGTTACCGCGTGCGGCCAGGACCTGAACCCACGAATATCGGTGGTAGCCGGTGCGAACGCAGAACTGAACTTTCTCGTTCAATGCCCTTTGACTGACACCACCATAGTAGGCGGTGGCGGCTTCGCATATGTCGCGAGATGGCGCCCCGGGCCCTACTAATGCCAGGTCGATGCCAGGCAATCCAGCCAATCGATCTGCACGCAGCCGAAGGTCTCCGCCACCACAAGAACTCGACACATTCCAGTTCCTCGCCGTGGAGTCAAGATCCGTGCAATAACCTTCCACGAGGGTGAACCTGCCCTGGTTGAGGATTTCCTCGTCCCCTTCCACCGGCGGTATCGCCGCCACACTGGCGGTGGGCTCCCCGCTTGCCGGCGTACCCGAGCCCGCGCCCCCCACCGTCGGCGTAGGGGTTTCACTCGGCGTGGGGGACGGTGACGGAGACGGCTCGGGAGTCGGCTCTACAGGAGGCGCTGATGCCGCCACAGTCGCTTGAGGAGTCGTCGACGACCCATTCCGGGTGATGACCAGCGCGGCGACAGCGCCCGTCAGCACCAGGACGAGGCCGAACAATACGACCATGGTGATGATCACCGTCTTGTGCACACGTGGGGGTGGCGGCGAGTGGACTCCCGTCGGCCGCGTCGACTGAGTCGGTTGCGCGGGCAGGTAGATGGTCTGCCGGGGTTCAACCGGTGAATCTTCGCGGGGACTCAGCGGCCTGCCGGGGAGTGGGAATTCTTCGTGTCCGTTGTCCCGGCCCTGCTTTTCCGGGTCGCGCTCCGACATTATGCCCTCGCCTTCCGGGTGACGGCGTTACACGTCACCTATGTGGACGTGTCCAAGCCCACGGCGGTTTACGGCCCATAGCAGTCCGACATCAATTCCGGAATCTCAAGTGGACTTGCCGCATTTGTCTACAAACCGGCGAATACCCACAACACGCCGAATCGCCCATAAATCAAGATAAATCGGCCCATAGACAACCGATAGATTGGATCACCGAGACGATCTCGGCCGCTGTGCTCTACTGGTCGTCCTTGACGTGTGCGGCGATGCGCAGGGAGAGCAGTTCGTCATCAAGGTGGCGAACGTGTTTGTTCGCCTCCCAGGGGCGGAGGTGAGCGCGGGCTTGGCGGATGGCGTGCGGGAGGCGTCCAGAGGTGTGGGTCCTGGTCAGACGGGCCGCGTCGCGGATCCTTGCTACGGCTGAGGGGATTTCGCGTTTGGCCGTGAGCGCGTTCGCGTAGTACAGCAGGGCTTGACCGCGTACCAGCGCGGGGGTGGTCGAACCGGCCAGTGTTCGCTCCGCGGATCTGATGGTGTCCTCGAAACGTCGCAACGTCAGCAGGCACTCTGCCGCGTGGTTCTGCATCCAGTCGGGCGTGCACCAGTACAGATAGACGGGATCAGCCTCGTCAGGCGGACGTTGGACCAGCTTGAGCGACTGGTCGAGCGCGCGCTCGCTGTCGATGAAGCGCCCATCGTGCGCCAGTACGCGGGCAAGGTTCATCATGTGCACGGACCGGGCGAGAACACTGCGACAGTGCCGGATCCATCCCTCCGCCGCGTAAGCGTGATCGAGCGCCAGCCCGACCTTGCCCTGGTCGATGGCCATCCAGCTCATGCAGGTGTGCAGGTAGATGATCAGAGCGGGCTCGCGGACCTCGTGAGCCGCTTCCAGGGCTTCCTCATATCGCCGACGCGCTCCCGCGTAGTCCATCAGGTCGTAGTGGAGGTAACCGGCGAGCTGGCTGAGCTGGGCGTAGGTGTGGGTGAGGCGGACTCGCAGGCTGGGGAGCAGAACCTCCTTGTCGAGCAGGCCGGTGACCAGGATGCGCTGGGAGTCCACGATGGGGAGCACGGTCTCGGGGCCGAACTCGTCGTCCAGGCGGCGGCAGTGAGCCGTCAGCTTCTCGACCACCTCGACCGTACCGGCGTCCACCCGGCCAGGAGTGCGCACCGCCGCGACCAGCCGATCCTTCTCCGGCGGGGACAGATGACGCAACAACACCACGGCCGGCGCGCCACCCAACGCCAGAGCGAGCTCGAACAGCAGATCGCGTCGCTTCACATCGGCCTCCTCGACTCCGAGGGCGCGCAGCAGCGCGGCGCACTCCGACGACGCCGAACCCGGGCCCAGCGCCGGGACCAAGGCTGAACCTGGGACCAGACCCGGGACCGAGACCGGAGACGTCATGCCGCGCGTGTACACCGCTTCCGCTTCCATGCTGGCACGCACCGGCTCCGGGCCTGGGACGTGGCGATGCTGGTGGGAGTCGAGGTGGCGGTGGTCCGCGCGGTCGATGAGGTCGCGGTCGCGCACGGTGTAGGAGGCGTACACCTCGTCGGTGACCAGCCGCCGGGCCGTGGTGCGATAGACGCGCGCGAGGATCGCCAGCGCTCTGGCGCCCGGACGCCGTTCCGAGCCCGGCCACGCCTCGAAGACGTACAGCCGGGCCTCGCGCAGCGCGGCCGTCCCGGCCGGGTCGAGGTCGTTGTACGCGGCGACGGCCTCGGCGCCGGTGAGGCCCCGAGCGTAGCGGTGCAGCTTCAGCGGCCCGACGTCGTGGTAGAGCGCGAAGATGTCGGCGATCTGGTCGAAACCAAGGCCCTGCGCGCGAAGGATCTCGCTGCGCCTCCGGCAGTCGAGGAGAACGCGGTAGCCGTCCACGGACATCTCGAGGTGCCTCCTTTCACGGCATCCCCTACATGCGAAGGTAATTCACTGGTCACGTATCGTACACGACCAATTACGGCGAGGTGGGGCTGGCGGGGAAGCCTGTGGACGCCTCCTCGGGGAGACCTGACGGCGCGCGCCGTGCCGTTCGGGCAGGTCAGTAAGGGGATGATCGGGTAGTCGCGTACGGCCCGCTCGGGGGTCCGCCATGGGTGGTGCGCCCGGCCAGAGTTCGGGGTTATGCAGAATTCCTCCGCTCCCTCGGCCGGCCTGGTCTGGAGCCGGGCCTTTCCCGGGAGACTCGACCAGGCGGCACACGCTCGTAGGTTCGTCCGGTTCCTCCTAGAGGACACCCCGTGTGCCGACGACGCCGAACTGATCGTCTCCGAGCTCGCCGGCAACGCCCTCCGCCATACCCGCAGCGGCACCGAGGGTGGGTCCTTCCTGGTCGAGGTCACTCTGGCGCGCCCGCCGGGTACGCCGGGGGTACGGGAACGCGGCGGGTACGTCGGCGTCCTGATCTCCGTCCACGACGACGGAGGTGGCGGCGTCCCCCGCCTCCTGGACCACGGCACGCCTCCGGGCGCCGAAAACGGCCGCGGCCTCGCGATCGTCACCGCCCTCGCCACCCGCGTCGGCTTCCAGGGCGCCCCCACCCTGGGCCACACAGTGTGGGTCTACGTCAGGACGACGAGCGCATAAGGCGCTGCCAGCCGGCTGGCGTATCCGAATGCCTAGTCAGGCGCTTCCCATACTGTCAGGTTCCAGCTTCTTCGGATTTTGGAGATCGATCGCCAGGCTAGTTGTGCATCGATGGTGAATGCGTGCCGGGCGCCTGCCAAATCGTCGAAGATTCGGCTGCCGCGGACGCGATCGACGGTCAGGTGGCTGGTGAATATCTCTTCCAACGTCGCACAGAAGTAGATGTAGGTGGCGAACTCCAGCGATGGCCCGTCGAGGGGGTGGTCCAGCAGCGACTTCAGCACCTGTCGTGTCGCGGGAACCCTGTCGCGACGGGCGAGCCCGTGCATCAGGTCCAGGACGTCCAGAGGCATGGTGTGGTCACGTGCCGACTCCACAATGGCACGCGCCTTGTTGCACAGCTCTTCCCGGATCACCGCGGCGCAGATCGGCTCCAGCTTCGCACCGTCCGACAGGCCGCGCCCTATGCTGATCACGCTTCGCGCGGCTCGGATGAGGTCACGCGACAAGCCACCGGACAGGCAGTGGCAGAACGCGATGTACGGCTCCGCCAGACCTACGACGCGACGGTTCAGTAACCGCAGGGATTCGTCGTAGACGAGGAGGCCGACCCGAATGATCTCGTCGAAGGAACTGTCGAACGCGTCGCGGAAGGGGAGTCCTCGACGTTCGAAGGCGTTCATCGCGTCGTCGGACACCGAGATCATGAAATAGGTGTTCGGGAGCCCGAAGATGCCCTTGATCTCGTTGAGGAAACGCTGTGCGTCCTCACCCGACCCGATCTTGTCCAGCTCGTCGACGCCGATGTAGACGCTGTGCGCCGGCCGGAGGAACACCGCCACGTCCCGGGCATAGGCGCGGAAGGCCGAGACGATCTCCGGATAGCTGAGCGGCTGCTCCGCCCGGGAGCGGTTGTAGGACACCTGGCCTTCCACCCAAGCAGGTGCTTTCACCCCGCCTGACCAGCCGGAAGTGAATGTCTGCAGGTACCGGATCTGTGCCAGGTGCCCGCGCGCACGCACGACCAGGCGGGCGGGCCGGCCGGCCCGCCGTGCGCTTCTGTGGCGGTAGGCCGCGATAAGCAAATGGGCCGTACCCGCGCCGACGGTCACGAGGGAGATCAGCTGGGCGGTCTTTTCAGATGAGGTGAAGAGTGCGTTAGCGACCTCTGCCGGGATCAGCGATGCGGCTGTTTCGTAGAATCGCTCAAGGATCGGCGTCAGAAGGTCCGCCAGAGTCGCCAGGGTCGACACGGCCTCCTCCGGCCACTCGACCACGGCCCACGCCACCAGCCAGTATGCGAGAACAATACGAGTAAGACGAAACGCGAAGCGTGGTCTGCCGACAGTGGCGAAGTAGCGCAACGAGCGATGACAGAAGGTCGCGAAAAGATGCAGGACAAAGTCGCGTGGGGCGTATTCCACCGGAGCGGACACCAGGCACCGCAGATCGGCCTGATCCGTCATCTCCGGGGGCTCCTGGCAGTATCGCCGGATGAGTGTGGACTTACCTGAGCCCCGTGGCCCCGCAAGGCCGATGCTGGCACTGGACAGGCGGTTCAGCAGGTCGTCGAGTTCGCGGGTGACGACCGTGGGCACGTGGTACACGCTGTCGAAGGCCTCGCTGAGTTCCGGATGCCCTGTCACGCTGAAGTCGTGGTCGAACCGGTCCTGCCGTCGTGCGTTGACGCGCTGACGCAACTGGGCCGTTAGTTCGTTCTCTTCCAGCGCCCTGACGAGGGCGCCGCGAGCCATCCACGCCGTTCCAGGGACAAAAGCCAGTGGTCGCACCAGCCTGTACACGCGGTCGAGAAGGACAGGCGCCACGGGTCTGGTGCTCACCCAGGAGCCGAGCAGAGCCAGCCCGCCAATGAACAGTGTGGGCACCTCGACGAGCCAGGGAATCGTCCAGCCAACGAGCAGGCTGAACAACAGCACGCTGACCCCGAGAACCGTCACCGTGTATCCGATTGCGGCCAGTCGCCCTTTGAGATGGCCCCTTGCGATGTCGAGGCCAATCAGGTCGACCCATTCGTCCAACCTGCGTCTGCCACCGTCACGTGCGAGCAGGTAGGCGTTGTACTCGTAGGGTACGGCGGCGAAGATCTCCTCGGCCTCCCGCATCATCTCTATTCTGATAGGCAGTGGCCGCACCCCGACATAGTCGAACCCGTCACGGATCTCCGGGTCCTTCAAAGCCTTGTTCAGCGCCCTCGTGTACAACTCGCGAAGGGCCAGGTCCTGGCAGAGAAGGTCGGCGGGGAAAACAGACTCATTCACCACATGAGCACGATAAGACGGTTCAGGCCGGGGGTGGGGATTGGAGGCCGGGGGTGGTTACGGCGTCGGTGAGGATTCGGCGGGCTTGGCGGACCACGGCCTCGTCTACGAAGCGGCCGTCGGAGAGGGCCACGGCGCCTACGCCGGCGGCGGCCACGATGTCGTTGGCGGCCGAGATCTCCTGTTCGGTGGGGCGGTAGGCGGCCTCGATGACCGGGAGCTGGGAGGGGTGGATGGCGGCGCGGCCGCGGAAGCCCATGTCCCGGCCGGCGCGGCAGGACTCGGCCAGGCCCTCCAGGTCGTGGAAGTCGGTGTAGACCGACTGGACGGGGGCGGGCAGGCCGGCGGCGCGGGCGGCCACCACGATGCGCGAGCGCGCCCAGGACAGGCCCGCCTCGTCGCTGACCCCGAGGTCGGCGCGCAGGTCGGCCTCGCCGATGCCGACGCTCGCCACCGACGGGTCGGCCGAGGCGATCTCGTAGGCCCGTTCGAGGCCGATGGCCGACTCGATCAGGGGGTGCAGGTCGATGCCCGGCACGGCCTGGGCGACCTCACGCACCTCTTCGGCCGACTCGACCTTCGGCAGGCGGATCCCGGCCGTGCCGGAGGTCAGGGTTCCGATCGCGTGCAGGTCGACCTGGCCCTGGGCCGTGCGCGCATCGTTGATCCTGACCTGGACGCGCGGCTGCGGCACCGAGAGGAGCCGGACGACCTCGGCCCGTGCCAGTGCCTTGTTCTCCGGTGCGACGGCGTCCTCCAGGTCGACGATCACCACGTCGGCGGGGCCGGCGAGCGCCTTGGCGACGAGCGCGGGACGGTCGGCGGGCGCGTAGAGCCAGGTCAGCAAGTCGTCATCTCCTTGAAGGGCTTCATTGGTATGGGCGCGTCCGGATCGCTGTTGGCGAGACCGGGCGGGGTGGCGGGAGGCATCAGATCGCTCCCTTGTCGCGTAGGGCGGTTATGTCCGAAGGGGAGAGGCCCAGGTCGGTGAGGATGGTGTCGGTGTCGGTGCCGTGGGGGCGGCCGGGCCAGGTGATTTCGCCGGGGGTGTCCGACAGGCGGAACATGACGTTCTGCATCCGGAGGGGCCCGAGGTCGGGGTCCTCGACGGTGGTGATGGCGTCCAGGGCGGTGAGCTGGGGGTCGGTCATCACGTCCCGGACGTCGTAGATCGGCGCCACCGCCGCCTGGGCCTCGTCGAACGCGGCGAGGACCTCCTCGCGAGTGCGCGCGCCTATCCAGGTGGCGACGGCCTCGTCCAGTTCGTCGGCGTGCTCGACGCGGCCCGCGCCGGTGGCGAACCATGGTTCGGTGATGTGGTCGGGCCTGCCGACCAGGCGCATGACGCGTTCGGCGATGTTCTGCGCCGAGGTCGAGACGGCCACCCACGTGCCGTCCGCGCACTGGTAGGTGTTGCGCGGCGCGTTGTTCACGGAGCGGTTGCCGGTGCGCGGCGGCACGATCCCGAGCCGGTCGTAAATCGTCGGTTGCGCCCCGAGGACGGTCAGGAGCGGTTCGATGATCGACATGTCGACCACCTGCCCGGCTCCGGTCGATTCACGCGCGCGGAGCGCGGCCATCACCGCGTACGCGGTCGCGAGGGCGCAGATGCCGTCGGCGAGGCCGAACGGGGGCAGGGTGGGCGGGCCGCCCGGTTCGCCGGTCATCGCGGCGAACCCGCTCATCGCCTCGGCCAGCGTGCCGAACCCGGGCCGTTTCGCGTACGGGCCGAACTGGCCGAAGCCGGTGACCCGGGCGAGGACGAGGCGGGGGTTGGCCTCGCGGAGCCGGTCGTAGGAGAGGTTCCAGCGCTCCAGCGTGCCTGGCCTGAAGTTCTCGATGATGACGTCGGTGTCCCGCGCGAGGGCGAGGAGCAGGTCCTGGCCCTCGGTGGCGGACAGGTCGAGGGTCATCGTCCGCTTGTTGCGGCCGAGCATCTTCCACCACAGGCCGCCGGGGCCGTGCCCGCGCGAGGGGTCCGGCCGGGTCGGGTGTTCCACCTTGACGACCTCGGCGCCGTAGTCGCCGAGCAGCATCGCCGCCATCGGGCCGGCGAACAGGGTCGCGAGGTCGAGTACCCGGATGCCCTCAAGGGCCTTCATCACGTTCCTCCATGCGTCGTTATGGCCGCTCTCACGCCGGTGGTCGTCGCAGGGCGGCGTCTATTTCGGGGCGGGTGGGCATGGAGGTGCTGGCGCCCTCGCGCTGGACCGACAGGGCCGCCGCCGTGGTGGCGAAGCGCAGGGCCTCGCCGATGGGGCGGCCTTCGGCACGGGCCACGGCGAGGGCGCCGACGAAGGTGTCCCCCGCCGCCGTGGTGTCGACGGCCTTGACCGGTACGGCGGGCACGCGCAGGCGCTCGCCCCGCCGGACGCCGGAGCGTCCGCCCGAGGGGGTGCCGGGTCGTCCGGGCGAGCGGGAGCCGTACAGGGCACCGCGTTCGCCGAGGGTGATCACCACCTCGGGGACGAGTTCCAGCAGGGCTTCCAAAGCCTCTTCCGGGTCGGCGAGGCCGGTGATCGCCGCGGCCTCGTGCTCGTTGGGGACGATCAGGTCGACGGCGTCGAGCAGCTCGCGGGGCAGATCCTGGACGGGCGCCGGGGTGAGGATCACCGGGACGCCGGCCGCGCGGGCGGCGGCCACGACGGCGTCCATGGGCAGTTCTAGCTGGAGCAGTAGGGCGTCGGAGCGGGAGATGACCGCCAGGTCCGCCTCGGAGACGCCCGTCACGGTGCCGTTGGCGCCGGGCACGACGATGATCGAGTTACCGCCCTGGTCGTCGACGACGATGTGGGCGATGCCCGAGGGGCCTGGCACGGTGCGGAGGCGGCTGACGTCGACGCCCGCCGACTCCAGTGCCTGGCGCATCACGGGCCCGAAGGCGTCGTCCCCGACGGCACCGATGAACGCCACCCCGGGAGCGCGTGGGGTCAATGTCCCGGGTCCTGCGGCGATCCCGGGCGCGGATGTCCCGGGTTGCGCGTCGGGCCCGGGTGTGGATGTCCCGGGGCGCGCGTCGGCCGCGGGGGTGGGTGGAGGTGGGGTGGAGGTGGCGCGGGCGGCGGCGGTGGCCTGGTTGGCGCCCTTGCCGCCGGGGATGGTGGCGAATGCCCGGCCGGTCACCGTCTCGCCGCGCTTGGGGGCCTTGGTCACGTACGCGACCAGGTCCATGTTGGCGCTGCCGAACACCGAGATCATCGTTGGTCCTTCCGCGTGCCCGTCACCCGGAGGACCCTGCGGGGATGAGCGCCAGGGTACGGCGGGTGAGCTCGTCGAAGCCGATGCCGTCGAAGCCGCGCAGGCTGCTGGCCAGCCGGTTCTTCATCGACCATCCGGAGGGTATCCCGGAAGCGCCGAGCAGCCCGCCAGCTATCGATCCGGCGGTCGCGCCCGCCGAGTCGGTGTCCCAGCCTCCGGCGACCGCACCGGCGATCGACGCGGTGAAGTCGCCCCGCGCATGGGTCAGGGCCGCCGCGACGAGGGCCGTGTTGTTGATCGTGTGGACCCAGTGGAGGTCGCCGTGGCGCGCGTACAGCCGGTCCACGACCCGCTCGAAGTCCGGCTCGGCGCGGGCGTCGGCGACGGCGTCTCGTACGGCCTGGGCCAGCCGTGACCCGGCGGGTACGACCGACAGGCCGGCGGTGATGACCTCGTCGACCGAGGAGGCCACCAGGGACCGCGCGCACATGGCGGCGACCATCATGGCGCCGTAGACGCCGTTGGCGGTGTGGCTGAGGCGGGCGTCGCGCCAGGCGTACGCGGCGGCCGTGCGGGCGTCGCCGGGGTTGACCCAGCCGTACACGTCGGCCCTGATGAGGGCGCCGATCCACTCCCGGAACGGGTTGCGCCACGTCGCCGTGCGCGGGGGTTCGATCCCGTCGAGCAGGTTGCGGTACGCCACCCGCTCGGCGGTGAAGACGCGGCCGGCGGGCAGCTCGTCCAGCCATATCGTGGCCACGTCGGCGGTGGTGAAGTCGCGGCCGAAGCGTTCGAGCAGGGACAGGGCGAGGAGCGGGAAGTTGAGGTCGTCGTCCTCGGGGACGCCGTCGATGTTCTCGGCCAGGGAGTTGACGGCGCTACGCCGGTTCCACGGCCAGCGGGCCGCCACCTCGTCCGGCAGGCCGGCGGCGGTGAACCAGCCTCGGATCGGCCAGTTGCCGGTGGCCTCCGCGATCTCCCTGATGCCCTCGCGGGGGATCTTCTCGACCGGCTTGCCGAGCACGCACCCGGCCGCCCGCCCGAGCCACGCGCCGAGCACCCGTTCGCGCAGGTCCTCCCACCCCCTGCCTGCTGTTCGCATGCTTCCCGGAGCGCTCGCCTGGATCGCGGGGAGGTCGGAGGGTTCGGGGAGCGGGGACGGGATGGCGGCCAGTTCGCCGAGCAGTTCGACCGCCAGTGCGCGCGTCTCCGGCGTGGCGGGCTCGGGCGAGGCCCCCGCGCGGGGCGGCGCGTCGTGGCCTCCTGCGGCGTGCCACCGTGCCGCTATGGAGACCACCTCGGCGGCCCGGCCGTCCTCGACGGCCTGACGCAACTCGTGACCGACCAGATCCTCCGCCTGCACCCAGGTCAGCCGCAACAGACGGTCACTCATGCCGGGTTGTCCGTGGGGGTGGGGTGGGTTAGGGAGGTGAAGGCGGATTCGTGGGTGCGGCGGGTGGTGAGGTCGGTGGCGTGGATGCGGCGGGTGAGGTCGGCGATGGTGACGCCGGGGGAGATGAGGTCCATTTTGCTGGCGTGGGCCACCGGGTCCAGCCATTCGGACGGGACGGCCTCGGCGCCCGCGAGGGCGCCGGCGATGGCGCCGCCCATGCTGGCGATGGAGTCGGCGTCGCGGCCGTAGTTCACTCCCCCGAGGACGGTGTCGCGGTAGCCGCCCCCGGCGATCAGCAGGAAGGCGAGCGCCAGCGGTAGTTCCTCGATGCTGTGCAGGCGGCTCGGCCGGCGGGCGCCGAGCCCCTGGTCGCGGTAGGTGTCGGCGACCGTGTCGAACGGGGCGACGGCCTCGCGCAGCGCGGCGAAGGACCCCTGCCAGTGGCCGAGGTCGCGGGCCCGTTCGCAGACGGCCTCGATGGCGGCACGCGTGCCGTCCCTGGCCAGGCGCAGGCAGGTCGCCACCACCGAGTCGGGGGTGGCGCCCGGGCGCATGGCTTCGGCGACGGCGGCGGCCAGCACCCCGGCCGCCTCCCGCCCGTAGCTGGACTGATGGGCGCCCGCCAGGTCGACGGCCTCGGCGTACGCGCCGTCGGGGTTGGCGGCGTTCACGATGCCGACCGGGGCCATGTACATCGCGGCGCCGCAGTTGACGATGTTGCCGACGCCCGCCTCGCGCGGGTCGACGTGGCCGTAGTGCAGGCGCAGGACCAGCCACTTCTCGGCGAGGAAGACGCGGTGCAGCGGCAGCGCCTCGGCCTCCAGCTCCGGGATCCAGCGCTTCTCGCCCATCATCTCGGGTACCAGGTGCTCGGCCGCCGCGTACGCGTCGAGGTGGCCGCCGACCTTCTCGTACACGCGGATGAGCGCGTGCGTCATGAGGGTGTCGTCGGTCACGTGGCCGTCGCCCTTGTGGTACGGCGCGATGGGGCGGGCGTTGCGCCAGTCCTCGAAGTACGGGGGGACGATGCCGGTCACGTACCCGCCGTAGCGGTCGTGGATCTGCTCGGGGGTCCAGCCTTCGGTGGCGCCGCCGAGCGCGTCGCCGACCGCCGCGCCCGCGACGCATCCGACGGCCTTGTCGGTGAGCGGGTCCTCGAAGTGCGTCATGTCAGTCCTTCGGCGATGTCGATGAGGTCGGTGCCGGCCAGGTCGGGGAGGGCGCAGCCGGGCAGGGTGCGGGCGGCGGACCGCCAGGGGGCGGGGAGCGCGGCGGCGCCGGTGAAGGCGCCGGTGAGCGCGCCGGTCAGGGCGGGGGCGGAGTCGGCGAGCGAGGGCAGGCACGCGGCGGCGGGCACGGCGGCGGTGAGCGCGCCGCCGGACACCTCGGCCAGGGCGAGCGCGACCGGCACCGTCTGGGCCGCGGCGACCCCGTAGCTGTACACGTGGTCGACCAGGGCGGCGTCCAGGCCGGGGACCGCCGAGAAGGGGTCGCCCGCGGCCCGGGCCACCGCGAGCGCGGTCCTGGCGGCGTGGCCGATCGCGGTGTCCCCGGGCAGTTCGGCGAGGGCCGCCTGGACGGCCGAGGCCATGGACCCGCCCGCGACGAGCTCGGCGACCGCGGCGGCCATGGCCATCGCCGCGAGGACGCCGTCCCCGGCGTTGGTGACCGTGGCGTCGGCGCGCGGGTCGGCCCCGATCGCGCCGAACGCGACGGCCCGCACGGCCGCGGCGTCGTCGAAGTGGTGCGGGTTGTCGTGCCCGCTGGCGGGGGGCCGTTTGCCGGCCGCCAGGTTGTCCAGCGCGGCGCGCACCGAAATGCGCACCCGCAGGTCGGTGCGCCCGGCGAGCCGGCCGAAGGCCTCGGCCCGGTCGTCCCGGATCGTCAGCGCGGTCCAGGCGAGCCATTCGGCGTCGTCGGATGGGCCGGTGGCCAGCGGTCCTGTGGGCTGGTTCAGGGTGAACGGCACGGGCAGGGTGGTGACCCGGTGCTCTTCGGCGAACCCGTCCAGTTCTCGTTCGAGCCGTCTGCTCCAGGGCGCGAGCAGCGCGGATCGGTGCCGCGCCGACGGCCAGCCCGCGGCGTCGCCGATGGCGAGGCCGACGAAGGCCCCGCGGATCCTGTCCCCCGATGACATCTCCCTCTCCTGTTCCCTCTTATCCCTCTATCCCGCGCATCGGACCCATGAACCCACGCATCAGACCCATGGACCCACGCATCAGGCCCGTGAACCCACGCATCAGGCCCGTGGACTTACGCGTCAGACCCGCGAACCCACGCATGGGACCCGTAAGCCCAGGCGTCGGACCCGTGAACGCCCCGCCGTCACGTCGTGGTCCCGGTGGCGGCCACCAGGTCGGTGGCGACGTCGAGGACGTGACGGCCCGCGACGGCGGGGAGGCAGCGGCCGGTGACCGGGCCGATCTCCCTGACCCACCGCTCCGGTACGGCGGCCTCGCCGTGCCCTGCCCCTGCGAGGGCACCGGCGATGGCCGCGGTCGTGTCGGCGTCCCTGCCGAGGTTGGCGGCCGACACCACCGACTCCTCCACCCGCCCGCCGCCCATCAGGTAGCCCGCGAAGGCCAGGGCGACCGCCTCGGGGGCGAGGTCCGTCCACGGGTAGTGGCGCACGACCACGGCCCGGTACAGCTCGTCGACCGAGTCCGCCGCCACGGCCGCCCGCAGGTTGCGTGCGGTCCAGGAGTCCACGGGGATCGCGGCGATGCCGGCCTCGGCGACCTCGCCGGGCGCGGCGCCGGTCATGGCCACGGCGACGGCGGCCGCGACGGCCTGCCCGCCGTACACCCCTTCGCCGCTGTTGCTCACCGCGCCGTCGACGGCCACCAGCCGGGCCGCCTCGCCGGGGTCGCCGGCGGCGAAGATCCCGTACGGCGCGGCGCGCATGGCCAGGCCGTCGGACCAGCCGTGCTGGTGCCACATCCCCGACAGCGGCGGCTCCAGGCCCCGGCGCAGGGCCTGGACGGCGCCGAGCTCGGAGAACCCGGCGCCGCGCATCGGGCCGTCGATGCGCGGGATGATCTGCTCGCGGTACGCGCGGGCGACGTCCGCCGAGGTCATGGCGGCGCCGTGGGCGCACAGCAGGGACGCGGCGAAGATGGTGTACTCGGTGTCGTCGGTGCCGCCCTGGCCGGGTTCGATCTCAGTGAGCCGTCCCCAGCGCCGGGCGATCTCCTCGGGGGCGAGGTTCTCGGCGGGCCGCCCGAGGGCGTCGCCGGCCGCCAGGCCGAGCAGGCACCCCCGGGCGCGGGTCAGCCTCACTTGCTGTACCGCTCCAGCACCTTGTCGCCCTCGCCGACGAGCGTCGCGGCCACCTGGTCCAGAGTGATCTTGTTCGCGAAGTACTGCTGCAGGGCGGGGGTGGCGACCTTGGTCTTCCACTCGTCGAACCCGTTCACCCGCAGGTAGGGCGCGACCACCAGGTTCTTGGCCGAGGCGGTCGCCACGTCCCAGCCGTTCTCCTTGGTCGTCATGGACGGGTCGCTGGCGGCCTTGGTGCTGGTCGGCAGCAGCCAGTCGCCCCTGGCGAGCTTGGCCTGGTTGGCGCTGCCGAGAAAGTAGGAGATGAACGCCGCCGACTGGTCGGGGTACTTGCTGTCGGCGGCCACCGACAGCGTCTGGGAGGTGGCGCCCTGGTCGGAGCTGGTGCCCTTCAGCGGCGGGATGGTGATCCACTCGAAGCCGGGCGGGGCCTGCTCCACGACCTGCTGGCGCAGGTAGACCCCGGCGGGCAGCAGGGCGTACTTGCCGGCGTAGAAGCCGGGGAGCGGGTCGGCGGTGCCCATGCCGAGCGCGGACGGGTCGGCGGACTTGTCCTTGTAGAGCTGGTCGTGGATCCGCTGGAGGACCTCGCGCTCCTCGGGGCCGACCTTGACCGTCGCCTTGGTGCCGTCGACGGTGAAGAACGTGCCGCCGAAGTTCAGGCCGAGGTTGAGCACCTTGTTGACGGGCGACTTCAGCGGCCACGCCGTCCCGAAGGCGCCGCCCTTGGTGAGCTTCTTGCTGATCTGGGCGAACTCGTCCCAGGTCCACGGGGTCTCGGGGGTCGGGATGCGCACCTTCGCCGCGTCGAGGAGCTTCTTGTTGCCGATGATGACCTGCGACTCCTGCAGGAACGGCACGCCGTACACGCCTTGGCCGCCCTTGCCGTCGCCGAAGGTGACGGTGTCCCAGGCGGGCTGCGGGATGTCGCTCTTCAGCTCAGCGGGCAGCTTCCCGGTGAGGTCCATGAGGTAGCCGCGCGACGCGAAGCCGGCCAGCGCCGGGGAGTCGTCGTGGATGACGTCCGGCGGGTCGCCCCCCTCGAACGAGGTGACGAGCTGGTCGTTGACGTTGTCCCAGCTCCCCTGCACGTATTCGACCTGGGTGCGGGGGTTGGCCTTGTTCCACTCGGCGACGATCTCCTTGTTGGCGGCGATGGACTCCTTCTGCCAGGCCAGGCTCAGGAACTTCAGGGTCACGGGCTCGGCCGGGGTGCCGCCGCCGGTGGCGCCGCCCGACGAGCAGCCGGCCGTCAGCACGGCGACCGCGGCCGCCGCCACCGCGAGTGCGGTTCTGGTACGCAAGTGGATCTCCTTACGGGTGCTACCGCCGTGGCGTCGCCTGGCTCGGCCCGCCGCGTCCGGTCGAAGGGGCATTGCGGGGGTCATCCCTTGACCGCGCCGGCCATGAGGCCCGACCTGAGCCGTCTCTGGATGATCGCGAAGAACACCAGGCTGGGGATCGTGGCGAGGAGCGCCGCCGCCGCCAGCGGTCCGAGGCGCACGACGCCCTCCGCGCCGGTGAACTTCACGAGGGTCAGCGGCAGGGTCGCCATTCCCGGGTCTTTCAGGACGACCAGCGCGAACAGGAACTCGTTCCACGAGGAGACGAAGGCGAACAGCAGGGTGGCGACGACGCCGGGCGCGAGCAGCGGCGCGACGACCTTCACCAGCGAGCGGATCCGGCCCGCGCCGTCCACCGCCGCCGCCTCCTCCAGCTCGCGCGGCACCGAGCGCACGTACCCCTGGAGCATCCACAGCGCGAACGGCAGCGTGAAGGTGACGTGGACGATGGTGAGGCCCGGCAGGGTGTTCACCAGGTCCAGCCGCCGCAGAACCATGAACAGCGGGATGATGATCAGGATGAACGGGAAGACCTGGCTGACCAGCACCCATCCGATCGCGAACCGGTTGACCAGCGAGCGGTGCCTGGCCATGGCGTACGCGGCGGGCAGGGCGAGCACGACGGTCAGCACCGCGCTCGCGACCGCGACCGCCAGGCTGCGCAGCGCGCTGCCGACGATGTCCTGCTCGCCGAACGCGTCGGCGAAGTTGGACAGGACGGGGTGGCGCGGGATCCACGTGGGGGTGAGGCCCGCCATCTCCTGGGAGGTCTTCAGCGCCGTGGACAGCAGCCACACCAGCGGGAATGCCAGGAACACCACGTAGCCCAGCAAAGCGAGGTACTGCAGCGGCCTGCGCATCAGCCCACCTCCCTCATCTGCCGCCACAGGTAGACGCCCAGCACGGCCAGCACGACGATCACGATGGCGACGCCGAGGGTGGCGGCGTACCCGAAGAAGCCGTAGCGGAAGGCCTCCTCGTAGGCGAAGAGCATCGGCAGGCGGGTCTGCCCGCCGGGGCCGCCCTGGGTCAGGACGTAGACCAGGCCGAACTGGTTGATGTTCCAGACGAAGTCCAGGGAGGTGATCGTCACGATGACCGGGCGGAGCTGCGGCAGCGTGATGTTCCAGAAGCGGCGCCAGGTCGAGGCGCCGTCCATGTGGCCGGCCTCGTACAGTTCCTTCGGCACGCCCTGGAGGCCGGCGAGCAGCACGACGGTGGTCTGCGGCATGCCCGTCCAGACGCCGACGACGATCACGGCGGGCAGCGCGACGGAGAAGTCGTTGAGCCAGTCGACGTCGTGGCTCAGCAGGCCGAGGTCGGTCAGGACGCTGTTGAGTATCCCGGCGTTCGGGTGGTAGACCAGCCGCCACATCAGGCCGATGACGACCGGCGGCATGGCCCACGGCACCAGGACCAGCACCCGGGCGAACGCGCGGAACCGCAGGTTCTCGTTGAGCAGCAGCGCCAGCCCGAGCGAGGCGGCGAACTGCAGGACGGTCACCGAGACCGCCCAGATCATGCCGATGCGGAACGACGCCCAGAAGTCCCCGTCGGTCAGCAGGTCGCCGAAGTTGGCCAGGCCCACGAACGAGGTCTCGGCGTTGCGGCCGGACCTGGCGTCGGTGAAGGCGAGGAAGACGCCGTACAGCAGCGGACCGACGCTGAAGACCAGGACCGGCACCAGCGCGGGCAGCATCAGGATGAGCGTCTCGCGCCCCTGGCGGCCGGTCCGAGGTGTGCGGCGGGCGGGGGGCGTCCGGGTCCGTTCGGCGGTGAGGGTCATGGGGTCTCCTCTCCGGTGGTTGAGGCGCGTACCACGAGCCGGGGTTCCACGGTGACCACGCGGGGCGCGCGGCGGCCGTTGTCCAGCCGGTCGAGCAGCAGCTCGGCGGCGGCGCGCCCGCGCTCGGCCGAGCCCATCGAGACGCTGGTCAGCGCGGGCCAGGCGATCGTGGCGAGGTCGGTGTCGTCCATGCCGGCGACCGCGACGTCCTGCGGCACCCGCCGGCCGGCCCGCCGCAGGACGTCGAGCGCCCCGAGCGCGATCAGGTCGTTGGCGCACAGCAGCGCGTCCAGGTCCGGCTCCCGTTCGAGCAGCCGGGCCACCGCGCGGGCGCCGTCGGTGCGGTAGAAGTCGCCGACCTCGACGAGGGAGGGGTCGTACGGCAGGCCGAGCGCGGGCAGCGCCTCGGCGTAGGCGGCCGAGCGTGCGGCGCCGGGGACGGTGTCCACCGGGCCGTTGACGAAGCCGATCCGCCGGCGGCCCAGGGCGTGCAGGTGGCCGACGGCCAGGCGCACGCCCTTTCGGGAGTCGGTGCGCACGTTGTCCACCGGGGTGCCCTCGGGCACCGAGCCGATGATCACGATCGGCGCGCGGGCCGCGGCGAACATGTTCAGGTGCTCGGCGGTCACCCGTAGCGGCACCATGATCAGCCCGTCGATGTACCGCTCCCCCAGGCCGCGCAGCACGTCGATCTCGTCGGCCTCGTCCACGTTGGTGGAGTGCAGGACGAGCCGGTAGCCGGCCGCCTTGAACAGCGGCTGGATCTCGCGGATCATCGCCAGGTACACCGGGTTGCCGATGTCGGCCATCGCGAAGCCGAGCTGGTTGCTGCGCCGCGACTTCAGCGACCTGGCGGCCGAGTTCGGGACGTAGCCGAGCTCGCGGGCGGCGCTCATCACGCGGCGCTCGGTGTCGGCCTTGGTGGGCAGGCCGTTGAGCACGCGGGACACCGAGGCGATGGACACTCCGGCGCGCTGGGCGATCGTCGTGATCGTCGGCCCGTCGCTCATGTGTCACCTCGGTACTCGGGGGCGTACGGTAAACGTTTACAGTTGGGGATGGCGGGTTTCTGTAAACGTTTACTGGATGAGGGAATGTAACACGCACGACACATCCAGCGTCAAGTCACGATGCGGTAAAACACCCCAAAAACGGGACCGGTCAGGGTCGTGTCGGGCGTTCCTGACGGGCGTGCTCGCGCCTGAGGTCGTCCGCGTCAGTGCGAGTGGGGGGCGACCAGCGGCGGGTGATCCCTGAGCCAGGCCAGGCGCTCGCGGCTCTCGTCGTCCATGGGCGTGTAGACGACCATGCGGGTCTCCGGCGGCGAGGAGAGCGCCATGCTCGTGGAGGTGACGCGTATCGGGCCCAGCGTCGAGGGCTGGAAGATCTTCATTCGCGTGCCGGGCCTGGCGACCTCGTGGTCGGCCCACATCTTCGCGAAGCTCGGGCTCGCCGCCGACAGCCTGCGGACGAAGTCCACCCAGGACGGCTCGCCGAGGTGGCGGACGAACGCGGCGCGCAGCGTGGCCACCATCAGGGGCTTCTCGATGTCCTGGTTCCGCACGGGATTGCAGCACTCCGGGCACGTGAAGCACTGCCAGATGGCGTTGCGCTCCGGCGGGGGCCCCGACACCAGGACCGAGAAGAGCGAGGCGTACGCGTCGTTCCACGCGAGCAGGTCGTACCGGCTGTTGTAGACGCAGGCGGGCAACGGGTCGAGGTTGTTCAGGATCGTGCGCACCTCGGGCTCCAGCGCGCCGCAGGACCCGTCCTGCGGCGCCTCGGGCACGTCGGCCAGCCGGTACAGGTGCTCGCGCTCGGCCGCGTCGAGCTTGAGCGTGCGCGCGATGGAGTTCAGCACCTGCACGCTCGCGTTGATCCGCCGGCCCTGCTCCAGCCAGGTGTACCAGGTGACGCCGACCCCCGCGAGCTGGGCCACCTCCTCCCGCCGCAACCCCGGCGTGCGGCGGCGAAGGCCCGGCGGCAGCCCCACCTGGGCGGGCGTCAGGCGCTCCCGGCGGCTACGGAGGAAGGCCGCGAGCTCGTCCCGTCTGGGCGCCGTCGTGGTCACCCGTCCATACTGACGGAGGCCGGGCGGCCGTGCCAGGTGGTGCTGGTACCAGGATCAGCAGGCTCTCGTTACCCGTATCCGATGGCCGCCACCCTTGGTGGCATGACCTCCGCAGCAACACTCTCCCCCGCCGGCCGGCGGGCCCGGCCGGACCGGCGGAGCCCTGGATGGGTGCTCGCCGTCATCCTCGCCGGCCAGTTCATGGCGATCCTGGACGTGTCGATCGTCAACGTCGCCGCCCCCACGATACGCACCGACCTCGGCACGTCAGGCTCGGGCCTGCAGCTGATCATCTCGGGTTACACGATCGCGTACGCCATGCTGCTCATCACCGGCGCCCGGCTGGGCGGGCTGTCCGGCCCGCGCCGGCTGTTCCTGCTCGGGCTGGCCCTGTTCACCGCCGCGTCGCTGGCCTGCGGGCTCGCCGGGTCGGAGGGCCTGCTCATCGCGTTCCGCCTGGTCCAGGGCGCCGGCGCCGCGCTCATGGTGCCCCAGGTGCTCAGCATCATCCAGCTCCAGTTCGAGGGCGTCTCCCGGGCCAAGGCGCTCGGCGCCTACTCGGCCGTCCTCGCGGGCGCGATCGTCGTGGGCCAGGTGCTCGGCGGCGTGCTGGTCTCCGCCGACCTGTTCGGCACCGGCTGGCGCCCGGTCTTCCTGGTCAACGTGCCCATCGGCCTGGCCCTGCTGGTCGTCGGCTCGCGGCTGCTGCCCGCCGACCACGTCCGCCGCGAGCAGGGGGTCGACCTGCCGGGACTGGTCATCCTGTCGGTGGCGGTGTCCCTGCTGGTGGTCCCGCTGGTCCTCGGGCACGAGCAGGGCTGGCCGGCGTGGGGCTGGTGGTCGATGGCGGCCAGCGTCGTGCTCATCGGCGCCTTCGTCCTCGTGGAGCGCCGCGCCCGCCACCCCCTGATCCCCGGACGCCTGCTGCGCGCCCCCGGCCTGGTCCCCGCCGCTCTCGCGATCTTCGGGGCGATGACCACCTGGGGCGGGTTCCTGTTCACCCTCGGCCTGTACCTGCAGGGCGGGCTCGGGGACGGGCCGCTGCGCGCCGGCCTGACCTTCGTCCCCGGCGCGGCGGGCTTCGCGATCGCCAGCCTGAACTGGCGGCGCCTGCCCGCGCGGCTGCACCGCAAGATGATCCTCGCCGGGTACGTCCTGGCGGCCCTCGGCTACCTCGGCATCTCGATCGCCCTCGGGAGCGGCGGTCGGGGCGAGCCGATGCTGGAGATCCTCCTCCTGCTGACCGGGCTCGGCCTCGGGGCGGCGTACAGCCCGCTGTTCACCGTCGCGCTCGCGGGCGTGGCCCCCGAGGACGCGCCGGACGCCAGCGGGCTGATGAGCATGACGCTCCAGCTCGGGCAGGTGGTCGGGGTGGCGACGTTCGGCTCTCTGTTCCTGAGCCTGCTGCCCTCGTCCGACGCGATCGGGGTCACCGACCTCGGGCTCGCGGCCCTCGCCCTGGCGGCGGGCGCGTGCACCCTGCCGCTGCTCCGCAAGGGCGGCCGGGGCTAGACCGTGCGGCGCCAGACGTCCATGGCGAGCACCGGGCGCATCCCGACGGACAGGTACAGATCCAGCGCGGGCGAGGTGTTGTTGGTGTCCACGTGCAGGTAGGTGCCGGCCCGGCCCCGGCGCTCGTCGGCGGCGAAGGCGTGTCTCAGCAGCAGGCGGCCGAGGCCCCGGCCCCGGTACTCCGGCAGGACCGACAGGATGCGGACGTAACCGCAGTTCTCGTCGTCGGCGAACATGTCGCTCCCGAGCAGCATCGCCGCCGGCCGCCCGTCCACCTCGGCGAGCAGGAGCTGCGACCAGTCGTGGGTGCTCGCGGACTCGAAGTCCTCCCTCCACTGGTCGTACTCCTTCGGGACGAACCCGAAGTGCTCGGCGAAGCCCACCTGGTGGATCCGGTGGGCGGCCCGCGTCAGCTCCTCCGACCCGGCCGCCTGGCGGACCTCGACTCCCGGCAGGGAGCCGGGGTCCACCCCGGCGTGGTCGGCCCTCAGCCGGTGGAAGCCGGTTGCGGCTTTGAAGCCGTGCTCCTCGGCCAGCGCGCGCTTGGCGTCGTCCTGCCGGTAGATCGTGATGTCGGCCCGGGCGTGCGGGTGACCGGCCTCCGTGGCCAGCTCCCGTGCGCGCCGCAGCACCGTGTCCCACAGCCAGGCGCTTACGGCGGCGTCCCGGGCGTACACGTCGACGTCGACGTTGTCGCTCGTGCCGTGGCGCTGGGCCAGACCCCAGCCCACCGGGCCCGCGTTTCCGCCTCCGTCGCCCCCATCCGCGGCCTCATCCCCCGCGTCCCCCGGTCTCGCGTACACCAGCCAGCCGTCCCTGGTGAGGTCGAACCCCGGCTCGGCGAGCCAGTCGGCCACGTCGGCCTCGGTCATGTCGGGGTGGCCGAGGACCTCGGCGTCGCAGGCGGACACCAGCCCGTAGATCGCCGGGACGTCCCCGGGGACCGGCCGCCGGACGTCGTAGGGGGTCCCGAGCGCGATGTCGTCGTTATTGTGGTTCGTGGTCACCCCTCCGTTCTAGCCGCTCGCACTTGCGGCCCGCTGAGCGGGGACTTGGATCGCGTGCCGCCCGGCGCGCGACGTCCACCATGGCGCACGGCCGATCGGGAGACATCGATGGAACTGCGGGAATTCTTCGAGCACCTGTCCGGGGCCCAGCGGGTGTACGGGGAGCCGTACGAGAAGGACGGTGTCACGATCATCCCGGCGGTCTCGGTCCGCGCCGGGGGCGGGTTCGGCAGGGGCGACGACAAGGGCGAGTACCCGAGCGGCGTCGGCGGGGGCGGCGGCGCCATCGCCCGCCCGGCGGGCGCGTACGTCATCAGGGACGGCGAGGTGACCTGGAAGCCCGCCCTCGACGTCGACCGCATCGTGCTCGGCGGGCAGATCCTGGTCGGCCTGGTCCTCATCGCCTACGCGCGGTCGCTGAAGCGCGGGTAGCCGCCGCCCCCCGCACAGGTATCGCCTATCGGGCGATGCGCGTCCGGCGGATGCCGCGCAAATGCCGCACGCGGGTGCGGCGGGCGAGCCGGTTCGGGCGCCCGGGGACGGCACTAAGGTAGGCCAACATGGCCCGCACCCGCCTCTACCGCAATGGCGTCCTGGAAGCCGAAGGGTTCCCGATCGCCGATGTCTCCGAGCACATCCAGGACCCGTCGGCGACCGTGTGGTTCGACCTGCTGGCCCCCTCCCCCGAGAAGCTCGCCGTCATCAGCGAGGAGCTCGGGCTGCACCCGCTGGCCATCGAGGACGTGCTCCACCCGCACCAGCGACCCAAGCTCGACGTCTACGAGAGCCACCTGTTCCTCACCGTGTACGCGGTGCGGATGGGCAAGGGCGCCGGGCCGCTCGACCTGACCGAGGTGTCGGTCTTCGTGACCAAGAACGCCCTGGTCACCGTCAGGACGGACGACACCTGCGACATCGACGCCGTGGTGGCCCGGTGGGACGCCAGCCCCGGGCTCGCCAAGCACGGTGTGTCGTTCCTGCTGCACTCCCTGCTCGACTACGTCGTGGACGGCCACTTCGACGTGGCGCAGACGCTGGACGACCAGGTGGAGGAGCTGGAGGACCAGCTCTTCACCGAGCACCCGGGCGACGGCAGGACCATGCAGCGGCAGATGTTCGACCTGCGGCGGACCACGGTGCGGTTCCGCCGGGTGGTGGTGCCGATGCGCGAGGTCGTGAACACCCTCATCCGCCGGGACCTGGGCGTGGTCGAGCAGGACATGGGGCCCTACTACCAGGACGTCTACGACCACGTGCTGCGGGTCTCCGAATGGACCGAGTCGCTGCGCGAGCTGGTGGGCAACGTCTACGAGACCCACCTGAACCTGCAGGGCTTCCGCATGAACGACATCATGAAGCAGGTGACGAGCTGGGCGGCCATCATCGCCGTGCCCACCTTGATCACCGGCTTCTACGGGCAGAACATCCCCTTCCCCGGCTTCTCCCAGTCGTTCGGCTTCTGGACCTCCAGCCTGCTGATCCTGGTGGCCTCGTCGATCCTCTACCTCGTGTTCCGCAAGAAGGACTGGATCTGACGCCACGGCCCGGGGCGGGCCGGCCCGTGCGGGTGCTCGATCTGGCCCGGCGGCCCGGGAAGGGCCGGCCCGTGACCCCGCGGCCTGTGACCCCGCGGCCCGTGACCCCGCGGCCCGGGACAGGTCAGCCCGTGCAGGTGCTGGAGCCGCCGAGGCTCACCATGGCCGCGTAGACGTCCTCGGGGCGCATGGGCGGCTCGGACAGCGGGCGGGCGCGGCCGGCGCGGAAGGCGTCGAGCATCAGGCCGAGATGGCGGCGCCAGGCCGTCGGGCAGACGGCGGCGGTGGCCTCGCTGATGCGGGAGTGGCCCCAGATGACCAGCGCGAGGTCCTCGGCCGTGATGTCGGGCCGCACCGCACCCGCTTTCTGCGCGCGCTCGACGATCTGGCGGCTCAGCTCGTTGATGCGTCCCTGGGTGTGCTCCATGCACGCCGCGTGGGGGAAGCGCATGGAGGCCAGGTCGTTGAACCCCCGGTCGTGCGCCTGCAGCTCGCAGAGTTGTTCCAGGTAGAAGGCGAACGCCTCCCACGGGTCGTCCATGGACAGGGCGTGTTCGGCCCGCTGGAGCCAGGTGCTCAGCTTGTCGACGAAGATCGCCTCGACGAGGTCCATGCGGGTGGGGAAGTTGCGGTACAGGGTGCCGATGGCGACGCCGGCCTGCCGGGCGATCTGCTCCAGCGGGGCGTCCAGCCCGTCGGACGCGAAGATCGTCCGGGCGGCGGCGACCAGGGCGTCACGGTTGCGTTGCGCGTCGCGGCGCAGGGGCCGCTGGCTTGTGGCGATCGTGGGCTCGTCGGACGGCATACGGCCAGTGTAACTAACTTGAGGGCCGCCTCGACTTCTGTGCTACGCTCGCGGATCGAGATGCCCCTCCAGCTCCTGGCGCGTGCTCCGCACCAGGTCAGAGCCATCTTGAATCTCATCTGGTGGCGATGGCCGGGCCCGCCTGATGGGCACCCTCCTGTTGTGCCCGGCCTTCGAAGGAGACCCCGTGAACGTCGCCCTGGGGGTGCTTCAGATCGTGCTCGCCCTCGCCTTCCTGATGGCCGGCCTCCTGAAGTCCACGCAGCCCAAGGAGAAGCTGGTCACCAACATGGCCTGGGCGGAGGACTTCTCCCCCGGCACCCTGAAGACCATCGGCGTGCTGGAGATCCTCGCCGCCCTCGGCCTGGTCCTGCCCGGCCTCACCGGCATCGCCACCGTGCTGACCCCGCTGGCCGCCACCGGACTGGCCATCGTGATGGTCGGCGCGATCGTCGTCCACGCCCGCCGCCACGAGACGCAGGGCGTCATCATCAATGTGGTACTCCTCCTCCTCTCCGCCCTCATAGCCTGGGCCCGCTTCGGCCCCTACCACTACTGACCCCTCTCCCTTCAAGCCGTTGAGAGCGTATTTCTCACGAAATGGGTGAGGGAAGACACCAGCTTTAATCGGCCCACCCGTTGAACAGTGTCGCGGAAACCGAGTCCTGCCCACCCCGTCGAACAGTGGCACGGAAACCGAGTCCTGCCCACCCAGCACTCGCAACCCACCACCGCCCAACCACCAGCGGCTCTACTCCCCTACCCTCCGTGACCTGCACAAATGGCGCCGACACGGCGAGACGAGGTACGGGCGAAACCGGCGCCATGTACGGTGACTGACCGGTAATCGCTTGCTGCGAACCCTTCAACCCGCTGAGGGTATATTTCTCACGGGAAATGGATGAGGGAAGACACCGGATTTAGTTAGCCCACCCGTTGAACAGTGTCGTGGGAACCGAGTTCTGCCCACCCAGCACTCGCAAACTCATAACCGGCTACCACTGGCGTGAACCGACCCCTAGGACTAAACGGCCCCCGGCCAGGGGAGGTCACCGGCTACTGACTGCCGCCTCCCGTTCCTTCTGGACCGACGTAACAGGTGCCGACGTAACAGGTGCCGAAGTTACAGGTGCCGAGGAGCCGGGCCTTCTTACTTACCGGCTTACTTACCGGCCCCTCGGGCTACCTACCGGCCACGGGGTTGTACAGATCGGCGCCGACGCGGTGGGAAGGGGTACGGCGAAGTCGGCGCTATATGCGGTGGTCGACCGACAAACGCGTGCTCAGGGCCGAACCAGGCCGCTAGGCCCAAGAAATCGCCCGAGCCGAAGGCGAGGTCCATTGTCAGACGCCGACATCGCTCACATCAGCGACCGCCGGCAGAGGACACCGCCGCCCACGGCTGTTGGGGTCAGCCGGGGTGGCCTCGGCCGTCTTGGATGGCGTTCCATTCCTCGTCGGACACCGGTGGGGTGCCGAGGGCCTGGGCCGCTTCGTCGAGGTCCGCACGTGACAGATGCCAGCAGTGCATCAGACCCTCGGCACGCCTTCGCTGACGCTCGCTCTCCACGATGACGGCAACGGCCGCGCGCACCCGTGCCACCGTCGTGCGGTTGACCCTGCACCGGTCCGGACCGTCCTTGTGGGCGCCGTTGACGCGGATCATCGATTCTCCTTGGTGATGCTCCACGCGGGGTCCGTCGCCGCGGCGCCGCTCACGGCCACGTCCGGGCCAGGAGGTTCGTCCACGGCCACCTCCGGGCTCGGAGGTTCGTCCACGGCCATCTCGCGAGGGGTACGTGACGTTTTCGGCTTCTTGGAGGACGTTCCTCTCGGGGCGGGGACGGGTTTCGCCGGGGGGACCTGGCGGAGTTCGGCGTAGCGGTCGGCGATACGGCGGGCCGCCGTCACCGGGTCGTCGACCGGGCTGAAGCTGTAGGTCCTCCGGCGGGTGGTCTCCGAGACGCCGCCCGACCACCAGAAGCAGGCGCCGTCCGTCCAGGCCACAAGGTCGAGCCATACGCTCACCAGCGCGAGACCACGGCCTTCGTGGACCTGGGTCGGGATCCCGTGATGTTCCAGCGTCCGGCTCAACCGGTGAGCGGCCCGCGCGGCAGGATGCCGGTACACCCGCTCATCGGCGACCATGACGGCCATCCCCGCGAACAAGAGGCAAGCTCATGGCTTGAACCGTAGGAAGATCTGTAAAAAATAGGCAAGAAAGTTTCTTGCAGTTGCTCCAACTCACTTTTTTCAGGTCACACACCGACATGGCAGGAAATGACCTTCAATTTGGGTGTCTAGCCGGATAAATGCAGGTCAGGCGGCCATCACATCGGCGGCCCGTCTCCTGGTCCCGCCCGTCGCGCTCCGCGAGCGTGAGACGCCTTGGATCGACACGTGGTGGGCGGAGAGGCGAGCGGGGAGCTGAACGGGGCGTCGAGGGCTCAGGCCAGGGGCCGACTCGCGGCCGAGCTGGCCACGTACTCCGATGGGGCGGCGAATGATAATTGTTGCTTTGGCGCAGGTCATGAGGATTTCTCATGGAATTTGTGACCGCTGAGTCCGCCATCCCATGGGCGGGCGAGGCGGGCGGAACGTGGAGTCCGTGACCCAGGCGTCAGGTGGCTCAGGATCGGGCAGGTCGGGCAGGGCCGGGCTGGTGGGGCACGGTGTGCGGAACCTTTCGGCTCAGGCAGCGGTAACCGACCCGTGGAAACCGCACACGAACCCGTGACCGCGCCCGGAACCGTGACCTCGACCGAACCCGCGACCGCGAGCCGTACCCGGTTGGTGCGTCCCCGCCGACCGCGGGGACGGTCGCTCGTCCTCCTGGCCCTTGTCGTCGGCGTCTGGGTCGCCTCCTCGGGCTGTTCGCCGGACCCTGGGTCCTCCGCGAACGCGCCAAGCGGCCGACCAACCGGGGCGCGGGCGAGCGGGGGCGAACCCGAGCAGGCGGGGTGTGCGGTCACGCGGGTCTCTGATCGGGCGGCCGGTCCGCCGCGCGAGGTGCTCCGGCAGGCGCCCGGTCAGGACCAGTGGTTCGGCCGGGACGACCTGTGGGTGTCGCTTCCCGTCGCCCAGTACGAGATCACGCCCGACGGGCGCGGCTACGGTCTGAAGATCGGCTGGTGGCGGCTGGCCGAGGGCCGGCTGAAGCTGAGCGCGACAAGGATCGGCGAAAGGGGGACGGCGGTCACCGAGGTGCCGTCCGGGTACGCGCCGACGGGGTTGCAGCCCACCGGAGTGACGTTCCCCAAGCCGGGCTGCTGGCGCGTCACCGGCACGCTCAACGACACCAAGGTCGGATTCGTGCTGCGGGTCCATTAGGCGGAGCGGAAAGAAGTGCTGCGGGTCTGTTAGGCGGAGCGGAAAGAACAGGGGCAAGGCCGGGCGAAAGTGGGTTGCGCTCCCGCCGCGGCGACGCGATGATCACACCGGCCGCGGGGGAATTCGCCTATGGCGTCAGGGGGATCGTGAAGGATGACGACCTGCCGGTCGAGGCCGGGCCGGACCGGGGGCCGCTGAGCGGGAGTCCCGTTCGCGTCATGGTCGCCGTCAGCACGGTCCTCGGCGCCGTGGGGCTGCTCGTGACGTTCTGGTTCCTCGATGTGGCCGGGTTCGACGTCCTGCGCGAGCGGGCGCCGGCGCTGGACGCCATGCTCCTCGAGGGGAACCGTTACAACGCCTACGACTTCGGCAAGGCGACCTCGGACATCGGGTACATAGTGCTCTCCTACGGTTCGCCCGACCTGGCGACGTTCGCGTTCTCCAGCCTGCTCGATCAGACGCCGTTCGCCTACCCGCCGAACGTCACGTTCGTGTCGTTCGTCCTGGTCGTGATCCTGATGCTGATCACCCTCGTGGAGGGGGCGGGGCACCGGCCGGGCATCGGCAGGCTGGTGTTCCTCACCCTGTCCGGCATCGGGGTCTCCGCCTCGCTGTGCACGTTCGCGACCGAGCTGGTGACCGCGTCCGGGGACGGGCCGGAGGGGCGGCACACCGGGTACCAGTTCGCCGTGTCGATCTTCTCCCTGGCGCTGGCCCTGACGCTGGCCGGCTGCCTGGCGCGCCTGCCGGGGGTGACCGAGCAGGTCCGGAGGGTCGCGGCCGAGGTGGCCGGCCGGTCAAGGAACTCCGTGCTCCCGTACGGCGTCCCCCGCATGCTCCCGAACGCGCCCGCCGCGACGGTCGCGGTCGTGGACTCGGCGCTGCTGGCGGCGGTCGTCCTGGCCGCGCTCGCGGGCACCACGACGCTGCGGGACGCCGTCAACGGGACCGGCGCGGTGGGCCGCTACCTCTCCTCGGTCACGGAGGAATCGGTGCGTATCAGGATCGGCCGCCCCGCCGTACTCGGGAACGTCACCTGGCAGGCGGACGTGGCCCTGTTCCTGGTCTTCCTGGTGATCCTCGCCGCCTCGCTCCTGTGGCTGCTCGGGACGCTGCCCGCGCGGTCGCCGGCCCTGCCGGTGCTGGCGGCCTGTCTGTGCTGCGCGACGGTGGCGGCGCTCGCGACCGCCTGCCTGCGGTACGGGTTGTTCGAGGTCTCCGGCGTCAACCCGTGGGGGCCGCTGTACACGCGCGTGGTCCCGCAGGCGATGCGGTCGGGCGTCCTGTACGGACTGGTGATCGGTCTGGTGGCCGCACTCCGGCACCGCCGGGCCCGGGCGTGATGCGTGATTCCCTGGGCGGGCCAGGGCACCGAACCGGGATATTGAACACCTCAACGCCAGACCGGGACACCAGACGCGGACGGTGCGGATGAACGGCCGGAGCAGCAACAGGAAGCCGCGCGACGCCCATGCCGTCACGCCGCCGGCCAAGGGCCGGCTGAGGGCGCTCGCGCGCAAGCCCGCCGCCTGGGTGGGCGCGATCGTGCTGGGCGCGCTCGCCGTGCAGCTCACCGACGCCTCGTCGGGCGTCATCGAGAGCTGGCTCCCGGTGGCCGACCTGGTGGACAAGCTGTCCTCGGGAGGCCCCGTGCGGGCCGTGGCCCTGGAAGGGGCGCCGGGCCCGAGCTGGTGGGTGCTGCCGCGCTCCGGCGTCGACCCGGCGGAGATCACGTTCAAGGGGCTCGGCGACTACTCGACGTTGAACAGGCTGGGCGCGGCCGACGTCAGCAGGACGTTCTCCTCGCTGATCCTCACGGGGAACCGGCACCGGCCGGTGAGCGTCGAGAACATCCTGATCTCGGTGAAGAGGTGCGCCGCCCCGCTCGACGGCGACCTGATGGAGCACGGGTACCAGGGAGGGGCCGAGGAGAAGATCTATCTGAGCGCCGACCTTGACGCGCGGAACCCCGTCCTGGTGGACAACTCGGGGAAGCCCTACTTCACCGGCCCGAAGGCGCGCAGGCTCGTCCTTGCGAAGGACGCCTCCCAGTCGTTGCTGCTGAACGTGACGACGACGCGGAGGTACTGCGAGTGGACCATCATCGTGGAGTACTTCGCCGACGGTGAGCCGCACCGCCTGGAGGTCATGAACCGCGGGGGCCGGCCGTTCCGCACGAGCGCGGTCCTTCCCAAGGGCCGCGCGTACACGGGGACCGTGCTGGTCACCGACCCGTCGCTGTCGGCGTACATGAAGACACCGCTGAAGCGGTACTGCGCGGACCCCCTGGCCGCGACCTCCGAGATCTGCTCGCGGCGCCCCCAGCTCAAATGACCGGGCCGCACCCGGGCGTCACCGGCCGGCGGGCGTCGCGGGTCAGCGCGTGTTCCGGCTCAGCCGGTGGGCGGGGTGAACGGGGAGCCGTGGCCGGGGATGATCAGGGCGGGGCGCAGCTCCAGCAGGCGGCGGCGCGAGGTCATGAGCTCGCTGAGGTCCTCGGCGAGCGGGTCCTCGTCCGGGCCGTCCGCGGTCCACCACAGGTGCGTCGCGGCCACCAGCCCGTCGCCGGTCTCGGCCAAAGTTGTGATGTCCTGCCAGGTATGCCCGGGGGTCCGCATCAGGCGCACCGACGGCGAGAGCGCGAACCCGTCGGCGTCGCGGTCCTCCCAGACGTCGTCGTGGTAGATCGCCCAGTGGTCGTGGAAACGCGCGTGGGAGAACAGCGCGGCGTTCAGGGTGTGGTCGGGGTGGTGGTGGGAGAACACCACGTCGGTCACGTCCTCGGGCGCGAGACCGAAGCCCTTGATGGGGTCCAGGATGAGCCGCCGGTCGGCCACCATGCCGGGGTCCACGACGGCGACCAGATCGCCGTCGAGCAGCAGCGTCACCGTGCCGGCCACCCGATCCCCGATGTACCCCTCGGCCAGGACATGGACGGTCGCGGTCACGGTGTGCCCCTTCTCAGCGGTGGCTCGCGGGCGGATGTGCCGTCCGTCCCTGAGCCGGGTGACGTTCTCGTTGTAGCACCTCAGGGGCCACGAGCCGAGATGCCATGCCGTCGGCGCCCCGGCGAGCGGCCGTTTGTGTCACCGGCCGGGGAGGGGGTTACGCCAGGACCGATTTCCGCCAGCGCGGCGCCGTGGCACGACGCGAGGATGGGTCCATGACGAACTTCGTGGCGACGGCCATCGACCCCGACACCCTTGCCCAGCTGCGTGTGCGCGACGACGCCGGGCTCACGCCCAGGGTGACCGTGTACGACGAGGGAGGCGAGCCGATGCGGTGCTGCCTGCGTTACAGCAATGCGGGCGAGCGGATGGCCCTGGTCTCGTACGCGCCGCTGCGCCGGTGGGCGGCGCGCACCGGCGCCGAGCCGGGCCCGTACGAGGAGCTCGGCCCGGTGTTCGTGCACGCCGAACCGTGTGGCGGGCCTGAGGGGACGGGGTTCCCTATCGGTATGGGCGGCGAGCGGCGCGTGTTCCGCGCGTACGACAAGAGCGGCGCCATCCTCGGCGGCCGGCTGGTGGACCGGCACGCGAGCAAGGACGCCGCCGCGTCTGAGGCGGTCCTGGCCGAGCAGTTCGCCGACCCGGCCGTGGCGATGGTGCACGTGCGTTGCGTGGAGTTCGGCTGCTTCCTGTTCGAGGTCCACCACGCCTGACCTCCAAGCCTGATCGCCCCGGGTCCCCCGTCTACGGAGGGCCCGGCGGCGTGATGGGATGTGCTGCGGGAGGTATGGACATGGACTACGTCAGGCTTGGTTCAACCGGTATGAGGGTGTCCCGGATCTGCCTTGGGATGATGAGCTACGGCGACCCGTCCAAGGGGCCGGACTGGGTGCTCGACGCGGAGGGCGGCGAGCCGCTCGTGCGCCGGGCCGCCGACGCGGGCATCACCTTCTTCGACACCGCCGACACCTACTCGGTCGGCGCCAGCGAGGAGGTCACCGGACGGCTGCTCCGTGAGATCTTCCCCCGCCGCGAGGACTACGTGCTCGCCACCAAGGTCTTCTTCCCCGTCGAACAGGCGACCAACGACAGGGGGCTGTCACGTAAGCACATCCACGCGGCCATCGACGCCTCGCTCACACGCCTGGGCACCGACTACGTGGACCTCTACCAGATCCACCGCTGGGACGACCACACGCCCATCGAGGAGACGATGCAGGCACTGAACGACGTCGTGCGTTCCGGCAAGGCGCGCTACCTCGGCGCCTCCTCCATGTTCGCGTGGCAGTTCGCCAAGGCCCAGCACGTCGCCGAGGTCAACGGCTGGACGAAGTTCGTGTCGATGCAGAACCACTACAACCTGCTCTACCGGGAGGAGGAGCGGGAGATGATCCCGCTCTGCCTGGACCAGGGTGTGGGGCTGATCCCGTGGAGCCCGCTGGCGCGCGGCCTGGTGGCCAGGGCCGGCTCGCCGGACCTGGCGACGACCCGAGGGGACGCGGACGGCCGCATCGAGGAGCTGTACGGCGGGCCGAGCGACGGCGCGGTCCTCGACCGGGTCGCCGAGGTCGCCACCGGGCGCGGCGTCTCCCCGGCCCAGGTGGGCCTGGCCTGGCTGCTCGCCCAGCCCGGCGTCACCGCCCCGATCATCGGCGCCACCAAGGACCTCCACGTGGACGACGCCGTCGCCGCCGAGGCCCTCACCCTGACCGACAAGGAACTCACCTCCCTCGCCGAGCCCTACCAGGACCGCCCCATAGCCCACTGACCCCGCCCCGTGAACGCGCCCCGGCCCGCCGTGCTCCGCGGCGGGCCGTTCCTTTTCCCGATCTCGCCGGTCAGGGCCCGTTCCTCCGATCGCGTCACCCCAGACCTTCACATGACTTAGAGTTGTCGAGTGTTTACCTTGCGCGATCGCGAGGTGGGTCCGCCCGCCGGCCGCCCTCGCTCGCTCACGGAGAGGACTTAGCCTGTGACCATGACCATCGAGTTCGATCAGCACCGGACCGGTCGTCCCTGGACGCGGGAGGACACCCGGGATCTGCCGGACGGATTCCGATACGAGATCGAGGATGGAAACCTCATCGTGATGAACTCCCCCTCCCCCGGGCACCAGTTCGTGGCGAACCGGCTGATGCGCGTCCTCGATGACGCGGCGGAGGTGGCCGGGCTCGATCTGGTGGCGGTGGGGCCGGTGGACGTGGCCGTTCCGGGGGCTCGTGGCGGGTATCGCAGCCCGGACGTCGCCGTGATCGCCGGCGAGCTCACGGAGGGCGGGTACGAACTGCTCCTCGGCGGTGACATCCTCCTGGCGGTCGAGATCACCGGGAAGGACGCCATCACACGGGACCTGATCACCAAATGCCGCGTGTACGCGGACATCGGCATTCCGTTCTACTGGGTCGTGCGCATCGACGAGCCGGAGCCGAAGGTCGTCATGTTCGAGCTCGACGGCCGCGAGTACACGGAGGCGCGGACGGTGGGAGCGGGAGAGTCGGCGACGGTCACCGAACCCTTTCCCGTCACCATCGAGCCCCTTGCCCTGACGCGCCGTCCCCGGGCGTAGATCGTCTCTGTCGCGGCCCGGTTCCGTAACGGTGCGGCGGGGGGTGGGGGAGGTCCGTAAGCTTGGGGGATGGGGCGGGCTAATGATGGGGCGGCGGCGGCGCTGGAGGAGTACGCGGACCTGTTCGCCATGAACGGGGGCGACGCCTTCCGGGTGCGGAGTTACCAGAAGGCGGCCAAGGCCATCGCGGGGCATCCCGAGGACATCTCGAAGGTCGACGTCCGGCGGGTGCCCGGGGTCGGCGAGGCCATCGCGAAGAAGATGGAGGAGTGGCTCCAGCGGGGCAGCTTCCGGCAGCTCGACGAGTTGCGCGTCGTGGTCCCCGACGGGGTGCGGCGGCTGACGCGCGTCGCGACGCTCGGCCCGAAGAAGGCGGTCTACCTGTACCGGGAGCTCGGCATCGACTCCCCCGAGGCGCTGGCCGAGGCGATCCACCAGGGCAGGCTCGCGGGGTTGCGCGGGTTCGGGGCCAAGACCGAGGAGAACCTGCTCAAGGGCATCGAGCAGCTCCAGCGGGCCGGCGAGCGGGTGCACATCGGCGTGGCCATGGACCTGGCCGAGCGTGTCATCGCCTCGCTCCCGGCCGAGCGCGCCGCCTACGCCGGGTCGCTGCGCCGGATGAAGGACGTGGTCGGCGACGTCGACATCCTGGCCGTCGGGCCGGAGTCGCTCATGGAGGTCTTCAAGAAGCAGCCGTACGTCGCCGAGGTGATCGCGAGCGGGCCGCTGAAGACGTCGGTCCGCACGGTACAGGGCCTGCAGGTCGACCTGCGGGTAGTGCCGGCCGCCTCATGGGGCGCGGCGATGCAGTACTTCACCGGCTCCAAGGAGCACAACGTGCTGCTGCGCGAGATGTGCGTGAAGCGCGGCTGGAAGCTGTCGGAGTACGGCCTGTTCGAAGGTGAGACGGTCATCGCCTCGGAGACCGAGGAGGAGATCTACGAGGCGCTCGGCATGCAGTGGGTGCCACCGCCGCTGCGCGAGGACGGCGGCGAGGTCCAGGCGGCCCTGCGCCGCCGGCTGCCCGAGCTGGTGACCCTCGCCGACCTCAAAGGCGACCTGCACACCCACACCGACCTGACCGACGGCATCGCCACCCTCGAGGACATGGTCGAGGCCGCCGCCCGGCGCGGGTACGCGTACTACGCGGTCACCGACCACGCGCCGAACCTGTTCATGCAGCGCATGACGCTGGAGAAGGCGCTGGAACAACGCGCCCGGCTCCGCCGGCTCCAAGACGAATATCCGGACATGCGGTTGCTGCACGGCACCGAGCTCAACATCGACCCGGACGGCGAGGTCGACTGGCCGGCGGAGGTCCTGGAGGGCTTCGACGTGTGCGTGGCCTCGGTGCACTCGCACTTCACCCAGTCGCGCGAGGAGATGACCCGCCGGTTCATCACCGCCTGCGAGAACCCCAACGTGCACATCATCGGCCACCCCACCACCCGGAAGATCGGCAAGCGCCCGCCCGTGGACGCCGACTGGGAGGCCGTCTTCGAGGCGGCGGCGCGCACCGGCACCGCCATGGAGATCGACGCCTACCCCGACCGCGCCGACCTGCCCGCCGACCTGGTGCGGCTCGCCCGCCACCACGGGGTGAAGTTCTCCATCGACAGCGACTCGCACGCCGTGCCGCACATGGACAACCTGCGGTTCGGCGTCGGCCTCGCCCAGCGGGCCTGGCTGACCACCGACGACGTGATCAACACCTGGCCGCTCGACCGCCTGCTGTCCTTCCTCGGCCGCGCCTGAGCGTCCGCCCCCGGCTGCGTGTTTGGATGTCCACTCTGTCGATCGACCGGATTAGGGCTCACATCATGACGAACATCGGCAACACTGACCTCTCGGTCTTCCCGTTGTGCCTGGGTGGCAACGTCTTCGGCTGGACGGCGGACCGGGACACCTCGTTCGCGGTCCTGGACGCCTACGCCGAGGGCGGCGGGAACTTCGTGGACACCGCGGACGCCTACTCGGCGTGGGTGCCCGGCAACGAGGGGGGCGAGTCCGAGACGATCATCGGCGAGTGGATGGCCGAGCGCGGCAACCGCGACTCCGTCGTGATCGCCACCAAGGTCGGCAGGCAGCCCGGCGCCATGGGGCTCTCCGCGCGCAACATCCGCGTGTCGGTGGAGGGGTCGCTGCGCCGGCTCGGCACCGACAGGATCGACCTGTACTACGCCCACGCCGACGACAAGGACACCCCGCTGGAGGAGACGCTCACCGCGTTCGACGAGCTGGTCCGCGAGGGCAAGGTGCGTCACATCGGCGCGTCGAACTACGGCGCCGACCGGCTCAAGGAGGCGCTGGACGTCTCCGCGCGGCTGGGCGTCGCCCGGTACGCCGTCCTGCAGCAGCCCTACAACCTGGTGGAACGCGAGGGGTACGAGGGGCGGCTCGAAGAAGTGGCCGCCCGCGAGGGCGTGTCCAGCCTGCCGTACTACGGCCTCGCCAGGGGGTTCCTGAGCGGGAAGTACCGCCCGGGGGTCACCGTCGACTCGGCGCGGGCCGGCGGCGCCGCCCCGTACCTGAAGACCGAGCGGGGCCGCCGGGTGCTGGAGGCCCTGGACAAGGTGGCCGCGGCCCACGACGCCGAGGTGGCGGCCGTGGCGCTGGCGTGGCTGCTCAGCCGGCCCACCGTCGCGGCCCCGATCGCCAGCGCCAGGGTCCCCGAGCAGGTCCCGGCCCTGCTGGCCGCCGCCGACCTGATCCTGTCGCCGGACGAGGTCGCCCTGCTGGACCAGGCCTCCGCCTGACCGTTCCGCCTGGGGGACCAGGCCTCCGTGGACCGGGCCTGACGCAGCCGGGCCCGCCGCGCGGTGGCGGCGGGCCCGGTCGCGGGACCGTGGAGGTGAGGGGGACCCGCGGCCGGGCGGCTGAGGGGATCGCCCCCGGATCGCACCGGAGCCCCCGAGACGGGGGCCCCGATGCTCACCGGGAGGGGGCTCCGGCCGTCAGTGGTAGACCGCCTTCTCCGCGCCGGCGCCGGTGAGGGAACGGACCTCGATCTCGGCGTACTTCTGCGCGTTGAACTCCTTGCTCAGCCTCGTGCCGATGTACCCGGCGAGGAAGCCGAGCGGGATCGAGACCAGGCCCGGGTTCTCCAGCGGGAACCAGTTGAACTTGGCGTCGGGGAACAGCGATGTCGCCGTGCCCGAGACGACCGGGGAGAAGATCACGAGGAGGACGGCGGAGGTGAGGCCGCCGTAGATCGCCGAGACCGCTCCCGCGGTGTTGAACCGCTTCCAGAACAGGCTGTACAGGATGGCGGGCAGGTTGCCCGACGCCGCCACCGCGAACGCCAGCGCCACCAGGAACGCCACGTTGAGGTCCTGCGCGAAGATCGCGAGGACGATCGCGACGGCGCCGATGGCGAACGCGGCGATCCGGGCGACCCTGATCTCCTGCGCGTCGGTCGCGGTGCCCCGCTTGAACACGTGGGCGTACAGGTCGTGGGCGAAGCTCGACGACGAGGCCAGCGTCAGGCCCGCGACGACCGCGAGGATCGTGGCGAACGCGACGGCGGCGATGACCGCGAGCAGGATCGTCCCGCCGGTGTCCCCGAAGATGAGCTGGCCCACCTTCTGGGCGAGCTGTGGTGCCGCGGTGTTGCCCGCCTTGTTCTGCTCGGCGATGGCCTTGCTGCCCACCAGGGCGGCGGCACCGAAGCCGAGGACCAGGGTGAGCAGGTAGAACACGCCGATGATGCCGATGCCCCAGATGACGGACTTGCGGGCGACCTTGGCGGTCGGCACGGTGTAGAAGCGGATCAGGATGTGCGGCAGGCCGGCCGTGCCGAGCACGAGGGCGAGGCCCAGGCTGACCAGGTCGAGCTTGCTCGCCAGGCCCTTGGCCTCCACGCCGTACTTGAGCCCGGGCTCCAGGAACGCCGCGCCCTTGCCGCTCTGCTGGGCGGCGGTGCCGAGCAGGCTGGAGAGGTTGAAGCCGAAGTGGGCGAGCACGAGGATCGTCACCAGGGCGGCACCGGTCATCAGCAGCACGGCCTTGACGATCTGCACCCAGGTCGTGCCCTTCATGCCGCCGACGACCACGTAGACGATCATCAGCAGGCCGACGACCACGATCGTGCCCGCCTTGCCGGCCGGCGAGGTGATGCCGAACAGCAGGCCCACCAGGGCGCCGGCGCCGACCATCTGGGCGAGCAGGTAGAAGATGCTGACCGTGATGGTCGACACGCCGGCGGCGGTGCGTACCGGGCGCGGGCTCATGCGGAAGGCCAGCACGTCGGCCATCGTGTACTTGCCGGAGTTGCGCATCAGCTCGGCGACGAGCAGCAGCGCGACCAGCCAGGCGACCAGGAAGCCGATCGAGTACAGGAAGCCGTCGTACCCCGAGAGCGCGATGATGCCCGCGATGCCGAGGAACGAGGCGGCCGACATGTAGTCGCCGCCGATGGCCATGCCGTTCTGGAGGCCGGTGAACGAGCGGCCGCCCGCGTAGAAGTCGGTGGCGTTCTTGGTGTGGCGGCTCGCCCAGAAGGTGATGCCGAGCGTGGCCGCCACGAAGATCACGAAGAGCGTGATCGACAGTGCGTGGTTATTCACTGATCGTCCCCTCGACCTCACCGCGAAGCTTGCCTGACAGCGGGTCGAGCTTCTTGTCCGCGTGCCGGGCGTACGCCCACGCGATCAGGAATGTCGACACGAACTGCAGAATGCCGAAGATCAACGCCACGTTGACGTTGCCGAAGACCTTGGTCCCCATGAAGCCACGCGCCCACCCCGAAAGCACCACGTACAGCAGGTACCAAAGGAGGAAGCCCACGGTCACCGGAAAGGCCCAGTTGCGGTAGCGCCGGCGCAGCTCCTGGAATTCGGCACTGGCCTGCACCTGTTCATATGTGGATGACTCATCATGCTGAGTGGCCACGAGACCTCCCACGTTGTGATCTGGATCACGCTTACCGTAGGAGAGGCGCGGGGGCGTCGCGGAGAGGCCGGGAGGTGATTGTCGCCAAGCCGTCCCGACCCGTCGCTCACGGGGCGGGGTCCTGCGCCCAAAGGCGGGTTCCGCGCGACGAACGGCGGGCCCTCACGGGCCGGACGGGCGGTGCGGGTCCCTGGACGCAGGTCGGACGGGCGGCTCCGCGCGGGTCTCTGGACGCGGGCCGGTCAGGTGGAGCGGGGACGCCAGTCGCCGCGGTCGAGGTCGAGCGCCTCGGGCGCGTGCAGGCGCACCATCGTGCGCGCCACCCCGCGCGGCACCCGGCCGGGCGTGAGCAGCGACACGAGGATCATGACCGCGAAGGAGATCGGGACCGTCCACGCGGCCGGCTGGGCGAGCAGCGCCCCGGTCCAGCCGGTGTAGGGGCCGCCGGTGATGACCGCGATGACGGCGCCGCCGGCCAGCCCGCCCCCGGCGAGCAGCCCCGCCACCGCGCCGGCCGTGCTCAGCCGCCGCCACCAGATGCCGAGCACGAGCAGCGGGCAGAACGACGAGGCGGCGACCGCGAAGGCCAGGCCGACGACGTCGGCCACCGCGAGCGACCGGGCCACCGTGGCCAGCACGAGCGGCACCGTGACGGCCAGCAGCGTGGCGGCGCGGAACGACGGCACGCCGCCGCGCAGGATGTCCTGCCCGATGACGCCGGCGACCGACACCGCGAGCCCGGAGGAGGTGGACAGGAACGCGGCGAACGCCCCGGCGGTGACCAGCGCGCCGAGCAGGTCCCCCGCCGCCCCGCCGATCAGGCGGCCCGGCAGCGTCAGCACGACCGCGTCCGTGCGGCCGGTCATGAGCAGCTCGGGGGTGTAGAGCCGGCCCAGCGCCCCGTACACGGCCGGGAGCAGGTAGAACGCGCCGAGCAGGGTGAGCACGACGAGTGTCGTGCGACGCGCGGCCCGCCCGTCGGGGTTGGTGTAGAACCGGACCAGGACGTGCGGCAGGCCCATCGTGCCGAGGAAGGTGGCCAGGATCAGCGAGTACGTGGCGTAGAGCGGGTGCTCGCGGCTGTGCAGGGGCAGCGCCCACTGGTGGTCGGTGAGGACGGGCAGGTTCTCCACGTGCGGCACCGGCGTCCCGGCCGGGAAGGTGACCGTCGTGTCGTGGGCGATGGCGTGCGGGCCGGGCCGGAGCGTGACCCGTTGCCCGCTCATCCTCCTGCCGTCCAGGCGGCCGGTCACCGTCACCGCGACTGGCCGTTCGACGTTCACGGTCACGTCGGCGCTGACCGCGACGCTGACCGCGTCGGTGAAGACCGGCGGCGCGTCGCGCCCGAGCGCCGGCTTGCCGTGCGCGTACCAGGCGAACAGCAGGAACACCACGGGCAGGGCCAGCGCCGTCAGCTTCAGCCAGTACTGGAAGGCCTGGACGAAGGTGATCGAGCGCATCCCGCCGGACAGCACGTTGACCGCGACGACGACGGCCACCAGCAGGCCGCCCACCCACGGCGGCGCCCCGGTGATCGTGCGGAACACCAGGCCGGCGCTCTGGAACTGCGGCATCAGGTACAGCCAGCCGATCAGGACGACCAGCACGCTGGCCAGCCGGCGGACGGTCATCGACTCCAGGCGGGCCTCGGCGAAGTCGGGCAGCGTGTACGCGCCCGACCGGCGCAGCGGCGCCGAGACCAGGACGAGCAGCACCAGGTAGCCACCGGTCCAGCCGACCGGCAGCCACAACATGTCGGCCCCGTAGGCGAGGATCAGCCCGGCGATCCCGAGGAAGGACGCGGCCGAGAGGTACTCCCCGCCGATGGCCGAGGCGTTCCACAGGGGCGAGACCGTGCGCGAGGCGACGTAGAAGTCCGACGTCGTGCGGGACAGCCGCAGCCCGAACGCCCCGATGAGGATCGCGGCCACCACGACGACGATCACCGCCGTGAGCCCGAGCGCGGCACTCACCCCGCCGCCACGCCCTCGCGGCCCGGCGGGCGGGCGGCGCCCTCGGCCTGCGAGACCCTTGGCGCGCGGGACTGCCGGGCACCGAGCGCTCGGGCCATAGGCGTGCCGGGCGGGTTCACTGGCGTTCCACCAGGTCGGCGAAGTGACGCTCATTGCGCTCCGCCTGCCGCACGTACAGCCAGGCGCCCACGACGAACGCCGGGTAGATCAGCCCGGCGAGCACCACCCAGGGCAGCGGCAGCCCGAGGAGCCGCACCTCCCGCAGGTCCGGGACGAGCAGGAACAGCAGCGGCAGGCCGCCGATCACGCACCCGAGCACCGTGCAGACGAACAGGGCCAGCCGGAACTGGGTGCGGACCAGGGACCGCATGTAGACCTCACCGAGGCCCGTCTGCTCGTCGATCTCCATGGTGACCGGGTAGCGGGGCCTGCGGGCGGCCGTGGTACGCGGGCTGGTGACGACCTCACGCTTGGGCCGCTCCGGCGTCTTCGGCGTCACGAGTCGCGGCCCTTCCTGGCCCGGCGCACCAGCAGGTCGCGCAGCTCGCGGGTGTGCCTGCGGCTGACCGGGATCTCGGTGTCGCCGATCCGCACCGTGCAGCGGCCGGAGTCGATGTGCAGCTCGTCGATGTGCTTGACCGCCACCAGGTGGCTGCGGTGCACGCGGATGAACCCGGCGGCGGCCCAGCGCTCCTCCAGGGCGGCGAGCGGGATGCGCACCAGGTGGCTGCCGGTCGCGGTGTGCAGGCGGGCGTAGTCGCCCTGGGCCTCCACGTAGCGGACGTCGGAGCTGGCGACGAAGCGGGTGACCCCCGCGAGCTCCACCGGGATCGTCTCGGCGTCCGGCGCCGGGCGGGCGGGGTCTTCCAGGGCGCCGGGAGCGTCGGGGACGCCCGCGCAGACCCGGCGGATGGCCTCGGCGAGCCGTTCAGGCCGCACCGGTTTCAGCAGGTAGTCCTCGGCCTTGATCTCGAAGGCGTCGACCGCGTGCTCCTCGTAGGCGGTGACGAACACGACGCGGGGCGGCCGGGCGAACTGGGCCAGGAGCCGGCCGAGCACGACGCCGTCGAGGCCGCGCATCCGGATGTCGAGGAACACCGCCTCGACGGGCCTGCCCTCGGCCATGGCGCGGTCGAGCAGCTTCAGCGCCGACGCGCCGTCGCGGGCCGTGGCGACCTCGCCGATGCGCGGGTCGGCCCGGAGCAGGTACGCCAGGTCCTCCAGCGCAGGCTGCTCGTCGTCCACCGCCAGCACCCGCAGGCCGGTCACATCACGTCCATTCACCGATCGCACTCTCGAATCCACTAGAGAGTGATGAATCAGACTGTGGAAGTCAACGGCTCAGGTCAGCGGGGGCATAACAGTCTGGCGACGCCTCACCACCGCCCTCTTCGTCACCGGCCGACGGCGGTCAGGCGGAGACGCCCTGGCGGTACTTGGGGAGGCGCACGCTGATCTTGGCGCCGGCCCCCTGGGCCGTCTCGACGACCAGCCCGTACTCGTCGCCGTAGACGTGGCGGAGCCGCTCGTCCACGTTGGCCAGGCCGACCCCGCCCGCGCCCGAGCGCTCGTCGGGGTCGCCGGACAGGATCCGCCGCAGCCGCTCGGGGTCCATGCCGACGCCGTCGTCCTCGACGCTGATCAGGCACTCCGCCCCGGCGTCCTCGGCGATGATCGTGATGCGGCCGACCCCGTCCTTGCTCTCCAGGCCGTGCCGCACGGCGTTCTCCACCAGCGGCTGCAGGCACAGGAACGGCACGGCGACCGGCAGCACCTCCGGCGCGATGCGCAGCGTCACCCGGAGCTGGTCGCCGAACCGGGCGCGTTCCAGGGTGAGGTAGCGGTCGATGGAGCGCAGCTCCTCGGCCAGCGTGGTGAACTCGCCGTGCCGGCGGAAGGAGTAGCGGGTGAAGTCGGCGAAGTCCAGCAGCAGCTCACGGGCCCGCTCGGGGTCGGTGCGGACGAACGAGGCGATCGTGGTGAGCGAGTTGTAGATGAAGTGCGGGGAGATCTGCGCGCGCAGGGCCCGCACCTCCGCCTCCATGAGCAGGGTGCGCGAGCGGTCGAGCTCGGCCAGTTCGAGCTGGGAGTCGACCCAGGTGGCGACCTCCTGGGTCGCGCGGACCAGGCCCGCCGACGCGTGGTCTCCGTAGGCGGCCAGGGAGCCGACGACCCGCTCGTCGGTCGTGAGCGGCACCACCACCGCGTACCTGACCGGGCATTCGGGCAGCTCACAGGAGACAGCGTCGGGGCCGAGCACCTGGATGCGGCCGTCGCGCAGGGTCGCGGCGGCGTGGGCGAAGGCGTTCCCCGCGTGGTGGTCGCCCGCGCCGTCGTAGACGAGCAGCTCCTCGCCGCTGGTGATCGCGATGGCGGGCGAGCCGAGCAGCTCGCGCAGGTAGCGGGAGGCCTTCAGGGCCCCGGCGGCCGTCAGCCCGGCCCGCAGCGGCGGCGCGGCCAGGGACGCGGTGTGCAGGGTCTCGAACGTGGCCCGCTCCGCCGGGCTGGTGCCCAGCTCACGCCGCCCGCGCAGCACGCGCCACAGCACCACCGCCGGAACCCCGGCGAGCACAAGAAGCACGGTCACGGCCAGCAGCGGTTCCACGCCGCCGGAGCCTACCCGACCGTCCCGCCCCCAGCATCCGCCGATGATCGCCGACCGGCCCACCCGCCGCGCGAACGGCTCAGTCCACCTGCCCACCCGCCGCGCGGACGCCCCACCTGACCGCTCACCACCCAGCCCTGCCTCCCCCGGTCCACCCCGCCGTCCCGCACGAGCAAGGCCGATCACGGCCTGCGTGCGAGGTAGGCCCACACTCTGTGCCCGGTCGCCGGGGCGCCCTGGAAGCCGGTCCGTTCCGCCAAGGCGGTCACGATGGCCAGCCCACGCCCGCCTTCCGCGCACGGGACGTCCGCCTCGCCATGACCGCCGAACCGCGGGGCACCGGCCCCACCGAGGTCGGAGACGGTGACCAGGACCCTCGCGGCCGCCACGGGGCCGCCGAGCGGCTCACGGCGGGGCGAGGTGAGGATGATCTCCACAGCGAAGTGACCGCCCGGGGATCCGCTGCGAGTGTGGCGGACGGCGTTGCCCGCCAGTTCGCCGACGACCAGTTCGGCGTCGTCGGCGAACGGCGTGCCGCCGAGCAGGAGGCGGGTGAAGCGCCTGGCCTCCGCGGCCTGGTCGAGCGCGCCGGGAAAGGCGCGCCGCCAGATGAGGACCTCCGGGCCGGGTCGTACGGCCTCGTCGACCGGCACGGCGCGTGAGGAGCGGCCCGCACGCGGCGGGCCGGGCGAGATGATGAAATCGGCGGCCACGCGCGGCGCCTCGTCGCTGGGGTCGGTTCTGATGGACACGAGCCACAACGATCGACGAGCGAACGCACCTTACCGATCCCACCTTCCACCGTGGCGATCTTTCAACCGGAAACCCCGGTGACGTGCGCGAACATAGGTGCCTGGCTGATCACCACCCGTCGGGCACCTTGCTCGATGCCCCAGCTTTCGTCATTCTCGGTAGTCAGGAAACCACTTTGCGTATAAGTTCTGTGATCTGGGAACCTGTTCGAGCCGGGGAGGCATACGGCCATGTCGGGCGAGGGACTCCACATCCTGCTGGAATGCCGGCGACGCGGTGAGGCGCTGCGCGCCATGGGTTACACGTTCGACGAGGTGGCCGACATGTTCTCCGTCTGCCACGACGTCAGCCCGCTACGTCTGTACCGCTACGCCTACGGGCTCACCGCCGCCGAGGCCGCCGCGCGGTACAACGACCTCGACCCGGCGGGCACCGCCGCGCTGCGCGAGTCACGGCTGTACGAGTTCGAGCACTGGCCGCAGCGCGGCATGCGCCCGATCGCCCGCACCATCGCCCTGTTCGCACACGTCTACCGGACCACCGCCCGCCGCCTGGTCGGCGACCAGGTCTACGCCTCCTACAGCGTGCGCGACCGCGACCTCATCGACCGCACCGACCACCGCTCGTCCCATGCCACCCAGCGGTCCTCTGGCGTCCCGGCCGCCTTGCCGGGACATGCCACCATGGGTCAGGAAGTGGAAGCGGCACGCCCGGCGGCCCCGGTTCCCGGCTTCAAGGATTGCGCCGCGCTGCTGCGTGCCCTCACAGCCGAGGAGGCCGATGTGAAGCGCCGCGATCTGCTCTTCGAACTGGCCCTGGCGCTCGGCGGCGCCCCCGCCCTGGTGCTGCTGCGCCACCTGTCCCCACCCGAGAAGGACCGCCTGGCCACCGCGATCCGCTCCTCCACCCGGGTGGACGTCGCCACCGTGGAGCTGATCGAGAAACTCACCGCCCGCTGCCGCCGCCTGGACGACGAGTTCGGCCCGGCCAAGGTCCTGCCTGTCGTGGAGGGCCAGCGCAACCTCGTCGCCGACCTGCTGCACCGCGAGTCCCTGCTACCCGCCCTACGCGACCGGCTCATCCGCGCCTACGCCGAACTCAGCCAGCTCGCCGGCTGGCTCCACCACGACCTCCTCGACCACCCCGGAGCCCGCCGCCGCTACCAAGAGGGCCTCGCCGCAGCCCACCAGATCCGCGACCCCACTCTCATCGCCTATCTCCACACGTGTCTGGCCAACATGTCACGATTCCAGGGCCGCATCGGCGAGGCTCTCGACCACATCTACGCCGCGCAAGGATGGGCACGGCAGAGCCCGAGCACCCTGCTCCGATCGGTACACGCCGTGGACCTCGCACGGATCCTCGCCGCGGACGGCAGCGCCCGCGACAGCGAACACGCGCTGGTCCAGTCGCGCCACCTGGCCGAACGGCCGAGAACCGAAGCCGATCCCTCTTACCTCTACTGGTGGACGGCTGCGGGCGTCGAGAGGCACACGGCGGGCTGCATGGTCGCCTGGGGACGACCGGACGACGCCATCCGCACGGCCGAACGAGCCCTGTCAGCGGGAATGCGCAAACCCGCACGCGGCAGAACCCTCCTGGAGTATGCCGAGGCCCTCATCGACAAGCGAGAGATAGCCGCCGCAACCGACAAGATCCGCGAGGCGGTCCACATCACCGTGAGTCACAGCTCCGGACGCCTAGCCGACACCGTCCGCCAGACCCGCGCCCGCCTCCAGCCCTGGGCGGGCAACAAACACGTCCGCACCCTGGACGAGGAACTCCACTCCCTGGGGATCACCACCAGCCGGCCGGTCTAGCGCGACGCCGACATCCGGGAAACGCCCGTCCTCCTACGGCGGATGACGCACGCTTTCGGGTTCCCGGAGTCAGTTGATGGTGGCGGACCACCGGCCGCGCCGAAGGCGGATCGCGCCGTCAGGGGCGATTCGGACGTGTGCGCCGTACAGCGGCAGGTTGCCATGCTCCAGCCAGTGGTCGCGGGCCTCGTCGAGCAGGTTCCACAGACGGCGCGGGCCGCCCTGGTGCACGACCGCGATCTCCCGGCCGATCTGCTCGGCCCGCGCCCATGAGCCGTCTTCGTGGACCATGAGAGCGATCCGGGTGTCGCCGGTCTCGTGGTAGCCGTGCTCGATGCCGGGGGCCATGACCTCCAGCATGGAACGCAGCTCCCACGCGTTCTCCTCGATGTCGATGACGGGGAACCGGCCGTTCGAGACCTGCTCGCCGTCCGCCGTGCGCGCGGTCTCCATCAGCCCGGCCAGGCCCGGCGGATACTCGGCGCCGGTCCTGGTCTTCATGAACATCGCCCAGTCCCGTTCGATCTGGCCGACCGCGCCGCCGTCGTCGGTCTTCACAGCGGCCACGATGAGCGAGGTGTTGGTGATGGTCGTCACCAGACGGCCGCCGGGGTTGAGCGCGGCCAACCAGGATGCGGGGATGGGTCGTACCGCCACCATCGCCACGATCCGGTCGAACGTCCATGGAATATCTCCGATGGCGTTGATCGTCGCGATGCGTGGGTCGTAGTCGAGTTCGGCCAGTCGCGCCGCGGCCAGGGACGTCACGTAGTCGTCCACGTCGATGCTGGTCACCCGCTCATCACCGAACCGGTGACACAGCAGGGCGGCGCCGTATCCCGAGCCGGTACCGACATCGAGAATGGCCTGCTTGTCCCCGATACGGGCATGCCGGTACATCTGCAGAACCAAGCCCGGCAGCGTGGAGGAAGAGGTGGGCAGCCCGGTCGGCTCATCATGCGCCGTGGCCTGGTCAGCATGGAGGCTGCCGATCTTGGTGACGAGTGTGCGGTTCTGATAGGCGGAGTCCAGCCAGGCCTTCTCGTCGGCCGGACCGTACCGCAGTTTCCAGTGGTCGTCCGCCCACTGCCACCAAGCGGGGACGAACCGGTGGCGGGGGGTGACGCAGACCGCGTCGCGCCACCGCGATCCCGCGTGAGTGATGCGGTCGGCGAGCTCATGCGCACGAGATGGCCAGTCCATTTCAGCAGTGTCCTCTGTATCGGGCGCCGCCCGTCATCGCGGCACTTCGGCGACTTGAACCCGCCGCACGGGCAGGATGAGGGCGTCGCCCTCACAGAGGGTCTCAGCCGGCGCGCAGTCGTCTCCATCCGACCCCGGGTTGCAGTCTGTCGCGCCGCGGCGGGGTACCTGCCCTAGGAGGTCCTGCCAGATCTGCCCGGCGAGGATCTCCGCGAGCGGTGTGATCTTGACGTTGCCCGCCGGTCGCAGGAACCGGGACATGACGCACATCCACACGTTCCCATTGGAGGAGACAGCGGCGCGGCCGTTCCCACACTGTCCGCACAACTCCTTGACACCCATTTCGATGGCAGCGGCGCCTCGACCCACACCGCGCATCCGGTCGATAGGGCCGAGGCGGTTCACACCGAGGGCCTTCATCTGCGTGTGCGCCTGCTCGGCACGCTGCCCCTCCTGAAGCTTCACGATGGCGACCTTGAGGGGGATGCCGCGCTGAAGGGCTTCTTGGATGCCGGCGAGGGTCCGAGCGTGGGAGCCGCGGCGCTGCGTGATTTGGTCGTGCTCGTCGGGGTCGTCGGAGTAGTACGACGTGGCCAGCGTGATGTTGGGGTCGCCGAGCAGGTCCCAGAGCCGATCGGGCAGGTGGTAGAGGTTGGAGAACACCTGTGTCTTCAAACCCTGCGCGAGGGCGTGTCGCACCAGCCGCTCGAAGTCGGGATGCTTGGTCGGCTCGCCGCCGATGAATTGCACGGTTTCGACCCCGGCGGCGGGAACGGAGCCGAGCAGGTTCTCCCAGTCGCTGGTAGTCATGGTCCCGTGTCCGGCTCTGGGACCTGAATCGGCGTAGCAGTGGCCGCACTGGAGCTGGCAGCGGCCGGTGATCTCCAGCTCCAGGAAGTGAACCGGAGCGGGCTGCACAGGATGGGGGGCCCGCAGCACCTGGTGGTTCGCCTCCGGCAGGACGAGCCCGTCCTCGTGGTCGGGGCGGAGCGACGATTGCTGCTCCAGGAAAGGGCTAGCGATCAGCTCATGCACGGAGACCTCCAGATCAGATCACCAATCGTGTCGATAACACGACCGTCCGTGCATCATGTTGAGCGGCTTCCGAGGCGCTGCCTGGAGAATTGATTTGGACAGTCACTAAGGACAAATCAATAAATCCTGCTTTGTAGCTATCTGCGTAATTCAACAGCCATCACGTCGGCTATTTCCGCGTCGGGGAAGGGTTGCATGGTCCCCACGACGCTCCATCCCAGATGTTCATACATGGCGTGAGCAGGTGCGGCAGGTAGCGACAGGAGGATGGCCCACTTCTCAGGCCGACCGGCCAGTAGCTCGTCCAGGAGTCGCCTGCCGTAACCGTGGCCTCGATACTCTCGGCGGAGGTTGAGCTCGACAACCGCGAATTTGTCGACATTGACGAGTTCCTCGGAAGGCCCCGGTCCTCCTCCCCACCAGCGGCCTGCCGGGACACGAAACCCGAAGGCGAATCCGGCCAGAGTGCCGCCGGACCTAGCTACCACCAGGTCGAACCCTTCATTTTCCATCTGCTTGCGGCTTCGATCGAGGAACCGGTCGCGTTGGTAGAGCGGGCCGGAATTGTACGGCGGCTCTGCGCGGATGTCCAGGTAGACATCGACATACTCGTCGTCGAGTTCCTCGGTCGCGTGATGGCCGTCGTGATGGGCGTAGGTGATACTCATCAGGTCCTCCCGGCTCCCGGCAACGCGAACAGCTTGCGGTATTCGATCACAGTGGGCCGGGTCGACTCCATTGCGGGAACCGCCGTGGCGATGGCTGCGGCATTGTGCAGCATGAAACTGTTGATGTGATCGGGCGGCATCCGGTCGAGCACGGTCCGGGCATGTGTCAGGCCCGAGTCGATATGCCCGCGTTGCACCTCGGAATAGGCGCAGTGCAGCTCGACCTGCGTGCGCTGCCTGCTCGTCTCGGAAGGGTAAGCGTCCATCGCCTGCCGCTGGGCGGCGTCGACATCGGAATGCCCTGTGAGCGTGTACACCAGCGACCGCGAGTACAGGACACGGGTTTCAGGCCATCCCTCTACCAACAGCCTGTCAGATGTGATCCTTTCGGGGAGCCGCTGGAAGATGCGCGCTTGCTCATCGAGGTCAGCGTAGGCGTCGGCCGCATGCCCCATGAGCGCATACACATGAGCGCGGGCGCCCAGAGCCGAGCCGGTTGCGACGCACGCACGGCCTTGAGTGAGGTCCAATGCGCGGGTGGTTCGGGACAGTACCAGCGGGAGCGGACGTCGCTCGTGGAGTGCTTGAACCGCTTCTCGGGCGTACATCAGCGCGAGCAAGTCGTGATCGCCGGTTTGTTCAGCGGCACGCTGTGCCGATCCCCACCAATGGTGCGACTCGCGGGAATGCCCCGCGCAGCCGAGTGCATAAGCCATCAGCATCGTCACCTGCGCGTTGACACGAAGCCACCGACTGATCTCGGCCGACGGCACCGACGTCATGCTGTGCTGGATGGCGAGTATGTCGACGGAGAGATCACGTATTACGTCGGAGATGGCTGGTGAGAACACCGCATGCGCGTACTCCCATGCCGTCTCCTCCCACTCCGCGATCCCGGGGCGGCCCACGGCACGGTCGACAACTGACCGGAGGTGTTCCAGTTCTTCGATGGGCGGTAAGGCAGCCGAAGCGCCGACAGTGGCGATGCCGCCGAGAAGCCGGCGACGCAGACGATCCATACCGTCAGAATCCCACTGGAACGCGGTGTCTGCGCTCGCGGGGATTTCGCCCCCTATGCTCGCGGCATAAAGGGCCACCAGGAAGCCATCCGCCCGCAGGACCTCGTCAAGCCGCCCTACGACATCGCGGGTCGCTTTGCGTTCACCTCGCTCCATCTTGGACAGCGCGGAGGTACTCGTCAGCACCATGGGCGCGAGCGTCGGCAAGGCCAGTCCACGGTGCATCCGCCAATGCCGCAGTGCGGCACCGAGCAAATGCCCTGGAGAGAGGGAGGCGTCCACGGGATCGGGCTCGCGGGACACAGCACCTCCTGCGTTTCTCGCATTCGGATAGGCGGCGTTGTCCAAATGGAAGGCCTTGGAATCGCACCGTGATCGAGTTCAGCATGACACATGACTCCACACTCCGCGTCGGGATGATGACGCATCGTCACTCATATGAAGGAGCTGCCGAGATACGGCGCTCTAGGCCGGTCGGCGATGCGAGCGATCGTGAGTCTGATGGGCACTGGTCGCGCGGGTGGCAGCCGGTTCAGGAGCGTGGAGCCGCGCCGGGTGACAGAGGACGCCTGCCCCTTCGGGCAATCGACGGCTTTCGGGTTGGCGAGGCCTCTGCGCGCGCGACGGAAGTCGGGCGGAGCCCAGAAAAACAGTCCGAGCGAAGCGAGGCCCATTTCCCCGGGCGGTGAGCGGCATGAAAGCCGCACGGGACATTACGGGGTGGCTTCGAATTTCCGCCGGTGAAGGGCATGAAAGCCGCACGGGACGCTGTGGGGTGGCTTCGAGGGCCTCGCGGATCCTTTCGGCGTGGGAAGCGGCCTCGCGTCGCGTTCGGGCAGGCGCCGGCTTTCGGGTTGGGGAGGCCTCTGCGCGCTACGGAGGTCGGGCGGAGCCCCAGAAAAACAGCCCGAGCGGAGCGAGGCCCATTTCCCCGGGCGGTGAGGGACGTGAAAGCCCCGTGTGGGACGTTATGGGGTGGCTTTGAGGGTCTTGCGGATTTTGTCGGCGTAGGAGGTGGCTTCGGGGTCGTTGTCGTACTTGAGGCGGGGCCAGAAGAAGCCGCGCAAGCCGTCCTTGCGGTTGCGTGGGACGACGTGGGTGTGCAGGTGGGGGACGCTCTGGCTGATGCGGTTGTTCATCGCCACGAAGCTGCCCGCCGCCCCGAGCCCATCCTCCATCGCGCGTGACACCGCCTGGACCCGCGCGAAGTACGGCCCGAGCGCATCGGCGGGCAGGTCGGCGAGGGTCTCGGCGTGCTCCCTCGGGATGACGAGCACGTGGCCCTTGAAGACCGGGCGGGCGTCCAGGAAGGCCACGGCGACGTCGTCGGCGAGCACGATATGGGCGGGGAGCTCTCCGGCGGCGATGCGGCAGAACAGGCAGTCCCCGCCGGTCTTCGGGGCGCCGGTGGGCGGGGTCACCAGCCGACCTTGGCGGTGCCGGAGAGGAGGGAGCGGGCGATGACCATGCGCTGGACGTCGTTGGTGCCCTCGCCGATCGCCATGAGCGGGGCGTCCCGGTAGAGGCGCTCGACCACGTACTCCTGGGAGTACCCGTACCCGCCGTGGATGCGCATGGACTCCATCGTCGCGCGCAGCGCCACCTCGGAGGCGAAGTACTTGGCCATCGCCGCCTCGGAGGTGACCGCGCCCGCCTCCGACCGGGAGGCCGCCCAGTACGTGAGCAGCCGCGCGGCCTGGATGTCGGTGGCCATGTCGGCGAGCTTGAGCTGGATGGCCTGGAACTCGGCGATGGGCTGCCCGAAGGCGTGCCGCTCCTTGGAGTAGCCGAGGGCGGCCTCGTAGGCGCACTGGGACACCCCGACCGCGCGGGCGGCGATGTTGACCCGGCCGAGTTCCAGCGCCGACAGGACCTGCTGCATGCCGCGCCCCTCGGCCGCCCCGAGCAGGCTGGAGGCGGGCACCCGGACGCCGTCGAAGACGACCTCGCAGGTCTCGGTGCCCTTGTACCCGAGCTTGGGCAGGTCGCGGCTGACGGTGAAGCCCCGGTCGGCGTCAACGAGCAGCACCGACATGCCCTTGTGCGCGGGCTCGGCGGCGGAGGTCTTGACCAGCACCGGCAGCGGGTCGGCGTGCCGGGCGTTGGTGATCCACGTCTTGGTGCCGTGGATCACGTACTCGTCGCCCTCACGCACTGCGCGGGTCTGGATGCCCTGCAGGTCGGTGCCGGCGCCGGGTTCGGTGAGCGCGATGCCCGTGCGGCGGGCGCCGGTGGCCAGGTCGGGCAGGTACGCCGCCCGCTGCTCGTCGGTGCCGTACTTGGCGATCATCCAGGAGGCGAGGGAGTGGGAGCCGAGCACGCCGGCCACGCCCATCCAGCCCCGGGCGATCTCCTCGAAGACCAGGGCGAACGACACCCGGTCCAGGTCGAGGCCGCCGTACTCCTCGGGGATGGTGACGCCGAAGAGGCCGAGCCGCCTGAAGCCCTCGATGATCTCCTCGGGGTGGCGTCCCTCGCGCTCCCATTCGGAGGCGACCGGGACGATCTCCTGGTCGACGAACGCGCGGAGGGTACGCCGGAACAGGTCCTGGTCCTCGTTCAGCTCGAAATCCATGCGGGCGTCCGATCTATTCGCTCTGGAGGGGGCCGGTCTTGGCGACGGGGAAGTGGCCCTTGTCGTGCGGGGCGTCCCGTTTGTAGACCATGACGGACCTGCGCCACGACATGACCTCGTCGCCGTCCTGGTTGAGCCCGCGCGTGCGGCAGGTGACGATCCCCGCGTACGGCCGCGACCGGGACTCGCGGCGCTCCAGCACGATCGACTCGGCGTACAGGGTGTCGCCGACGAACACCGGGTGGGTGAGCCTGATCTCCTCCCAGCCGAGGTTCATCATCGCGTTCTGGCTGACGTCCATGACCGAGATGCCGAGCACGATGGCGACCGACAGGCCGGAGTTGACGATGATCCGGCCCACCGGCGCCGTGGCGGCGAAGTGGGCGTTGAAGTGGTTCTGGTTGGTGTTCATCGTCAGCAGGGTGAACCAGGTGTTGTCCGTCTCGCTGATCGTCCGCCCGAGCGGGTGCTGGTACACGTCGCCGACGGTGAAGTCCTCGTAGTAACGCCCGATGCGGGCCTCGTGCACGGTCACGCCGTCACCCCTCTCACGCTCGGAACATTCCAGCATGGTCCCCCGCCGGGGGCCACGCCCACCCGGGGTCGGTCGTGCCCGGGAAAAAAGTACCTGAGCGCGGGCGTCGGCCGGTGGCCCGGGCCTCCGGCGGTCTCTCATCACCTGGTTCGGGCCGGGTCGGTTCGACCACTCGTGTGCCGGAAATGATGTGCTATGACGTAATCGACGAGTGGAGCGGGCGGCGCGGGCCGACCACCCGCCGCGCCCCGGAAGCGAAGGACCGCCTTGACCCAGACCAGCGCCCACGTCCCCGATGACGGCCACGCCGGCCCCCTGTCGGCGTACAGCCTCAAGGAGCTCCAGGAGCGGCACAGCGTCAAGTGGCGGGAGTACCCGCCGGACGTGCTGCCGATGTGGGTCGCCGAGATGGACACCCCGCTCGCCGAGCCGATCGCCGCGGCGCTGGTCGAGGCCGTCGTCCGGGGCGACACCGGGTACGCCGTCGCGGGAGGGCTGCCCGAGGCCTACGCCGGGTTCGCCGAGCGGCGGTTCGGCCGGCGGCCCGACCCGGCGGGGATGCGGCTGGTGCCCGACGTGATGGGCGGCATCGTCGAGGTCCTGCGGCTGGTGACCGGCCCGGGCGACCGGGTGGTGGTCAACACCCCCGCCTACCCGCCGTACTTCTACTGGCTGCCCCGCATCGGCCGCGAGCCGGTCCACAGCCCGCTCGCGCTCACCCCCGACGGCTACCGGCTCGACCTCGATGCCCTGGAGCGGGACTTCGCCGCCGGGGCCGCCGCGTACCTGCTGTGCAACCCGCACAACCCGACGGGCCTGGTGTTCGGGGAGGACGAGCTGCTGGCCGTCGCCGAGCTGGCCGGCCGGTACGGGGTGCGGGTCGTGGCGGACGAGATCCACGCCCCGCTGGTGTTCGACGGCGCGCGGCACGTGCCGTTCGAGTCGCTGGACGCCCCTGCGGCGGCCCGCTCGATCACGCTCGCCTCGGCGTCCAAGGCGTGGAACCTCGCCGGGCTGAAAGCGGCGCTGGCGGTGCCGGGCGCCGAGGCGCACGGCGACCTCGCCGGGCTGTCGATGGAGATCAGCGAGAGCGCCGGGCTGTTCGGGGTGATCGCCTCGCAGGTGGCGTTCACCGCCGGGGAGCCCTGGCTGGCCGATCTGATGGCGGGGCTCACCGCCAACCGCGCGCTGCTGGGCGACCTGCTGGCCGAGCACCTGCCCGTGGTCGGCTACCAGCCGCCCCAGGCGACGTACCTGGCGTGGCTGGACTTCCGCGTCCTCGGGATCGGGGACGACCCCGCCGGGTGGTTCCTGCGGCGCGGCGGGGTGGCGCTGTTCCCCGGCCCGAGGTTCGGGCCGACCGGGTGCGGGTTCGCGCGGTTCAACTTCGCCACCGGCGCCGACCGGGTGACCCAGGCCGTGCGCCAGATGGCCGCGTCGCTCACCGGCCGGCCGCGCGCGAGCGGCGCGGGGGCCCTGGACGCACTCTGAGAGCCCCCGGCGCGACGACCCTGGGTCCCCCCGCGGCGATCCTGGACGGGCTCCGCGCAGCGACCCTGGACGCGCTCTGAGCGCTCCCGGCGGGGCGGTCAGGTGTCGATGAAGCCCGGGGGGACCATGACCCGCAGGCCGTTGGGGACCGAGCGGATCGTCAGCGGGGTGGTGAGGTGGACCTCGCCGTCCACGTCGGCGGCCATCGGGGGCTCGGTCTCCAGCAGCATCTCGCTGCCGGTCACGAACGGGCCGCCCGCCAGGCTGCGCCAGCGCCCGCTCGTGGCCCGCACCAGGGTCTCGCCGAGCAGCCGCAGCCGCTTGCCCGAGCCGAGCTGGTAGGCCACCAGGCGGCGGTTGTCGATGCTGATGTCGCGCGCGATCTGCCACCCGCCGTGGTAGCGGCCGTTGGCGATGTTGAGCTGGTGGGTCAGCAGTTCGTGGCGCCGCCCGTCGACCGTGATGAACGCGCGGAACGGGGTGTGCTTGGGCAGGATCGTCAGCGCGGTCAGCGGGTAGGCGGCCCGGCCGAGCGCCCGCTTGAGCCACGGCCGCACGGTGCCGGCCACCTCGACCGACACCCCGAAGCTGGCCAGGTTGGCGAACGGGCGGTCGCCGGCCATGCCGAGGTCGATGTCGGCGACCTTGCCCCGGCTGAACACCTTGACCGCGAGCGCCAGGTCGAGCGGGAGGCCGAGGCTGCGGGCGAAGTTGTTGGTGGTGCCGAGCGGCAGCACGCCGAGGGCCACGTCGCGGTGGGCCACGTGCTTGACGGCCTCGCTCAGGGTGCCGTCGCCGCCGCCGACCACCAGCAGGTCCGGCTGGAGCTCCAGCGCCTCCTTGATGATCTCGGGCAGGCGGGAGGGGTCCATGACGGCGTAGGTCCGGATGGGGCGGAAGCCGCCGGCCTGGAGCAGGCGGAGGGCCTCGAAGTAGCGGTGGCGGCCCCGCCGGGACCGGGTGTTGACCACCAGGACCACTCTGCGCAGATCGCGGATCGCCTTGGTGTGTTCCGCCTTGCTCCGCAGCTCGCTCACCGATCACCCGTCCAGTAGATGGTCCGGATCACATGCTATGCAGTGCCGGTACGCGAGCGGGACCGATACCGCCTGGCCGTAGGCGGTACGGGTACGCGAGCGGGACGGGTATCGCCTGGCCGCGGGCGGCGCGGGAACGCGAGCGGGACGGGTACGGCCTGGCCGCCACCCGTCCCGCTCTGTCAGCTACCGCCGGTCAGTTCCGGCCGTTCTGGACTGATGTCACTTCTTCGGCGGGGTCACCTGGACGATCACGCCCAGGTTGCCCGGAAGGGGTGCCAGCAGCTTGATCTGCACGCCGAGCTGCTTGCCCTCGTCACCGGGGTTGCCGGAGCCGAGGGTGAAGCCGTTCAGCGTCTCGCCGTACAGGTCGGTCGCGGGCGAGCCGTCGGGGTTGACGATCCTGGACGAGTACTGCTGGTTGCCCTTGGAGGGGACGACCACCGAGGCGTCGCGGAACCGGTAGTAGAGCCCGTCCTCGCGGTTCTCGAAGCCCGGGTACCAGGTCTTGGCGTCGGTGAAGGTCTTCACCCCGGCCTGGCCCCCGAACTGGGTGCAGTACTGCGTGAAGGGCGCGCCCTCGATGCACTCCTTGAACGAGCGCGTCTTGTCGAACCCGAACGCCACGTTGGACGCCTGCGGGCGGGAGGGGATGTTCTTCAGCACGCTCGGGTCCACCGCGGCCGCCTCGCCGGTGCGGCGCAGCGGGTCGAAGTGGGAGTCCACGAGCAGGAGCTGGCCCTTGGAACCGGGCGAGGGGAGCGACCAGATGTTGGACGCCGCGTTGTTGTAGCCGAGCGAGGCGTCGCGCAGCCAGACGAGCAGGCCGGGAGCGTTGTAGGGGACCTTCTCCACCTTCCAGGCGCCGTCGTGGCTCCAGGTGGTGTCGTAGGTGTAGCTCAGGCCCTTGTCGAAGCCGTCCAGGTTGCGCCATTCGGACAGGTAGTACTGGGCGCTCTTCAGCGACCCGCCGAAGGTGACGAACCCGGCGCCGCGCGTGTCGGTGAACGTGCCGGTCCCGGGGGTCCAGCCCGCCGCGCCCGACTCGACGTCGTCGCTCCACACGGTGGTGCCGCCGCTGGTGACCGAGAAGTCGTCGGCGAACCAGCCACGCTCCTCGGCGGCGGCGTCGGTGGCGTACCGCAGGCGCAGCTTGATGTTCTGGCCGGCGAACGGGGCGAGGTCGGCGTAGAAGTGCTGCCAGCCGCCGGAGTCGCCGGTCAGGCCGTACTTCTTGTTGCCGTAGTCCTGCATCCGCTTGTTCGGGTCGAGGTAGTCGTCCCCGGTGGAGACGAGCGCGCCGTCCTCACCGTAGATCTTCTGCTCGGTCCAGGTGGTGCCGCCGTCGGTCGAGACCTCGATGAAGCCGTAGTCCCAGTCCTCTTCGATGGTGTAGTCGTTCCACAGCCAGAACTTGCTGTCGGCGCCGGCCGGGACCGCGATGTCGCGGGTCAGCTTGACGTCGGCCCAGTCCTGGTCGTTGCTCGACCACCACACGTTGGCACCGCTGTGCGGGGTGGTGAGGGTGACGTCCTTGTCGGGCAGGTTCACCCGGACGCCGTCCTCGGTCAGCTTGGGCGTCCGCGAGGCCTGGCCCAGGGTCAGCAGCTTGGTGCCGTCACCGGGGTTGACCACCTTCGGGTTCGCCCAGCCGAGCACCCACTTGTCCCACAGGCCCATGTGGATCGGCATCGACTGGAAGATCGGCCCGGAGTGCGAGCCGGTGGACATGAGGTCCCAGAACTCCACGTCGCTGTCCCCGGCGCCGGTGGCGTCGTACAGGTCGGGCAGGCCGAGGTCGTGGCCGTACTCGTGGGCGAACACGCCGACGCCCGAGTTCTCCGGCTGCACGATGTAGTTCGAGATCTTCACGCTGGTACCGGGGACGGTGTAGCCGCCCGCGATCGCGCTGGAGTGCGCCCAGATGGCGAAGGTGCCCTGGGCGCCGCCGCCGCCGGACTTGTCCTCGCCCGCGTGGACGAGCACCAGGTGGTCCACGACGCCGTCGGGCTCGTTGTAGTTGCCGTCGCCGTCGGCGTCGCCGGTGTCCTCGAGGTCGTAGTCGGCCCAGGGGAAGTTCGGGTTGCTCTGCGCCAGGGTGTTCACGGCGTCGATGCCGAGCTGGCCCGCGCCGCGCGGGTTGTCGGGGTGGCCTGAGGTGTCCTGCACGGCGGCGTGGCAGGCGCCCGCCCCGTACCAGGCCTCGGAGTGCGGCACCTTGATCCAGCCGATCGCCTCACCGGAGACGGTGTAGGCGCCCTTGGACATCTCCTCGTACATGTTCTTCATGGTGTAGCCGGCGATGTCGATGCCCGGCTTGCCGTCGCGAGGGTCCTTCAGGTCCGTGCGGACCCGCTTGGTGATGCCCTTGCTGCTGTAGAGCATGTCGTTGTAGAAGGCGTTGTTGAAGTCCGCCACCCACATGGAGTTGTTGTCCTTGCCGCCGCCGGCGGCCAGGGCGGGGTTCGCGATCTTGTTGTGCAGCGGCCCGTTGATCTTGGTGCCGGGCGGCTCGGTGATGCAGTCGTCCGCGTCGTCGATGCTCTTCGGGTGGCTGAACCCGGAGAAGTCGTCGTTGGCGGTGTCGTTGAACTCGACCAGCAGCGTGAGCAGCTTGGCCTTCTGGGTGGTCTTGGCCTTCTTGTACAGGAACTCGAAGGGGTTCTTGCCGGTGCGGACGGCGGTGCGCTCGTGCTTGGCCAGCTCACGGGCCGCGACCGGGTTGCCCTCGGCGAACTTGTGGTCGATCTCCTCCGCGGTGGGCGTGGAGCCGCGCCTCTTGGCCGCCCCGGTGTCCACCTTCTCCCCGGACTTCGGCGTGGATTCGCTCTGAACCCTCGGGGGTGCGTAGTTGATGTAGTAATCACTCGCCTGGGGCTGGTACCTGGCCACCGAGGTGTCCCCCGATGCCGCGGTACCTGTGACCGCGAGGCCCGCCGCCGCCAGCCCCACCACTGGCAGCATCGCGGCGAGACGCCTGACTCTGCGTGACAACAGGGATTCCTCCTCCGCCCGGGTTGTCCGGGCTCCACCCGGGGTCTCCGGGCGACGTCCAAGGCACGCCGGGATGAACGCGCCAGCCGTGGAGTTCTGGTGCGCACACCATGGAACGCCCCAGAATCGGCAAAGCGGACGTTAGAGGATGGAGTAAAGCAAAAGTAAAGCCGACCAAGGATGTTGCGAAATTGTCATCCTTGGAAGTCCGGCGAGCACGGCGATCCGGGCCTTGACGATCATCGTGGCTGGTCCGGCGGGAAGATCGGCGCCTGGACCGTTTCGGCAGCTTGCCCGTGGATTCAGCAAGTCGGCAACTTGCTGGACAGAACGTACAGTCGCATGCGTGACCGCCGTTGCTGACCTCGCCGCCGCCCTCCCGGCCGGACGGGTGCTGACCGATCCGGACGTGGCCGCCTCCTACGCCCGCGACCAGACCTTCCTCCAGCCGGGGACGCCCCTCTGCGTCGTCACCGCACGTAGCCGCGACGACGTGATCACCACGATGCGCTGGGCCACCGAGCACCGCGTGCCGGTGGTCCCTCGTGGGGCGGGCACCGGCCTGGCGGGCGGCGCGACGGCGGTCGAGGGCTGCGTCATGCTCTCGCTGGCGCGGATGACCGAGATCCGCGAGCTGTCCCCCGCCGACGAGATCGCCGTCGCCGAGCCCGGGGTGATCACCGCCGACCTGGACCGCGCCGCCAGGGCGCACGGCCTGATGTACGCCCCCGACCCCTCGTCGTACGAGATCTCCACGATCGGCGGGAACCTGGCCACCAACGCGGGCGGCCTGCGTTGCGTGAAGTACGGGGTCACCCGCGACTCCGTGCTCGGCCTGGAGGTCGTGCTGGCCGACGGGCGGACACTCAACACCGGCGGCCGCACGATGAAGGGCGTGACCGGGTACGACCTGACCGGGCTCTTCGTCGGCTCCGAGGGCACCCTCGGCGTGATCACCTCGGCCACCCTGCGGCTGCGCCGGGCACCCGACCTGCCGCCGGTCACCATCGCCGCGGAGTTCCCGTCGCTGCGCGCGGCCGGGGACGCGGTGGCCGCGATCGTCGCCGCCGGATGCCGTCCCTCCCTGCTGGAGCTGATGGACCGCAACACGCTGAAGGCGATCGACGACTGGAAGAACATCGGCCTGGAACCCGGGGTGCAGGCCATGCTCATCGCGCAGTCGGAGGAGGACCGGCCGGGCGGCGCCGCGCAGATGGCGCGGCTGTGCGAGGCGAACGGCGCGGGCTTCGTCGCGGTGTCCTCCTCCCCCGAGGAGGCCGAGGAGCTGATCGGCGTGCGCCGGCTGGCCTACAACGCCAAGGAACGGCTGGGCGCGTGCCTGGTGGAGGACGTCTGCGTCCCCCGCTCGGTGCTGCCGGAGATGATCTCGATCATCGAGGAGGCCGCGGCCCGGCACGACACCCTGATCTGCACGGTCGCGCACGCGGGGGACGGCAACCTGCACCCGGTCTTCATCTTCGACCGGGCGCTGCCCGAGCCGCCGCCGCAGGTGTGGGCGGCGGCCGACGAGGTCTTCCGCGCCGCGCTGCGCCTCGGCGGGACGCTGACCGGCGAGCACGGGGTGGGCCTGCTCAAGCGGCGCTGGCTCGGCCTGGAGAGCGGACCGGTGGTCACCGAGGTACAGCAGGGGATCAAGGCGGTCTTCGACCCGCTCGGCATCCTCAATCCCGGCAAGGCCATCTGATCCCCGGGTCAGGCGAGGCGATCGGAGTCTCCCCGGTCCCACCATTCGCCCTGGTAGCGTTCTTGACCATAAGTAGTGATAAGTGGGTTATCGGGGGTCAGGGTGGCACAGGCGCTCACTGACGAGGATCCGCGCCGGCTCGGCGCGTTCGAGATCCTCGCACGCCTGGGCGACGGCGGCCAGGGCGTCGTCTACCTGGGCCGGACCACCACCGGCGAGCAGGTGGCGATCAAGCTCCTGCACGCCCGGCTGTCCGGCGACCCCGAGGCGCGCGCCCGGTTCCTGGGGGAGGTGTCGGTCGCGCAGCGGGTCGCGCGCTTCTGCACCGCCTCGGTGCTGCACGCCGACCTGGCCGGCAACGTCCCCTACATCGTCAGCGAGTACGTCCCCGGGCCGTCGCTGCGCCAGCTCGTCGAGCGGGAGGGCCCCCGCCGGGGCGCCGCGCTGGACCGCCTCGCGATCAGCACCGCGACCGCGCTGACCGCGATCCACGCCGCGGGCATCCTGCACCGCGACCTCAAGCCCGCCAACGTGCTCATGGGCCCCGAGGGGCCGGTCGTCATCGACTTCGGCATCGCGCGGGCACTGGACACCCCGGGCGCCACCCTCACGGGCGACACCCTCGGCACCCCTTCCTACCTGGCCCCCGAGCAGCTCAGGGGCGCTCCGGTGACCTCTGCGGTGGACGTGTTCGCCTGGGGCGTCACGATGGTCTTCGCCGCCACGGGCCGGCCGGCCTTCGGCTCGGACTCCATCCCCGCGGTGATCAACCGCATCCTCAACGAGGAACCCGACCTGAGCGCGCTGGACGGGTCGCTGGGCGAGGTCGTCGCCGCCTGCCTGTCGAAGGACCCGGCCCGGCGCCCCTCCGCCGAGGACGTGGTGGCCCACCTGATGGGCCGGCCCGGCGGCCGTGTCCCTGGCGCCGCGTTCGGCGCGGGTGTGGCCGGGGGCGGTCCCGGGATCGGGCCTGGGCCCGGCGACGGCCCTGGCTCTGGCTCTGGCTCTGGCTCTGGCTCTGGCCAGGGGAACGGCCCTGGTTCTGGCCAGGGGAACGGCTCTGGGAGCGGGAACCGGCCCGGCGGCAGGCCGCGCGGGCGGCGCAAGGCGCTCCGGGAGCGGACGGTCGCGATATCGGTCGTGGCCGCGGTCACCGCCGCCCTGCTGACCGCGGGCACCGTCGTCCTGGCCCAGGCGATGAACCCGGCCGGCACCCCGTCCGGTCAGGCCGCGAACGCCCGGCAGCCGGGGAGCAGCACCCCGCCGTCGGTGGACGCCACGGCCGGCACCGTGACGCCGCCGCGGCACCGGACCCCGCGGGCCACGCGCCCGGGGACGGGCACGCTGCGCCAGTCCCCCGCGCGGCGGACCACCTCCACGCGCCCGGCGCGTACCCCGACGCCCACCCCGACCCCGAAGCCCACGCCCAAGGCGACGCCCACCCCGACGCCCTCGGCGCCCGCCAAGCCGACCCCCACGCCCAGCCCGACCAAGAAGCCCACGCCAAAGCCCACCCCGACGCCCAAGGTCAACCCGAACACGGCGGCCAGGCTGTGCGGCGCGGGGTACAAGGCGCTGGACTCCCACGCGCTCGGCGGCGCCACCGTCTACCTGCTGTACAACGCCTCCGCCGCCAAGAACTGCGTGGTCACCCTGTCGAAGTACGTGGTCCCGCAGAAGATCAGGATGACGGCGGTGCTGCAGGTCAAGGGCGGCGCGACCGCGAACGATGGCGGGAACTACACCGAGTACGCGGGGCCGCTCCGGCTCACCGCCAAGAAGGTGTGCGTGATCTGGGGCGGCGGGTACGGCACGGCCGCGTGGAAGAGCGGCTGGTCCCACTGCGGGTAGGACCGGGCCACCGTGGGTACGCGCGGCTCGATGTACTACGTTCTGGGCCACGGCAAATGGCATCCCGGGAGTGAAGCGTGATCGACAGCCGGCTCGACAGCGCGGGCGCCGACTTCCAGGCGCGGCGGGCCGCGATGCTCGCCAAGCTCGGTGAGCTCGGCGCCGAGCAGGCCAAGGCGGTGGCGGGCGGCGGCCCGAAGTACGTGGAGCGCCACCACCGGCGCGGCAAGCTGCTCGCCCGCGAGCGTGTCGAGCTGCTGGTCGACCCCGACTCGCCGTTCCTGGAGCTGTCGCCGCTGGCCGCCTGGGGCACCGACTTCCCCGTCGGCGCCAGCGTGATCACCGGGATCGGGGTGGTCGAGGGCGTCCAGTGCGTGATCATCGCCAGCGACCCGACGGTGCGGGGCGGCTCATCGAACCCGTGGACGCTCCGCAAGACGCTGCGCGCGAGCGACATCGCGCTGGAGAACCGGCTGCCGCTGATCAACCTGGTCGAGTCGGGGGGCGCGGACCTGCCGACGCAGAAGGAGATCTTCATCCCCGGCGGCCGGATATTTCGTGACCTGAGCCGGTTGTCGGCCGCCGGTGTCCCGACCATCGCCATCGTGTTCGGCAACTCGACCGCCGGCGGCGCCTACGTGCCCGGCATGAGCGACCACGTGGTCATGGTCAGGGAACGTGCCAAGGTCTTCCTCGGCGGGCCGCCCCTGGTGAAGATGGCCACCGGCGAGGAGTCCGACGACGAGTCGCTCGGCGGCGCGGAGATGCACGCCCGCACCTCCGGGCTCGCCGACCACCTCGCCGAGGACGAACACGACGCGCTCAGGATCGGCCGCCGCATCGTCAGGCGGCTCAATTCGCCCGCGAACAACGGGCCCCCGCAGGAGCCGCGTCCCCCGCTGTACGACGAGGAGGAGCTGCTCGGGATCGTGCCCGAGGACCTCAAGGTGCCGTTCGACCCGCGCGAGGTGATCGCCCGCGTCGTCGACGGCAGCGAGTTCGACGAGTTCAAGCCGCTGTACGGCCCGAGCCTGGTCACCGGGTGGGCCACCCTCCACGGGCACCCGATCGGGATCCTGGCCAACGCGCGCGGGGTGCTGTTCAGCGAGGAGGCGCAGAAGGCGGCGCAGTTCATCCAGCTCGCCGGCCGGGCCGGCACGCCCCTGGTCTTCCTGCAGAACACCACCGGCTACATGGTCGGCAAGGACTACGAGCAGGGCGGCATCATCAAGCACGGCGCCATGATGATCAACGCGGTGTCCAACTCCACCGTGCCGCACCTCACCGTCGTCATGGGCGCCTCCTACGGCGCGGGGAACTACGGCATGTGCGGGCGGGCGTACGACCCGCGCTTCCTGTTCTCCTGGCCGAGCGCCAAGTCGGCGGTCATGGGCCCCGCGCAGCTCGCCGGGGTGCTGTCGATCGTCGGGCGCGCCTCCGCCGAGGCGCGCGGGCAGGTGTACGACGAGGAGGCCGACGCCGCCATGCGGCAGCTCGTGGAGGCGCAGATCGAGTCCGAGTCGCTGCCGTTCTTCCTGTCGGGGCGGCTGTACGACGACGGGGTGATCGACCCGCGCGACACCCGGACCGTCCTCGGCCTCTGCCTGTCCGCCATCGGAGAGGTCCCCGCCCCCGCCCCCGCCGGTTTCGGCGTCTTCCGGATGTGAGCGCATGATCAGACGACTCCTGGTGGCCAACCGCGCGGAGGTCGCCCGCAGGGTCTTCCGCACCTGCCGCGACCTCGGCATCGAGACCGTCGCGGTCTTCTCCGACGCCGACGCGGCCTCGCCGCACGTCGCCGAGGCCGACCACGCGGTACGGCTGCCCGGGGTACGGCCCGCCGACACCTACCTGCGCGCCGACGCGGTCGTCGCGGCGGCGCTGGCGTCGGGCGCGGACGCGGTCCACCCCGGTTACGGGTTCCTCTCGGAGAACGCCGCGTTCGCGCGGGCCGTGCTCGCGGCCGGGCTGACCTGGGTCGGCCCGAACCCCGAGGCGATCGCCGCGATGGGCTCCAAGATCGAGGCCAAGCTCCTGATGGCCGAGGCCGGCGTGCCCGTCCTGACCTCGACGATCCCGGCCGCCTCGCCCCCCGGAGACGGCCCCGCGTCCGGCCCTTCCTCCCCCGAGGACGGCTCCGCGTCCCCATCAGGCCCCGCGTCCCCCGGAGACGGTCCCCCGGACGGGACGGTGTTCCCGGTGCTGGTGAAGGCGTCGGCGGGCGGCGGGGGGCGCGGCATGCGCGTCGTCCGCGACCCCGCCGAGCTGGACGAGGCGGTCGCGTCGGCTCGCCGTGAGGCGCTCTCGGCGTTCGGCGACGGCACCGTCTTCGTCGAACCGCTGCTGGAGGACGCCCGGCACATCGAGGTGCAGATCCTCGCCGACACGCACGGCACCGTCTGGACGCTCGGCGAGCGCGAGTGCTCGATCCAGCGGCGCCACCAGAAGGTCGTGGAGGAGACCCCCTCACCCGGCGTCTCCCCCGGCACGCGCGAGATCCTGTTCGAGGCCGCCGTCCGCGCCGCGAAGGCGATCGGCTACGTCGGCGCCGGGACGGTGGAGTTCCTCGTCAAGGACGGCACGGTCGCGTTCCTGGAGATGAACACCCGCCTCCAGGTGGAGCACCCGGTGACCGAGTGCGTGTACGGCCTCGACCTGGTCCGCCTGCAGATCGAGATCGCCGAGGGCGCCGCGCTGCCCGCCGAGCCGCCGGAGCCCGAAGGGCACGCCATCGAGGTCCGCCTCTACGCCGAGGACCCGGCCCACGACTGGCGCCCGCAGAACGGGACGCTGCGCCTGTTCGACGTGCCCGGCGTGGACGCCCGCTTCGCGGTGCCGCCCGGGGGGCGGGGGCTGCGGCTGGACTCCGGGGTCGAGACCGGCTCGGAGATCGGCGTCCACTACGACCCGATGCTGGCCAAGGTCATCGCCTGGGGCCCCGGGCGGGCGGCGGTGGCGCGGCGGCTCGCGGCGGCGCTGGCCCGCACCCGCGTCCACGGCCTGGTGACCAACCGCGACCTGCTCGTGGGGGTGCTCCGCCACGAGGCGTTCCTCGCCGGGGACACCCACACCGGCTTCCTCGCCCAGCACGGCGTCACCGCCTTCCTCCCCCCGGGCGACACGGTGCCGCCGCTGTCCGCGCTGGCGGCGGCCCTGGCGCTGGCCGCCGCGAACCGGGCGGCGGCGACGGCGCTGGGCGGGCTGCCGAGCGGCTGGCGCAACGTGCCCTCCCAGCCGCAGCGCACCGCGTTCGACGGCCCCGGCGGCCGGATCGAAGTCGCCTACCGGCTCACCCGCGACGGCCTGCGGGCCGAGGGGCCGGAGTTCGGCGGCGTGACGCTCGTCGCCGCCACCCCCGAGGAGGTGGCCCTGGAGGCGGACGGCGTCCTCACCCGCTTCGCCGTGGCCAGCTACCCCGGCGTGGTCCACGTCGACTCGCCCCTCGGCTCGGTCAGGCTCGTCCCCCTGCCCCGGCTGCCCGAGCCGGTGGTGCTGATCGCGCCGGGCTCCCTGCTCGCCCCCATGCCGGGTACCGTTCTGCGCGTCGAGGTCACACCTGGGTCGCCGGTCGCGGCGGGCCAGCCGATCCTCACCCTGGAGGCGATGAAGATGGAGCATCAGATCTCCGCCCCGGCCCCGGGCGTGGTCACCGCGCTCAACGTGGCGCCCGGCCGCCAAGTGGAGGCGGGCAGCGTCCTCGCGGTCATCGAGGAGGCGTGATGGGTTCCCCGCCCGTCACCACCGGGGAGACCCCGATGAGCACCTTGGCCGCCACCGGGGAGGCCCCGATGAGCACCCTGGCCGCCACCGGGGAGGCCCCGATGGGCACCGTGACCGCCGTCACCGAGGAGGCGTGATGAGCACTCTGGTCCACCGCGAGACGCGAGGCGGGATCGCCACGATCACGCTGGACTCGCCGCGCAACCGCAACGCGCTGTCGGTCCGCCTCCTCGGCGACCTGGAGCGCGCGCTCGGCGACGCCATCGGCGACCCGGCCGCCCGCGTCATCGTGCTCACCGGCACCGGCCCGGTGTTCTGCTCCGGCGCCGACCTGAAGGAGCAGGCGCCCCCGCCGCCGGGCGTGGAGGCGGCGCACGGCGCACCGGTGACCGCCTCGTTCCCCGACGTCATGAGCCTGGTGTGGGGAAGCCCCAAGCCGGTGATCTGCCGCCTCAACGGCACCGCACGCGCGGGCGGGCTCGGGCTGGTGGCCGCCTGCGACTTCGCCATCGCCCCCGAGTCGGCGACGTTCGCGTTCAGCGAGGTGCGGCTGGGCGTGGTGCCCGCCATGATCTCGGTGACCGTGCTGCGGCGCGTGGACCCGCGTGCCGCCGCCGAGTACTTCCTGACCGGCGAGGTGTTCGGCGCCGCCCGCGCCGCGGAGATCGGCCTGCTGACCCGGGCCGTCCCGGACGAGGAGCTGGACGCCGCGGTCGCGCACTACGCCGGCATGCTGCTGCGCGGCGGCCCGGAGTCGCTGGCCATCACCAAGGAACTGGTCCGCACGGTGCCGGGCCTGCCCCTGGAGGAGGGGATGCGGCGGATGGCGGAGCTGTCGGCGGCGCGCTTCACCTCGCCCGAGGGCCAGGAGGGCATCCGCGCCTTCATGGAGAAACGCCCGGCCGCCTGGATCCCGGAACCGGGCCCGGACTCGGACTCGTGACCACCCCGGACGCCCCCGTCCACGCGGGGACGGGGCCCGCCGACCTCGGGACGGCGACCGCCGCACGCGGGGCCGCGGCCCCTCTGCGTGTCGCCAACTGCAGCGGGTTCTACGGGGACCGGCTGTCGGCGGCCAGGGAGATGGTCGAGGGCGGGCCGATCGACGTGCTCACCGGCGACTGGCTGGCCGAGCTGACCATGCTCATCCTCGCGGGGAACCGGCTCAAGGGCCGCCCCGGGTACGCGCGCACGTTCCTCACCCAGGTCGAGCAGGTGCTCGGCACGTGCCTCGACCGGGGCATCAAGATCGTGTCGAACGCCGGGGGGCTCGACCCGGCCGGGTGCGCGCGTGCGGTGTCCAAGCTGGCGGGACGGCTCGGCCTGAGCGCGCGGGTGGCGCACGTGACCGGCGACGACCTGGCCGGGCGCGACCTCGGGGACCTGGTCAACCTGGACACCGGCGAGCGCCTGGACGCCGCCCCGCTGACCGCCAACGCCTACCTCGGCGGCCGGCCCATCGCCGTCGCCCTGGAGAGCGGCGCCGACGTGGTGGTCACCGGCAGGGTGACCGACGCCGCGCTGGTCACCGGGCCGGGGATGTGGCGGTACGGCTGGCGCCCCGGCGATCTCGACGCCCTGGCCGGGTCGGTCGTGGCCGGGCACGTCATCGAGTGCGGCTGCCAGGCGACCGGCGGCAACTACGCGTTCTTCACCGAGGTGCCGGACCTGGCGCACTGCGGGTTCCCGATCGCCGAGCTGCACGCGGACGGGACCTGCGTGATCACCAAGCACCCCGGGACGGGCGGCGAGGTGTCGGTCGGCACGGTGACCGCGCAACTGCTGTACGAGATCGGCTCGCCGCGCTACCTGGGACCCGACGCCACCGCGCGCTTCGACACGATCCGGCTGACACAGGAGGGCCCCGACCGGGTCAGGGTGTCGGGCGTGCGCGGCGAGGCGCCGCCGGACACGCTCAAGGTCGCCGTCAACCACCTGGGCGGTTACCGCAACACCATGACGCTGGTGCTGACGGGCCTGGACATCGAGGCCAAGGCCCGCCTCGCCGAGGAGTCCGTATTCGCGCGCGTCCCGAGGGAGGCGTTCGACCAGGTCCACGTGGAGCTGACCCCCCTAGGCGCGCCGGAGGGGTCGCTGGCGCTGCTGCGCATCACCGTCATGGACGCCGACCGGAACCGGGCCGGGCGCGCCTTCTCCTCCGCCGTGGTCGAGACCGGGCTGGCCGGCTACCCGGGCTTCTACGGCCTCACTCCCCCGGGCGACGCGTCCGCGTACGGCGTCTACTGGCCGGCCGCCGTCCCGAGGCGCGCCGTCCAGGCCGAGGTGTGGTCGGGCGACGACCTCGTCTGGCGCGAACCCCCCGCCCTTCCCGTGGACCGCCCCGCCACCGCCGTCCCCCTGGGCGGCCCGGACCACGGACCCTCCGGTGAGGCGGGCGTGGATCGGGGGGTGGTCGCGCCGCTCGGCTCGGTCGCCGGGGCGCGGTCCGGCGACAAGGGCGGGAACGCCAACCTCGGCGTCTGGGTCCGCACGGCCGAGGAGTACGCCTGGCTGGAGGCGTTCCTCACCGTGGAACGGCTCCAGGCACTGCTGCCCGCCACCGCCGCCCTGCGGGTCGACCGCCACCGCCTGCCCAACCTGCTCGCGCTGAACTTCGTCGTCCACGGGCTACTCGGCCGGGGCGTGGCCGCCAGCCCGCGCCTGGACGCCCAGGCCAAGTCCCTCGGCGAGGAACTGCGCGCCTGCCTGGTCCCGATCCCGCTCTGACCCTCCGCTCCGGTAGGCGCCGGGGGGCCGGCCGTAGGCGCGTTTGAAGGCGTGGGCGAACGCGTACTCCGAGGTGTAGCCGACCCGGCCCGCCACCGCGTTCGCGGGCGCATCGGTGTCGCGCAGGAGCCGGGCGGCGACGGTCATCCGCCACCAGGTGAGGTACGCCAGGGGCGGCCGGCCGGCCAGGGTGGTGAAGCGCCGGGCGAAGGCCGCGCGGGACAGCCCGGCGTGCCGGGCCAGGTCCTGCACGCTCCACCGCCGTCCGGGGTCACCATGGATGGCCCGCAGAGCGGCCGCGACGGCGGGGTCGTGCAGCGCCGCCGCCCAGCCGGTCGCGGCGCCGTCCCGCGACCTTTCGCCGAACCAGGCGCGCAGGATGTGCAGCAGGAGCACGTCCAGCAGGGCGGGCACCATGGCGTCGGTCCCCGGCCGTGGCCTTTCCAGCTCGCCGCCCAGCAGGTCCACCGCCGCGCGCAACTCGGAGTGGTGGCCGACCCTGGCCGGCAGGTGGACGACGTCCGGCAGCTCCTCCATGAGCGGGTGCGCGCGGGAGTGGTCCAGCAGGTACGCCCCGCAGAGCATGACCGTGACCGGCCCGCCGCCCGCGCCCCGCGCCTCGTCCGCACCGGACGGTAATTCGGCGCCGGGCAGGGGAACGGCCGGGGTGCCGGTCAGCGGGGTGGCCGGGTCGCCGGCCAGCGCGTGCGCGGCGCCCCGGGGCAGGAACACCACGTCGCCGGGCCCGAGCGCGACCGGGCCGCCGGCCTCGGGGACGAACCAGACCCTCCCCTGGAGCACGACGTGGAATCCCGCTCCGTCGCCCGCGGCGAACCTGCGGCCGAACGGTCCCCTGCGGTCCATGCGCGAGGAGTGCGGCCGGCCCGCGCGCATGGTGGTGATCACGTCGGACATCACATCCATGCCCGTAGACGATAAAGCAATCGGCGGAGCTTCTGACGCATTGGGCGTCTCGTCAAGCCTCCCTAAGGTGAAGGAGAGCCGGTGGTCCGCCCAGGACCGGTATCCGACCGGCGGTTCAGGAGGAGACCCCCGATGAAGATCGCCATCTACGGCGCGAGCGGTTACCAGGGCAGGCTCGTGCTCGCCGAGGCCACGCGACGCGGCCTGGAGGTCGTGCTGGTGGGCCGCGACGCGGGACGGCTGCGCCGGGCCGCCGCCGTGACCGGCCTGACGGGCGCGGACGTGCGGCCGGCCGCCGTCGGCGACCACCAGGCCCTGGTCGCCGCCTTCCGCGCGGCCGACGCCGTCGTCAACTGCGCGGGCCCGTTCACCCCGACGGGCGCGGCGGTGGTCAGGGCCGCGATCGGCGCGGGCCGCCCCTACGTCGACACGTCGGGCGAGCAGCTCTACCTCAAGCGGATCTTCGACGACTTCGGGGCGGAGGCGGCGGCCGCCGGGGTGACCGTGGTCCCGGCCGCCACCGACGGTTGCGTCCCGCTCGACCTGGTCGCCGCCCTGCTCGCCGGCCGCCTCGGACCGCTGGAGTCGATCACCAGCGTCCACCTCATCGCCGGAGGCGGGACCCCGTCGCGCGGGTCGCTCCGATCGCTGATCGGGTCGGCGGACGCCGTCGGGACGGGCGGCCTTCAGTACGTGGACGGCGGCTGGCGGGCGGGCGGCGCCGCGCGGTCCGCGTCGATCACCGTGACTCCGGGCTCGGCGGCGGTCCCGCTGGCCGGGTTCCCCCTGCCGGAGGTGGTGACCATCCCGAGGCACGTCAAGGTGCGGCGGGTCACCGGGCTGGTCGAGGCCGCCCTGGTCGCCCGGCTGGCCGTCCCCATGGACCCGGCCGTCGTCGCCGGGCTCCCCGAGGGCCCCGCCGAGGACGATCGCCGCGCCCAGCGGTTCACGTACGTGGCCGACGCCGTCGCGGTCGACGGCCGCGAGGGCCGGGCCGTGGTCGAGGGCCACGACACCTACGGCACCACGGCGGTGATCGCCGTGGAGAGCGCCCGCCGTCTCGCCGCCGCCCCGGCCGAGCCGGGGGTGCGCGCCCCCGCGCAGGCCTTCGACCCGGCGGGCTTCCTCGCCTTCCTCGCCCCCTACGGAATCCGCTGGACGGCCGGCTGAGCGAGGCCCGAGGATTGCCCGTACACCCGCCACCGACCCTCCGCCAACACCCCTTCAGGATGCTCTACAATTGCGCGCAATTGCGGCCATTTCGGGCGCTCCCGGGGGAGGGAACACTCATGCGTCTGCGGTTTCTCGGCTCTACTTCGGAGGCGGGCGCCTGCCCTTCGCTGTACGAGACCGACCGGGGGACGATCGTCGTACAGGGGCTCACGCTGACCGATCCGGCGGCCCGCGCGGATCTGCGCCACGTGCTCGACGGCGAGTCGGCGGTGGAGGTGCCGCGCGAGCTCCTGGTGCGGATCGCGCGCGAAGTGCTCGGCGGCGGCGACCCGGAGGCGCGCGTCACTGATCACCAATAGGGAGATCCCTATGGCATGATCGCCTCGGCCGGTCTACCCTCGTGCGAGTCCGACGCCGATGTGAGGACGACGCCGACCGGAGGTGAGCGTGAGCGGCTTTCAGCAGGCGCGCATCGACCTTGGCGCGCAGCTCAAACACCTGCGAGAAGCCGCCCAGCTGTCCGGCAAGGACCTCGCGGCCCGGCTGAGCTGGCAGGCCTCCAAGGTGTCCCGCATCGAGAACGCCCGGCAGAGCGCCACCGAGGACGACGTCGTGGTCTGGGCCCAGGCCGTCGAGGCCGATCCCGACATCGTCGACGACCTGATCGCCCAGGCCGTGTCGCTGATGGAGCGGCAGGACTCCTGGCGGCAACGGCACCGCAGCGGCCTCGCCGCGCTCCAGGAGGACGTCCGCGACCTGGAATCGCGCACCCGCCTGTTCCGGGTGTTCGAGCCTGGCGTGGTGATCGGCCTGCTGCAGACCGCCGAGTACGCCCGCAACATCTTCTCCAAGGTGCGCCGGCTCTACGGCGCCGCCGACGACATCGACGCGGCCATCCGGGTCCGCATGCGCAGGCAGGAGATCCTCTACGACTCCGCACGGCGGTTCCGCTTCCTCATGCCCGAGGCGGTGCTGCGCTACCGGCTGGCGCCCGACGACGTGATGCGCGGGCAGCTCGACCGGCTGCTCGCCGTCACCACGCTGCCCAACGTCGAGTTCGGCGTCATCCCCTTCTCGGCGCAGCTCCCGTCCGCCCTGCTCAACGGCTTCTGGATCTACAACGAGGCCATGGTGGGCGTGTCGACCAGGACCAAGGACCTGGTGCTGCGCGAGCCGGAGGACGTCGCCTTCTACGAGAGCGCTTTCGAGGATCTGTGCGAGGTCGCGGCCTTCCGGGAGGAGGCGCGCGAGGTGATCGTCGGGGTGCTGGTGGAGTTCGCCCAACAATCCACGCCGTAACGCCACAATTGCTTGCCCGTAACGGCAAGATCATGCAATCCTTACCTCCCGTGGTGATGTGGAGGTGGCATGCATGCTGGACACCATGTCCTGCCTCGAGCAGTTCGCCTCGGCCACCCGCACGCACATCGACCTCTCGGTGCGCGTCCTGCGTGGCGGCCCAGGGGCCGTCCGGGTGCGCAATCGCTTCAGTGAGACGCTGATCGAGGACGTCACCCTCAGCCCGCAGGGCGCCTTCCTCACCTCGTGGGGCTACCGGCTCGGCACCGTCGACGACATCGAGAGCGCGGCCGCCCGCCTCGCCTACCTCCTGGCCGCGCTGCCCGCCTGAGCCGCCCGTCTGACATGCTCAGTGGTCTACCGCCTGCGCCCGCTTGACGTGCTCAGCGGTCTACCGCCCGAGCCGCCCGCTTGACGTTTTCAGCGGGGCCGCAGGCTCGCCGCCATCCGCTCCAGGTTCACGACGAACCGGCGCACGTCCGCCTCGGAGTGCTGGACCGACACCGTCCACTGCTCGCACTTGCCCCACGGCGGCAGGAACACCCCGCCGTTGTGCTGGTAGAGCCAGTGCGCGTTGCCCCACTGGTCGGGGTAGGCGGCGAAGTCGCGGTAGTCCAGCAGCGGCCGGTCGTGGAAGACGACCGCGCCCTTGGCCCCGTACGACCGGACATATCCGGGCAGGTCATGGCGGCGCAGCACGTCCTCGGCGCCCTCGGTCATGACACGCCGGAGCCGGTCGAAGTGCCGGTAGGCGTCGTCGGTGAGGACGCTCGTCAGCACGGCGCGGGCGGCGGCCATCGTGAGCGGGTTGCCGTTGAACGTACCGACCTGCTCGTAGGTCCCGTCGGCGATCAGGTTCATCAGCGCGGGGACCCCGCCGATCGCCCCGCACGGCACCCCGCCGCCGAGCGCCTTGGCCAGGCACAGCAGGTCCGGCCGCACGCCCGACCACTGCGCCGCGCCGCCGGGCGCCACCGCGAACCCGGTCTTGACCTCGTCGAACGTCAGGTAGGCGCCGTGGCGGTGCAGCAGGCTCCGCAGGCCGTCGAGGTAGCCGTCGGGCGGCGGGATGAGCCCGACGTTCATCATGATCGGCTCGATGATCATGCCGGCGATCTCGCCGGGGTTCTCCACGAGCAGCCGCTCGACCGCCGCGAGGTCGCCGAAGGGCGCCACCAGCGTGAGCTGGGCGAGGGCGGGCGGTACGGCGCGCCCGGAGGGCACCGAGTGGGGGTGGCCCGCCGGCCCGGCCTCGGCCAGGTCCGGGTACACCGACACCTGGACGCTGTCGTGGTGGCCGTGGTAGCTGCCCTCGATCTTGATGATCTTCATGCGGCCGGTGGCGGCCCGCATGAGGTGCACCGCGTCCATCGTCGCCTCGGTGCCGGAGTTCCCGAACCGCCACAGCGGCAGCCCGAACCTGCGGGCCAGCTCGCGGGCCACCACGACGACGTCCTCGGTGGGCTGGGCGAAGTGCGTGCCCTTGCGCACCCGGTCGGAGACGGCCTCGACGATCGCGGGGTGGGCGTGGCCGACCAGGCCGACGCCGAAGCCGCCGTGCAGGTCGACGTAGGAGGTGCCGTCCACGTCCACCACGCGGGAGCCGGCGCCGTGCGAGATCCAGACCGCGCCGGGCGGCGCGTCCTGCCAGTTGGAGGCGACCCCGCCGGGCAGCACGTCGGCGCACTCCGCGCGGACGCGCCGTGACTCGGCCGTGCGTCCCAGGAAGACCGACTCCTCGGTGGCGATCAGGCTGTCGAGCAGGACGAGGTCGCGGTCGGCCATCGCATCGCTGGCCACTGACATTTCATGTCCTTTCGGCCGGCGTCAACCGGCCAGTGAGATAGGCGGCCGCGACCGAGGAGATCCACTGGTAGGTGACCTCCTCCTGGGGCGCGAACGGCCCCGGCACGTAGCCGCGCGAGGCGACGCCACGCTGCACGCCCTCGCAGGCGCCCCAGTCCTGGCGGTTGGTCAGGTCCCAGAAGTCGACCGCGTAGGAGGGGTCGGCCCCGGCGGCCTCGGGCGGGAACAGCCACTGGCAGGTGACCTTCGTGTGCCCGGCGGACACGGGGTCGAGCAGGTGCGTCATCACGTAGTCGGGGTGCAGGCTGAGCAGCAGGTTCGGGAACAGGTGCAGGTACTCGACCGTGCGCAGGCGCGGGCCTGTGACGCCGCGCAGGAAGGCGCCGCCCGACTCGCCCGTCATCGACATCGTCACCGCGCCGTCCACCAGGGTCATGCTGCCGCCCGCCCACAGCCCGTCCGGCGTGTGGTTGTCGCCGCTGTCCGGCGGGGACACCCGGCACAGTTCGGGGTGGATCGCCGGGCAGTGGTAGCACTCGTGGTAGTTCTCGATGGCGAGCTTCCAGTTGGCCGCCAGGTCGTAGTCATGCGAGGCGGCCACCTCCAGCCGGCCCATCTCGTACGGCGCGATGATCTCTTCGAGGCCGGCGAGGTAGGTGGCCAGCGGCGGGGCGTCGCCGGAGGCGTTGACGAAGACGAACCCGTGCCACTCCTCGACCCGCGCCGGGACCAGTCCGAGCCGGTCGAGCGCGTAGCCGTCGCCGTGCTCGGCGGGGACGCGGTCGAGACGGCCCTTCAGGTCGTACACCCAGTTGTGGTACGGGCAGGCGATGTAACGGCCGGTCGCGCTGGAGCCGCACGGCAGCAGCTCGTGGCCCCGGTGCCGGCACACGTTGTAGAAGCCGCGCAGCGTGCCGTCCTCGTCGCGTACCAGCAGGACGCTGTCGTCGCCGGCGGCGACGGCCCTGCGGGAGCGCGGGGCCAGGTCGGCGGACCGGCCTGCGCACACCCATCCCCGGGCGAAGACGGCGCGCCGCTCGAAGGCCAGCACGTCATCGTCGAGGTAGGCGCCCGCGGGGAGCATCGTGCCGGGCGGCTCCATGCAGGCCCGCACCTGCGCCAGGTCGAGCGGCGCGGTCTCCGCGGGGGCGGCGCCGGTGCCCGGGGCGGGGGTCATGGCGGCCCTGGAACGGGTCACGCCGGCATTCAGGTCGGTCATCGCCGCCACCTCCGGTCTCGCAGGATTCGCTTGGAGCACAGATACCCGGCGATGCCGGTGACCCCGCCGCCGCCGTGCGTGGCCGACGAGCACTGGTAGAGGCCCTTCACCGGCGTGGTGAAGCCGGCGTACCCGGGGGCGGGCCTCATGTGGAAGAGCTGGTCGGGCGAGAGCTCGCCGTGGAAGATGTTGCCGCCGACCAGCCCGTACTCCTGCTCCATCTGGTGCGGGCCGATGACCTGGCGGTGGATGACCGACGCCTTGAAGCCGGGGGCGAGCCGGTCGTACCCCTCGATGACCCGGTCGGCGTAGGCGTCCAGCTCGGCGGTGTGCGGCTCGGCGGCCCAGGTGTGCGGGACCCACTGGGTGAACATCGACATGATGTGCGTGCCCTCCGGGCACAGGGTGGGGTCCAGCGTCGAGGGGATCACGCTGTCGGAGAAGGGGGCGAGGGCGGCGCGGCCCTCGCGGGCGTCCTGGAAGGCGCGCTCGATGTACTCCAGGGAGTGGCAAAGCTCGACCGACCCGCTCAGCTCGCGCGCCGACAGGTCCGGGCGGGAGGAGAACCTCGGGAGCCCGGACAACGCCACGTTGATCTTGACGACGCCGCTGCGGGACCGCCAGCGTTCGATGTCGGCGACGAAGTCCGCCGGCAGCTCCGACCGGTCGATCTGGTCCAGGAACGTGATCTTCGGGTGGGTGGCGGCGACGACGATGGGGGCGGTGAACTCCCGGCCGTCCCTCAGCGCCACCCCGCGCGCCCGGCCGCCGGCGACCAGGATGCGCTCGACGGGGGCATCGGTGATCACGTGCGCCCCCGCCGCCTCGGCCGAGGCGCGGATCGCCGCCGAGACGGCGCCCATGCCGCCGATCGGGTACCCCCAGCCGCCCATCTTGCCGTCGCCGACGTCGCCGATCGTGTGGTGCATCATCACGTACGCCGTGCCGGGCTCGGCGGGGCCGGCCCAGGTGCCGATGACGCCGTTGATGGCCATCGTCCCCTTGACCTCGGGCGACTCGAACCACTGGTCGAGCAGGTCCTCGACCGACATGGTGAACAGCCGCACCGCGTCGGCGGTGCCGCGCGTGGACAGGCCGCGCATGCCCCAGGCCAGCCGGAGCTGCTCGATCAGGTCGCGGGGGCGCGTCGAGCCGACGTTGGGCGGCGTCTTGAGCAGCAGCGGGGCCAGCACGTCGCCGATGCCGCGCAGCCAGGCGTCGTACTTGGGCATGTTCTCGGCGTCTTTGCGGGAGAACGCCGACAGTTCCGCGCCGTCGTGGGCCTCCTCGCCGGTGAGCAGCAGTGAGCGGCCGTCGGGGAAGGGCATGAAGTCCGGGCCCATCGGGACGACGCGGTACCCGTGGCGCTCAAGTTCGAGCCCGTTCACGATGGTCGGCGGCATGAGGCTCATGACGTACGACAGCGCGGTGACCTTGAAGTCGGGTCCCCAGGGGGTCTCGGTGGTGGCCGCGCCGCCGGTGACGGCGCGGGCCTCGACGACGAGCGGCGACAGGCCGGCCCGCGCGAGGTAGGCGGCGGAGACGAGCCCGTTGTGGCCGCCGCCGACGATGATGGCGTCGTAGGTCTTCCGCGGGTCCGTGCCCGGACCGGCGCTCTGAGCGTTCTGCGATCCCTCGTACCGGTCCACTCGCCGGAACCTTTCCCACCGCGTCCAGCCGGACGCCTTCCGTTCGCCCGTAACGACCCGGAAAACTTGGCCTGAGAGCCTTGTGGCCGCAGACCCTCCTCACCAGACTAACTGGTTAACCAGTCAGTCTGGCAAGAGGTGACCTGACGTAAGAAAAGAGCCCCCCATGCCCCCTCACCCTCGCGAGCCCCTGGATCGCCGCCGGTTCCTCCTGCTCAGCGGCCTCGCGGGCCTCACCGCTGCGTGCGGCGCCGACCGGTCCAGAAGACCCTCGGCCGCCACCTCGGTCCCGCTCAGCCGCCCTGGCGCGCCGGCGCGGCTGCCCCTGCACGCCGACGTCCCCCCGGTGGCGGACGGGCGCTCGCCCGAGAAGGGTGGCAAGCTGAAACTGCTCAACTACGCCGAGTACATCTCGCCCGACGTGTGCAAGCGGTTCGGCAAGGCGCACGGCGTCGAGGTCGAGGTCACGACGTTCACCACGATGGACGAGATGATCGCCAAGCTGCGGACCGCCGGAGAGTCCTTCGACGTCTGCTTCCCCACGCCGGACGTCATCTCCAAGATCACCGTGGGCAAGCTGCTCCAGCCGCTCAACGCCGGCTACCTGCCGAACCTGTCCAACGTGTGGCCGCAGCTGCGGAACCCGTTCTACGACCAGGGCGCGCAGTACACCGTGCCGTACAACGCCTACACCACCGGCGTCGGGTACCGCGCCGACCGGGTCTCCTCCGTGCCCGCCAACGGCTACGACCTGCTGTGGGACCCCGCGTACAAGGGCAAGGCGTACGTGCTGGACGACGCGCGCGAAGGGCTGGCGATGGCGATGCTCCGCAAGGGGATCACCGACGTCAACACCGAGGACCCCGCCAAGATCAGGCAGGCGGGCGGGTGGCTGGCCGAGCTGATCGCCCTGACCAACGTCAAGGTCGGCATCAGCGCCTACCAGCTCGTCGCCGAGGGCCAGGCGACCGTCCACCACTGCTGGTCGGGGGACATGGTGAACGCCCAGTCCTACCTGCCCAAAGGCGTCAAGGCCGACGTCCTCGGCTACTGGTACCCCGCGGGGGGCGCGGGTCTCGTCGGCACCGACACGATCGCCATCCCGCGTACGGCGGCCAAGCCCGTGCTGGCCCACATGTTCCTCGACCACCTGCTCGACCCGGCCGTGGCCCAGGAGAACTTCTCCTTCACCGGCTACCAGCCCGCGCTGTCGGCGATCACACCGGAGAAGATGGTCGGCGACGGCTTCGTCACCGAGCAGCTCAGGTCCACGATCGTCACCCCCGAGGTGTACGCCCGCGGCCTCCAGCTCCTCGCGATCAGCCCGCCCGCCGAGGCGATCTGGAACGACGCCTGGTCCGCCTTCAAGGCCGGCCGATGACCCCTCCCCCCGGAGCGGAACCCCCGCCGGCCACCCGCCCCGGACCCCCGGCCCGGTCCTGGAAGCGCCGGGCGGGGAGACGCGGGCCCCGGCTGTGGCCCGCGCTGGCGGCGCCCGGGACGCTGTGGATCCTCGCGCTGTTCGCGGTGCCGTTCTACGCGGTCGCCGCCGTGGCCTTCGGGTACACCGACCCGATCTTCAACTCCCCCGTGCCCGAATGGGACCCGCGCTACTGGGACCTCACCGCGTTCGGCGAGATCGTCCGGCGCAGCCTCTACGGCGACCTCCAGCCGGTGTTCCTGCGCACCCTGCTGTACGTCGGCGCGGCGCTGGCCGTCTGCGTCCTGCTCGGCTACCCCGTGGCGTACTACCTGGCCAGGCACGCCGGGCGGCGGCGCGGCCTGCTGCTCGCGCTGGTGCTCGCGCCCTGGTGGATCAACTACATCACCCGCATGCTGGCGTGGCTGAACCTGCTGCAGGACGACGGGTACGTCAACGACCTGCTGCTGTTCACCCACATCGTCAGCGAGCCCGTGCGGTGGCTGTCGGGCAACCCGTACACGGTCGTGCTGGCCCTGATCTACGGGTACATCCCGTTCTTCATCGTGCCGCTGTACTCGACGCTCGACCGGGTCGACGAACGCCTGCTGGAAGCCGCGCGCGACCTCGGCTGCTCGGGGCGGCGGGCCTTCTGGCACGTCACGCTGCCGCTGTCCCGGCACGGCCTCATGACCGCCTCGGCGGTCACCGCGCTTCCGATGTTCGGCGACTACTACACCAACACCTTGGTCTCCGGCTCGCCGACCACCACGATGGTGGGCAACCAGATCGAGTTCTACCTCCTGGGCGGCACCCGCAAGGAACTCGGCGCCTCCCTGGTCCTGCTCCTCTCCGCCCTCCTCATGGCCCTGATGGCCTACTACCTCATCGCCTCCCGCCGAGCCGAAACCGACCTGACATGACCCCCCATGCGCCGCGTGCGGCGAGGAGGCGGCGTTCGGGGCGGCGGCGGCCGGTGGTGCTGGCGGCGATCACCTGGGCGTACGTCATCTGGTCGCTGGTGCCGGTGCTGGTCGCCATCCAGTTCTCGTTCAACGCGGGCAAGTCACGCAGTTCGTGGCAGGGCTTCTCGCTGCGCTGGTACGCCGGGGACCCGAACTCGGTGGCCGCCGACCCGAGCCTGCGGCTGGCGCTCGTCAACAGCCTGGTCCTCGCCGCGCTGACCACCCTGGTCGCCACCCCCCTCGGCGTCGCCCTGGCGCTCGGGCTGTCCAGATGGCGAGGCCGTACGAGCCGGGTCTCCAACGGGCTGATGCTCCTGCCGCTCGCCACCCCCGAGATCGTCATGGGCAGCGCCCTCTACCTGGTCTTCACCAACCTGTACCTCTTCATCCCCCTCGGCAGACCGGCCCAGCTCCTTGGCCACGTGACCTTCTCGATCTCCTACGTGGTGGTCATCGTCCGGTCCCGGCTGGCGTCCATCGGCGAGGAGTACGAGACGGCCGCCCGCGACCTCGGAGCCGACCGGCTGACGGCCCTGCGCCTGGTCGTGCTTCCCCTGCTCCTCCCCGCGATCTTCGCGAGCGCCATGATCGTGGTCGCCTCCTCGATGGACGACTTCGTGATCTCCTCGTTCCTCTCCCCCGACGCCTCCTCGGTGACCGTCCCCATCAAGCTGTACAGCGCCGTCCGCAACTCCCCCTCCCCCGCCCTCAACGCCCTCGCCACCCTGCTCCTCGCCGGTTCGGCCCTGGCCCTCTTCCTGGCCTGGCTCGTCCTGCGCCGCCGGGGCGCCTCCGACGCGCTCAAGGAAATGGCCACCATGTGATCACCGCACTGGATGAGGACGGTCCTACTCGGCCGGCGGCCGTCTCATCCAGTCCGGCACGTCCGCGCCGGTGATCTCGCGCAACCGCTCGGTGACCTGCTCCGGGCCCGCCGCGTACGCGCTCCGCAGGAGGTCGGTGATCGCCCCGGCGATGCCCTGGGCGTGGCCGGGCAACTCCTGCGCGAGCTGAAGGGCCGCCGCAAGCAGGCCGGTCGCCGCACCGAACCGGCCCTCACGCACCAGCACGCGCCCGAGGATCGCCAGGCTCCGGACGTATTCGGGCAGATGGGCGTCACGATCACGCTCGGCCAGGTCCGCGTACAGCTCGACGCCCCGCTCGGCCACCGCGACCGCCTCGCCCTCCCGCCCCGCCCCGGCCAGCCGGTTCGCGTGGTTGTTCAGCGAGGTCGCGAAGCCGGGCAGGTGGGCGTCGGGATCGGACTCGGCCAGCTCCTCGTACAGGCCGACGGCCCGCTCGGACATCGCGACCGCCTCGGCGTCCCGCCCTTCCTCGGCCACCCGCAGGGCGTGGTTGGTCAGCGCCATCGCCAGCCCGGACAGGTGGGCGCCCCGGTCGGACTCGGCCAGTTCCTCGTACGAGGCCACGGCCTGCCGCGACACCGCGAGCGCCTCGTCCCGCCGCCCGGCCCCCGCCAGCAGGGCGGCGTGGTTGTTCAGCGACACCGCCAGGTCGGGCAGGTGGGCGCCGCGATCGGTCTCGGCCAGATCGTGGCGCAGAGCCACCGCCCGCCGCGACACCGCGACCGCCTCGTCCCACCGCTCGACCTCCGCCAGCCACGCGGCCTGATTGTTCAGCGCCTTCGCGAGGCCGGGGAGGTGGGCGTCACGGTTCCGCCCGGCCAGTTCCTCGTACAACGCCAGGGTCTCCCGCGACACCGCGACCGCCTCCGGCCCCCACCCCGCCTCCGCCAGCCGCTTCCCGTGGTTGTTCAGCGCCATCGCCAGTCCGGGCAGGTGGGCGTCACGGTTGAGGCCGGCAAGTTCGCGGTGCGCGCCCACCGCCCGCCGCGACACCGCGACCGCCTCGGCCCGCCGGTCCGCCCCCGCCAGCAGGGCGGCGTGGTTGTTCAGCGCCATCGCGAGGCCCGGCAGGTACGCGGCGCGGTCGGCCCCGGCCAGCTCCTCGTACAGGTCGAGGGCCTGCCGCGACACCGGGACCGCCTCGGCCCGCCGCCCCAGCTCGGCCAGCAGGGCGGCGTGGTTGTGCAACGCCATCGCCAGGTCCGGCAGGCGCCCGGTGCGGTCCGGCCCGGTCATTTCCTCGTACGATTCCAGGGCCCGCCGCGACACCGGGGCCGCCTCGGCCTGCCGTCCCACCGCCGCCAGCCGGTTCGCGTGGGTGTTCAGCGAGGCCGCCAAGCCCGGCAGGTACGTGGCGCGGTCGGCGTCGGCCAGCTCCTCGTACAGGTCCAGGGCCTCCTTGGACATCGTGACCGCCTCGGCCCGGCGTCCCATCGTCGCCAGCCCCAGGGCGTGGTTGTGCAGGGACATCGCGAGTTCGGGCAGGTACGCGGCACGGTCGTGCCGGACCAGCTCCGCCCAGATGCGCAGGGCCCGCTCGTTGGAGGCGAGGGCCTGGGTGTGCAGGCCTGCGTAGGACTGCCGCAGCGCGAGGTCGTCGTGGACGCGGCCGTGGCGGGCGAGGTCGCCGGTGGCGGCGAGGCGGTGGGCGGCCAGGCGGGTGGCCAGGGCGGCGATGCCGATGTCGAGGTCGATGTGGCGGTGGGCGGGGAGCTCGGCCTCGATGGCCTCCAGGAGCGCGGGGTCGATGGTGTCCAGGCCGGCCAGGGTCGTCAGGGCGGTGCCGCCCGCGGTCAGCGCGAGGCGGGGGTGGGCGCGTAACAGCGGGTACAGCTCGTACTCGGCGACATGCGGCCAGCGCGCGGCGACCTCGACCAGCACGCCGAGCGCCCCGCGCGCCCACCCCGGGACACCGCCACCGGGATCGGCCTCACCGTACGGGCCGGTGACGGGCGAGCCGGTGACGGGCGAACCGGTGACGGACGAACCGGTGACGGACGAACCGGTGACGGACGAACCGGTGACGGACGAACCGGTGACGGACGAACCGGTGACGGACGAACCGGTGGCGGACGAGCCGGTGGGTTCGGTCGCGGGGGTGAGCAGGCGGGAGGGTGCTCGGTGGGCCCAGGGGTCGGCGGGGTGGTCGTGGGGATGGCCGGGGGTGGTGAGCGCGATGAAGTCCTCGCCCAGCCGGTCGGGATACAACGGCTGCAACATCCGCGCCTCCCCGCCCGGAGGTCCCGGCACTCCTGGCGCACCCGGCGTTTCCGGCAAGCCCGAAGTGAACGACGTGCCCGACGAGCTCGGGGTGTCCGGGCCAGAGGGGTCCGCGCCGGAGGAGTTCGCGCCGGAGCGGTCCGGGTCGGAGGGGTCCGCGCCGGAGGCGTTCGCGTCGGAAGGGTCCGGGCCGGGTGGGTAGTACAGGGCGTGGTCCTTGAGGATCTGGCCGACGTCCAGGTGGGACTCCACACCGGCCCTGAGCAGGACGGCCCTGCCGTCGGCATGGGTCAGCGGCCCGGTCAGAGTGGCGGCGTACACCGCCTGACCCATCGCCTCGGGAGAAGTGGCCACCGGGTTGTCCCGGGTCGGGGCGTGCATGGCCTCCCAGTGGTCACGCTCGCGGGCCAGCAGGAACGCCGACACCTCCACCGGATCGACCGGCGCGCCGGCGCCACCCGGCCGGGCCAGCACCGCGGCCAGCGCCGCCATGTGCACGGTCAGTACCAGCCCGTACGCCGCGTGCCGCTCCAGCCCGCCCGGCACCCCGGCGTCACCCGGCACACCCAGCGCCTCGGCGAACCGGTCGCGGGCCGAGGCGAACAACCCGGCGCGCGTCACGCCCGGGTCCCCCTCCAGCGGGCCCAGTTCCTGACGGGTGGCGGCCACGTCCAGCTCGCGGCCGATCCGGCCCGCCACGCTCTGCCACCACGTGCCCGCCGGACGCGACAGCAGCAGCACCCGCACCGGGACGCCGGCCCCGATCGCCGTGTCGGCCAGCAGTGTCAGCAGGTCGGCGGTGTCCCACCGCTCGGCGTAGTCCACCACGACCAGCACCCCGGCCGCCCCGTCCGGCTCAGGCACCCGCAGCACCGGGGGCACCGAACGGTCACGCCGATGGTGCGCCGCCAGCACCACCCACCCCTGCCGCGCCCACGCCCCGGCGAGATGCCCCGCCAACCGGGTCTTGCCCTGGCCACCGGCACCGTGCACCAGACGCACCGCCACCCCGGACGAGCTTGGATCGTCACGCCACGCCCGCAGCCGGTCCACCTCGGCGCCGCGGCCGGTGAACCCCACCACCTCGTGGGCCGCGCGCAACACCAGGCTGGGCTGCCGGCGCAGCCGCTCCGGAGACGGCACCGCCGGCGCCGGCGGCCAGACGGAGATCCGGTACGGGGCCCGGCCCTCGTACACCACCATGTCCCCGCCGGCCTGGAACACCCGCCCGAACCCCGACGCCGACGCGGTCTGCGCCACCCACATCACCACCCCGCCCGCATGCCGCACCTGACGCTGAATCCTCCCAGGAGGGGCCTTGCGAAATCATTGCTCGTGGACGTATATTCGTAGACGAGTAAGGAAATGGGAGGACGTCAGTGGCTAAGCGGAGGAGGGTCGGGAACCTGCTGGGGCTCGCCGTGCTGTCGGCGGTGGTCTTCGAGCCGATGCATCCCTACGAGATGGCCTCGGTGCTGCGCGAACGCGGCAAAGAGCAGGACATGGACATCAAGTGGGGCTCGCTCTACACGGTCGTGCGGAACCTGGAGAAACACGGCCTGATCGAGGCCACCGGGAACACCCGGCAGGGAGGCCGCCCCGAGCGGACGGTCTACCGCATCACCGACGCCGGCCGTGCGGAGATGGAGGACTGGGTGCGCGAGCTGCTCTCCACCCCCGATCGGGAACATCCGAGGTTCGCGGCCGGACTGTCGGTGTGGGGCGTCCTCCCCCCGGACGAGATCACGACCCTGCTCCGGCGGCGGCTGGACCTGCTGGAGGCGAGCGGCGCCGAGCAGCGGGAGTCCCTGGAGCGGTACGGCCGCGAGATCCCCCGGCTGTTCCTCGTGGAGGTCGAGTACGACCTGGCGATCCGCGAGGCGGAGGCGACCTGGATCCGTGCCCTGGTCGAAGAACTGACGTCCGGTTCGTTCCCGGGCCTCAAGGAATGGCGGGACTGGCACCGGACAGGCCGGCTACCGGCGGGGATAGCCGCACTGGCCGAAAGGGGCGGCAAGGAAGGCTGACCCGGGACGTCCTCGCCGCGCGTAAACCGTCGCCGGTGAAGTCCTGAAGTACGGAAAGCGGCCCCGGCGGGGGTGCGGGAACACCCGCCGCCGGGGCCTGACCCTCGAACCGAACCCGCGGAACGGAACCCGGCCACGAGGTGGCAACCGCAAGGATAGCCGGGCTCCTGTTCACGGGCCGGTTCGGACGCTCACATCCGAGACCGGAGAGATCATGAAGAACACGAGAGACGGAAGCCGCAAGAGCGCGAACGGCCTGGAGCGGTCGCAGGCGCCGATGATGGAGGGCCGGATGGCCCGCTGGTACGCCCGGCAGCGCGCCTCCGCCAGCCAGATGGAGGCGACGCGGGCGTCCGCCGCGCGGCTCACCGACGGCCTGCCGGCCGGCGCCGCCGTACTCGAGGTCGCGCCCGGCCCCGGGTACCACGCCATCGAGATGGCACGGCCCGGCCGCGTCCGGGTCACCGGGCTGGACATCAGCCGCACGTTCGTGGAACTCGCGAGCGAGAACGCCCGGCAGGCGGGGGTGGAGGTCTCCTTCACGCTCGGCGAGGCCGCCCACCTGCCGTTCGAGTCCGGCTCCTTCGACCTGGTCGTCTGCCAGGCGGCGTTCAAGAACTTCGGGCGGCCGCGCGAGGCGCTGAACGAGATGCACCGGGTCCTGCGTGACGGCGGGACGGCGGTGATCGACGACATGAGCGGCGAGGCGTCAGACGCCGCCATCGACCGGGAGGTCCGGGGCATGGGGCTCAGCCGGCTGAACTCCGTGATGACCAAGCTCCCGCTCATCTGGCTCCGGCGCCGCGCCTTCACCCCGGCCCAGTTCGAGCTCCTGGTCGCCGGGACCGCCTTCGGTACCTGCGAGATCACCACCGACGGCATCGGCCTGGAGGCCCGCATGACGAAGCGGCCCTCCTGACCGTCCCCTCACCCTCCGACGCGCTCCCCGCGTTGGGGGGTGAGGCTTTCGGCGCAGTCCACGACGGTGGTGGCGGCGGGGCGGGGGTGCCAGTCCAGCAGGCGCTGCGCCTTCTCTGAGGTGTAGACGTGCTTGTGGTCCAGGCTGGGGGTCACCGAGCGGATCGCGGGGTCGAAGAGCGAGATGGCGCGGAGCAGGAAACTCGGCAGCCGTCGCGTGGGGACCTTGCTCGCCGCCGTTCCGAGCTTCGAGCGCAGGACCTCCGCGATCTCGGCCATCCACATGAACTCGGTGACGCCGATGAACCGCTGCCCGGCCGCCTCGGGTGAGGTCATCGCACGGATGTGCAGGTCGGCGAGGTCCCGGACGTCCACGACGGTGAATCCCAGCCGGGGGACGCCGGGGATGCTCCCCTTCATGAGGCGGTCCACCACCTGCGCCGAACCCAGGTTGTCGGGCGTCAGCACCGGGCCGAGCACCGCCCCCGGCAGGACCGTCGCCAGCGTGGTCGGCCCCTGGTGTTCCTCCATGAACCGCCAGGCCGCCCGCTCGGAGATCGTCTTGGACTTCCGGTAAGCGTTGAGCCTCCTGTCCTCGGTGTCGGTCCAGACGGTCTCGTCGTTGACGCTGTCCGGCCCGGCCAGGGGCGGGCTGGCGGCGGCGGTGGAGGACGTCAGCACCACCCGCTTGACCCCGGCCCGGGTGGCGGCGCGCAGGACCCGCAACGCGCCGTCGCGCGCGGGGACGATCAGCGTGTCCGGGTCCTTGGGGTCGTCCACGCCGAGCGGCGAGGCGACGTGCAGCACGTAGTCGCATCCGGCGACCGCCGCGTCCCATCCGTCGTCCGACGTCAGGTCGGCGGCGACGACGGTCAGCCGGTCGCCGGGGTCGACGGCGCCGGACACGGCCGCCCGTACAGCCGGCTCCTTCGAAAGGCTTCGCACGGTGGTGCGCACCGTGAAGCCGCGCCGCAGGAGTTCCACGACGCACCAGCCGCCGACGTATCCGGTGCCACCGGTGACCAGCACGGTCTCAGCCATGTCGATCTCCCCTTTCGGTCCCTGTCATTTCATTAGCCGATCGGCTAATGAAATGACAACACGCGGCGTCGTGGCTGTCAACCGGTCGGCTACCATCGCCCTCATGGCGTCCACACGAGCCGAGCAGGCCGAGAAGACCAGGCGCACGCTGCTCGACACCGCCCAGCGGCTGTTCGCCGAACACGGGTACGACGCGACGTCGCTGCAGATGATCGCGGACGCGATGGACGTGACGAAGGCCAACGTCTACTACTACTTCCACACCAAGGCGGAGATCCTCGAAGCGATCACCGACCTGGCCATCGGCGGGCTCGCCACGATCCTGGACACGGCGGAGACGATCCCCGACCGGCGGGCGCGGCTGGAGTTCGTGGTCGACGGCTTCGTCGACCTGGTCGTCGCCAAACACGCCATCACGCCGATGAACCAGACCGATCCCGGCATGCGACGGCACGACCGGGTCAGAGGTCCCATCGACGCGCTGACCGAACGGGGGATGCGCGTGCTGTTCGGCGACCGGCCGACCCTGGACGAGCAGGCGGCGTACTACCTGGTCAGCGACCTGGGGCAACTGATCAGGCGCTTTCCTGGCACCCCCGTCGACGACCTCCGCGCCACCCTGAAACGACTCTGCCTCCGCCTCGTACAGGACTGAGTCCTCCGCCCTGGTCCCCGGCGCGCCGTGGCCTTCAGAGCAGGACCACGCAGCCTCGGTGGCGGAGGGCGGTCAGGGTCTCGGGGTGGTGGTGCAGCTTGTTCCAGCGGAGGTCGAGCTTTTCGAGGCGGGGCAGATCGGCGATCGTGGGAGGAAGCTCGCGGAGCCGGTTGTTCCTGAGGTCCAGGTGCGTCAGCGCGGCCAGGTTCCCGAGCTCGTCCGGCAGCCGGGCGAGAAGGTTGTCCCTCAGGTCGAGAAGGCGCAGCTCGCGCAGGTTCCCCAGCGTGGCGGGCAGTTCGGTGATGCGGTTGCCGCGCAGGTGCAGCTCGCGCAGGTTCAGCAGCCGCCCGAACGACGCGGGCACACCGGCCAGGCGGTTGCCGTACAGCCGCAGCTCCACCAGGGCCGCCAGGTCGCCGAGGCTGTCCGGCAGTTCGGTCAGCCGGTTGTCGGTGAGGTTCAGGTACTCCAGCCGGCGCAGCCGCCCGAGCGAGGACGGCACGGAGGTGAACCCGTTGTCGCTCAGGTAGAGGTAGTCGGTGAGGTTCGGCAGGTCGCCGAGCGCCTCGGGGATCGCGCGCAGGGAGTTGTGGCCGAGGTCGAGCATGCGCAGCTCACGCAGGGCGCCGACGTCCTCGGGGATCTCGGTGATCGCGTTCTCGGCGAGGTTGAGCGACCGCAGGCCGGTCAGCCGCCACAGCGCGTCCGGTACCGAGGTGAGCGCGTTGCCGCCGGCCGACAGGTGCCGGAGGCCCGACAGCCGGTCCAGGCCGGCCGGCAGCTCGGCGACCCGGTTGCCGTACAGGAACAGGCTGGACAGTCCGGTCAGTTCGAGCAGGGCGGGTGGCAGGACGCTGATGGCGTTGCCGTCCAGATGCAGCTCCCTCAGCGCGCCGAGCCGCCCGATCTCCTCCGGCAGGGCGGTGAGCCGGTTGGCGTCGAGCCGCAGCTCGGCCAGCAGGGGCAGGTCGCCGATCGCGGCGGGCAGCTCGGTGAGCCGGTTCCAGGCGAGGTCGGCCCGGCGCAGGCCCGCCAGGTCGCCGAGGTCGCCCGGCAGCGCCTCCAGCCCGAGCCCGGCGGCCAGCAGTTCCACCACCACGCCGTCCCGGCGGGTCAGGGTCGCGGATTCCAGTGTGCGCACCGTCGGACCGTACCCCGTCCCGCCTTCAGGGACGGAGCCGGTTTCGCGAACCCGGTTGGGACCGTACCCCGGTCCCTCACGTTCAGGGGCCGGGACGGCGGAGGGGTACGCGGTCGAGGTCAGGATGGACGGTCGTGGTCGGGATGGACGGTCGTGGTCGGGATGGGCGGCAGGGGTCAGGAGGGGCTTTCGGCGGGGAAGAAGTCGGCGCCCTGGACGTACTCCATCGCCTTGACGAACTCGGGGTCCGCCATGCGCCGCTCCAGCTCCGCCGGGGTCACGTCCTCGACGCGGGTGTGGATCCACCACAGATTGCCCAGCGGGTCGCGTACCCGGCCGACGCGGTCGCCGAAGGCCAGATGCGTCACGTCGGTGACCGAGGTGCCGCCGGCCGCGACGGCCCGGCGGTGCGCGGCGTCGGCGTCCTCGACGTAGAGCCGGAGGAAACCCGGGGTCGGCGGCCAGCCGGGCCGCGCGTCGAACATCATCACCACCGAGTCGCCGATCCGGACCTCGGCATGCCCGATCCGCCCGTCCTCCCCGGCGAGGACGGCGATCTCTTCGGCGCCGAACGCCTCCTTCACGAACTCGATGAGCCGGATCGTGTCACGCGAGATGATCCACGGCGTCACGGTGTAGTAGCCCTCGGGAACCGGCTTGACGGCCATATCAGTACTCCTTGCTCACGGTGCCAGGACGTTCCCCCCACGCTAGGCGCCATTGAGGACAGTTTCCGGCCTCAACTCGAAAACTCCCCTGTGCCGACCGGGGGCGATGGACGCTCATGACACGGTCCCGGCCAGGGACTCGTAGGCCCTGAGGTCGATGTTCGTGGCGAACCTGTCGGTGATCCTCAGCATCGCCCTCAGCAGGAGACGCCGTTTGAACATCCAGTTCCGCATCCTGATCCGGCCCCACGTCGGGGGCGCGAGGAAGGCTCCGGCGGTGGCCCGGCGGGCGACCCCGGCGTAGCGGCGGAACGCGTCCTCGTACCTCCCGAACGCCACCCGATGGTCGCCGCCGGCCATCGCCAGCTCACCGGCCAGCACGTAGGCGCCCACGACGGCCAGACCGCTGCCGAAACCGGACAGGGTGTTCCCGTAGGCGGCGTCGCCGAGCAGCGCCACGCGGCCCTTGGTGAACCGATCCATCTCGACCTTGCTGAGGGAGTCGAGGTAGAACTCGTCCGCGTCCGGCAGCCTGGCGATGAGGCCGGGGACCTTCCAGCCCGCGCCCTGGTAGGCGCCGGCCAGGATCCGCTTCTGCTCAGCGGTGTCCTCGCGGTCGTAGTCGAGCCGCTCGGAGGCGAAGACGAAGAACGCGGAGGCCTTGGGGCCGCCGACGGCCACCAGGCGGCCCGGCTCGTTGTACATCACGCTCCTCTCGGCGCCGCCGAGCCGCGCCAGCGCGTAGTAGTGGCCGAGGTGGCGCACGTAGTCGGACTCGGGGCCGAACGCCAGCCGCCGCACGTTGGAGTGGATGCCGTCGGCGCCCACGACGAGGTCGAAGGTGCGCGGCGCGGCGCGCTCGAAGGTGACGTGCACCCCACCGCTCGTCTCGGTGAGCGAGGTCACGGAGTCGCCGAAGAGGTACTCGCAGCTCCCCGAGGTCGTCTCGTACAGCAGCGCGGCCAGGTCGCCCCGGAGGATCTCGACGTCGCCGCCGGTGAACGAGCCCGGCATGACGGCCAGCCGCCTGCCGTTCCCGTCGATGATGTCCTGGTCGGCCCCGCCGGTCTGGAGGCGGCGGACCTCCTCCAGGATGCCCATGCGCCGCAGGACGGTGAGGTGCGTGGCACCCCTGAAGTCGACGGCCTGTCCGCCGGGGCGCGTCCCGGGAGCCTTCTCCACGACGGTGACGGTGCAGCCGTAACGGGCCAGCCAGTACGCGAGCGCCGGACCGGCGATGCTCGCACCCGAGATGAGGACGGTGGTGTTCTTCATGCCCCCCAGCGTCCCGACAGGCGCTGACAACCCACCTACCACCGCCTGACACCCACCCCACCCACTGTCAGCACCCAGTAGGACACCCTCCCGACCACCCGACCCGGACGGCGGCACGACCGAGAGATTCCCGCCGCACCGTACGCGCGAGGCGGCACCCATCCAGATCTTCAAACCGGTCGGATGGCTCGCGACCGGTCCAGACGGCGACACGACCGAAAGATTCCGCTCCACCATACGCGCGAGGCGACACCCGTCCCGATCTTCCAGGCCGTCTCCGTGCGCCCTTCACTGTCAGCGGGCGTCGAGGGTCTTCATGGCCTCGGGGCGGGTCAGCGCGGCGCCGCGGGCGTAGGTCGCCGCGAAGGATCCAGGGCCGAGAAGGGCGCGCGCGGCCGAGGCGGTCCTGGTGACGTCGGCGTCACCCGTGACGGCCGTGCCGCGCAGGGCCACGGCCGTGCCCAGCAGCAGCGCCGCCCGTTCGGGCCTTCCGTCCAGCAGGGCCGCATCCGCCTGCCCGTCGGCGGCGCCGGCGAGATCCGTCCCCAGCGGCGGCGACCTGCGTGCGACGGCCAGCGCCTCGCGGTGGCGCAGCCGGGCCTCGGCGAGGTCTCCCTCGGCCTCGGCCAGCCTGGCCAGCGCGGTGAGCACGGAGACCCGCGACCAGTCCGCGCCGAATCCTCCCCCGTCCGAGGCGTCGAGCGCCAGGGCGAAGCGGCGGCGCGCCTCGAGATGGTCGCCTTCGTGCCGGGCGATCTCGCCCAGCCCAAGATGGATCGCGGCGGGCGCGCCGTTCCGGCCCGCTTGGCGGGCGACCTCCTCGGCCCGCCGGAACCCGTCGGCCGCCGCGGGGAGATCACCCTCGCGCACCAGGCCCTCGGAACGGCGGCCGAGCACGTCCACGATCTCCTCCAGGGCGCCGAGTTCTTCGAGCATGCCCAGCGCCTCCCGCCACAGACCGCGGGCGCGCGCCCATTCACCGCGCCGGCTCGCGATCAGGGCCAGCCAGTCGAGCGCCTGGGCGGTCCCCCAGCGCTCGCCCAGGGACCGGAAGCGGGACAGCACGTCCGCCAGCTCGCGCTCGGCCTCGGCCGGGCGCCCGTCGAGCAACGCCAGCAGACCCTCCCCCAGCCGGGCCAGCGCCACGAACCAGGGGTCCGACCCGAGCAGCCAGGAGGCTCCCACCCGAAGCGATTCCCCGGAACCGGAACCGAGGCCGGGGACGAGGGTGGTCGGCAGCATCGGGCCGGCGACCATGCCCCACAGGGCCGCGGTGAAAGGATGCCGCAGAGGCCGGTCCCATGCACGCACGATCGCCTCGGCGTGCCGCCAGTGCTCCCGAGCCGCCCGGGGCACGGCATGCGCCACGCACATGACGTACTCCTCCTCCAACCCCGCAGGCGGCACGACCAGCCCCTCAACGGACCGGACCTCCCTGTCACCAGGCTGGACGGCCCCACTCTCGGTGGGCCCACCGGTCACGACCTCGCTAGGGCGACCAGCCACGACCTCGGTCGGGCAACCGGCAACGCTCTCGGTGAAATGCCCGTCCACAACCTCGGTCGAACGACCGGCCACGGCCTCGGTCGGATGACGGGCCACGCTCTCGGTTGGGCGACCGGCCACGCTCTCTGTGGGACGACCGGGCACGACCTCAGTTGAGCGACCGACCACCGCCTCGGTTGAGCGACCGGCAACGATCTCGGATGGATGACGGGCCACGGCCTCGGTCGAACGACCGGCCACGGCCTCAGTGGAATGCCCGGTCACAGCCTCGGTTGGGTGGCCGTCTGGCCCGTCCGGACGCTTGGCGGGGCCGGTCATGGTGCCGAGGAGTTCGGTGGCGGCCTGGCCGGCGTGGCTTCGGCGCCCGCTGAGCCACCAGTACGCCGCCAGCGCGGCCACCAGCCGCAGCGCCGTCTCCTGGTCGTGCCGGACGGACCAGCGCAGCGCCGCGATCAGGTTGTCGTGGTCGGCGGACAGGCGGGCGAGCCATTCGAGCTGTTCGGCCCGGCGCAGATGGGGGTCCGCGCGCTGGGCCATGAGCAGGAAGTGGCGCGCGTGGGCGGCGCGCAGACGGTCCCGGCCGCCCGCCTCGTCCAGTTTCCCGGCGCAGAACAGCCGGATCGTCTCCAGCATCCGGTATCTGTCGCCGCTCCGCTCGACCAGCGACTTGTCCACCAGGTCGGCCAGTATCCCCGCAGCGTCCGCCAGCTCGCAGACCGCCTCGACCGCCTCCAGGGTCGCGCCTCCCGTGAACACGGCGAAATGCCCGGCCAGCTCGCGTTCGTCCGGAGTGAGCAGGTCCCAGCTCCACTCCACCACCGCGCGCAACGTGCGGTGCCGGGCGGCGGCGGTGCGGTCGCCGCGCGAGAGCAGCCCGAACCTGCCGTGCTCGGCCAGACGTGCGGCGATCTCCTCGACGGTGAACGACCGCAGGCGCGCCGCCGCCAGCTCGATGGCCAGGGGCAGCCCGTCGAGCGCCACGCAGATCCGGACGACGGCCTCGGCGTTGTCCCCCCGCACCTCGAACCCCGGCCGCACAGCCGCCGCCCGGTCAGCGAACAGCCGCACAGCGGGATAACCCAAGATCTCGGACCCCCGCGGACCCGGTGTGGACACGACGAAGGATCGCGAAGGGAGCACGGGAGCCGGGACGTTTCGCGGTATGTCGGGCGAAGGTTCGGTAGGCGAGAACTCAGGGCGACCCAGCGGAGAAACGGAGCGCGGGACCGATGCCGGGTCGCTGAGCGGGGACGCAGGCAGACCCAGCGGCGGGACGGAAGACGGGGTCGACGGCGGATCGGTGAGCGTGGACGCGGGCAGATGTAGCGGTGGGACGGGGAGGGGGGTCAGGGGGATGAGGGTTTCACCGGTTATGCCGAGGGGTTCGCGGCTGGTGGCCAGGATCGTGAGCCGGGGGCACTCCTGCAGCAGCCGGCGGGCCAGCGTGGCCGTGCCAGCGATCACGTGTTCGCAGTTGTCGAGGACGAGGAGCAGGTCTTGGCGGGCGAGCGCCGCGATCAGGCGTGCGGTGGGGTCGGGCGGGACGATCGCCTGAAACCCGGTCTCCCGCATCCCGAGCGCACCGAGCACCGTCTCGGGCACCTGATGGTCGGCATCGAGCGCGGACAGATCAGCAAAGCACACTCCTCCACCTCCACCCCCGCTCCCGCCTTCACTCCCCCTCCCGACTCCCCCCCCACTCCCGCTCCTGCCTTCGCGCCCGCTCCCGCTTTCGCGCACGCTCCCGCCTTCACCTCCACTCCCGATCTCGCTCCCAGCTTCGCGCCCGCCCCGACTCCCGCCTCCACTCCCGACTGCGCGTACGCTCCCGTCTTCGCGCCCGCCCCGGCTCCCGCTCCCAGCTTCACCCCCGCCCCGACTCCCGCCTCCACCCCCATTTCCGCTCCTGCCTTCGCGCCCGCTCCCACCTTCGCGTCCGCCCCGGCTCCCCCTCCCACCTTCGCGCCCGCCCCGACTCCCGCCTCCACTCCCGACTGCGCGTACGCTCCCGCTCCCGCCTTCACCCCCGCTCCCACCCTCGTGTCCGCCCCCACTCCCGACTGAGCGTCCGCCCGTGTGCCCGCGCCCGGCCGCCTCCACGGCCAGGCGGGTCTTTCCCGTTCCGCCGGGGCCGGTGATCGTGATCAGCCGGGCGTCGCTCAGCGTGGCGATGCGGTCCAGTTCGTCCTCGCGCCCCACGAAGGTGGTGAGCTGGGCCGCGAGGCCCTGGCGCGGCAGGGGCGGCGGCGCCTCCGCGCGCAGGATGGCCAGGTGTACGGCGGCCAGTTCGGGTGAGGGTCCGGTGCCGAGGTCGTCGGCGAGCAGCCGCCGGGTCTCGTGGAACACCTCCAGCGCTTCGGCCGGGCGGCCCTCGGCGGCGAGCGCGCGCATGAGCTGCCCGCTCAGCCGTTCACGCAGGGGGTGCGCCGTCGCCAGGCGCCGCAGCTCGGCCACCGAGGGACCCTGCGGAAGTGCGAGCTCGGCCTCGAAGAGGTCCTCGGCCACCGACAGTCTGAGTTCCTCCAGCCGAGCCACCTGGGCCCGCCCGAACGGCAGGTCGGCCAGGGCGGGGCCACGCCAGAGCGCGAGCGCTTCCCGCAGCGGGCCGGCGGCGGAGGCGTGCCGACCGGCCGAGAGCATCCGGCGCCCCTCCTGGGCGAGCCGCCCGAAGCAGTGGGCGTCGACGTCGTCGGGGTCGGCGGCGAGGCGGTAGCCGGAGCCGTGGAACTCGATCAGCCCGGCGGGCAGGGCACCGCGGAGCCGTGACACCTGGGCTTGCACGGCGTTGGCGGCACCGCCGGGCGGGTCGTCGCCGTACTGGCCGTCGATCAGGCGCTCGACCGGGACCACCCTGCCGGGGGTCAGCAGCAGCATCACCAGCAGGGCGCGCGGCCGTGGCCCGCCGACCGGAAGCAGATCACCGGCGGGCGACCGCACTTCCAGAGGGCCGAGGATGCCGAACCGCATGCCCCCGATTCTAGCCCCCCCCCCCCCCCCCCCCCCCCCCCCCCCACACCCCCCCCCCGCACGGTCCCCCGCCTTACCCGCCGAGGACTGAACCGCATGTCCCCGCCCCACCCCCCGAGAACACCGAACGAGGTGGACCCCGCCGTACCCGCTGAAGCCACCGAACCACACGGCTCCGCCCTGCCCGACGAGGGCCCCGGGCCCGTGGGTGCCGGTCTTTGTCCCACGTGCCCGGACGAAGTCGTGTCGCTGGGTGGCTCGGGGCGAGGTGGTGGCGGTCGGGGGGTGAGGTCAGGTGATGACGGCGCGTACGCCGCGGCGGACCAGGGAGCGGGAGATGATCAGGCGCTGGATCTCGCTGGTGCCCTCCCAGATGCGGTCGACGCGCAGCTCTCGCAGGAAGCGTTCGGCCACGTTGGTGCGCATGTAGCCGCGCCCGCCGAAGGTCTGCACGGCCCGGTCGGCGCACCGGTACGCCGCCTCGCTGGCGAACAGCTTGGCCAGCGACGCCTTGGCGTGCACGATCTTCCGGTCCGCGCCGGAGTCGGCGAGCTGCGCCACCTCGTAGACCAGCAGCCGGGCCGCCGCCGCGTCGGCGGCGGAGTCGGCGAGGGGGAACGACACGCCCTGGTGGTCGATGAGGAGGGCGCCGCCCTGCTCGCGGCCCGCCGCCCAGCGGACCGCCTCCTCCAGCAGCCGGCCCATCGCGGCCACGCAGTGCGCGGCGATACCGAGCCGTTCCTCCGTGAACCAGCCCTGCTGGAGCGTGTCGGCGGCGCCGAGGCCGCCGAGCACGGCGTCCGGGCCGACCCGCACCCCGGCCAGGCGCAGCGTCGGGTGGCCGTGCGGGAAGGTGTGGGTGAACGGGGGCTCGTCGATGAACGACAGCCCTTCGGTGCCGGCGTCGACGATGAACAGCGTCGGCCCGTGCCCCTCGCAGATCGCCACCACGATGTGCGCGGCGGCCACGTCCCCGCTGGTCACGAACCACTTCTCGCCGTCGAGCACCCAGCCGCCCGCGCCGTCGGGCCTGGCGGTCGCGCGGATGCCGGAGGGGTCGGAGCCGGCGTGCTCCTCGGTCACCGCGTACGACACCCACCCCTCGCCGCGCAGGGCGGGCCGCAGGTAGCGGTCGATCTGCTCCGGGGTCCCGGCTGTCATCACGTTGTAGGCGTCGGGGACCCACCACCACAGGCCGTTGGTGTTGCGGCCGAGCTGCTCATGCGCGACGACGTAGTCGGTGGTGGACCAGCCCTGGCCGCCGTGCTCGGGAGCGTGCCGGCCGCCGTGCAGGCGCGCGGCGACGGCGGCCTTGATGATGCCGTCGACGGTCTCGTCCGGCAGCCGGCCGCCGGCGCGTTCGGCGGCCTCCTCGTGCGGGACGAGCTCCTCGTCGACGAACCGCCGTGCCCGTTCCTGGAGCTCGGCCTGCTGCGGCGTGAGGCGTACCAGCGACGTCATGTCACCACCCGGATCACCTATGCTGACTGGTCACCCAGTCAACTCATCCTGGCCCGCCGATGTCAATAGCCCGCTCCCCGCGATCGGCCGGACGGAGCCTCGCTCACGCCTGGGCCGGCGCCCCGCCGAGGGAGCTGAGCAGCGCGGGCAACCGGCCGGTCGCCATGGCCATGACGATGGGATCCTGGTACTCGCGCCAGTGCGCGACCTTGCCCTCGCGCACCCTGAGCACCCCGATGAACGGCGCCCACGTCTCCTGGTCCGTGCCGGGGATCGTGCCGCCGAGCTCGTACTCGACCACGATCACCTCGGGGTCGGCCGACTCGTGGATCCGCACGTCGCGCCGCGTCAGCGCCGGCAGCGAGACGCCTTCCCCCTGGACGAAGGACATGAACGCCTCGCGGCCCTCCCAGCAGCGGGGACGGCCGGGGGCGGCGAAGGGCGTCTCGATCACGACGTCCTCGGCGTAGAGGGCGGGGTCCATCGCCCCGGCGGCGAACATGTGCCGCTCGAAGACCTCTCGCGCGGTGGGGGTCGCGGCCATGGTGACTCCTTCTCGTCGTGGACGCCCCGGGACCGCGTCACGTCACGTCACGACGCGCAAGAGGGGGCGGCCTGGATCGTGGACATCCGATAAGGTGAGTGGTGACTCAGGATCGAACATAATGAGTGGCCACTCATCTTGTCAATCGAAGGAGCCGCCCATGCCCCCGACCGAGCCCCCCGCACTGCGGGCCGACGCCCGGCGCAACCGGGCGCGCATCCTCCGAGCGGCCGCGGAGGTCTTCGCCGAACACGGCGCCGCCGCCTCGACCGAGGAGGTCGCCATCCGGGCCGGGGTGGCCGCCGGCACGGTGTTCCGGCACTTCCCCACCAAGAAGGACCTGCTCCAGGCCATCATCAAGGACCTGCTGGAGAGCCTCACCGCCGAGGTGGACACCCTGGCCGCGGAGGGCGACCCGGCCACGGCGCTGTTCACGTTCTTCGGGCGGATGGTCGAGCAGGCGGTGGAGAAGAAGACCGTCGCCGACCTCCTCGCCGCCGACACCGGGGTGGACATCCAGGTCGCCGGGCCGGTCCAGTCACTCCAGACGGCCATCGAGACGCTGCTCACCGGCGCGCAGCGGGCCGGGGCCGTGCGTGACGACGTCCGCCTGGACGAGGTGATGGCCCTGCTCACCGGCGCCTGCCAGGGCGCCCTGCACGCAGGCTGGCCCCCGGACCTGCAAAAACGCACCCTGACCATCATCTTCAACGGCCTGCGCCCCTGACCCACCTGGACGCCGCAATGGGGGTCCCGGCGCGTCACCGGCCATCATCTTTCGCGGCCTGCGCCCTCGACCGTCCGAGACGGGCAGCCGGGAGGGGTCCTGGTGGGTCAGGGGCCGGGGAAGGCGGAGCGGGGGAGGCCGACCTCGCGGGAGGCGGCGATGCGGGCGTGCTCCAGGAGGCGCTTGCGTGACAGCACCGACGGATGCAGGGTGTAGCGGATGATCAGGCCGTCGAGCATGCCGTCGAGGCGCTCGGCGGCGCCCGCCGGGTCCTCGCAGACGAACTCGCCCGACTCGACGCCGGCCCTGACGACCTGCTCGACCGAGCCGATCCACGCCGTCTCCAGCTCCAGCAGGATGTCCTGGACGACCTTCTCCCGCAGACCGGCCGCGAAGGCGTCGATCCACAGCAGCCAGCTCTGGTCGGTGCGCGAGCGCGGGATGTAGAACCGCAGGACCCTGTCGAGGCGCTCGACGGCGGTTCCTGAGCCCCTGACCAGCTCTTTCAGCCGGGCGACCTCGGTGTCGATGGTCGTGCGGAGCATCGCCGTGATCAGTTCGTCCTTGGTGGCGAAGTGATAGTGGATCAGCCCGCCGCTCACGTTCGTCGCCTTGGCGATGTCGGCGACGCGGGTGCTGGAGATGCCCCGTTCGAGCACCACCCGGCGCGCCGCCTCAAGCAGCTCCGCCCGGCGCTGATCGGCCTGGTCGGCCCGGCTCCCGCGTGTCCCCTCGGCTGTACCCTCCGTACTGCGCACGGCCAGATCCTACCCGAGCTCCCCGCCACCCGCTTTCACTTACTGGTGGTTCAGTCAGACCGATTCCCCTCCCCTGCGGCACCAGGGCGCGCGGGGAGAGGATCCACGGCTACGGGCTTGACGTTTGACTGGCCAGCCAGTCAGTCTATGAAGGTGTGAAGCTGACGCGCCTGCTCGCGCCCGGGTCCGTCGCCGTCGTCGGGCCCTCCACCCGGCCCGGCTCGTACGGCAACCTCGCCGTGGCCAACCTGGTCGCCGCGGGGTTCCCCGGACCGGTCTTCGGCGTGCATCCGACCGCCACCGAGGTCCACGGCGTGCCCTGCGTCCCGGCGATCGCGGACCTGCCTGTCGTACCGGACGCCGTCGTGATCGCGACCCCCGCCGCCACCGTGCCCGGACTGATCACCGAGGCCGGGGAGCACGGCTGCGGCGGGGCCGTGGTGTTCGCGGCCGGGTTCGCCGAAGTGCCCGGCTCCTCGGCCGGGCGGCGGCTGGAGGACGAGCTGATCGCCGCCGCGGCGGCGTACGACATGCCGGTGTGCGGGCCGAACGGGAACGGGATCGTCGCGGTCGCGGGCCGGGCGCCCCTGTGGGGGGACGCCTACACGCCGCGCCGCGCGGGGCCGATCGCCCTGGTCTCCCAGAGCGGGAACGTCGCCGTCAACGCGCTGCTCAGCACGCGTGCCCTCCGGCTGCACACTGTCGTGTCCTGCGGCAACCAGTCCGTGGTCGGCACCTCCGGGTACCTCGCCGCGCTCGCCGAGATGGGCGGGGTCCGGTCGGTCGCGCTGTACGTGGAGGACGAGGGCGACGGCGCGAGCCTCGCCACCGCCCTGGCCACCTGCGCCGACGCCGGCATCGGGGTGGCCGTGCTCAAGGCCGGTACGAGCCTGCTCGGCGCCTCGGCCGCCGCGGCGCATACCGGCGCGGTCGCCGGTGACGCGCGAGTGCTCAGGGCCCTGGTCGAGGAGGCCGGCGGCGCCTGGGCCACCAACCCCCACGAACTCCTCGAACTATCCAAAACCCTCGCCCACGGCACCCGCCGCACCCCCGGCTCCCGTTCCCCCCATGCCCACCGGAACCCCTCCCCCCACGACGACAGGGAGGGCACGGCACGCGGACGTAAGGACGAAGCCCTGCTTGAGGGTGTGGATATCCCCGGGGGTGCTGATGTGCCGGAAGGTGTGGGAATGGCGGGAGGCGTGGGCGTATTGGCGGGTGAGGGGGTGTTGGTCGTGACATGTTCGGGGGGTGACGCGGCCGTGGGTGCCGACGAGGCCGCGCGGCTGGGTGTGCCGTTACCGCCGCTCGCCGCGTCCACGCGGACCGCGCTCGCCGGCGTCCTGCCGCCGACGGCGACCCCCGGCAACCCGCTCGACTACACGGCGGTCATCTTCGGGGACCGGCGGCGTACCGCCGACCTGATCAGGATCGGCGCGGCCGACGAGGCGATCGGGCCGGTGCTCGTGTACTACGACCGGCCGGCGCTGATGAGCGACGACGCGGCGGTGGAATGGGACGGCGCGCTGGAGGGGGTGATCGAGGCCGCCGCCGGGCTGGAAGGGCGGGTGATCGTCGCCTCGACCCTGCCGGAACTGATGCCCGAGGAGACCGCCGAGCGGCTGGTCGACCATGGCGTCATCCCAGTGGCCGGCCTCACCGAAGGCATCCTCTGCGCCAGAGCGCTCCTCACCCCCCTCGGGAACGGGGATCGGCTACGCGAGATCGCCACTGCGGCTCAGCTCTCACTGTCCATGACCCCCGGTAGAGCCGCCCGCACCGCCCTGACGGCCTCCGGAACAGGGGTCCCCGCCACGAGCACCTCAGGCCGGACGATTCCCGGTGAAGTACCGGGTGAAGATCCCGGTGAACTCCCGGGTGAGCTTCTTGGCGAGGGTTCGGGGATGGCTCCCGGTGAGGTTCCGGGGCGCGGTCCGGGTAATGGTCGGGGGCAGGAGGGGTGGCTGGCTGAGCATGAGGGGAAGGCGTTGCTGAGGGGGCATGGCGTGTCCGTGCCCAGGGGGGTCGTGGTGCGTACCGCCGAGGAGGCCGTTCGCGCGGCGGGTGCGCTCGGCACGGCCGTCGCGCTCAAGCTCACCGGCGCTCACCTGCGGCACAAGACCGACGTCGGAGCCCTGCTCCTCGACGTGCGCGGCGCGGAGGCGGTACGGGCCGGGGCCGGGGCGCTCCTCGCCTCGGCGGCGGGGCCGGGTACGGCGCTCCTCGCCTCGGCGGGGCCGGGTACGGCGATCCCCGCCTCGGCGGGGCCGGGTATGGCGATCCCCGCCTCTGCGGGGCCGGGTATGGCGATCCCCGCCTCTCCGGCGGGGCCGGGGACGGCGATCCTCGTCGAGGAGATGGTCCCGGCGGGGGTGGAACTGCTGGTCGCGGTCCGCCGGGACGGCGTCGTGCCCGTTCTGGTGCTGGCCATGGGCGGGACGTGGGTGGAGGTCCTGGACGACGCCGTCCTGATCCCGCTCCCGGCCGGACCCCAGCAGGTAGCCGAGGCCGTCCTGCGACTACGGGGCGCGCCGACGCTGACCGGCGCGCGCGGGCGGCCTCCCGTGGACCTGGCCGCGCTCGGCCGACTCGCCTCCCGGGTGGGTGAGCTGGCCCTGTCGGACAACCTCGACCTGGTGGAACTGAATCCGGTGATCGCCGGCCCGGACCACGTGACCGCCGCCGACGCGATCATCAGGAGACGTCCCCGCTGACCCCCAGGACCACGAAGACGCCATTGGGCTCCCCGCTGAACGCGACCGCCGCGCCCGACCACGTGACCGCCGCCGGAGCCGTCATCAGAAGACATCCTGGCTGACCCCGAGGATCACGAACACGCCACCCAGGTTCCCGCTGAACGCGATCGCCGGCCTCGAACGCGTGACCGTCGCCGATGCGGTCATCAGGAGATGTTCCCGCTGACCGTCAAGGGCTTGAACACGTCATCGGGCTCCCCGCCGAGCGCGATCACGTGAGCGCCGCCGACGTCGTCGTCAGGAGGCATCCCCCCTGGCCGCCCAGGGCCGCGGGCTCCCCCGCCGAAGGCGAGGGCAGCTCGCTGAGCTCTCAGCACCGAGATGGTTCCGGGGTGGGTGCAGGGTGGGGGGAGCGGGATGGGGCTACTCGCCCAGGGCGCCCTGGAGGTCCATGACGTGGTCCTGGGTTTGCTGGAGGAGCGGGCGGAGCGCCTCGGCCACGTCGGGGAGGCCGAGTTCCATGGCCTGCTGGACCCGGTCGCGGTACCGCTGGAGCTGGGCCTCCTCGAGGTCCAAGTCGAGCCGCAGCGCGGCGGCGCCGTCCGGCACGCTCGGGATCTCGGGCACCGAGACCGACGGGATCCCGCCGAGGAAGGCGATCTGCCCGGCGAGCGTCGTCGCGTGGTCCAGTTCCTGGTGCAGGTGGACCTTCAGCTCCTCAATGATGCTCTGGTACTCGGCCCCCTTGATCGTCGCGGTGTGCTGGGCGTACTGGACGATCGAGCGGTACTCGCTCTCCAGGTCCTCGTTGAGAAGGGCGATGAAACTGTGCTGGTCCACGCTTGGTCATCCTTTCCTCAGCCGTAGAGGTCACCCTCCTACCCCCTATCGCGGCGACAATGCGAGACCGCCTCCCTCACTCCCCGTAGCCGCGAACCCGATCCCCGTCGCGCCCTGACCTGGCAATCGTTGTGCTCGGCTTGGCGGGCGGGGTTCGTCGTGGTCAGCCCAGTTTGTACAGGGACTGGTCGGTGGTGGCGCCGTATTCTGCGGGGTCTACGACGGTCCCGTGGGACTGGACCCAGGTGGTGATCTCGTTGTTGCCGCGTGCGGGGCCGCCCATCCCTCCGCCGAGGATGATGTACTTCAGCTTGCCGCTGGTGACGTACTCCTGGAGCTTCGCCACGGTCATGGCGTTGTCGCTCCCGGTGAAGCCGCCCATCGCGATGACCGGCTCGCCGCCGGTGGCCAAGATGATCGACGAGGCGCTCTGCGCGCTGGCGACCGCGACCAGCCAGGTGGCACCGCCCCGGTTCTTCCGCAGGTAGGAGATCATCGCGGCGCTCACGTTCCCGCCCCGGCCACCGCCGAAGCCGCCGCGCGCCTGAGCCCCCACGCCACCCGGCCCGTCCGCGCCGGAAGTACCCCCGTTCGTCCCGAGGGCACCATTCGCCCCGGGGCTGCCGCCGTCCGCCCCGGGGGCACCGGCGACCGACCCGGGGGCACCGCCGTTCGTCCCGGGGGTGCCGTTCGTCCCGGGGGTGCCGTTCGTCGTGCCCGGTGGGTTGCCCAGGGGGTCGCCTTGGCCGCCGGGGAACCGGCCGCGCGCGCCCCCGGGGCCGCCCATACCCCCGGGGCCGCCGATACCCCCGGGGCCGCCCATGCCGCCGGGGCCGCCGAAGCCGCCGCTCCCCTCCGGGCCGGCCGTGGGGTTGGTGCCGTTCACGGCCGAGGACAGCGGGGTGAGCGCGTACGCGGCCGGGCCGGCGAGACCGCCTACCAGGCCGAGCACCAGCGCGCCCGCCGCCAACCGTACCCGGCCCCGGGCGCCGAGGCGCGCCACGAGCAGTCCGATCGCGGCGATGGCGCACAGCCCGGCGACGGCGAAGGCGAGCCAGGGCGCCCAGTCCGGGGTGCGGCGCAGCAGGGCGAACGCCCAGGCGCCGGTGACCGCGACGCCGGCCGGCAGTGCCCACGCCCATGTCCGGGACCGCTGGTACGCCTGCCACATCAGCACGCCGCCGAGCCCGGTCAGGGCCGCGAGCGCGGGCGCCAGCGCGGTGGAGTAGTACGGGTGGAACGTCCCGGCGGAGAAGCTGAACACGGCGTAGTGCACGACGAGCCATCCGCCCCACAGCAACAGCGCGGCCCGCACCCCCGAGCGGCGCCCGGCCAACGGAGCATCACCTTCCAGCGGGACGTGATCGTCCTGACCGGGGCCGGAGTCGATCACCGCCCGGCTGCCATGACCGGCCTCACCAGGACCGGAGCCGAACCCCGCCTGGCTGCCGTGACCGTCCTGACCGGGGCCAAAACCGATCCCCACCCGGCTGCCGTCCTCACCAGGGTCGGAGTCGATCCTCGCCGGGTGGCCACCCGAAGTGGCCGTCGCGAGGGTGCGGCCGTGTCGGTGGGTCGTCAGTAGGAGACCGCAGGTCAGGGCGAGGGTGGCGAAGGGGATCAGCCAGGAGATCTGGCCGGCCATCACGTCGTTGAACAGCCGCCCCGCGCCCGACGCCCCGCCGAACCCGCCCCCACCACCGAACCCGCCGTTGCCCGCGCCGCCACCGAAGACGCGGCCCAGGCCGTTGTAGCCGATGACCAGGTCCCAGACGGTGTTGTCGGTACTGCCGCCGATGTACGGCCGGTCGGCGGCGGGCCACAGGTCGACGGCGACCATCCACCAGGCACTCGACACCAGCAGGACGGCGCCGGCCGCCAGCAGGTGCCCGAGGCGCCGCAGGAGCCCGCCGGGGGCGGCGTACAGGTAGACCAGCGCGAACGCGGGAACCACGAGGTATGCCTGGAGCATCTTGGTGGTGAAGGCCATGCCGACGAGCAGGCCGCAGATCGCCAGAGTGCGCATCCGCCCGGTCCTGATCGCCTCGGCGCACAACCAGGCGGCGGCGACCAGGAGCAGCACGAGGATCGTGTCGGGGTTGTTGTCCCGGTTGATCGCCACGGTGATCGGTGTCAGCGTCATCACCATGGCCGCGACCAGCCCGGCCGCGTGACCCTGCGCTCTTCTGAGGGCCGGGCGCGCGAGGGACTGGGCTCCCCCGAGGGCACCGCGCACGGGAGGTTGGTTTCCACCGAAGGCTCGGCGTACGGCCGAGTGGACCAGGGCCACCGAGGCGACGCCCGCCACGGCCTGTGGGAGGAGCATGCTCCAGGTGCCGAAGCCGAAGATCCGTGCCGACAGTCCCATGACCCAGAGCGCGAACGGCGGCTTGTCGACGGTGATGTACGACGCGGAGTCGACCGCGCCGAAGAAGAACGCCTTCCAGCTCCGGGTGCCCGACAGGATGGCGGCGGAGTAGTAGTCGTTGGCGTAGCCGTTGCGGCCGAGGGCCCAGGTGTACAGGAGCGCCGCGAGCGCGAGCGTGCCGATCAGAGCGGGCCGCGCCCAGCGCGGATCGTCCGGCCCACCGAGCAGTGCCCGGGACAGGCGCCCCCGCGCGACGGGGCCGCGGTGCCCCGCGACGGCGACCGGGTTCTCGATGACGGTCATCGGCCGTTCTCCTTCGGGCGTTCCGGGTCGGGGGCGGTCATCGGGTGGGCTCCGTTTGGGGGTTCGGGTGGGTGTTGGTTGGCTTTTGGCGGTTGGGGCGGAAGACCCAGGTGCGGAGGAGCATGAAGCGGGCCAGGGTGGCGAGTGCGTTGGCGGCGACGACGCCGGCGAGTTCGATGGCTCTCGGGGCGGTCGTGGGCAGCAGGGCCAGGGTTCCGGTGGTCAGGGCGAGGCCGATGAGGAAGGCGACCAGGCCCTCGGCCTGGTGGCGGAGGGCGCCGGCGGAACCGGTCACCCCGAAGGTGTACCGCCGGTTGGCGGCGGTGTTGGCGACCGCGGTGACCAGCAGTGCGATCGCGTTGGCGGCCACGGCCGCCATGAGGCCGCGCAGCACCCAGAACAGCGCGAGATAGGCGAGGGTACTGACGACCCCGACGACCACGAAGCTCGGGAGCTGGCGGCGCATGCCCGACGGGAGCCGGGCGGCGGCCACCCGTTCGGGGACCGGGATGCGCGCGGCGCCCGACAGCGTCCTGCGTGCCACTCGTGCCATTCCTCTCAGGTCGTCCAGCGCGGTCCTGAGCACGTCGACCCGGCTGTCGGGGTCGTCCACCCAGTCGACGGGGATCTCGTGGATGCGCAGGCCGTGGCGTTCGGCGAGCAGCAGCAGCTCGGTGTCGAAGAACCACTCCTCGTCCTCGACGGCGGGCAGCAGCGCCTGGGCGATCTCGGTGCGCACCGCTTTGAAGCCGCACTGCGCGTCGGAGAACCGGGCGCCCATGGTGGAGCGCAACAGCAGGTTGTAGGCGCGGGAGATGAGCTCCCGCTTGGGGCCGCGCTCGACCCGGGACGCCCGGGCCAGCCGGGTGCCGATCGCCAGGTCGCTGTGGCCGGACAGCAGGGGCGCGACCAGCGGCAGGAAGGCGGTCAGGTCGGTGGACAGGTCGACGTCCATGTAGCTGACCACGTCGGCGTCGCTGCGCGCCCAGACCTGGCGCAGCGCCCGCCCCCGGCCCTTCTCGTCGAGGTGGACGGCACGGACGTGCGGCAGCCGCCCGGCGAGGCCGGTGGCGATGTCCCAGGTGGCGTCGGTGCTGGCGTTGTCGGCGATCGTGACGCGGAAGCCGTAGGGGAAGGTGCGGGTCAGGTGGTCGTGGAGGCGCTGGACGCTCTGCGCGAGGACCCGCTGCTCGTTGTGGACCGGGACGACGACCTCGACGAGGCGGGTCCTGGCGGCCGGGGACACCGAGGCCCAGGCGGGGGTCTGCGTGAGGGAGGTCATGCGCGATGACCGGGGTTCGGCTGGCTCATGGCTCAACCGTCGCGGCGGCGGATTGAACCACCCTTAGGTGATGATTAACCCTGTCTGAGAATGCGCCCGGCCGGGCAGTTTGAGGGTGGCGACGGTTCCGCCGCCGGGGGCGGCGGTCAGTGCGATCTCGCCGTCCGCGTCCCGGACGGCCTGGGCCACGATGGCGAGGCCGAGGCCGGAGCCGGGCATGCTCCTGGCCGTGGAGGAACGCCAGAAGCGGTCGAACACGTGCGGAAGCTCGTCCTCGGGGATGCCGGGGCCGTGGTCGCGCACGGTCAGCTCCCCCTCCGCCAGCCGCACGGCGACCGTGCCCCCGGATGGGCTGAACTTCACGGCGTTGTCCAGCAGGTTGACGACGGCGCGTTCGAGCGCCCCCTCGCGGCCGTGGACGTACCAGTCGGTCAGCTCGGCGTCGATGCGCACGTCATGGGCGCGCAGCCGGGCGCGGGCGACGGCGGCCTCCACGACCTCGTGGAACGGCAGGTCCGGCGACGGTTCCTCGCCCTCGGAGACGCGCGACAGTTCCAGCAGGTCGCCGACCAGGACCGACAGCTCGGCCATCTGGGCCTTCACGCTGGCCAGCAGGCGGTGCCTGGCCTGCGGGTCGAGGTCGCGGCCGGTGTTCTCGCTGTGCAGCAGCAGGTCGATGTTGGTGCGCAGGCTGGTCAGCGGGGTGCGCAGCTCGTGCCCGGCGTCGGCGATGAGCTGCGCCTGGCGTTCGCGGGAGCTGGCCAGGGCGGCCGTCATCGCGTTGAAGGACGTGCTCAGCCTGGCGATCTCGTCCTCGCCGTCCACGGGGATCCGGATGCGCAGGTCCTCGGTCCGCGCGATGTGCTCGACCGCGCCGGTGAGGCGGGCGACGGGACGCAGCGCGGTGCGGGAGACGAGCCGGCCGGCGGTGGCGGCGCCGATGACGCCGAGCGCGGCGACGGCGGCCAGGAGCAGCGCGAGGCCGCGCAGGGTGCGTTCGACGCCGGTCAGCGACCGCGAGACGCTGACGGCCATGCCGGGGCCGACGTTGGTGGTGAGCACGCGGACGGTGTCGCCGCTGTCGGTGACGCCGTCACGCAGGACGCGCCCGCCGCGCGTCCCCGTCGTCTTCAGGTCCGCCGGGGCCACCACGACCGCGTCCCATCCCTGCGCGCAGCGGGTGCCGTCGGCCAGGACGATCTGCTGGAGGCGCAGGAACGGCCCGGGGTTCTCCCCGCCGGTCGGACTCTGGGAGCAGTCGCGCTGGATCATCTCGACGATGCGGTGGTTCACCGGGGGCTGCTCCAGCGACTCGTTGAGCTGCCGCTGAAGTTCGTCGCGGACCAGGAACCAGCAGGCCGCCGCGCAGACGGCGATGGCCACGGCGACGGCGGTGGCGACCAGGACGGTGAGCCGCGACCCCATCGACCGGCGCCCCCGGCGCATCAGGACGGTGTCCGCAGCACGTAGCCCACGCCGCGCACGGTGTGGATCAGCCGGGGCGCGCCGCCGGCCTCGGTCTTGCGGCGCAGGTACATGATGTACACGTCGAGCGAGTTGGACGACGGCTCGAAGTCGAAGCCCCACACGTCGCTGAGGATCTGCTCGCGGGTGAGCACCTGGCGGGGGTGGGCGAGGAACAGCTCCAGCAGCAGGTATTCGGTGCGGGTCAACTCCAGCGGGCGGCCGTCCCGGGTGACCTCGCGGGTGGTGGTGTCCATGCGCAGGCCCCCGTAGGCGAGGGCGCCGTCGGGTTCCGCGTCCGGCATCTGCCGGGCGCCGCGCCGCAGCAGGGCGCGGACCCTGGCGAACAGCTCGTCCAGCTCGAACGGCTTGACCAGGTAGTCGTCGGCGCCCGCGTCCAGGCCGGACACGCGGTCGCCGACGGCGTCGCGTGCGGTGAGCATGAGCACGGGCACGTGGTTCCCCGCGGCACGCAGGCGCCGGCAGGCGGTCAGGCCGTCGACGCGCGGCATCATGACGTCGAGCAGCACCAGGTCGTACGGCTCGCGCGCGAGGGTGTCCAGCGCGCCGGCACCGTCCTCGGCGAGGCCGATCTCGTAGCCCTCGAACTCCAGGCTGCTCTGCAGGGCCTCGCGGAGCGCGGGTTCGTCGTCGACCACGAGGAGGCGGGCCGCGTCCTTGTCTCCTGATGTGCTCACCGGCCCACGGTAACCGGACTGTCTGAGAACCCGGTTAACCGCCGTCCGCCCTTCCTGAGAACCTCGTTAACCAGGCCCATCCACCTCACGGGAGGGGCCGAGGGTCCAGAGGCGCGGTGGTCACGAGGGCCGGTGGTACGAGAGCCGGTGATCACGAGGGCCGGTCGTCAGGGGGGCCGGAGGTCAGGAGGTTCTGCCCAGGACGGCCATGGCCGCGTTGTGGCCGGGGATGCCGCTCACGCCGCCGCCGCGCCGCGCGCCCGCCCCGCAGAGCAGGATCCGCTGGTGCTCGGTCTCCACGCCCCACCGGCCGATCTCGGACGGATCCTCGGCGTACGGCCAGGTCAGGTCCTGGTGGAAGATGTGCCCGCCGGGGAGACCGGCCTCGTTCTCCAGGTCCACGGGCGTCTTGGCCTCCAGGCACAGGGAGCCGTCGGGGGCCCGCAGGAGGCAGTCCTCGATGGGCTCGGCCAGCACGCTGTTGACGGACGCGAGCGTGGCCGCCAGCGCCTCACTCCTCGCCTTATCCGGATTTTTCCGGAAAAGGCGGGCTGGCATGTGCAGGCCGAAGAGGGTCATCGTCTGCGCCCCCGCCGCGCGGAGCCCGGGCCCGAGGATCGAGGGGTCGGTCAGGGAGTGGCAGTACACCTCGGCCGGCGGCAGCTCGGGGATCAGCCCGGCGGCGGCCTGCGCGTACGCCACCGCGAGTTGCTCCCGGCCCTCGTTGATGTGGAAGGTCCCGCTGAACGCCTCCACCGGTCCCGCCGACGCGTCCTTCAGGCGCGGCAGCCGCGCGAGCACCATGTTCACCTTGAGCTGGGCCCCCTCGGGCGGCTCCTGCGCCCGTCCGAGGAGCCGGGCCATGATCGAGGGAGGGGTGTTGACCAGCACGTGCCCGCCGGTGACGGTGTGCTCGGCGCCCTCGGCGTCGCGGAACACGACCTCACCTCCCGGGTCGGCCGACAGCACCTCCATCCCGGTGTGGATCTCGGCCCCGCCCTTCCCGGCCGCGCGGGCGAGCGCGCCGCTGACCGCGCCCATGCCGCCGACCGGCACGTTCCAGTCCCCCGTCCCGTCGCCGACGACGTGGTAGAGGAAGCAGCGGTTGGCGAGCAGGTCCTTGCCGGGGTCGGCGAAGGTGCCGATCAGCGCGTCCGTCAGCACCACGCCCCGCACGGTGTCGTCGGCGAAGCGCTCGTCGACCACCTCGCCGATCGGCCGCTCGAACAGGTCGCGCCACGTCTCGCCGTCGGCCACCACCTCGTCGCGCACCTCCGCGCGGCCGCGCAGGGGCTCCAGCAGCGTGGGAGCGATCCGCCGGGCCAGGCGGGCCGTCATCCCGTAGAACCGCTGCCAGGCGGCGAGGTCACCGGGCCCGCCGGTCACCTGGGCGAAGGAGGCGGCGGTCCTGGCCGCGTCGGCGTTGTCGACGAGCAGCCCGGTGGCCCCGACGGGGGTGTAGGAGGCGTAGCGGCGGCGGCGCAGGTCCAGCTCCAGCCCGAGGTCGGAGACGACCTTGCCCGGCAGGAGGCTGACCAGGTAGGAGTAGCGGGAGACACGGGCGTCGACTCCGGGGAACGCCTGGGCGGAGACGGCGAGCCCGCCCACGTACGGCTGCCGTTCCAGCACCAGCACGCGGCGCCCCGCGCGGGCCAGGTAGGCGGCGGCGACCAGGCCGTTGTGCCCGGCGCCCGCGATGACGGCGTCGTAATGAGAAGAACGAGAACCCGGCATGACCAAGTCTCCTAACCCGGACAGTACGGTGAGACGGCACGTCAGGGGAACAATCCCCCTGGAGCGTACAGACGGAGAGGACCGAGAGCGAGCATGCAGATGAAGGGCCCCGGCGAGGCGATCATCCAGCCGTCCCAGGAAGTCACCGAGGCCCTGGCCTGCGGGAAGCCCGTGGTGGCACTCGAGACCACGATCATCTCGCACGGGCTGCCGCAGCCGCGCAACCTCCAGGTCGCGATCGAGCTCGAAGGGCTCGTCCGGGAGGCCGGCGCCGTGCCGGCGACCATCGCCGTCCTCGACGGGGTGGCCAGGGTCGGCCTGGACAAGGGCATGCTGGAACGGGTCGCCACCGAGCCGGGACTGCGCAAACTGGGCTTCCGCGACCTGCCCGCCGCCGCCGCGCTCGCGGCGAGCGGCGCCACGACCGTCTCGGCCACGGCGTTCCTCGCCGCGCGCGCCGGGATCCGGGTGTTCGCCACGGGCGGCCTCGGCGGCGTCCACCGCGGCTGGACCGACGACCAGGACGAGTCCGCCGACCTGGACATGCTGTCCAGGACCAGGATCACCGTGGTCTGCGCGGGCGTGAAGTCGATCCTGGACGTGCCCGCGACCCTGCAGCGGCTGGAGACGCGCGGCGTGAGCGTGGCCGGCTACCGCACCGGCACCTTCCCCGGCTTCTACCTGCACAGTTCCGGCCTGCCCGTCGACTGGCGGCTGGAGTCCCCCGAGCAGGCCGCCGCCGTCATGCGGGCGCAGGACGGCCTGGGCGGCCCGGAGACGGCGCTGATCGTGGCCAACCCGGTCCCGGTGGCCGAGCAGCTCGACCCCGGCCTGCACGACCGCGTGCTCGCCGAGGCGCTGGACGCCGCCGGCCGCGAGGGCGTCACCGGCCAGGCCATCACCCCGTTCCTGCTCGGATACCTCGTCGAGGGCACCGGGGGCGCCTCTCTGGAGGCCAACCTGGCCGCCGTGCGCGGCAACACCCGCCTGGCCGGGCGCATCGCGGCCGCATGGGCCGCGCCGGCGCTGGAGGGCTGAGTTGGGCGGCCTGCTGGTCGTCGGCGACGCCGTCACCGACGTGGTGGCGCTGCACGCGGTGCCGGTCGCGACCGGCACCGACACCGCCGCCGACATCGTCGTACGGCCGGGCGGCTCGGGGGCCAACACCGCGTCCTGGGCCGCCCACCTGGGCGCGGACACGCGCATCCTGACCCGCGTCGGGTACGACACCGGACCGTGGCACATCGCCGAGCTGCGCGGCGCGGGGGTGCGCCCGCACATCCGGGTGGACCCGGCGCACCCGACCGCCGTCGTGATCGCGATGGTCGACGGGAGCGGCGAGCGCTCGATGCTGACCAACCGGGGCGCGGGCGGGCGCATCGGCCCTGACGACTGGGACGAGTCGCTCCTGGACGGGGTGAGCCACCTGCACGTCTCGGGGTACACGCTGTTCGCCGAGCCCGGCCTGGAACTGGTCCGCCTGGCCGTGCGCGCCGCGCTCGCCCGGGATGTGCGCGTCAGCGTGGACCCGGCGTCCACCGGTTTCCTGCGCGAGTTCGGGCCCGAGCGGTTCCTGCGCGAGACGGCGGCGGCGTCGGTCGTCATCCCCAACCGGGACGAGGCGCTGCTGCTCACCGGGGAGCGCGACGTGAGCGCGGCCGCGGCGGCGCTCAGCGCACACTACGGGACGGCCGCGGTGAAGCTCGGCGCCGCCGGCGCGCTCCTCGCCGTGGGCGGCCGGATCGTGTGCCGGGCGCCCGCCGCCGACGCGCGCGCGGTCGACTCGACGGGCGCGGGGGACGCCTTCGCCGCCGGATTTCTCAGCGCGCTGATCGCGGGCCTGTCGCCGGCATCGTCGCTGGATGCGGGCTGTTCGGCGGGCGCCGCGGCGGTCACGCGGCTCGGCGGGCGGCCGGGGTCGGCAAGGGGTGTCCACTCGGTTACCGGACCCGCGAACGACGAGCCGCTATGTTCTCCCTAGATGGCGCTAATTGATAGCCTCCGGCGTAAGCTGCACCATTAGCAACATGCGTCACACTCGGGAGGATGCGGTCAGCCGATGGACGCCGATTCAATGATCTGTCTGAGCGATATGGTCCCCGCTCTGCGCTGGAGCCGTCCTCAGCAGATCGCCGAAGTGCTCGCCGACCCCCGGCTCCCCGGAGGCTGGTGGGCGTCGGTCGCCCTCAGTCGCGCTCTCGGCACAACCGGTGTCGAGTGGCTGTGCGACCGTCTCTCCCGGCTGGCCGTCAGCCGCTGGGACCACCTGGCGCTCATGGACGTGCTCCCGGCCCTCCAGGTGCACGTGGTGGACCCCGGGCTGCCCAGCCTGCCCGAGCCGGCGCGCTCGGCGATCAGCGGGATGGGCGGCTGGCAGCATCTCGGCCGGCTCTCCCCCGCCGACCTGCGGCTCCCGACCGTCCCCGCGTCCGCCGAAGTGATCATCACGGCCGTCTTCCGTGAGATCCTCGGCCGGCTCCCCGCGGTCTCCCCCCAGGTCCCCCCGCCCCTGCCCGCGCAGCAACCCGCCGCCTCGCAGGTCACCGCCACGCCTCCCGTGCCGCGGACCGGGCAGCCGACCGGCCCGCACCCCGCGCAGCCCACCGGCCCGCACCCCGCTCAGCCGACGGGCCCGCACCGTGCGATGCCCACCGGACCGCACCGCGCCCAGCCGACCGGGCCCTTCCACGCCCAGCCCGCCGGCGTGGGCATCCCCCCGATGAACGGCGCGCCGCCCGCGCCTGAGCCGTACCGCGAGACGCCGCCGCCCGCCGTCCCCGCGACCCCGCCCCCGCCGCCGGTCTCCGACAACCCGCTCGTCAGGCTCGTCGACGCGGTGTTCCGCGAGTGGACGCCGCTGGAGCGGGCCGTCGCCATCGAGCGCCTGTTCGCCGAGGAGCCCATCAGCCTGCGCACCCTGGCCCACGAGCTGCACGTCGACCGTGACGTCCTGTCGCAGGCGCAGCGCGCGGCCGAGGAACGGGTGCTCCGGTGGCTGAAGTCCCCCGAGTCCACCGCGGTGACCGGCCACCTGTTCCGGCTCACCGAGTGGCTCGGCGTCGCGGCCACCGAGGACCAGCTGATCGGCGCCGACCCCGCGCACCCCATCCAGGTGCCCTCGCTCGGCACGCCGCTGTGGCGCGTGCTGGTGGCGCTCATGCCCGACCGCCGCCTCCAGGACGGCTGGCTGGTCGTCGGCGACCTCACCCGGCTGCGCGAGCGCACGGCGCAACTGCTGGGCGACAAGACCTCGGGCGAGGACGCCGCGGAACTGCTGGCGCAGGTCGGCATCCGCGCCCACTCGGCCCAGTCGTGGATCGACGCCCTGCCCCGCGCCATGTCCCGCTCGGCGGAAGCCCCGGCCACCAACGGCTTCACCCCGCTCCCCCGCCGCACGCCCGGGGCCAACGGCCACCAGATGCGCGGCGGGCTGCCGGTGCCGTCCGTGGCGGAGAACCTGCCCGACGCGCAGACGGCGCTGGCCGCGCTCACCGCCCTGTCCGGCCCGCCGCGCCCCCACCTGGTGCCGGAACCGCGAGCCGCGACGCACGCGCCGCCGCTGCCCAGCCCCACCTCCGACCCGCGGCGCTGGCAGCGCATCGACGTCACCAGCGAGCACCTGCGCGGCGAGCCCGTCGCCGTGCCCGAGGGGTACGCCACCCAGCTCGGCATGCGCCCGGGGACGCTGCTGTCGGTCACCGGGCCAGGGGACAACGCGGTCGTCCTGGTCTGGCGCGACCGCCAGCCGGTCTTCGACTCCCTGCAGCCCGTCCTCATGCGCCTCAACGCCCGCCCCGGCGACTCCATCTACGTCACCGTGGACGGCTACCGCCTGGACGCCCAGCTCACCTGACCCCGCGCCTCCTTTACCCTCCGCCTCCCTGGACGACGCCTCCCTGACGCCTGAGCCCTCGCGGCCCCGCACTCCGGGCGGGACTCATCCTCGGGTGGGACGGGCGAAGGGTTCTTGGGTGGGAGTGCGGAGGGGCGAAGGCGTGAGAGGCTGGGCGGGTGCGGATCGCGGTGCTCGGGTCGTTCGAGGTTCGTGACGACGACGGCACGGCGCTCGACGTCAGCGGCCCCCGGCTACGGCGGCTGCTCGCCGCGCTGGCCCTGCCGGCGGGACGCGCCGTCGCCACCGCGTCCCTGATCGACGACGTCTGGGGCGACGACCCGCCCGCCGGGGCGCTTCGCGCGCTCCAGTCCCTGGTCTCACGGCTTCGCCAGGTCGTCCCGGTCGCGGTGGAGGCCCTCCCGTACGGTTACCGCATGGCGGGCACCGTGACCGACGTCCGCGAGTTCGAACGGTCGGGCGAGGCGGGCCGGCACGCCTGGCGCCTGGGCGACGCCGAGACCACGATCCGCGAGCTGACGACGGCGCTGCGGCTGTGGCGCGGCGTCCCCTTCACCGGCCTCGGTCCCGGCTTCGCCCCCGCGACGGCCGCGCGCCTGACCGACCTCCACCTGTCGGCGACCGAGGACCTCCTCGACGCCAGGCTGACCACCCTCGAACAGGGCCTCACCACATCCGGACGCGCGCGGAACACCCTTCTCGACCACTCGGCCGACCTCCCTTCCGGCCACGCCGGGGACGGTCCGGGGGGTGCGGGCGACACTTCAGGGCGCGCTGGGGACGGCTCGGGGTGCGCGGGGGACGTCGCCGCGGAGGTGGCGGCGCTGGTCGCCGCGCATCCGCTGCGGGAACGGCTGCACGGTCTGCGCATGCGCGCCCTGCGCGCGGCCGGGCGGCCCGCCGAGGCGCTGGAGGCCTTCGAGCACGCCCGCGCGACCCTGGCCGACCGGCTCGGCGCCGACCCCTCACCCGCGCTCCGTGCCCTGCATCTGGACCTGCTGCGCGACCCCGGCCCCGAGGAGCGGGGACCGGGCCGCGCCCCGGGCAACCTGCGTGCGCCCCTGACGTCCTTCGTCGGGCGGGACGCGGAACTCGCCCAGGTCGGCGACCTGCTCGCGACCTCCCGCCTGGTGACGCTGGCGGGCCCCGGCGGGGTCGGCAAGACGCGCCTGGCCACGGAGGCGGCGGCCGCATGGGCGCACCGGACCGGCGAGGGCGCCTGGCTCGTCGAGCTCGCCGGCGTCCGCGACCCGCTGGAGATCACCGGCGCGGTCCTCACCGCGCTCGGCGTCCGCGAGGCGGGGGGTGACGGCGGGCGGCTGGTGGGGGCGCTGCGGGACCGGCGGCTGCTGGTGGTGCTGGACAACTGCGAGCACCTGATCGACGCCTGCGCGCGCATCGCCGAGGACGTCCTGGGCGAGTGCCCGGGGGTCCGCGTGCTCGCGACCTCCAGGGAACCGCTGTCGATCGCGGGCGAGTCGATCGTCGGCGTCGGCCGGCTGGCCGTGCCGCCTCCGGGATACCGGCCCGGTGACGCCTCGTCGTACCCCGCGATCCGCCTGTTCGCCGACCGTGCGGCGCTCGCCCGCCCCGGGTTCACCATCGCGCGCGACGACGAGGCCGCCGTCGTCGAGATCTGCCGCCGCCTGGACGGGCTGCCTCTCGCGATCGAACTGGCCTGCGCGCGGCTGCGCAGCCTTCCGGTGACCGAGATCCGCGACCGGCTGGGGGACCGGTTCCGGTTGCTGACCGGCGGCAGCCGTACCGTTCTGCCCCGCCACCAGACCCTGGAGGCCGTCGTCGCCTGGAGCTGGGACCTGCTGACGGGCCCCGAGCGGCGGCTGGCCCGCCGTCTCGCGGTCTTCACGGGCGGCGCGACCGTCGAGTCCGCCGAGGCCGTGTGCGCCGACGACGAGGCGCGAACGGGACATGCGGTCGAGAGGCGGACCGGAGCCACGGACGAAGGACGGGCGGGAAACGGGGAGGAAGGACGGGCGGGAGACGGGGAGGAACCGGGAGCGCGAAGCGGAGGCGCGGATCGGGAGGAGGTGCGGGTCGGGGAGGTGCTCGATCTGTTGCGGGTGCTGGTGGACAAGTCGCTGGTCGAGCTGGTCGAGGTGCCCGGTGCCCCGGCCCGCTACCGGATGCTGGACACCATCCGCGACTTCACCGCCGCCCGCCTCGTCCGCGCGGGCGAGTCCGGCCGGGTGCGGCAGGCTCACGCGTACCACTTCCTCGCGGGGGCGGAGGCCGCCGACCTGGCCCTGCGCGGCCCCGACCAGCTCCGCCACCTCGCCTGGCTCACCCGCGAGCACGACAACCTGACGACCGCGCTGCGGTGGGCGGTGGACGACGCCGACGCCGAGGCGGCCGGGCGGCTGTGCACGGCGCTCGGCTGGTTCTGGGTGCTGCGCGGCGACCACGCCGAGGCCGCGACCTGGCTCGAGGAGTCCCTCGCCCTCGACAGGAGACCGGCCGGCCGCGACCACGCCGGACCAGGGGAACGAACCCGTGACTCCCTCCGGCCTGGCCCGGAGAAGCCCGGCCCCGTCCAGCCCGAGGCCCGCGAGCCACGCCGACCCGGCGCCGCGGCGGGTGGCGGGGTGGCGGGGCGGGTGGTGGCGGGGGCGCAGGTGTTCGCGGCGATGCATCACTCGGCGACCCACCGGCCTGAGCTGAGCGTGCGGGCGTCGGAGGAGGCGCAGCGGCTGGCCGATGCGGGAACGCCGCCGGACCACCCGGTCGCCGTCGTGTTCTGGCCGGTGATGAAGCTGCTGCCACGGTACGAGCTCGGCGCGGCCCTGGAGGGTCTGTCCGCCCTGGCCGACCATCCCGATCCGTGGGTGTCGGCGGCGGCCGTGCTGCTCGGCGGCCTGTCGCGGGAGAACTCCGGCGACGCCGCCGGGGCGCTCGTGAGCCTGGAGGACGCGCGGAAGCGGTTCCTCGACATCGGCGACCGCTGGGGCGTGGCGACGGCGACCGGGTCGCTCGGCTACATCCGCAGCCTCGCGGGCGACCACGCGGGGGCGATCGCGGCGATGGCCGAGGCGAGGGGGCTGGCCGAGGTCCTGGGCGCCGAGGACGACGTCGCGGTGATGCTGGCCGAGCAGGGGGTGGAGCGCATGCGGTCCGGCGATCTGGCGGGTGCCCGCGCCGACCTCACCCGCTCGTTGAGCGTCGGCCGGTCGCGCGGTTCCCGTACGACGATGGCCTTCGTCGAGAGCGCGCTCGGCGAGCTGGCCATGGCGAGCGGCGACCTCCCGCAGGCCGGGGACCTGCTCGATCGCGCCCTCGAAAAGGTCGGCGTCCTCGGCGGCCTCCCCCCGAGGGTCCGCGCCCTCACCCTCCTGCGCCGGGCCCGCCTCTCCCTCCTCGCCGACCCCGCGTACGGCCCCGCGTCGGTGTACCTGCGGGAGGCGGTGGAGCTGGCGCGGCGGAGCGGGGATCGGCCGATCGTGGCGCGGGCGGCCGAGACGCTGGCCGAGGCGGCGCTGGCCGGGGGCCGGCCGGTGGAGGCGGGCCGGATGCTGGGGCTGGCCGAGGTGCTCCGGGGCATGCCCGACCACGGCAGCCCGGAGGTGCGGAAGATGGAGGCCGGGGGACGCGCGGCGGCGGCCGAGGCGTTCACCGCCGCCCGCGCGTCCGCCGCCGCGCTGTCCCCCGACGCGGCGCTCGCCGCGCTCCTGGACGGTCAGGAACGCCTGCGGTAGGCCAGCACGGCGAGCGGGGCGAAGACGGCCACGATGGCGGCCGTCCAGAGAAGGGACACCAGCACCGCGTTCCCCGTCGGCGTGCCGAGCATCAGGCCCCTGGCCGCGTCCGACAACCGGGTGACCGGATTGACCCGTACCCAGACCTGGAGCCAGCCGGGCAGCTTCGCCGCAGGGACGAAGACGTTGCTGCCGAAGGTCAGCGGGAGGATGAGGACGAAACCGAAGCCGCCGATGCTCTCGGGCGAGCGGGCGAGCAGGCCGATGAGGACCGACACCCAGCCCATGGCCATGGAGAACAGCAGGACCAGCAGGCAGGCGAGCGCCACGTCGCCGGCTTCCCCGTGCGTGCGGAACCCGAGGATCGCGCCCACGATGAACACCACCGTCAGCGACAGCGCGTTCCGCACGAGATCGCTGAGGACGCGCCCGACCAGCGGCGCCGACCGCGCGATCGGCAGGCTGCGCAGCCGGTCGAACACGCCGGTGCGCACGTCGGAGTTGACGGCGATGGCGGAGTTCATCGACGCGAAGACGGCGGTCTGGACGGCGACGCCGGGCAGGACGTACTGCAGGTAGGTGTGCCAGTCCCCCGCGACCGCGGTGCCGAACAGGAACGTGAACAGCACGACGAACGAGATCGGCATCAGCGTGAGGTCGAGGAGCTGGTCGGGCGAATGCCTGATCTTCAGCAGCCCCCGCCACGCCAGCGTCAGCCCCGCCCCGGCGGGTCCCCGCCGGAAGGCCACCCCGCGAGGGTGGCCCGCGGCGCCCACGCCGGTCACGCGGCGGCTCCTTCACGGGCGTCGTGGCCGGTCAGGGCGAGGAACACCTCGTCAAGGGTGGCCAGGCGCAGCGCGATCTCGGTGATCGCGATGTCCTCGGCGGCGGCCCTGCGCAGCACCTCGTCCAGGGCCTCGCGGCCGTCCACGGTGGCGTCGACCGGCAGGGACACCAGCTCCCCCGAGCGGGTGGGCGCGGAGCCCGCCACGCCGGCCAGGACGCGTTCCAGGTCGGCGAGCCGGCCGGGGTCGGTCACCCGCACGTCCAGGGTCCGGCCGCCGGCCGCCCTCTTCAGCTCGGCGGGGGTGCCCACGGAGATCACGCGGCCGTGGTCGAGCACGGCGATCCTTCCGGCCAGCCGGTCGGCCTCCTCCAGGTACTGGGTGGTCAGCAGGACCGTCGTGCCCTCGTCCACCAGTGCCCTGACGAGGTCCCAGACCGCGCCGCGCGAGCGCGGGTCGAGGCCGGAGGTCGGCTCGTCCAGGAAGAGCACGCGCGGGCGGCCGATGAGGCTGGCGGCCAGGTCGAGGCGGCGGCGCATGCCGCCGGAGTAGGTCTTGGCCGTGCGCCCGGCCGCGCCCGTGAGGTCGAACCGTTCGAGCAGTTCGCCCGCCCGCCGCCGGGCCTCGGCCCGGGGCAGCCCGAGCAGCCGGGCGACCATCGTGAGGTTCTCCCGGCCGGTCAGGTCCTCGTCCACGGCCGCGTACTGCCCGGTGAGGCCGATCAGGTCGCGGACCTCGCGTGGGCTGCGCGCGAGGTCGTGGCCGCCGATCCGCACGGTCCCGGCGTCGGGGCGCAGCAGCGTGGCGAGGATGCGCACCACGGTGGTCTTGCCCGCGCCGTTCGGGCCGAGCAGCCCGAACACCGAACCGGCGGGCACCGACAGGTCGACGCCGTCGAGGGCGACCGTCTTCCCGTATCGTTTTCGCAGGCCTTCGGCCTGGATCTGGTATGCCGTCATACGGCGCACTCTCCACCAGGCCGCTCATATCTCGCTCACACGGCGCTCACCGGCCGGCGGGCGGGCCTGAGGGGACGGTGAGCCGCGAGGTCAGCGGTCTGGTTTGAGGACCTTGCGGTAGTAGGTCCCTGAGGACTCGTATTCGAGGGCCTGGTAGAACTCCTGGGCGCGCCGGGTGGCCAGCGCGATGTACCCGGCGTCGCGGGTGTGCGCCCAGGCGCCGAACTCCTCCAGGAGCCGCCGCCCGAGCCCGCGCCGGCGGAAGCCGTGCTGGGTCATCGCCTCCTCGACCCAGGCGACGTGCCCGTTGGCGAACAGCGTGAGGTGCACGAACCCGAGGAGGTACCCGCGCACGACCCCGTCCACGACGGCGACCAGGATCAGGGCGTCCGGATTCTCCAGCAGGCGGGGGAAGGCCGCGTCGAACGCCGCCCTCTGGGGGCGGAAGGAGAGCGCGAACTCGCGCGCCAGTGCGAAGATCTCCTCGATGTCGTGCTCTTCAGCCCTTCTCACAAGGAGATCTTCGGAAGTCATGAAAGGGACTTTAGGGAGTGGAGGGCACGTTCGTCCATTCGGCGTCCGCAGGGATCACAAAGGGTGGTCGGAGAAACAGGCCAGGCCCCCGAGCTGGGTGACGAGCTCGAGCTGGTCGTAGTAGATGCGATGGCTGAGGATCAGCCGCTCCTCCACGATCGAGACGCTGCAGGCGCCGATGGCGATCGGGCGGCCGGTCGCCTCCAGAATGCCCCCTCCGGGCACCAGAAACGGTCCCTTGTGGGTGCCGGTGATCGTGAACTCCGCCACCAGGGTGTCCTCGGAGCCGGTCACCGACTGGGGGGTCACGATCGTGTCCGGGAACGCTTGCATGAACTGGCCGTAATAGGAGGCGATCTCCTCTTTGTCTTCGGCGATGCCATCGGGGGAGACCAGGACGGGCCGCTCGGTGAAGCACTGCGCCAGCGCCTCGAGATCATGGCTGTTGTACGCGTCTTTCAGGCGGTCGACGGCCCGTCGGGCATCGGACATCTGGTGGACCCTTCTCACGACGAGAACGGCGAGCGGACCAAGCACGCGATGGCCGACTCACCGAGCCGGCCCGTGCCTCGTCCACTTTTCACGATAGCGCAGGTCATCGGGGTCGTTCATCGGCCGCCGACGGCCACGCGAGCGCTGCTCGCCTAAGCGGGCATACCCAGCTGGCGGGCGATCAGCATGCGCTGGACCTCGCTGGTGCCCTCGCCGATCTCCAGGATCTTGGCGTCCCGGTAGAAGCGGCCCACCGGGTACTCGTTCATGAACCCGTAGCCGCCGAAGATCTGGGTGGCGTCGCGGGCGTTGTCCATCGCCGCGTCCGAGCCCACCAGCTTGGCGATGGCCGCCTCCTTCTTGAACGGCTCGCCCGCGAGCATCTTCTCGGCCGCGTGGTAGTAGGCCAGGCGCGCGGTGTGGGCGCGGACCTCCATGTCAGCGACCTTGAACTGGATGGCCTGGTAACGCCCGATCGGCCGGCCGAACGCCTTGCGCTCCTGGACGTAGCGCAGGCACTCGTCCACGCAGCCCTGGGCGAGCCCGACCGACAGGGCGGCGATGGCCACGCGGCCCTCGTCCAGGGTCTGCAGGAACTGCGCGTACCCCCGTCCCCGCCGGCCGAGCAGGTTGGCCTCGGGCACCCGGCAGTCGGCGAACGCCAGCTCCCGCGTGTCCGAGGCCGACCAGCCGACCTTGGAGTACTTTTTTGAGACCGTGAACCCGGGCGTCCCCGAGGGCACCAGGACGGTGGAGATCTCCGGTTTGCCGCCTTCGCGGCGCCCGGTGATGGCGGCCACCGCGACGAAACCGGTGAGGTCGGTGCCCGAGTTGGTGATGAACGCCTTGGAACCGTTGATCACCCAGTGCCCGCCGTCCAGCTCGGCCGTGGTCCGCATGCCGCCGGGCACGTCGGAGCCGCCACCCGGCTCGGTCAGGCCGAAGGCGCCCAGCGTCTCGCCGGTGGCCAGCCGGGGCAGCCATTCGGCCTTCTGCTCGGCCGAGCCGAACCGCAGCACCGGCATCGCGCCGAGGGACACCGCGGCCTCAAGGGTGATCGCCACCGAGGAGTCGACGCGGGCCAGCTCCTCCAGGGCCAGGCACAGGGCGAAGTAGTCGCCGCCCATGCCGCCGTGCTCCTCGGGGATCGGCAGCCCGAACAGCCCCATGCGCCCCATCTGGGCGACGATGTCGTAGGGGAACGCGCAGCGCTCGTAGAAGTCGCCGATCACCGGCGCGACCACGTCCCGCGAGAACTCCTCGACGGTCTTGCGCAACGCCTCGTACTCGTCGTTGAGCCGGTGCATGCTCACTCCTCCTCGACGGCCGGGGGTACCTCGGCCGGGACCTGGGTGACGTTCCTACGGCCGGGGGACTCCGCGGCGAGTGCCTGGACGACGCGGGACGGGCTCGGGCGGCCCAGCTCCCCGGCCAGCCAGACGCTGGTGGCGACGAGCGATTCGAGGTCGACGCCGGTCTCGACGCCGAGCCCGGACAACATCCAGACCAGGTCCTCGGTGGCCAGGTTGCCGGTCGCGCTCTTGGCGAACGGGCAGCCGCCGATGCCCCCGGTCGAGGCGTCGACGACGGTCACCCCGGCCCGCAGGGCGCTGAGGGTGTTGGCCAGGGCCTGGCCGTAGGTGTCGTGGAAGTGCACGGCGAGCCGCTCGGGGCCGACGCCGGCCTCGGCGAACGCCGCCAGCAGGGCCGTGACGTGCCCGGGGGTGCCGACCCCGATGGTGTCGCCGAGGGAGAGCTGGGAGCAGCCGAGGTCCAGGAGCCGCCGTCCGTGCCGGACGACCTGCTCCACCGGCACCGGCCCCTCCCAGGGGTCGCCGAAGCACATCGACAGGTACGCCCGCACGTCCAGCCCGTTCTCCAGGGCGCGCGCGACGACCGGGGTGAACATCTCGATCGAGCCGTCCACGCTGCGGTTGAGGTTGCGGCGGGCGAACGTCTCTGTGGCGCTGCCGAAGATCGCGATGTCGGTGACGCCGTGGTCCAGGGCGCGGTCCAGGCCGCGCTCGTTGGGGACCAGCACCGGGTAGCGGACGCCCGGCACCCGTTCCATCCGCGTCAGCAGTTCCTCGGCGTCGGCGAGCTGGGGCACCCATTTCGGGTGCACGAAGCTGGTGGCCTCGATGGTGGTCAGCCCCGCCTCGGCGAGCCGGGCGAGGAACTCGGCCTTGACGCCGGCGGGGACGATCGCCGACTCGTTCTGCAGGCCGTCCCTGGGCCCGACCTCGTAGATCGTCACCCGGTCCGGCAGCCCGTCCATCGGGACCTCGAAAGGTGTGCGCATCATGACCCTCCCGTGACCGTGGCCGCGCCGGTGCCGCCCTCGGGAGCCGGTTCGGCGGGGGACTCGCCGGCCTCGTCGTGGACGACGGCGAGTACGGCGTCCATGTCCACCGGCTGCCCCGCGCGCACCGGCAGTTCGGCCACCAGGCCGTCCGAGGGCGCGGTGACGGTGTGCTCCATCTTCATCGCCTCGACGATCAGCAACGGCTGGCCCTCGGTGACCCGCTCCCCCACGACGACCTTGACCAGCAGGACGGTGCCCGGCATCGGGCTGCGGACCACCCCGTCGCCGGCCCGCCCGGCCCCGGCCCGGTCGCCCCGGTCGCCGGGCTCGTGCGGGGTGACCGCCCAGGTGCGCCCGTCCCTGCCGAGCCACACCGTCCCGCCCGAAACGGCGCAGGCGAAGCGCGAGGTCAGCCCGTCGAGCGTCACGAGCGCGTCGCCCCGTCCTGTCAGGGCGTCCGGGCCGCCGGCCAGCCGGGCCGAGGCCGGGGTGGCGCCGTCCACGGCCACCGACGCCGCCCGCCGGGGAAGGCCGCGCACCCGCACCTCGGCGGTCTCGTCCCGGGCCGACAGCGGCCAGGTGGTCCAGGCGGGCTCGCCGAGCCGCCACCCGTCCGGCACGTCCCAGGGGTCGTCGCCGGCGGTTCCGGCGAGCCGGTCCTGCAGGATCAGCGCCGCCGCCGAGACGACGTCGGCGGGCAGCCCGCCGGGGCCGTAGGCGCCGTCGAGCAGCGCGCCGAGGCGCCGCTCGATCAGGCCGGTGCCGAGGTCGCCCGCGACCACGCCGGGGTCGGCGAGCAGGGCGCGCAGGAACGCGATGTTGGTGGTCACCCCGAGGACGGTGGTCGCGCGCAGGGCCGCGTCCAGCCGCCGCAGCGCGGTCCCCCGGTCCGGGCCCCAGGCGATCACCTTGGACAGCATGGGGTCGTAGTCGCTGCCGACGACCGTGCCCTCCTGGATCCCGGAGTCGACCCGCACCCCCGGCTCGCCCTCGGGTTCGGCCAGGGACAGCACCCGCCCGCCGGTGGGCAGGAAGTCCCGCGAGGGGTCCTCGGCGTACACGCGGGCCTCGACGGCGTGCCCGTCCATCCGGACGTCGTCCTGGGTCAGCGGCAGCCGCTCCCCCGCCGCGACGCGGAGCTGGAGCTCCACCAGGTCCAGGCCGGTGACCATCTCGGTCACGGGGTGCTCGACCTGGAGCCGGGTGTTCATCTCGATGAAGAAGGCGGGGTGCCCCGGCTGGTCGCCGGAGACGATGAACTCGACGGTCCCGGCGCCGACGTACCCGACCGCCCGCGCGGCCCTGACCGCGTCGGCCCCCATGCGGCTCCGCATGGCGTCGTCGACCAGCGGCGACGGCGCCTCCTCGATGATCTTCTGGTGGCGGCGCTGGAGGCTGCACTCGCGTTCGCCAAGGTGGACGACGTTGCCGTGCGCGTCGGCCAGCACCTGGATCTCGATGTGCCGGGGGTCGGCGACGTACCGCTCGATCAGCAGGGTGGCGTCCCCGAACGCGGCCTGCGCCGTGCGGCGGGCCGACTCGACGGCCTCGGGCAGCTCCTCGGGCGAGCGCGCCACGAGCATGCCCTTGCCGCCGCCGCCCGCCGACGGCTTGACCAGCACGGGGAATCCGACGCGCCGGGCCGCCTCGGCGAGGTCGTCGGCGGGCTCGGCGCCGCCGGGGACGACGGGGACGCCCGCCGCCGCGACCGTCTCCTTGGCGCGGATCTTGTCGCCCATCGCCTCGACGGCCTCGGGCGGGGGTCCGACGAAGACCAGGCCCTCCTGTTGGCAGCGCCGCGCGAACGCGGTGTTCTCGGCCAGGAACCCGTATCCGGGGTGGACGGCCAGCGCCCCGGTCGCCTTGGCGGCCGCGACGACCCCTTCGGCGTCCAGGTAGCCGCCGGGCAGCCGCACGGCGGCGTCGGCGGCGCGTACGTGCCGGGCGCCGGCGTCCGCGTCGCTGTACACGGCGACGGACCGGACGCCGAGCCGGCGCAGGGTCCTGATGACCCGGAGCGCGATCTCGCCCCGGTTGGCGACAAGAACGGTGTCGAACATGGTCACATCCGGAAGACGCCGTAGCCGATGGGGTCGAGGGGGGCGTTGGCCGCTGCCGAGAGGGCCAGCCCCAGTACCGTGCGGGTGTCGAGCGGGTCGATCACGCCGTCGTCCCACAGCCGGGCGGTGGAGTAGTACGGGCTGCCCTGCTCCTCGTACCGCTCGCGGATCGCGCGCTTGAACTCCATGTCGTCGCCCGCGTCCCCGGGGCGTACGGTGGCCAGGACGTTGGCCGCCTGCTCCCCGCCCATGACCGAGATGCGGGCGTTCGGCCACATCCACAGGAAGCGCGGGGAGTACGCCCGGCCGGCCATCGCGTAGTTGCCCGCGCCGAAGGACCCGCCCAGGACCACGGTGAGCTTCGGCACCCGGGCGCAGGAGACGGCCGTGACCATCTTGGCGCCGTGCTTGGCGATGCCCCCGGCCTCGTAGGCGCGGCCCACCATGAACCCGCTGATGTTCTGCAGGAAGACCAGCGGGATCCTGCGCTGGTCGCACAGCTCGATGAAGTGGGCGCCCTTGAGCGCGGACTCGCTGAACAGGATGCCGTTGTTGGCGACGATCCCCACGGGATGCCCGTGGACGTGGGCGAAACCGGTCACCAGCGTGGGGCCGTACTCGGCCTTGAACTCCAGGAACCGGCTGCCGTCGGCGATCCGCCCGATGACCTCCCGCACGTCGTAGGGGGTGCGGGTGTCGGCGGGCACGATCCCGTACAGGTCGCGGGGGTCGTGCAGCGGCTCCTCGGGCCGGGCCCGCTCCCAGGGGAGGGGGGCGCGGGGGGCCAGGGTCGCGACGATGTCGCGGACGATGGACAGCGCGTGGGCGTCGTCGTCGGCGAGGTGGTCGGTCACCCCGCTGACCCGGGCGTGGACGTCGCCGCCGCCGAGCTCCTCGGCGGTGACCTCCTCGCCGGTGGCGGCCTTCACCAGCGGCGGGCCGCCCAGGAAGATCGTGCCCTGGTTCCTGACGATGACCGCCTCGTCGCTCATGGCCGGTACGTACGCGCCGCCCGCCGTGCAGGAGCCGAGCACGGCGGCGATCTGCGGGACTCCCTGGCGCGACATGGTGGCCTGGTTGTAGAAGATGCGGCCGAAGTGCTCGCGGTCGGGGAAGACCTCGTCCTGCAGCGGCAGGAAGGCGCCGCCGGAGTCGACCAGGTAGACGCACGGCAGGTGGTTGTGGAGGGCCACCTCCTGGGCGCGCAGGTGCTTCTTGACCGTGAGCGGGTAGTAGGTGCCGCCCTTGACGGTGGCGTCGTTGGCGACGATCACGCATTCCCTGCCGCTGACCCGGCCGACGCCGGTGATGATCCCGGCGGCGGGCGCCTCGTCCCCGTACAGGCCGGTGGCGGCCAGGGGGGAGAGCTCCAGGAAGCGGGAGCCGGGGTCGAGCAGGGTGCCGACGCGGTCGCGGGGCAGGAGCTTGCCGCGCTCGACGTGCCGGACGCGCGACCGCTCGGGGCCGCCGAGGGACGCGACCGCCAGCCGTTCGCGCAGGTCGGCGGCCAGGCGCTCGTTGACCTCGGCGTTGCGCTTGAACTCCTCGCCGGACGGGCTCACCAGCGTCCGGAGCACAGGGGCCATGACGCCCACCTCCCAGCGGTTAACGTTCGCTAACACTGGCCTGGATGTTAGTCATCATTAACTGATTCGTCTACCATTGCCGGTCATGACCGTTGTGCGGACTCCTACCCGCGTTCCGAGCCCTCGCCGCAGGGAGATCCTGGACGCGGCGGCCACGTTGTTCGCGGCCCGGGGTTTCCACGGCGTGTCGATCGAGGAGATCGGCGGCGCGGTCGGCATCTCGGGGCCGGCGCTCTACCGCCATTTCACCGGCAAGGAGTCCCTGCTGGCCGAGATGCTCCTGGACATCAGCGAGCGGCTGCGCACCTCGGCGGTGGAACGCGCCACCCGGGCCCCTGACGGGGCCAGAGCCCTGGACGCGCTCATCGCCGGGCAGATCGACTTCGCCCTCGACCACCCCGCGCTGATCACCGTGCACGACCGCGAGCTCGGCAACGTCCCCGAGCCGGCCCGCCGGCAGATCCGCCGGCTCCAGCGGCTGTACGTCGAGGAGTGGGTCACGGTGCTGACCGAGCTGTACCCGGGGGCGCGGCCGCCGGTGCTGCGGGCCGCCACCCACGCGGTGTTCGGGTTGCTGAACTCCACCCCGCACAGCGCCGGTGAGCTGCCCCGGGACGCCATGGCGGAGCTGCTGCACGGCATGGCCCGCGTCGCGCTCGCCAGTGTGGTTAACGAGCGCTAACCCCGCGCCACCCTCCCGTACGACCCCCGGCCCGGCCGCCGGGACCGTCACGGCCGTCCTCGTCGCCACTGCCACCCCCGCCGCCGCCGTAAGTATGCCCACAAGTCCGTACTTCGCCTTGTTCTAAGGACTATCTAGATATATCGTCAACATATCTCCACAGCGGTGGACCCAGCCCCGTATCGGGGCATTCCTCCCGTCCGGGGATGATGGAACCGCGCACGCTCTGGGACGACCAGGAGGCGTTCGGCCAGGGAAGAGGGACAGTGACGACAAGCGAGGCGCCCGCCGTCGCCGTACGGGGGCTGAAGAAGAGCTACGGCACCGTCGAGGCCGTGAAGGGCGTCGACTTCGAGGTCCGCCCGGGTGAGGTGTTCGGCTTCCTCGGGCCCAACGGGGCGGGGAAGACGACCACCATCAGCATGCTGTGCACCCTGATCAAGCCCACAGGGGGTTCGGCGCGGGTCGCCGGGCACGACGTGGTCAAGGAACGGGACGAGGTCCGGCGCAACATCGGCCTGGTGTTCCAGGACCCCACCCTGGACGGCTACCTGTCGGCCGAGCAGAACCTCCGCTTCCACGCGGAGCTGTACGCCGTGCCGAAGGAGCTGGTCGCCGGGCGCATCAAGCAGGTCCTGGAGATGGTCGCGCTCTGGGACCGCAAGGACGCCAAGGTCATGACGTTCTCCGGCGGCATGAAGCGCCGCCTGGAGATCGCCCGGGGGCTGCTGCACTCGCCGAGGGTGCTGTTCCTGGACGAGCCCACGGTCGGCCTGGACCCGCAGACCCGGTCGGCCATCTGGGGGTACATCGACAAGCTGCGGCACTCCGAGGACATCACGATCTTCATGACGACGCACTACATGGAGGAGGCGGAGTACTGCGACCGGATCGCCATCATCGACCACGGCGAGATCGTGGTCGTCGACTCCCCCGAGGCGCTGAAGGCCGGCATCGGCAAGGACCGCGTGCAGATCCAGACCGCCGACGACCAGACGGCCATCGCCGCGCTGCGGGAGCGCTTCGAGCTCGACGCGGCCGTCCGCGAGGGCCTGGTGACCTTCGCCGTCCCCTCAGGGGAGCAGTTCGTGCCCCGGCTGTTCGCCGAGCTGGGGGTGCCGATCCGCTCGGTCAGCGTGTCCCGCCCGTCGCTCGACGACGTGTTCATGAACTACACCGGCTCGACCATCCGCGACGCCGAGGGCGAGAGCGCCGGGGCGACGTGGATGCGCGCCATGGCAAGGAGGTAGGACGATGACGGCAGACGTCACCTCGCCCGGGGTCGTCCGGGTGCTCGTCCCAGGGCGCAGCGTCCGGCACGACCTGCGGGCGGTCAAGATCGTGCTTCATCGCGAGCTGCTGCGGTTCGTCAACGACCGCACCCGCATGTTCTCCACCCTGATCCAGCCCGTGTTGTGGCTGTTCGTGATGGGCACCGGCCTCAGCACCCTGATCTCGCTGGGCCCGGGCCAGGGCGTGGACTTCCGCACGTTCATCTACCCGGGCGTCATCGCCATGACGGTGATCACGACGGCGATGTTCTCGGCGGGGTCGATCGTGTGGGACCGCGAGTTCGGGTTCCTGCGGGAGATGCTGGTCGCGCCGGTCAGCCGGGCCGCGATCGTGATCGGGAAGTGCCTGGGCGGCGGCATCGTGGCGACCGCGCAGGGCGTCATCATCCTTGCCCTCGCGGGGTTCGTGCACGTACCCTACTCCCCGACGCTGATCCTCACCCTGCTCGGCGAGATGTTCCTCGCCTCGGTGACGATCACCGCGTTCGGCGTGAGCCTGGCCGCACGGATGAAGACCATGCAGAGCTTTTTCGGGATCATGCAGATGGCGATCATGCCGATGATCTTCCTTTCCGGGGCGATGTTCCCCCTGGCCAACCTGCCCGGGTGGCTGGCGTTCCTGACGAAGATCAACCCGCTGACGTACGCGGTCGACCCGATGCGCCACGCGGTCTTCTCCCACCTGTCGGTGAGCCCTCGGGTCGTCGAGGCGCTCAACCCCGGGGTGCACTGGTTCGGCTGGCACGTCCCGATCCTCGCCGAGCTGGGCATCGTCGCCCTCATGGGCCTCGGCCTGCTCGGCGTCGCCATCGCCCAGTTCCGCCGAACGGACTGACGAGCCGGACGCCTTCACGGGGCCGGCGTACGCCGAGGGGCCGTGCCGGGGGATCGACTCTCCCCGGCACGGCCCCCTCAGTGTCCTGGCGTCAGATCAGCGAGCCACCGGGGACCACCGGTGCCTGCTGGACCATGGCCTGGGCCGGCTGTGCCGTCCCCAGCCTGTGCGGTCCGCCACCCGGTCCACCCGGTCCACCCGGGCCACCGGGGCCACCGGGCCTCGGGCCGGGGCCGATCGGTCCCGGAATCGGACCGCCACCGGGCGGCCAGTTCGGGGGGTGGTGCGGGTACGGAGGGTGCGGCGGGTGGTAGGGCGGGTACGGCGGGTATTGGGGCGGGTACGGCGGGTAGCCGTACGGATACGGGTACGGCGGGCGCGGCCCCGGGTACGGATAGGTGTACGGGTAGCTGTACGGCGGGTAGGTCATGCGGACGCAGGTGTACTGCGGGCACGGCTGGGTGAAGCACTGCTTGGGTGAGTAGACGCATCGGTAGCCGGGCGGACACAGCACCCCGGCGCACCCGTATGGCGCGCAGGCGGGCTTGGGCGCCGCCACCTCCTGCGTCACCGCGGGCACACGTGCCGGAGCGGCCTGCCCCGTATCGGCCGAGGCGACCGGTCCGGAGAACGAGACCCCGGCCAGGAAGGCCGCGGCGACCAGCAATTTACGGATCATCTTGTTGAATCCCCCGAATTCCCTTGATCCGGCAGAATCCACAGGAACCCCCGTGGACTCGGCGATTCTCCCCATGTGCGGAAAGTGACAGATCTTGAGAGATCTTCCCATTCACGCAGGCCGGGAGGGCGGAGGGCACGGCATGGCCACGGCCACGAAACGGTAAGAACAGCGGCGGCCCGCGGGACGAATCCCGCGGGCCGCTGGTCAGATGCCCTGAATTGGGCGCCTTTGAATTACTTCTTCACCTTCACGTAGTCGCTCCGGCTGGCCGAGGATTCGGCCTCGGAGTTCCCCTTGAAGCGGATCTTCCAGTATCCGGAGTTCCAGTCCTTGACCTGCGTCCAGAACCTCCCGGAACCGTTGGTGGTGACCGTCTTGACGTACTCCCACTTCGTGTGGTGCGCGCGCTTGAAGTAGAGCGCCACCTTCTGGTGGTCGTACGCGACCCAGTGGTCGCCGTCCCAGATCTGCAGCTTGCCCCGGTTCTTGACGTACTTGCCGTACTTCACCGGCTCGGGATAGCTGTTGAACTTGATGATCCGCGTGTCGGCGGGCGCCGGGGGCTCCTTGACCTGCACGTAGACCGCGCGGCTGCTGGAACCCTTGACCCCCCTGGCACCGTCGAACTCGGCCCGGTACCAGCCGGACCGCCCGGCCTCGGCGTCGATCCAGAAGCGGCCGTGGGAGTCGGTGCGGTCGTAGGCCACGAACTGCCAGGAGCCCGAACCGTCGGGCTTGAACAGCAGGTCGACCTTACGCCCGCCGAAGCCCTGCCATCCGTGCGAGGTGGCCACTTCCAGCCGCCCGCGCGCGGTCAGCTTGTCGCCCTCGTCGGCGGGGTTCGGCGACACGCCGAAGCCGGTGATCCGGCTGGCGGTGGTCCTGCGGCGCACGTCGACCTGGTCGCTGTCGCTGACCGAGCCATGGGCCGAGGCCGACCCGTCGTACTCGGCCCGCCACCAGCCGGTGCGCTCGGCCTTGACGCCGGTGGAGAAGCGGCCCTTCCAGTCGGTGTAGTCGTAGGCGACCCGGTGGTAGCCGGAGTCCCCCTCCCCGCGGAACGCGAGGTACACCTTCTGCTTGGCGTACGGCTTCCAGCCGCCGGTCCCGTTGACCAGCAGCCGGCCCCTGAGGCTGAGCGTGTCACCGCTGTCGACGGGCTCGGGCGAGGCGCTGAATCCGGCGAGGTCGGTCTCCCAGACCTGCTTGACCTGGAACTCCTTGCTCGCGTCGCCGGTGCCGACCACGCTGGTCGCCTTGGCGGTGACCTTCCAGGTGCCGGGCGCGTCCGACCGGCCGAAGGTGCGCGAGCCTTCCCACTTCTGCTTGCCCCCGCTGGGGTCGCCGACCTTCTTGGCCTCAAGGTCGATCGTGGAGCCGTTGGGACGCTTGAGCGTGATGCCGGCGGTGGTGGCGCCGTCCGAGACGAAGCCGAAGGTGACGGCCTTGCCGTCCTTGTTCTCGACGACGACCGGGCTGGAGCTCACCTCCACCGAGGAGACTCCGGGGGCCTTGTGTGCCCCTGCCGCCGCCGACGCGGGCGAGGCCACCAGGGCTAATGCCCCGGCGCCCATCGCCATCGCCACGACGACGGCATGGATGCGTTTGAACACGGGTGTCCGTCCTTCCCGTTCTGTTTAAACGCGGCTTGAGGGTGCCACGTCATTCATAAGTAGTAGACGGCTGTTTCATGACGATGGTTGAACCGTCTGACAAACCGTCATTAATTTCAGTCAAACGGAACGATCCACTCGGACACCAAGGCAGACTCGGCAAGCCAGGGGACGCGGCCCGGTCGCGAGCGACATAATCGGCATCGTGGCCCGCGACGCAGTAGAGACGCACTTCACCGAGTCGGTCGCCGCGCTCTCCCCGGGAGTACGCCGCGATCCCGGCCTGCCCGTACGACCGGGCACGACCCTGACCGGCGCCCGGTGCCGCGAGCTGTTCGAGATCCAGCTCGCCAGCCGGCTGCTCGACATCGCCGCCCGGTGGCTGCGCGAACAGGGCGAGGGCTTCTACACGATCGGCTCGGCCGGGCACGAGGGCAACGCCGCGGTCGGCGCGGCCGTCCGCCCCACCGACCCCGCGCTCCTGCACTACCGCTCCGGGGCCTTCTACCTCACCCGGTCCGCGCAGGCCGGCCGGCTCGCCGAGGAGGGGCTGCGCGACGTGCTGCTCGGCCTCGCCGCCGCGGCCGAGGAGCCCATCTCCGGCGGGCGCCACAAGGTCTTCGGCCACCCCGACCTCGCGATCATCCCGCAGACCTCCACCATCGCCAGCCACCTCCCCCGCGCCGTCGGCGTCGCCTTCGCCATCGAGCGGGCGCGCAAGCTCGGCGTCCCCGGCGCCGTCTGGCCGGCGGACTCGATCGCGGTGTGCGGCTTCGGCGACGCCTCGGTCAACCACGCCAGCGCCCTGACCGGGTTCAACACCGCCGCCTACTGCGCCTACCAGGGGTTGCCGCTGCCGCTGCTGTTCGTCTGCGAGGACAACGGCATCGGCATCAGCGTGCGCACGCCCCCGGGGTGGATCGAGGCCGCGGGCCACCCGCTCATCCCGCGCTTCCAGGCCGACGGCTGCGACCTCCCCGAAGCCTACGACGTGGCCCGCGAGGCGGTCGAGCACGTCCGCACCCGCAGGTCACCCGCCTTCCTGCACCTGCGCACCGTCCGCCTGATGGGCCACGCCGGCTCCGACGTCGAGCCCGCCTACCGCGCCCCGCGCGAGATCGCGGCCGACCTCGCCCGCGACCCGCTGCTCGCCACGGCCAAGCTGCTCGTCGACGCCGGGCTGACCGACCCCGAGGAGCTGCTCGGGCGCTACGAGACGATCCGCGAGCACGTGCTGAAGCTGGCGCTGGAGTCCACCCGGCGGCCCCGCCTGCGGTCGGCCGAGGAGGTCATGGAGCCCCTGGCCCCGCGCCGTCCCGCGCAGGTGGCGGGGCAGGTCACCCGCCAGGCCACCGACCGGGTCAAGCTGTTCGGCGAGACCCCGCCCGAGCGGGAAGGGCCGCTCACCCTCGCCCAGGCGATCAACCGCACGCTCTGCGACATCCTGGGCGCCCACCCCGAGGCCATGCTCTTCGGGGAGGACGTGGCGCGCAAGGGCGGCGTGTACGGCGTCACCCGGGGGCTGCTGCGGCGCTTCGGCGCCGGGCGGGTGTTCGACACCCTGCTCGACGAGCAGGCCCTGCTCGGGCTGGCCCTCGGCTCGGCGGCCTCGGGGCTGCTGCCGATCCCCGAGATCCAGTACCTGGCCTACCTGCACAACGCCCTGGACCAGCTCCGCGGCGAGGCCGCCACCCTGCGGTTCTTCTCCAAGGGCGCCTACCGCAACCCGATGGTCGTCCGCGTCGCCTCCTACGCCTACCAGAAGGGCTTCGGCGGCCACTTCCACAACGACAACTCCGTGGCCGCCCTGCGCGACATCCCCGGGCTGGTCATCGCCTCCCCCGCCCGGCCCGACGACGCCGCCGCCATGCTGCGCACCTGCGTCGCCGCCGCCAGGACCGACGGCGAGGTGTGCGTGTTCCTGGAGCCGATCGCGCTCTACCACACCCGCGACCTGCTGGACGAGGGCGACAACGGCTGGCTCACCCCGTACGCGCCCCCCTCGCGGTGGGCGGAGACGCATGTGCCGATCGGGCGGGGCCGCGCGTACGGCGACGGCCGCGACCTGACCATCGTCACCTTCGGCAACGGGCTGCGCATGAGCCTGCGTGCCGCGATCCGGCTCACCTCCGAGGGGCACGGCTGCCGCGTCCTCGACCTGCGCTGGCTGTCCCCGCTCCCGGTGGACGACCTGCTGCGCGCGGCCGAGCTGACCGGCAAGGTGCTGGTCGCCGACGAGACCCGGGGCACCGGAGGGGTGTCGGAAGGCGTGATCGCGGCGCTCGCCGACGGCGGGTTCACCGGCCGGGTCGCCCGGGTCACCTCCAGGGACAGCTTCATCCCGCTGGGCGACGCCGCCGCCCACGTCCTGCTCTCGGAGTCCCACATCGAGGAGGCCGCCCGCAAGCTCCTGCGGGCGTGACGGCGCCCGGCCGTCCGCGCGGAGTCACTGCCGGTCGCGGCCTGGCCCGGGGTGGTCACAACCAGTCGCGGCGCTTGAAGATCAGATAGAGGGTGCCGCAGACCGCCGCCATGAGCGCGACGGCGAACGGGTACCCGAGGACCCAGCCGAGTTCGGGCATGTGCGTGAAGTTCATGCCGTAGATCGTGCCGACGAGCGTGGGGGCGAACAGGATCGCCGCCCATGAGGAGATCTTCTTGACCTCCTCGCTCTGCGCGTAGCTCGCCTGGGTGACGTTCTTCATCTCCTCGTTCTGCGCCTGGCTGACCAGCGTCGCGTTGACCACCAGGATGTCCTGGAGCATCTGCCGGAAGTTGTCCACCCGCTCCACGACGGTGATCGCGTGGTCGGCGACGTCGCGCAGGTAGCGCTGGAGCTCCTCGTCCACGCCGTACTTCGGCGAACCGGCGATCAGGCCGGTCAGCATGTCGAGCAGCGGCCGGGTCGCCCGCTGGAACTCGATCACCTCGCGCGACAGCGCGTAGATGCGCCGGGGCGCCGCGGGGTCGCCGCCGAAGACCTGGACCTCGATCTCGTCGATGTCCTTCTGCAGCCCGGCCACCACCGGCGCGTACCCGTCGACGACCGCGTCCAGGATCGCGTACAGGACCGCCTGGGGGCCCTGCCGCAGCAGGCCGGGGTCGGTCTCCATCCGGCGGCGGACCTTGCTGAGGTCCGGCGCCTCGCTGTGGCGGACGGTGAGCACGAAGTCGGGGCCGACGAAGACGTGCAGCTCGCCGAACTCGACCTTCTCCAGGGCGTCGATGTACCTGGCCGCGCGCAGCACCAGGAAGAGCGTGTCGCCGTACCGGTCGGCCTTGGGGCGCTGGTGGGCGACGATGGCGTCCTCGACGGCCAGGTCGTGCAGGCCGAACTCCGCGGCGACCTTGAGGATCTCGGCCTCCGCCGGGCGGTAGAGGCCGATCCACGCCATGCTCCCCGCACGGGAGCGCAGGGCCATCACCGCCTCGGCCAGCGACGGCGGGGTGTCGACGCGCTGGCCGTCCACGTAGACGGCGTTGTCGATGACGCTCGGCTGGGCGGGGGCGTCGGGTTCGTGCGGGCGGGGGTCCATGGAATGCTCGGGTGCCGCTTCGTGGTCGGCCCCCCGTACCGGGGTCCGCATCAGATCCCTGAGTCCACGTACTCGACGCTCCGGCACGGCACACCTCCCCTGGATGTTCGAGGACGGCACGTTCCCTGAATCCAATGCCATCCGCCGTGTCAGACCTTAACCCGATATGGGCGAATTACTGCGAAGGTACTCCTCCAGGCCGCCGCGTGCCTGGTCACGCAGCCTGCGTCGCAGCGCCGGGACCAGGGCCAGCATCAGGCTCGTCGGCCGGCCGAGCGCCATCCTGGACCAGTGGCGGAAGTCGAACTCGTCGTGGTGCCGGACGATCAGCCCGTCGTCGAAGCGGAACTGGGCGTCGACCTCGTTCACCACCCGCCTGCCGGTCCGCGAGAAGACGTACCGCGCCGTCCAGTGGGCCGTGCCCGAATGGTTGTCGGCCGCGATGTCACGGGTCTCGACCTCGATGGCCCGGTTGCCCGCGAGGAGCATGCGCCACATGCCCATGACCCGCTCACGGCCCTCCAGTTCACGGAAGACCGGATCACCGAAACTGACGTCAGGGTGGTAGCACCGGCTCATGGCATCGGTGTCACCGAGCGCGAAGGCGTCGTAGAACTTGCGGATGAGCTCTTGGTGCTCGTCGCCCCGTGATTCCGGCGTACGCGAGTTAGGCATTGACCCAGCTTAGGGGGGATTTCCCGGCGCGAGCATGCCATTGCGCCCGACAGATCACACACCGCGCCGATCCGCTGTCAGGCGGCCCGACAGGAGCCCCCGGCGCCGGCGTCCCCGGCCGGCGCCGCCCTCTCGGACGAAGGTTGTTCTAGCATCACAGGCACGACCCCGCCCCGCGGGTCATGCGACGCTATGTCCGCGCGATATCGCCCACGCGCCCGCCTTTTCGGCGAACTCACGGAGGTGGACCCTGCAGAGTCTCAGCGGTCTCTGGACACGGCTGACCACCGTGCAGCCGGGCCCGCCCATCTGGGTCACGGCCCTGGCGGCGCTCGTCGCCCTGGGCGTGGTCCTCTACCCGACCTCCTGGCACATCTCCAGAGGCCTGATCACGGTCGCGCACGAGGGGGGCCACGCGCTCGTGGCCCTGCTCACCCGCCGCAAACTCCAGGGGATCCGGCTCCACTCCGACACCTCGGGCGTCACCCTGACCCGAGGGCGGCCGACCGGCCCTGGCATGATCTTCACGGCCGCCGCCGGGTACGTCGCGCCGTCGCTCCTCGGGCTCGGCGCCGCCTCCCTCACCGCCGCCGGGTACATCACCATCCTGCTGTGGACGGTGCTGGTCCTGCTCGCCTGCATGCTGCTGATGATCCGCAACGTGTTCGGCGTGGTGGCCCTGCTGACCATCGGCGGCGCGGTGTTCGCGCTGTCCTGGTTCGCCCCGCCCGACGTCCAGGCCATCGGCGCGCAACTCGCGGCGTGGTTCCTCCTCGTCGGCGGCATCCGGCCGATCATGGAACTACGGAGCAAGCGCCGGCACGGCCGGGCACCCGACTCCGACGCCGACCAGCTCGCCCGCCTGACCCACTTCCCCGGCGGCTTCTTCGTCTTCCTGTTCCTGCTGGTAGCCACCGCCGCCCTCGCCATCGGCGCCTACCTCCTGACCCCCCTCGACCTCCTGACCCGTCTGAACGACCTCTGAACGCCCTCTGCGTCAGGCCGGTCGCCGGGCCCCCTTGGGGCGGGACGGACGGTCAGCGCAGCGTCGTGGTCCAGGAGGTCGCGAGTGACGGGAGGTCGGGGACGTCGATGACGGTGACGCCCGGTGCGCAGGGCGGGAGGGGGCCGGGGGCGATGCGCAGGCACAACGCGCGGTCGTACCGGCGGTGGACGGCCGCGGCCCTGGTCACCGCCTCGTCGTCCCCCGTCACCAGGACGAGCAGCCCTCCCGGGCGCAGGCGGCGCACCGGGTCCGCCGCGCGGTCGGCGCAGGCCCGTACGACGGCGAGCCGGTCGAGCACGGCCTCGGCGGCGCACGCCCCGCCCTTCACGTCAAGCAGGACGCGCTCGCCGGTGAGCAGCCGCACCGGCAGCCCGGCCCGCGCCACGGCCACCGCCACCGAGGCCGCGGCGTCCACGGCCAGCTCGAACCCGGCGGGCTCGTAGGACGCGGCGCGCGTGTCCAGGGCCACCGTCGTCAGGGGCGGGCCGGGGTCGAGGAGCGTACGGACCATGAGGGAGCCGGTGCGCGCGCTGGACCGCCAGTGGACGTGCCTGAGGTCGTCGCCCATGACGTACTCGCGCAGGCCGTGGAACGTCGCGTCGTCGGCGAAACCCGCGGTGCCACCGAAGCTCGCGGCGGCGCCGGGCCGTGAGGAGCCGCCGAACCGCGGAGGGGCGCGGTGGCCGCGTCGCGCGTCCAGCCCGGCGGCCCGGCCGGGCGGCGCCGTCACGAGCGGCACCGTGCGCGGCCTGACCAGGAAGACGGCGTCCTCGTCGTGCTCTATCAGGGTGCGGGTCAGCCGGAGCGGGTCCCGGCGCACCACCGTGAGCGGCCCGACCCGCGCCTCCCCGCGCACCTCGGTGGGCACCTCATACGAAACGGCACGCCCCGCCCCCCGCCGCAACCACCCCACCCCGACCACCAGCTCACCATCCCGACCACCCGGATCACCCGGATCACCGCGATCACCGTGACTGTCGCGACGGTCGCGACCACCCGGACCACCGCGATCACCGCGACCACCCCGACTGTCGCGACCACCTTCGGCCCTGGCCCCACCGGCATGGTCCGGGGCCGCAGCGCCGTTCCCGGCGGGGGTCACGCGGTCGTGGGCCCGCAGGCCGGTCAGCACCCAGCGTCCGTGGTTGCGAAGGTCCAGCACGGCCACCAGTGCCTCGCCGCGCGCCACCTTCAGCGGCATGACCTCCCTGCGGATCGCCAGCCGGGCCTCAGGCAGCGTCCACAGCAGGGCGCCGATCAGGCCGACCACGCCCACGGAGGCGGGCACCACCAGCTCCATGCGGCCGAGCACGAAGGCGAGCCCGTAGAGCACGATCGACCCGGCCAGCACCCCGCGACCCCACCACGTCAACACGAGACCTCCCGGCCACCCATGTCAGCACGACGTCAAACGCGACCTTCCGGCCACCCATGTCGGCACGGCGTCACACCGCGGCGAGTGCCTGGGGGCCGGGGGTCGCCGCCAGTGTCGACTCGATGACGGACGTGGCCGTGCGGTCGCGCATCTCCGCCTCGGGGGTGAGGATGAGCCGGTGCGCGAGCACCGGCGCGACCAGCGCCCTGACGTCCTCGGGGATCACGTAGTGCCGCCCGGCCGCCGCCGCCATCACCCGCGACGCGCGCAGCAGCGCCAGGCTGGCCCGGGGGCTCGCGCCCAGCCGTACCTCGGGCGAGCGCCGCGTCGCGCTGACCAGGGCCACGACGTAGTCGTAGATCGAGTCGGCGACGTGGATCCGGGTGACGAAGTCGATCATTCCGGCGACGTCGGCGGCCCGGGCGATCAGGGGCAGGTGTTCCACCTTGGGCCCGGCGGGCATGCCCTTGAGCACCTCGACCTCCGACGCGTGGTCGGGGTACCCGACGGACACGCACATCAGGAAGCGGTCGAGCTGCGCCTCGGGAAGGGGGTACGTCCCGTCCATGTCCACCGGGTTCTGGGTGGCCAGGACCATGAAGGGCCGGGGCACCGGATGCGACTCGGCGTCGACCGTGACCCGCCGCTCCTCCATGACCTCCAGCAGCGCCGCCTGGGTCTTCGGGGAGGCGCGGTTGATCTCGTCGGCGAGCACGAGGTTGGCGAACACCGGGCCCGGGTGGAACTCGAACCGCTGGTGCGCCTGGCTGTAGATCGACACACCGGTGATGTCGGAGGGGATCAGGTCCGGCGTGAACTGGATCCTGCGCAGCTCGGCCTGGATGCTGGCGGCGAGGCTCCGCGCCAGGGTCGTCTTGCCCGTCCCCGGCACGTCCTCGATGAGCAGGTGCCCTTCGGAGAACAGGCAGACCAGCGCCAGCTCGATCGTCTCCCGCTTGCCGCGGATCACCTGCTCGATGTTCCCGGCGAGCGCGTGGAACCGCTGCTGGAACTGCACGGCCAGCCCCGCCACGTCCCCATGGGCGACGGTCACCCGCGTGGTCGGCAGATCCCCGCCTATCCCCCCGGAGTCGCTCCCCCCATACGAAGACCCCCCCACCCGGCCTTCCCCAGACCCGCTCCCCCCGGCACCGCCACGCTCAACCCCATACCCGCCAGCGCCCCCCTGCTCGGAGCCGTACCCACCGCCCCCGGCACCACCACGCTCATCCGCGTACCCACCGGTACTGCTCCGCTCAACTCCAACGGCCGCGTTCTCGACCCCGTATCCAACGGCGGCACTCTGCTCAAGCCCGTACTTGCCGGTGTCACTCTGCTCGGAGCCGTACCCGCTCGCCCCGGCCTGCGCCGTCCCGGCCTGCGCGCCCCCACTCTGCCCGCTCCCGGACAGCGCGGTACCAGGCTGCGTACCACCGGCCTGCACCCCGCCAAGCGACCCCAGACCACCGATCCCCGCACCGGCCTGGCCGCCGCTGAGCGAACCCGGGGTCGTGGTTCCGGGGGTGAGGTGGGCGGGTCCGGTCTGGTCTGGGGCGATGCGGTCGTCGGTCGTACGGGCTTCGCCGAAGTACGCCGACCCGGGCTGCGCGCCGGAGGACTGTCCCGTTCCAGTCTGCGGGGTGCTGGACAGGCCCGCGCCCGGTTGACGCCCGGCGCCGAGGCGGTCGTCGCCGGGCCGCTCCGGCTCGGACCGCGCGGTGCCGTACCGAACCCCGCCGTACTTCCCGTCGTCGTACCCGGCGCCCTCGCCGTAAGTGGGTTCCCCCGTCGAGTACGACCCGGCGCCGGTGGGAAGCGGGCCGGCGACGGTGGGAAGCGGGCCGGCGACGGTGGGAAGCGGGCCGGCGCCGTACTGGCCGTTTCCGCGTGCCGGGTCGCCGGCCTCGGCGTCGTTCACCCCTGGCGCGTCATACCGGCCGGTGCCCAGGTCGTACCGCCCTATGCCGTTCACCGGAGAAGCGTCGCGCGGGCTGTTCACCGGAGGAGCGTCCCGTCCGGCGCCGTTCACCGGGGGTGCGTCGTATCGTCCGGTGTTCAGGTCGTACTGCCCGGTGCCGTAGGTCCCGCTCGGGTAAGTCGGGCCGGCCGGGTCCGTGCCCGGCCCATCTCCGGCCCGGTACCGGCCCGTCCCGTACGGGGCGTCGGCCGGCTGCGCGGAACCGCCGGTCCCCGCGACCGGCTGGTCCGGGGCACCGTACGGGGGCCCGCTGTAGTCCAGGGAGTACGGCGGCCCGGCGAGCTCGGCGCTGAACGGCGGTCCCCCGAGCGCCGCACTGTACGACGGCCCGTTCGGGTCGGCACCATACGAGGGCGCGCTCGGATCGGCGCCATACGAAGGCCCGTTCAAGTCGGCGCCGTACGACGGACGGTTCGGGTCGGCACCGTACGACGGCCCGCCGAGTGGCGTGGCGTACGGCGGCCCGGCCAGCTCCGCCGGGTACAGCCGGCCGCCGGGGTCGGTGCTGTCGGCCGACAGCCCGCCGAAACCGGAACCCGGCCCCGCGCCGTAGGTCGTCCCGCCAGGTCCCGCCGGGTACAGCCGGCCACCAGGGTCGGTGCTGTCCGTCGCCAGGTCGCCGTAGCCGCCACCCTGCCCTGCCGGACCGGTGTACTGGCCGTCGCCTCGAGGCCCCGCGAGGCCGAGCCCCGCCGGATCGGATCCCACGCCGCCATACCCGCCGGTGCCGAGCCCGGCGGCGGTGTGACCGGGGGTGCTGAGCCCCGGTGTGCTCAGCCCCGATGTGGTGTGACCAGTGGGACCGGGCCCAGCGGCGCCAGACCCCGTGATGCCGGGTCCGGAGGTGGTGGGTCCGGTGGGGGTCTGCCCTGTGGTGGCGTGACCTGTCGTGCTCTGTCCGGAAGTGTGCTGCGCGTCGGTGTCGTACGCGTCGCCATGCTGCGGGTGGTTGCCTTGTGAGTCTTTGTGCTGCGGACTGTGCTTCACGACATGGTCCCCTGATCAGTCGTCGCATTGGAACAACGGCGCGGCGGGGAAACCCTCGGATCGCGGCCGGCGCCGGTCACGTCGTCGATATGACCATCGATGTCGCCCGGCACGTCGGCGACGGTCGCCGCTACCACTGTTGTCAGACGGTCACCCCGTGGCATTGGGATCTTCACCCCGTAACTCTCCCTCTGCCCTGTTGACGGTGGACCACCCTAGCGCGCCGCACCTCGCCCCAAGATGAATCCGTAAACCCCATTCGCACCAACAACCCCAGTGCTCATTAAAGTTCCCCTATATTGCGGTTTATCCGGGAACGGCCACCGAAAGACTGGAGCCGAAACGGTTCTTCACCACCTTGAGCTGCGCCGGGACGCGAGCGCGCAACTCTCCGACGTGGCTGACGATGCCGACGGCCCGGCCCCCGTCCCGCAGCTCGTCGAGGATGTCGAGGACGGCGTCGAGGCTCTCCTCGTCGAGGGTGCCGAACCCCTCATCGATGAACAGCGTGCCGAGCTCCACCCCACCCGCCTCGTCCGTCACCACGTCGGCGAGCGCCAGTGCGAGGGCCAGGGAGGTCATGAACGCCTCGCCGCCCGACAGCGTGGCGGGATCGCGCTCCGCCCCCGTCCAGCCGTCGAGCACGTACAGCCCGAGCCCGCCGCCCGATCGTTTGCGGTCGGCGGCCGACTTCCGCATGTTGTGCAGGAGGAGGTAACGGCCGCCGGACATGTGGTCGAGCCGCTGGTTGGCCGCGTCCACCACCTGCCGCAACCGCTCCCCGAGCACGTACGACGACAGGCGCATGTTGAACCGGTTGTCCGCGGAGGTCCCGACGGCCAGCTCGGCGAGCCGCCTCGCGAGCCGGTGGCGCTCCTCGGCCGGACGCCAATCGGCCAGCGTGGCCTCCAGGGTCCCCGACAGCGCCTGGAGCTGGTCGTACCGTGCGCCGGCCTGGTCGCGGGCCGAGGCGTGCGTGGCGTGCTCGTGCTCGGCGGCGTCGAACGCCCCGGTCAGCGCGGCGACGTCGGGCGCGGGCAGGGCCGCCGCCGCGACCAGCTCGGGATCGCCCAGTAACCTCGTCACGGCCGCGCGCTCGGCGTCCAGCCCACGCAGCCGCTCGGCCATCGCCTCCCTGGCCGCCGTCGTACGCGCGGCCGCGCGGGCGTCGGCGACGTTCGCGAACCCCGCGTCCGTGGCGGCGTTCTCCGCACCGAGGCCCGCCGCGTCGCGTTCGGCGCCGGCCGAACGGGCGAGCCGTCCGGCCTCCACCGCGTCGTGGAGCAGCTGCGCCTCGTCGGTGAGCCGCTCAAGGCGCGCGGCGAGCGTCGCGTCGTCACCGACGGCGGCGGCGAGCACCGACGTCAGCCGCTCGGCGTCGGCGGCCAGGCTCCGCTCCCTGGCGCGCTCGGCGGCGACCTCCAGGCCGATGCGCGTGGAGCCCTCGGTCAGCTCGGCGAGCTCGGCCTCGACCAGCCTGACCTCCTCGGCGAGCGCACCCTCCTCCCCGGCGGCCTCCCGCAGCCGCCCCAGGGCCAGCTCGGCCGCCACCAGGACCGCTTCCACCTCCTCGACCCCCGGGTCCACGCCCTCCAGGGAAGGTGTCCTGGCGAGGTGGTCGCGGCGTACGCCGTCCCGGGCCTCGGTGTAGGCGGAGGCGGCGTCGCCGACGCGGGTGGCCGCCTGGATCGCGAGGTCCAGCAGGCGCGCCTCCCGGGTGACCCGTTCGCGGCGGGCGGACACGCTCACGTCGCCGTCCCTGGCGGCGTCGAGCACGGCCGCCAGCCGCTCGACCTGGTCGCGCGCCTCCGCACGGCGGGCGCGGTGCTCCGCGACGGCCAGTTCGAGCTCCTGTGCCGTGCTCCGGACGGTGTCCAGCTCCCGGCGCACGGACTCCGCACGCGCCGCGAGCGCGGGCTCCTGCCTGGCCAGCGCGCCGAGGTGCGTCAGCTCGGCCTCCGCCTCCTGGCGTGAGGCCAGCGCCGCCGCCACGGAGAGCCCGCCCGCCTGGCCGGTCGCCTCGCCGAGCTGGGCGGACAGCACGGCGACCCTGCGCTCCGCCTCCTGCCTGGCCTCCTGCGCCTGGTCGGACCGCTCCTGGGCCGCCCGTTCGTGGTCGACCGTGGGGGTCGTGTCCGCGGGCGAGGCCGGGGCGGGGTGCTCCGGCGAGCCGCAGACGGCGCACGCCTCCCCCGGGACCAGGCCACCGGCCAGCTCGGCCGCCATGCCGTCGATGCGGGCCTGCCTGATCGACTGGAGCCGGTCGCGAAGCTCCTGCGCCTCGTCGGTGACCAGCCGCCGCTCACCCTCGGCGGCCTCCAGCTCGACCGCCAGGGCGTCCCGGCGGCGCGCCTGCTCCAGCAGGGCGTTCGCCGCCTGGCCGGCCGCCTCGGCGGCCGGGACCAGCGTCAGGTCCGCCCTGAGGGCCGCGAGCCCGCCGTCGATCTCCGCCAGGCGTACGGGCAGCTCGGCCTGGGCGTCCGCGAGAGCCGCCTCCCGGTCGGCCAGCTCGGCGAGCCGGTCGTCCAGGCCGGCCAGCCTGGCCTTGACCTCGGTGTGCCGAGCCTCGTCGGCGCGGCGGTGCTCCAGGACGGCCAGTTCGTCGCGGTGTGCCCGTTCGAGCACGGCGAGACGCTCGCACGTCTCCCGCGCGGCCTCCCTGACGGCGTCCCCCAGGCCATCGTCCGCGCCGGACGTGCCCATCTCCGGCGCGAACGCGAGCGGGGGGCCCGGCAGGGGGAAGAGCGCTTCTCGCAGGTCGCGCTGGGCCGCGGCGAGCTCGTCCGCGAGGCCGTCCCGCCGCTGAACGGCGGCCAGATCGCGCCCGGCGGCGGCCACGGCGGCCCGCGCGGCGGGGAGGCCGGAGGCGGCGAGGCGCGCCTGGGCGAGACGCTCGCCGGTCGCCCGGCGCAGCTCCGGCAGGACGGCGAGCCGCTCGGCGGTCGCGGCCTCCTGCTCCGCGAGCGTCACCAGGCGCTTCGCCGCCCGGCCCAGTTCCTCGCGGACACCGGCCAGCCGCGCCTCCTCGGGCCGGAGCTGCTCCAGCCTGGCGATCTCGTCGCGGCGCTCACGCTCCAGCCCGGCCACAAGCCCGGGTCCGGCGCGCTCCATCCCGGCCGACGACCCTGAGCCCCCGCGTTCATGCTCGGCCGACGGCCCGGAGCCGAGGCGTTCCGGCTCGTCTGAAGACCCGGGGCCCCCGTTTCGGACGGTCGGGAGCAGGGGCAGGGCGCGGGCCATGGCGTCGGCGGCGAGGCCATCGGCCTTCGCCGAGGCCTCCGCGCGCTGCTCGGACTGGTGGATCAGGGGCAGCACCCGGTCGGCACGCGCGGCCTCGGCGAGGATGGTCTCCAGGTCGGACCGCTCGTCGGCCGCCCGGTCGAGCTCGTCACGGCGCGCCACCGCGTCGGCGTGGCCGCGCTGCCGCTGGACCAGCGCGTGGGCGCCCTCCAGCTCGACGCGCGCGGACCGCAGCGCCGCCTCGCTCGCCGCCTTCGCCGCCGCCCGCCCGGTCACGGCGTCCCGCGCCGCCGCGAGCAGCGCCTGCGCCCACGCGAGCGGCTCGTCGGCGTGGTCAGGGGTCCCCGGCTCGTCCAGGGAGGCGAGCAGCGCGGGGCCGGCGGCGCCGCGCATGTGGTCGGTGACGGAGTCGACCCGCTGGCGCAGCTCCTGGCGCTCCTGGCCCGTGCGGGTGCGGTGGTCGGCCAGCCAGTGCTCGACATCGCTGAAGATCTTGACCGAGAAGAGCTTCTCCAGGAGCTTGCGGCGCTCGTCGCCGTCGGCCCGCAGGAAACGCGCGAAGTCGCCCTGCGGCAGCATCGCGACCTGGCAGAACTGGTCGGCGTTCATGCCGAGCAGCCCGCCGATCAGCTCCCCGGCCTCGTCGGCGCGGCCCGTCAGGAACCGCCACTCGCCGGAGGGCTGCCACTCCTCCAGCAGCGCCTTGGCCTTCTCCTCGACGAGTCCTTCGCCGCGCAGCTTGGGCCGGTTCCAGACGGGCGAGCGGGTGACGCGCAACCGCCGCCCGCGAACGGTGACCTCCAGCGCGACCTTGGGCCCGCGGTCGGGCGGGGCGTGGTCGCAGCGGAGCCGGCGCGCGCTGTTGCGCTGCCCCGGCACCTGGCCGTACAGGGCGTAGCACACCGCGTCGAGCACGGTCGTCTTGCCGGCGCCCGTCGGGCCGTGGACCAGGAACAGTCCCGCCTCGCCGAGCGCGTCGAAGTCGACCTCCTCGTCTCCGGGGAACGACCCGAAGGCGGTCAGCCACAGCCGGTGCAGCCTCATCTCAGACGCCCTCCACGCGTCGCGGGATCGTCTCCCTCGCTCTGGCACGCCATCAGACGGCCGTCTCCTTCACCCGGCAGGCCTCGACCGCCTCGCGCAGCAGCCGCCGTTCCTCGTCGTCGGCGGGCTCGTCGCGCACCGCGCGGACGAAGTCGAGCGCCACGTCGATCTCGGGCCGGCCCACGATCCGTGGCACCCGGGACGGGCCCTGACCGGCGCCCTCCGGGTCGAAGGCGAGCGCGAGCGTGTGCGGGAAGCGCAGCCGCAGCCGCTCCATCGCGCCCTTGGGCCGTACCGGGTCGGTGAGGGTGACCTGGAGCCAGTGCTCCTCGTACCGCGTCCACTTCGGGGATCCCAGCAGGTCGTCGATGTGGCCGCGGACGCGGGCGATCGGGCGCGGCACGGGCGCGGGCACGAACTCGGCGCCGGTGAACCCGTCCGGGCCGATGTCGACCAGCCACGACCCCTTCACCTGGTTCGCCTCGGAGAAGGAGTACGCGATCGGGGAGCCGGAGTAGCGCACGGAGTCGCTCATCCGCTGCCGGCCGTGCAGGTGGCCGAGGGCGGCGTAGTCGACGCCGGCGAAGGCGGACACCGGGACGTGGGACACGCCCCCGACGCTGATGTCGCGCTCGCTGTCGCTGCTCTCGCCGCCGGTGACGAAGGCGTGCGCCAGGACCACCGACCGCGTGCCCCGGCCCGCCAGGTCGTCGCGGATCAGGGTCATGGCGTGCTCGATCGCGGCCGTGTGCGTGCGCTCGGCCAGCTCCCACGGCGCGCGGACCACCTCGGGCTCCAGGTAGGGGATGCCGTAGAAGGCGACGTCGCCGACCACGACGGGCTCGCCGGCGCGGGCCGGGTCAGTGCGGAGGTGGACGCCGGCCGCGTCCATGAGGTCGGCGCCGAAGCCGAGCCTGCGTGGCGAGTCGTGGTTGCCGCTGATCAGGATCGTGCGCACCCCTTCGGCGACCAGCCGCCGCAGCGTCTCGTCGCACAGCGCCACCGCGTCGACCGAGGGCAGCGCGCGGTCGTACACGTCACCCGCCACGGCCACCACGTCGACACGCTCCGCGCGGATCGTCTCGACCAGGTGGTCGGCGAAGGCGCCCTGGGCGGCGATCAGGCTTTCGCGGTGGAAGGCCCGGCCCAGATGCCAGTCGGAGGTGTGCAGCACACGCATGTCGCAGGAAGCTAACAGGTCCCACTGACAAATGAGGTACCAGCCGCACCATCGTTCCCCCCGCGTGACTTAACCTGATGATCGGAGGTCATATTTGGGGTGGAAACCCGTGGACGATGGACGCGTTCAACCGGGGAGCGAGACCCTGAGGAGCCGGCATGGCCGTCCCGAGGGCGCGAGGTCCGCGGCGAGCCGCCCGACGAGGAGGTGGCGTGAGCGAGCGTAGCCGGTTGAGCATGGCGACCGGACTGCTGCTGGCGATCCTGGCGACGGTCGGATACATGCTGTCCCCGCCCGCCTTCGACCCTCCGCGGCTGACCGAGAGCCAGAGTTTCCAGTCCCTGCCCGCGCAACCCCAGGCGGAGTACCGCCCCGTCGCGCACAACGCGCCCATCGCCGTGCAGGACATCTCCATCCCGGCCAAGGGGACCACCCTCACGGCCACGATCCGCGCGCCGCGCACGCCCGGCCGCCACCCCGCGATGGTCTTCGTCCAGGGCTCGGGCCGAGGCGACCGGGGCGAGTTCACCACGCAGGCCACGTGGCTGGCGATGGCCGGGGTGGTCACGCTCACCTACGACAAGCGCACCGTCGGGTACGACTTCCGGCACCGCGACTTCGCGCTCCTCGCCGACGACGCGCTCCGCATGATCGAGACGCTGCGGCTGCGCGCCGACGTCGACCCGGTGCGCACGGGCCTGTGGGGCGTGAGCGAGGGAAGCTGGGTCATCCCCATCGCCGCCGCCCAGAGCCTGGACGTCGGCTTCACGGTGCTGGTCTCCTCCCCCAACGTCTCCCCCGTGCGGCAGGTGGCCTGGGCGCTGAACGAGCAGCTCGAGCGGCTGCACGCGCCCGCCGGCGTCCGCGACCTGCTGACCCGGGCGATGGGCGGGGTGGGGTTCAACTTCCTCCGCTACGACAGCGTCCCCGCGATGAGCAAGATGACGCGGCCGGTCCTGGCGCTGTACGGGACGATGGACCCGTCGATCCCGTTCGTGGAGAGCACGCAGACGCTCACCACCGCGATGACCGCCGCGGGCAACGCCGACTACACGATCCGGTTCCTCGGCGGCGCCGACCACGCGATGCGGGTCAACGGCGGCACGTTCGCCCGCGGGTACCTCGACACGCTGGCGAACTGGATCCTCGGCCTGCCCCGCAGCGCCCGGCCGCCCGCGGACGCGCAGGTCGCGGGGGCGACGCCCGTGCAGCGGTACGAGGCGTCCGACGTGCCGAAGGCCCCCTGGTACGCGGGCACCGCCATCCTGGGCCTCGCGCTCACCCTCACCGCCGTCGGGTACGTCGCCGCGCCGGTCACCGAGATGGTCGTGCGGCTGCGCGGCCGTGACCTGCTGGCCCCCGCGAGATCCGAGCTCTGGCCCGGCGTCCGCCGGCGGCTGCGCCGGATGGTCTGGACGGGCCTCGGCCTGCTCGCCTCGGTGGTGGCCTTCATCACGCTGATCGTGCTCTTCTCGGTGAACCAGGCGGGCGCGTGGCCGGCGGTGCTGTCCGGATGGCTGGTCGTCCGGGTGCTGGCGGTGCTGATGCTCGTGCAGGAGGTCACCACCGTCGCGGCGGTCGTCGCCGCGCTCAGGGACGGGTGGGAGCCTGGCCGCTGGCAGCGGTTCACGATCGCCACCATCCTGGGTGGCACGGCCCTGCTCCTGGTGACGGCCGCCTACTACGGTCTGTTCGGCATCCCTTGGTGACGAGGCGTCCACCTGGCCGCCTCGGAGTACCCCATTCGTACGTATCCGTACAAATCGTGATCCGTTCTCGGGCTGTTCACGTGCCCGTCGGATCCCCTCACTACATTTCCCCTCCTGGTCGAGGGGAGCGGGACGGCATTGCCTGAAACAAGCAAGAGGGCCCGGGGAACGGCCGCGGTCATCGGCTGGACGGCCCTCTCCGCGGTGCTGCCGGGCTCGGCCCACCTGCGCGCGGGCCGGCGGCGTACCGGCTTCGCCCTGCTCGGGACCTACGTCCTGGCGGTGGCCGCCCTCGCCTTCGCCGCCTTCACGGCCAACGCCGAACTCGCCGGGCGCCTGCTCGACCCGGCCTGGCTGCGCGGCATCACGATCGCCGCCGTGGTCGCGGCCCTGGGCTGGTTCGCCCTGCTGGTCCGCTCGTACGTGATCCTCCGGCCGGGCGAACTCTCCCAGACCGGTCAGATCATCTCCGGGATCCTGGCCGGGGCGCTGGCCGTCACCGTGACGCTGCCGTTCGCCGTGGTCGCACAGTACGTGATGGTCTCCGAGGAGACGCTGAACACCGTCTTCGACAGCCCCGCGACGGTCGTGGCGGCCCCCACCGGGGCGGCGCGGCCCGAGAGCCCGTGGGCGGGCAGGACGCGGGTCAACATCCTGCTCCTCGGCGGCGACTGGCAGCCCGACCGCGTCGGCGTGCGCACCGACAGCGTCAACCTCGCCAGCGTGGACGTGCGGACCGGCGACACCGTCCTGCTCAGCCTGCCGCGCAACCTGGAGAACGTGCGCTTTCCCCCGGGAAGCCCGATGCACGAGCGCTTCCCCGCCGGGTTCCGGCTGCCCGCCAACCCCGACGGGTCCCGGGAGGACCTGCTCTTCGCCGTCTGGGAGTACGCCGAGACCCACACCGAGCTGTTCGGCGGGCGCACGGGCATGGGCCCCGAGACCCTGAAGGAGACCGTCGGGTACACCCTCGGGGTCGAGGTCGACTGGTACGCGCTGGTCAACATGTGGGGGCTCGCCCGGATCATCGACGCCCTGGGCGGTCTGACGCTCACCGTCCCCAACGACATCGTCTTCGGCAAGCACAACGAGGGGCTGGTCCGGGCCGGCACCCGCAAGCTACGGGGGGCGGACGCGATGTGGTTCGCCCGCTCGCGCACCTTCAGCGACGACTACACCCGCATGGGACGCCAGCGGTGCGTGCTCGACGCCCTGCTGCACCAGGCCGACCCGGGGACCGTGCTGCTGCGGTTCAACCAGCTCGCGAAGGCCTCCAAGGGGATGTTCCGCACCGACATCCCGCGCAAGATGCTCGAACATCTCGTCCCCCTCGCGGTGAAGGTCCGGGACGCCCAGGTCACGGGGGTGCCGTTCGTGCCGCCTCTGATCAACACCGGGAACCCGGACTGGGCCCGCATCCGCAAGCTGAGCGCCAAGGCCATCCGCGCCTCGGCCGCCCGCGCGGCCAGCCCTTCACCGGCGGCGACCGCCTCCGGCCTGATCCCCGGCACCACCACCCCGGCCACCGCCACCCCTGAGAACTCCGCCGCCACCGCCACCCCTGAGGACTCCGCCGCCGCCAGCGCCTCTCCTGAGAACTCCGCCAGCGCCTCTCCTACGGGTACGGGGACGCCGTCCCCGTCCACCTCGGCGGGCACGCCGTCCAAGCGGGACTCCACCGCCGCCGGGAGCGACATCTGCGGCACCTGATCCCGGTGTCCCCGGCAGGTGAGATGCTGTCACTGCTTTTCGGCCCTGAGGAGGACCCCTGTGAAGAACTGGCTGCTCATCGCGGTAGGCGTCGTACTGGTCCTGGTAGGCGCCCTGTGGGCCCTGCAGGGGCTCGGTTACGTCGGAGGCAGCTTCATGAGCGGGGCCAAGGAATGGTTCGCGATCGGGCTGGTCGTCGCGATCGCCGGCCTCGCCCTGGCCGTCCCCGCCCTGCGCCGCCAACTCAGAACCCCCAAGAACTGACCACCACACCCCACCGCCCGAAGGGACCGGCCCCCGGTACGCCCAGCGGTCGGCCCCCGGCGGTCGGCGGTTGTCGCCCGGTGGTCGGTGGTCGGCGGTAGTCGCCCGGCCGTCGGTGGTCGGCGGTAGTCGCCCGGCGGTCAGGCGGTCGGCGGCCCGGCGGCCAGCGGTCAGGCGGTCAGGCGGTCAGGCGGTCGGCGGCCCGGCGGCCAGCGGTCAGGCGGTCAGGCGGTCAGGCGGTCGGCGGCCCGGCGGCCGGCGGTCAGGCGGTCGGCGGCCCGGCGGCCGGCGGTCAGGCGGTCGGCGGCCCGGCGGCCGGCGGTCAGGCGGTCAGGC
>NZ_JANZYP010000150.1 GCF_025506355.1 Sphaerisporangium corydalis
GGGTCAGACATCCCTGGACGTTGGATGTCAAGCGGCGAGGTCGTGGTTGCGGTGTGACCATGCGGTTGCCTGGTCGTAGGTGGTGTGGGTTTTAAGGCAGCCGTGGAGGATGCCCACCAGGCGGTTGCCGACTTGGCGGAGAGCGGCGTTGTGGCTGATGTCGCGGGCTTTGAGCTGGTCGTAGTAGGCGCGGACTTCGGGATCGTGCAGGAGGGCGCAAGAGGCTTGCAGGTGGAGAGCGTCGACGAGCCGGTCGTTGTGGACGAACCGGGCCTGCACGACCTTGGTCTTGCCCGATTGCCGGGTGATCGGCGAGGTTCCGGCGTAGTTCTTGCGGGCTTTCGCGCTCGCGTAACGGCCCTCGGCGTCGCCGAACTCGGCGAGCACCCGGGCGCCGAGGACGACGCCCATGCCAGGCTGACTGAGGATGACCTCAGCGTCCGGGTGCCGTCCAAAATGGGCCTCGACCTCACCCTCCAGCGTCTTGATCTCGCTGTTCAGGACGGCGATGACAGCGACCAGGGCCTTCACGGTGGAGGCGTGGGCGCCGGTGACGAGCGGGGCCTGGCCCAGGTGCTCACCCCGCAGCACCTCCTGGATCGCGGCGGCTTTGGCGCCGATGTCGCGGCGCCCCTTGAGCGCCACGCTGATCTGGCTGATCGTCAGCTTGGCCGCGCTCTGGGGGGTGGGGGCCTTGGCCAGCAGCCTCAGCACCGCCTGCGAGGTAAGACCGAGGGGCTTGTAAGCGGCAAGAGCGGCGGGGAAGTAGTCCCGCAACGCCACCCGAAGGCGCAGCATGTGCCGGGTGCGTTCCCACAGCAACCTCTGATGCGCCCGGGTGACGACCTTGACGGCCTCGGCGATCTCCGAGTCCCCGGCGACCTGGCGCAACTGGTGGCGGCGGGTGCGGATCATGTCGGCCAGGGCGTGCGCGTCACCCTTGTCGCTCTTGGCCCCCGAGCTGCCGAGGATCTCCCGGTGCCGGGCGGCCTGCTTAGGATCGACCCCGAACACCCGATACCCCGCGGCCACCAGCGCCCGCACCCACGGACCCCGATCGACCTCGATGCAGACGAGCACCTGCGAGGGGTCGGCGTCCTCGGCCACCAACCGGCCGGCCAGGTCGTGGAACCGGGTGATCCCGGCCATCCCCTCCGGCAGCCGGACCCGCTTCAACACCCTGCCGTCCTGGTCTTGAACCTCGACATCGTGATGGTCTTCAGCCCAGTCATCACCGACGAACAGCAACCCGACCTCCACCACGATCGACAACAGCGGTCAGCAGCCTGCAGGAGCCGGCTCGCGAACTAATGGACCAGTGCTCACCCCACACCCTCGGGGGCACGACATCCCATCAGCGATCAAGACCCCTGGCCACCGGTGAGGGCACGATCTGACCCCAGGACTCCTAGGTCCGGTGGACGAGAGTGCTCACCCACCAGCGGCTACAGGCACCGAGTCTGCCCGAACAGCCGACCCGGTAGCTCCCATTAGT
>NZ_JANZYP010000151.1 GCF_025506355.1 Sphaerisporangium corydalis
CACCACCACTCCAGACGCCGGCCTTGTCCCCTCCGCCGCGTCGGATGGCGGCCTCGTCTCCTCCGGTAACGGGTTCGTCCCCTCCACCGCGTCGGATGGCAGCCCTGTCTCCTCCGGTACGCCAGACGGGTTCGTTCCCGCGACCGCGTCGGATGGCGGCCTCGTCTCCTCCGATATGCCAGACGGGTTCGTTCCCGCGACCGCGTCGGATGGCGGCCTCGTCTCCTCCGTAACACCGGACGGGTTCGTCCCCCTCGCCACGGGTGGCCCGCGCGATCCCGCGCCGCCGGTCGACATCGCGGCCCTTCCTGGGGCGCGGGCGTTGCCCTTGGCCGGTGCTTATGTGATTTACACCTCCGGGTCGACCGGGCGGCCCAAGGGTGTGGTCGGTACTCATGGAGGGTTGAGCAACCTGTTCGCCCACCACCACCGGGACCTGATCGAGCCCGCCCGGCGCGCCGCCGGGCGGGACAGGCTGCGGGCGCTGCACGCCGCGTCGTTCAGTTTCGACGGGTCCTGGGACCCGATGCTGTGGCTGCTGGCCGGGCACGAGCTCCACGTCGTGGACGAGGCCACCATGACCGACCCGGCCGCCCTGCTGGTGTACCTGGCGGCAGAGGGCATCGACTACCTCGACGTCACCCCCACCTACCTGGAGGAACTCGTCCACCACGGTTTCCTGGACGGTGAGGGCCACCGTCCAGGGGCGATCACGGTGGGCGGCGAGGCCGCCCCGGCCCCGCTGTGGGACCGGCTGAGCTCGCTGCCCGGTACGATGGCGCACGACCTGTACGGGCCCACCGAGTGCACCGTCGACGCCTACGGCTGGCACGGTGGCACGCCGGAGCGGCCCGAGCCGTGGGCGGCGCCGGTGGCCAACATCCGCGCCTACGTGCTGGACGCCCAGCTGCTCCCGGTCCCGGTGGGGGTGTCCGGCGAGCTGTACCTGGCCGGTGCGGGCCTGGCCCGGGGATACCTGGGCCGTCCCGGGCCGACCGCCGAGCGGTTCACCGCCGACCCCTTCGGTCCGCCCGGCGGCCGCATGTACCGGACCGGCGACCTGGCACGGCGCCGGGCCGACGGCACCCTCGTCTTCCTCGGACGGGCCGATGACCAGGTGAAGCTGCGCGGCTTCCGCATCGAACTCGGCGAGATCGAGGCGGTGCTCCGCGCCCACCCCGGGGTGTCGCAGGCCGCCGTGGTGGTCCGCGAGGACACCCCTGGCGCCCGGCGCCTGGTCGCTTACACGGTCACCGCACCCACCCCCGCGACCGCACCCACCCTCGCGACCGCACCCACCCTCGCGACACCCACCCCCGCGACACCCACCCCCGCGACACCCACCCCCGCGACCCCG
>NZ_JANZYP010000152.1 GCF_025506355.1 Sphaerisporangium corydalis
TGAACCGCGCCGGGATTGATGGAGACTTCATCGGTTGGAAAGGATGGAGTCCATGTCAGGTCGATCCAGTTCCCCTCACCCTGCCCAGCGTCGCTATCCACCGGAGCTGAAGGAACGGGGGGTGCGGATGGTCCGGGAGACCATTGAGCAGTCCGGAGAGTCGTTCGGCGTGATCACTCGGGTCGCTCGTCAGCTCGGCATCGGATCGGAGTCGCTGCGTAACTGGGTCAGGCAGGCCGAGGTCGATGGCAGTCGACGGCCCGGCACCAGCACCGAGGAGGCCAGGCGGATCGCCGAGTTGGAGCGTGAGGTCCGCGAGCTGCGCCGGGCCAACGAGATCCTCAAGGCGGCGTCTGCTTTTTTCGCGAGGGAACTCGACCCTCGACCGCCCAGATGAACGCCTTTATCGACGCCTACCGCGACCGGTTCGGCGTGGCGCCGATCTGCCAGGCTCTGCAGGTTGCGCCGTCGACGTACTACGCAGCACGGAGCCGTCCGCCCGCTGCCCGTGCGGTGCGCGATGAGCGCCTCAAGACCGAGATCAGCCGGATCTACCAGGACAACTACTACTGTTACGGCGTTCGCAAGATCTATCACCAGCTCCGCCGCGAGGGCCGGCCGGTCGCCCGGTGCACCATCGCGCGGCTGATGGGCGAACTCGGCATCACCGGGCTGGTCCGCGGTAAGCCTCGGCGCACCACCATCACCGGCGACCAGAGCGAGCGGCCGGCGGATCTGGTCCGGCGAGACTTTCACGCGCCAGCGCCGAACCGGCTGTGGGTCGCCGACCTCACCTACATCCGTACCTGGTCGGGCTGGGTGTACGCGGCCTTCGTGATCGATGTGTACTCCCGGATGGTCGTGGGCTGGCAGACCACCACCCATCTACGCACCGACCTGGCGTTGGACGCATTGGAGATGGCCATCTGGCGCCGTGGCCGTGACGGCGGTGCCGACCTGTCGGAGCTGGTTCATCACTCCGATCGCGGGGTGCAATATCTGTCGATTCGCTACACCGAGCGCCTGGCCGACACCGGCGCGGTCGCCTCGGTCGGCAGCCGCGGCGACTCCTATGACAACGCCCTGGCCGAGTCCTTCAACGGGTTGTTCAAGGCGGAACTGATCCGCCGCTACGGGCCGTGGAAGGGCCTGGACGATGTCGAGCTGGCCACGCTGGAGTACCTCGACTGGTACAACCATCGCCGGCTGCACACCGCCTGCGGCGACATCCCACCCGCAGAGTACGAAGCGATCTACTACCGTCACCAACAGGCCGCAGTCACCGCGGCAGAAACCAAGTAGCCGAGTCTCCACGAAACCCGGCGCGGTTCA
>NZ_JANZYP010000153.1 GCF_025506355.1 Sphaerisporangium corydalis
ACAGAGCGATGGCCGTGAACAACAGTGTGGACCCCGCTGCGTGGCTGGCCGAGCAGATCGAGCATGGAGACCCGGATCTGTTGCGATCCATGGTGAAGACCATGGCTGAGACGTTGATGTCGGCCGAGGCCGACATCATGTGCGGCGCCGATTACGGCACCCGCAGTGACGAGCGGACCAACCGGCGCAACGGCTATCGAGTCCGTGACTGGGACACCCGGGCCGGCACCGTGGAACTCGCGATCCCTAAGCTGCGCTCGGGCTCCTACTTCCCTGACTGGCTGCTGGAGCGGCGCCGCCGGGCCGAGCAAGCCCTGATCAGCGTAGTGGCCACCAGCTACCTGCTGGGAGTCTCCACCCGCAGGGTGGACAAGCTGGTCGAGCAGCTGGGTATCAAGCACATCTCCAAAAGCCAGGTCTCACAGATGGCCAAGGTCCTGGACGTCCAGGTCGAGGCTTTTCGTACCCGGGCCTTGGATGGCGGGCCGTATGCGTTCGTGTGGCTGGACGCCCTCACCCAGAAGGTCCGTGAGGGCGGGCGAATCATCAACGTTCACGTCTTGGTCGCCACCGCGGTCAACGCGAACGGCAACCGGGAGATCTTGGGGTTGGAGGTCACCTCGGCCGAGGACGGCGCGGGCTGGCTGACCTTCCTGCGTAGCCTGGTCGCTCGCGGCCTTTCAGGCGTTCAACTGGTCATCTCCGACGCTCATGCCGGGCTGGTGCAGGCGGTGGGCGCGAGTTTGCCGGGCGCGTCCTGGCAGCGCTGCCGCACGCACTACCTGCGGAATCTGCTCACCAGAGTGCCCAAGAGCGCCCAGCCGTGGGTGGCCACGCTGGTGCGCACCATCTTCGACCAGCCCACCGCCGAGCAGGTGCGGGCCCAGCACAGCTGGGTCATCGAGGCGCTGGCAAGTAAGTATCCGGCCGCGTGTGAGCACCTGGAGGCCGCACGCGAGGAGCTACTAGCCTTCTCCACCTTCCCTCGCGAGACCTGGAGGCAGGTCTGGTCGAATAATCCGCAGGAACGACTGAACAAGGAAATCCGCCGCCGCACCGATGTGGTCGGCATCTTCCCCGACCGCACATCGATCGTCCGTCTTGTCGGTGCGGTCTTGGCCGAGCAGACCGACGAATGGACCGAGGCTCGCCGCTACATGGGCCAGGACGTCCTGGCCAAGACCCGGATGCACCTCATTATGGGCGACACACCGCAGCAGACCCCCATCCCGCAGACACTCACCGCTTAACCTGCAGAACAGGATCACACGAAGGTCAACTCATACACCACTTCGCTGGACGTGACC
>NZ_JANZYP010000154.1 GCF_025506355.1 Sphaerisporangium corydalis
CCCACCGCATCCCCCACCCAGCCAGCCCACCACCACAAAACCACCCGCCAGCCCACGAGGACCACCATCACCGGCCCTCACAACCACCCACTCACCGGCTCCGAAAACCACTCACCACACCCCCGCCCCACCGGTCCACGGTCGCGAACCCACCGGCCCAAGCGGCTTACCAGGGACCACCCGCCCGACCGGTCCACAAGAACGCGCCCGACCTGTCCACCAGGACCACCCACCGCCAGCCCGCAGGACCACCCACCTGTGACCGGCCCACCCCGAGACCGCCGGAATACCCACAACGCCGCCGGGACCAACAGAGAGGCTTCACGGTGACCCAGCGTGCCCGCGTCCCGATCGCGGAGCTGTGCCGGCTGTACGACGAGGCACTGTTCGAGACCGCGCTGGACGCGCTCATGCAGGCCGGAACCCATCTGCGCGAGGGGGGCAGGCTCGCCGACATCGGATGCGGGTCAGGAGAGGTCGCCCTGGCCATGGCGGAGGGCGAGTTCACCGTCACCGCGATCGATGCCTCACCGGCGATGGTCCGGGCGACCGAGGAACTCTGCTCAGGGACCGCCGTCACCGCCGAGGTTCGCGACCCCCGCACGCTGGACCTGCCAGAAGGCCGGTTCGAGGTCGTGCACTCCTCCTGGATGCTCGACTCCCTCGCCGACGCACGCGACGCCGTCCGAACGATGGCACGCGCCACCAGCCCGGGCGGCCTGCTGGTCCTGCAGTGGAGTCACGGCCAACCACGCTCCGCAGGCTTCGCGCTGAGGGACGTCCTCGAATCCGTGACCCGGCGCACGGCCTGGCGGGAGCGGCTCGCCGAGGTCCCCCTCGCCGTGCACCATCACCCGCTGGACGAGGTCTGCGCCCTGCTCCAGGACGAAGGCCTGGAGATCGTCGTGGCCCGGGACGACGTGCAGGTATCCAGCGAAGAAGGACCGGACCTCCCGGCCGAAGCGCCATACGTGGCCCTGCTCGCCGCACACGCACGAGCACTCGGCGACGACGCCGACCGCTTCACCGACGAAGCCCTCGAAGCTCTAACCGCCGCCAACACCCCACCCCCCCAAACCACCCGCCTAACCGCCCACCGCCCTCACACCCCCCAAGTCCTCAAATCACCCCGAACCACAAGCCCCCACAACACCAATCCACACATCACCACCTCCCCGACCACACCCCCTGGCACCGCGAACCCTCACCCAACGAACCTCCACCCGACAAGCCCTCACCCCCCGCAAACCCAAATCCCCGCCACCCACCCACAGTCCACCCAAAACCCCCTCACGCCCC
>NZ_JANZYP010000155.1 GCF_025506355.1 Sphaerisporangium corydalis
CTAGTGCTGCGACCGGAAACGATCACCGGGTTCGCGTGTAGCCCGCGGTGCCGATTGGATGTTGTGTACAGGTCCGATCGGTGCGAGGAGGCGCGGTGGCAGAACCGGTCCGGGTACGAAGATTGATGGATCAGGAAGGGCAGAAGCTGCAGCGGATCGTCCGCCGGGGCAGCACCAGCTCGGTGCGTTACCGGCGGGCGATGATCCTGCTGGCCTCGGCTGGAGGTAACGCCGTCCCGGTGATCGCCCGCTTGGTGCAGGCCGATGAGGACACCGTCCGCGATGTCATTCACCGGTTCAACGAGATCGGGCTGGCCTGTCTGGACCCTCGGTGGGCGGGAGGCCGTCCCCGCCTGCTCAGTGACGACGAGGAAGCTTTCGTCGTTGCGACGGCCACCACCCGCCCGAGTCGGCTCGGGCAGCCCTTCACCCGCTGGTCGGTCCGGAAACTCGCCGCCTACCTGCAGACTGTTTCCGGCCGGGCGATCCGGATCGGCCGGGAGGCGTTACGCACTCTGCTCGCCCGCCATGGGGTCACCTTCCAGCGCACCAAGACCTGGAAGGAGTCCACTGACCCCGACTTCGACGCCAAGCTGGACCGCATCGAGTACGCCCTGATGAAGCGCCCGGAGCGGACCTTCGCCTTCGATGAGTTCGGCCCGCTGGGCATTCGCCCTGCCCATGGGTCGGGATGGGCGCGTCGCGGCCGGGTGGAACGGCTGCCGGCCACCTACCGTCGCACCCACGGGATCACCTACTTCCACGGCTGCGATTCGGTCGGCGAGGACGTGCTGTGGGGAATCAACCGGCGCCGTAAGGGCATCGACCACACCTGGGCCGCACTGCGATCGATCCGGGCCGCCCGCCCCGACGGCGCTCCCATCTACGTGATCCTGGACAACCTGTCGGCCCACAAGAACTGGCGCATCCGCACCTGGGCGAACAAGAACAATGTCGAGTTGTGCTTCACCCCGACCTACGCCTCCTGGGCCAACCCGATCGAGGCGCACTTCGGCCCGCTGCGGCAGTTCACCATCGCCGGCTCCGACCATCCCAACCACACGGTCCAGACCCAGGCCCTGCACGCCTACCTGCGCTGGCGCAACGCCAACGCCCGCCACCCCGACGTCCTGGCCGCCCAGCGCCGAGAACGCGCCCGCATCCGCAGCGAGAAACGCATCCGCTGGGGCGGCCGGCCACTCACAGCCGCCGTCGCCTAACGATCGCCCAACCCGGTGATCGTTTCCGGTCACAGCACTAG
>NZ_JANZYP010000156.1 GCF_025506355.1 Sphaerisporangium corydalis
AGGAGTTCGCGTGGCCGTTTCGCGCCGGAGGTTCATGACCTCTGTCATGTCGGGATCCGCCCTGGCCGCGGTGTCATCGTCGCAACTGATGTCCGCCCTGACCACCCCCGCATCAGCAGCAGCCAGCCCACCCGGAGACGTCGTCGGCAAAATCACCGTCGGCTACCAAGGCTGGTTCGCCGCCCCCGGCGACACCGCCCCCATCAACGCCTGGTGGCACTGGTCCGCCAACAACACCCAACCCCCCTCACCCTCCAACACCACCATCGTCGCCTGGCCCGACACCCGCGAATACACCCACACCTACCCCACCAACTACGCCAACCTCAGAAACGGCCAGCCCGCCACCCTGTTCTCCTCCTACGACCAGCAGACCATCGACACCCACTTCCGCTGGATGCAAGAAAACACCATCGACACCGCCGCCCTCCAACGCTTCAACCCCAACAGCGGCGAAGGCCCCACCCGCGACGCCATCACCCAAAAAGTCCGCACCGCAGCAGAAAACCACAACACCAAATTCTACATAATGTACGACGTCACCGACTGGACCAACATGCAAGGAGAAATCAAAACCGACTGGACCACCAAAATGTCCACCCACACCACCAGCCCCGCCTACGCCAAACAAAACGGCAAACCCGTCGTCGGCATCTGGGGCTTCGGCTTCAACGACCCCAAACGCCCCTTCACCCCCCCACCCTGCCTCGAAGTAATCAACTGGTTCAAAAACCAAGGCTGCTACGTCATGGGCGGCGTCCCCACCCACTGGCGCACCGGAACCGAAGACTCCCGCCCCGGCTTCACCGACGTCTACCACGCCTTCAACATGATCTCCCCCTGGATGGTCGGCCGCATCGGCAACACCGCCGACACCGACCGCTTCCACACCAACGTCAACACCCCCGACCAAGCCGACTGCAACACCCACGGCATCGACTACCAACCCTGCGTCCTCCCCGGCGACGTCACCACCCGCCAACGCGCCCACGGCGACTTCATGTGGCGCCAGTTCTACAACATGACCCGCCTCGGCGCCCAAGCCATCTACATCTCCATGTTCGACGAATACAACGAAGGAAACCAAATAGCCAAAACCGCAGAAACCCTCAACACCGTCCCCACCAACTCCGGAATGCTCGCCCTCGACGAAGACGGCACCCCCTGCTCCTCCGACTACTACCTCCGCCTCACCAGCGACGGCGGCAAAATGCTCAAAGGCCAAATCCCCCTCAC
>NZ_JANZYP010000157.1 GCF_025506355.1 Sphaerisporangium corydalis
TGTACTGACCACGGAGGTTGAGTACGCGGACACGGCGTTGATGTTCTTGTAATGGGTGAGGGCCTTCGGGTTCGGTGTGGATTGCGACGTCTACACCGACCTGCCGGAGGCCCTCATGCCCCACCGTAACGCCCCGCTGACCGAGACAGGACGGCTTCGGCTGGCCCGGTGCGTGGTGGAGGACGGCTGGCCGTTGCGGCGGGCGGCCGAGCGGTTCCAGGTGTCGGTGACCACGGCCGCACGCTGGGCCTCCCGGTACCGCCGGCACGGCCAGGCCGGCATGGCGGACCGCTCCTCACGCCCGCATCACAGCCCCAGACAGACACCGACCCGCACCGAACGACGGGTGATCAAAGTACGGGTGCTGCGACGGTGGGGACCGGCCCGGATCGCCTACCTGCTGGGAATGAACCCCTCGACCGTCCACCGGATCCTGACCCGCTACCACCTGCCCCGGCTACGGCATCTGGACCGCGCGACCGGGCATGCCGTGCGCCGCTACGAACATCCCGCTCCCGGCGACCTGATCCACATCGACATCAAGAAACTCGGCAACATCCCCGACGGCGGCGGCCACCGGACCCTGGGCCGGGCAGCAGGCGCACCCAACAGCTCCGCCCACCGCGACCCCGCCCGCACCCGCACCACCCACGGCCGCCCCAACCTCGGTTACCACTACCTCCACAACGCCGTCGACGACCACTCCCGCCTGGCCTACACCGAAATCCTGGCCGATCAGACCAAGGAAACCGCCACCGCGTTCTGGCACCGAGCCCACGCCTACTTCACCGGCCACGGCATCACCATCCAGCGAGTACTCACCGACAACGGCTCCTGCTACCGCTCCCACCTATGGCGCGACACCCTGGCCGCCGCAGGCATCACCCACAAACGCACCCGCCCCTACCGGCCCCAGACCAACGGCAAAGTCGAACGCTTCAACCGCACCCTGCTAGAGGAATGGGCCTACACCCGGCCCTACCAGTCCGAGACCGAACGCCGCCAAGCACTCCCCAGCTGGCTCCACACCTACAATCACCACCGCGGCCACACCGCACTCAACGGCCAACCACCCGCCAGCCGCGTACCCAACCTCACAGGGCAGTACA
>NZ_JANZYP010000158.1 GCF_025506355.1 Sphaerisporangium corydalis
GGCGGGTCCGATGAGGAGTCCGGCGGCCAGGGTGAGGGCGAGGATCATGAAGGGGAGCATGGGGGCGACGTAGAACAGGAACATGGTGCGGTGGTCGGCGATGGCGTAGTAGAACCAGGGCAGCCATCCCACGGCGTAGGCCAGCAGGACCGCGCCGGCCCGCCAGTCGCGGGTGGCGACGTACCAGGCGATCAGCGCGATCAGGGCGATCACCGCCCCGTACCAGATCACCGGCGTCCCCACCCCCAGCACGGCCTCCGAGCACCTGGCGGCCCCGCAGCCCTTGCTGTCGGTCGGGTAGTAGAAGGCGACCGGCCGGATCAGCAGCGGCCACTGCCAGGGCCAGGACTGGTAGTCGTGCGGGTCGGACAGGCCGGTGTGGAACGAGAGCACCTGCACCTGGTAGTCCAGCCACGACCGCAGCGAGCTGAACACCCAGTAACCCCAGCCGCTTGAGGTGGCTTGGGCCCAGTTGCGGCCGTATCCGTAGGCCGAGGCGAACCACCCGGTCCACGACGCCATGTACGCCACCGCCGGCACCAGACCCATCGCGGCCAAAGCCGTCGGCACATCCTGCCGCAACGCCCCCGAATACGGGCGACGCAACCCGATCGCCCGCCGCGCCCCCGCATCCCACACCAAACTCATCACCGCGAACGCCACCAAGAAGAACACCCCGCTCCACTTGGTCGCACACGCCGCCCCCAGACACACCCCCGCCCCCACCCGCCACGGACGCCACCCCAGCCACGGACCCGCACCCGACAGACGCGACCCCTCATACCAATCCGCCAGCCGCCCCCGCGACCGATCACGATCCACCACCAGGCACCCGAACCCCGCCAGCACCCAGAACATCAAGAAAACATCCAGCAACGCCGCACGGCTCAACACGAAATGCAACCCGTCAAGCGCCAGCAGCAACCCCGCCATACACCCCAGCAACGTCGACCGCGTCATCCGCCGCGCCACCCGCGCCAGCACCAGGATCGACACCACCCCCACCACCGCCGCCGCGAACCGCCACCCAAAAGGATTGGGCCCGAACACCCACTCCCCCGCACCGATCAACCACTTCCCCAACGGGGGGTG
>NZ_JANZYP010000159.1 GCF_025506355.1 Sphaerisporangium corydalis
GCTCCGACCTGCCGAGGACGATCTCACGGGTCACCACAGGCATCGCGGCCCCACTGCTGCTTGGCCTGCTCGCCACCGCCGTCAGTGGCCGAATGCTCGTGGTCTACCTGGCCCTGATAGTCCTGGCCCACCTCTGGTTCGAACGACGACTGGGGCCACGATGATCGCAGCTGATCCGGCAGCGGTTTTAGAGGTGGCGGATGTCGCGGGTGAGGGTGTGTGCCCAGGAGCTGTCGAGCTCGTAAAGCCCGCCTGGACCCCGTGACTCACCCTCCGAACACACCTCTCCCTTCAAATGCGACCGACCAATCAGTTACCCACCCGGAAATGGAACACACCATGAACCCGCTCCGCCCCCTCGCCGCTGCCACCTTCCTCCTGGGCCCAGCGATCTATCTCGCCGCCGAAGCGATCACAGCCGCGGCGTGGAAATCGCCTCGCTACAGCTACGCCACCAACTGGATCAGCGACCTCGGATCCGCAGCGGCCGGCGTGTTCCAAGGCCGCGAACTCAACTCGCCGCTGCACGCCGTCATGAACTCCGGATTCATCGTTCAGGGCCTCCTCTTCGGGATCGCCACAGTGCTGCTATCGCGGACGATCAGCGGGCGGTCCCGTACCTTCACCGCAGTGACGGGGGCCGTGACCATGATCGGCTACATCCTTGTCGGAACCTTCCACGGTTCCCTGCAGGCGCAGCAGAACGGCACCCTTCCCCTGCACTTCACCGGAGCAACGCTGGCGATCGTCGGCGGGAACGTGCTTGCCCTCGTCCTGGGTATCCACTGGCGAAAGACTCCCGAGACGCGGCTGATCGGCCTCGTCAGCATCGTCGTCGGAGCATTCGGCCTGGCCTCCGTAGTCGCTCTCTTTCTCACCTTCGATGCCGGCCTGCCCTCGGGTGCGATCGAACGCGGCTCCGTCTACACCATCGTCATCTGGCAACTCGCCGTCGCCGCCGCGCTCCTGCGC